>NZ_JBQDSX010000036.1:0-27868 GCF_052099035.1 Microbacterium sp. | reverse complement strand
GCGACCACTCAGTTCGCGGCGACCACTCAGTTCGCGGCGACCACCGCGATCACAGCATCCCCATACGCCTCGCGCTTCTTCTCGCCGATGCCGGTGATGCCGTCCAGATCACCCACGGATGCCGGACGCACCTCGGCGAGCGCACGCAGGGTCGCATCGCCGAACACGATGTACGCGGGCTTTCCGATCTCTTTCGCGGTCTCAGCACGCCAGACCCGCAGGGCTTCGAAGAGCGAGCGGTCGCCCTCGGCGACAGCATCCGATGCGGCCGACGTCTTGCGTGCGCGACTCGCGCTGACCCGCCCCATCGTGTCTTTGCGGAGGGGCACGGGAGTCTCGCCCTTGAGCACGCCGGCCGCAGCGTCGCCGGGCGCAAGGGTTCCGTAGTCGCCCTGTGCGACGAGGACACCGCGGGCGAGCAGCTGCCGCACGACGCTGCGCCAGTCCTGATCGGAGAGGTCGGCCCCGATCCCGTACGTTGCGAGACCATCGTGCTTCTGCTGACGGATGCGATCGTTCGAGGAACCGCGGAGGATGTCGATGAGGTGCCCGGCGCCGAACGCCTGGTTGCGCTCCCGCTTCAGCCGCACGATCGTCGACAGCAGCTTCTGCGCGGGCACGAGCCCGTCGAAGGTCTCGGGCTTCTCCAGGCAGGTGTCGCAGTTGCCGCACGGGTCGGATGCCTGACCGAAGTAGTTCAGCAGGTTCTGCCGGCGGCACTCGACCGTCTCGCACAGCCCGAGCATGGCATCGAGGTGCTGTCCGAGCCGCATCTTGAACGTGCGATCGCCGGGGCTCTGGTCGATCATGCGTCGCTGCTGCACGACGTCGCCGAGCCCGTACGCCATCCACGCCACCGCCGGCTCGCCGTCACGGCCGGCGCGACCCGTCTCCTGGTAGTACCCCTCGACCGACTTCGGCAGATCGATATGCGCGACGAAGCGGACATCGGGCTTGTCGATGCCCATGCCGAACGCGATGGTCGCGACCATGACGACGCCGTCTTCGCGCAGGAACCGGGACTGGTTCGCCGCTCGCACCTCAGCGGGAAGACCCGCGTGGTACGGCAGGGCATCGAGCCCCTGGGCGGCGAGATAGGTCGCCGTCTGCTCGACCGACTTGCGGCTGAGAGCGTAAACGATGCCGGCCGGCGGGGTATCCGATCCCTGAGCCTGTCGAAGGGTCGAGATGAACGAGACCAGCTGCTTGCGCGGGTCGACCTTCGGCACGATCCGGTACTGGATGTTGGGTCGGTCGAAGCTCGCGACGAAATGCTGGGCTCGATCGAGTTGCAGGCGCTCAGTGAGCTCCTTGTGCGTGGCGCGCGTCGCCGTCGCGGTGAGCGCCATGCGCGGCACGCCGGGGAACCGCTCGCCGAGATCTCCGAGGGCGAGGTAGTCGGGACGGAAATCGTGGCCCCACTGCGATACGCAGTGCGCCTCATCGATCGCGATAACGCTGAGGATGCCGCGCTGCAGCAGTCGAGTCGTCGCCGGCGACGACAGCCGCTCTGGTGCGACATAGATGAGGTCGAGCTCACCGGCGAGGTACGCGCGCTCGACCTCGGCGCGCTCTGACGCAGCCTGCGTCGAGTTCAGATACGCGGCGTTCACGCCGTTGGCACGCAGCGCATCGACCTGGTCATGCATGAGAGCGATGAGAGGGCTGATGACGAGCCCGGTCCCCTCGCGGACGAGCGCGGGAACCTGATAGGTGACGCTCTTTCCTCCGCCGGTGGGCATCAGCACGACAGCATCCCCGCCGCCGATCACCTGATCGACGATCGCCTCCTGATCGCCGCGGAACGCGTCGTATCCGAAAACCGTGTGGAGCGCTTCGCGAGCAGTCGCGTAGCGCGACGGTGTCGCCATACGCGATGCGGATGCTGGCGCCTCGACAGGCGTCGACGGACCCGGCCCCCAGTCGAGCGGCGGCTCGTAATCAGAGCCCTGCGGCTCCCAGTCCATCTCCTCGGGCGGCGGGGTGTCGTCCCACGGCAGATCCTCGTACGGGTCACGGGTCATCTGCGGCATCCCCCCAGCGTAACGACCCGCACCGACATGAGTCGCCGTAGGGTGGGGATAAGAGCAAGGGAGCAGCCATGACCGATGAGCCCACTGTCACCCGCAACGCCGAGACGTCGCGCTACGAGATCCACGTCGGCGACGTCCTGGCCGGATTCGCCGAGTACAAGGAGCGCGACGGAGAGATCCTGTTCACGCACACCGAGGTCGACCCGGCATTCCAGGGCAAAGGCCTGGCGCCGATTCTCGCCGGCCAGGCTCTGGCGGATGCCACGGCAACGGGTGCCTCGATCGTGCCGTACTGCCCGTACATCGCGCGCTACCTGAAGCGCAACGACGTCGAGGGCGCGAAGATCCGCTGGCCGGAGCTACCGGGTAATTAATACGAGATAGTTTCTTATTTTTGCTTGCGTCTATCGAATATCTGTTCCATTCTGGATGCATGGCAACGACCCGCCGCACCCTCCAGGAGATCGAGGATTCCCTCGTTCTCCAAGGTGCGCTGCTCGACGACTGGGTCGAGCGGCTGGCCCGGATCGGGCTTCGTGCGCCGCAGATTCTGCGTGTCGCCCTCATAGGTGGCGAGCGGATCTGCCTTCATGACGACGATGTAGTGCCCTGGCGTCCCCTCGACGGGCGCGGGATTTGTCACCCCCTCGACGCCTGCAAAGCTTACGGTTGCCGGGGTTCCGATGAGCAGTGCGGCGAGGGTGACGCCGACTGTCAACCGGAGGGGGAAAGACTCATCTGTCTGCTCCGTTGGTTGGGTCGTGAGGCTTCATCGCCACACAATCGATCAACCTAACGGCCGCACGGGCTCGCCACCATTGGCCGAATCGCCAGATGATCAGCGACCTTCGGGCAGTAAGCTGACCTGGTGCCGAGAACCCGTGTGCTGTCGACCCGCGTGCTGCTGATCTGTGCCGCCATCGGCGTCGCCACGGGTCTCGTCTCCGCCGGCTGGGCAGGTCTGCACATCCTCGCGGCGGCCGGTGCGATCCCCCTTTACGGCCTCGTACTGGGCTTCCACGTCCTCCCCGGCGTGATCGCGCAGCAGGTCCTGCGCGCACCGTGGGTTGCCCTCATCACGCACGCGATCGCCGCCCTCATCGGGCTGGCCTTCGTCCCCGCCATGGCCGGGCGGTACCTCCTCGCGGCCGTCGTGTTCGGCGGTGTGCAAGAGGGGGTCTCGGCACTCACCCGCTATCGACACTGGGAACCCTGGCGGTTCCTGCTCTCCTCCGCGATCACCGGCCTCGTGATCGCCGTGCCGCTATGGTTCGCCTTCGACGTCTCGAGCCTTCCGTTCTGGGGCGGGATCGGCTTCGGCGCCCTGTTCGTCGCGGGACCGGTCGCCTGGACCGTGGTCGGCCTCGCCATCGGCAGCGCCCTCCGGCGCGCGGGCGTCATCCGCGGCTGAGTTCCGCCGTTCCGGTCCCCTTCCGACTGCTGCACAGTTTCGATTCCTGCGCGGTTTCGATTCAGGTAAGGCTCAGCTAACCTGGAAGCATGCCCTCGTCTGCGCCCCTGCTCCGTGTGCGCGGGCTCTCGCTGACGCACGCGGGATCGACGCGCCCGTCGCCGGTGGACGTGAGTTTCGATGTGCAGCCCGGTGAAGTCGTGCTCGTGCTCGGCCCGAGCGGCTCGGGAAAATCGACGCTCACGCTCGCCCTGAACGGACTCATCCCGCAGTCGGTTCCCGCAGAGGTGTCCGGCAGCATCGAAGTCAACGGCCACGACACCGTGAGCACTCCCGTCGCCGAGCTCAGCGCCGACATCGCGATGGTCTTCCAGGACCCGGATGCGCAGATCGTCACCGGCACGCTGCTGGACGAGGTCGCGTTCGCGCTGGAGAACCTGCTGCTCCCGGTCGACGAAGTGCTCGGGCGGGCCGAGCAGGCGCTGCGCCAGGTCGGCCTGTGGGATCGCCAGGACTGGAACCCGGACCGCCTCTCCGGCGGAGGCCGGCAACGCCTCGCGATCGCCTGCGCACTGGCGATGGGATCCCCGCTGATCGTGCTCGACGAGCCGACCGCGAACCTGGACCCGCAGGGCATCGACGATGTCTACGACGCTCTGGCCGAACTCGTGGCGTCCGGCGATCGTTCGATCATCCTCGTCGAACACAATCTGGATGCCGCGATGCGCTTCGCGACCCGCGTGCTCGTCCTCGATCAACAGGGCCGGCTCGTCTTTGACGGCCCGGCCGATGAAGTGCTGCGCGGGCACACCGATGAACTGGTCGCGATGGGCGTGTGGCTGCCCGCTGCGACCCTGGCGGGGCGGATGCTGCGCGATCGCGGCATCCTGCCGGCAGACGCGCCGCTCCCGTTGACGCCCGAGGAACTGGCGGAGGCGCTGGCCCCTTCGACAGGCTCAGGGGCCGGCTCTGACTCCCCCCGCCGGTCGTTGAGCGAGTCCCCCCGCGGGTCGTTGAGCGGCTCCCCCCGCGGGTCGTTGAGCGAGCGAAGCGAGTCGAAACGGATTGAGCGAGCCGAAGGCGAGTCGAAATCGCTTCCCCCCATCGTCAGAGCCCAAAACCTCACCGTGAAACGCGGACGCACAGAGATCCTGCACGGCATCGAGCTCGACATCGAGTCCGGCTCGCTCACGGCGATCGTCGGCGCGAACGGCGCCGGGAAGACCACGCTCATCCAGGCGCTCGCCGGCGTCGTGCCACCGCCGAAGAACCAGGTCGAGGTCGACGGGCTGGATCCGGCGCGAGCATCACCCCGCGATCTCGCCGCACGCATCGGGTTCGTGTTCCAGAACCCCGAGCATCAGTTCATCGCACACACCGTCTTCGACGAGCTCGCGCACGGGCTGACCCTTCGACAGGCTCAGGGATCGGTTCGACAGGCTCAGGGATCGAAGATTGCAGATGCCGAGATCTCGGAGCGCGTGAACGAGATGCTGGTGCGGTTCGGGCTCGAGCACAAGGCCGACGTCCATCCGTTCCTGCTGTCCGGCGGCGAGAAGCGGCGACTCTCTGTCGGCACAGCGCTCATCACCCGCCCCCGCGTGCTTGCACTCGATGAGCCGACTTTCGGCCAGGATCGCGCTCGCGCCGACGAGCTCCTCCACCTCCTCGCCGATCTCCGCGCGGCGGGAACGACGATCATCATCGTCACGCATGACCTGCAGCTGGTCGCCGACCACGCCACGCATACCGTGATCCTCAATGAGGGCAGTGTGCACGCATCCGGCCCCACCGCGGAGCTGTTCGCCACGGCAGGACTGTTCGAATCGGCGGGGCTTCGATTGCCCGTTCTGCACCGTGCGCTGGACCCCGCGCTGCGCGGCATCCTCACCGAGGTGGCGCGATGACCACGATCACCTCGCCCACCAAGACGATCGACCCGTTCGCGCCAGAACTGCCAGCATCCGCCTGGCGATTCCTGAACCATCTCAATCCGTTGGCGAAGATCGCCGCCGTTCTGCCCGCCATCGTGCTGCTGGTGTTCGTCCGCGACATGACGACACCGCTGTGCTTCATCGCGCTCTCCTACGCCCTGATCCTCGCCGGCACACGCATCACGCCGCGCATCGCCGCACTGCTGTTCCTCGCGGTGCCGCTCGGCGTCCTCGTCATTGGATTCGGGTTCTCGATCTGGGTGGATGCTGCCAGTGTCGACGACACCGCGCCCTTCCTGCAGATCGGCGGATGGACGCTGTCCACCGGAGCCCTCCAGATCGGATACGCTAGCGCGCTGAGGATCGCAGCGATCCTCGCCCTCGCCCTCATCGCCGGTCTCACGATGACCGGCCCCGATCTGGTCCGAGCCGGCATCCAGCAGCTTCGCGTCCCCTACCGAATCGGGTACACCGCCCTCGCGGCCTACCGGTTCGTGCCGCGATTCGGCTACGAACTCAGTGTGATCCGTGCGGCCCATCGTGTGCGCGGACACCACCGTGGCCGCGGACCGTTCGCCGCGATCGCACGCGGCTGGGGCTACATCGTGCCCCTGCTCGCCAGTGCGATCCGGCATGCGGAGCGCGTCGCCCTTGCTATGGATGCTCGCGCCTTCGGCGCCCACCCGACGCGCACAGAGCGGCACCTGGTGCCCTTCCGCGTCCGCGACACGGTGTTCATCGCCTTGTTCATCGCGGCATCCGCGGTGATCTTCGCACTCACCTTCCCCTGGAAGTGAGCACGTACACGGCGCGCCCGATCACAACGCCAGGTGCACCCGCAGGGCGTCGTCGATCGCCCCCATGAGCTCGGCGGGAACCCAGCCGACAGGGCGGACGACACGCGCCACGGGAATTGTACGGACCTGCTCGGCCTGAGCCTTCGAATCGCGTTCCAGACCCGTCGCTGCCGCGGTGAGGAGCACCTGAAACGGCAGCACTCGGGAGACGTTCGACGTCACCGGAACCACAGTGATCGTGGCGTGAGTGCTCCGGCTCGCCACACCATTCGCCGCGTTGTTGCTGACGACCACGGCCGGGCGCGTCTTGCGAGATTCCGAGCCGACGGTGGGGTCGAACGACACGAGGACGATCTGACTGCGGCGCAACAGACTGACCGTCATGCAGATGCGATTCCGTCGTTCGTCGCGAGATCCCAGTCGTCGTCATACCCCTCAGCGAGTGCCTCGGCGTAGGCGTCAGTCAAGCGACTCTCGCGCAGCAGACGCACCGCATCCTGGATCGCGGCGGAGCGCGACGCATAGCGACCCGTCAGGGCCTCGGTCTCGAGAAACGCGAGATCTTCGTCGCTCAAGCTGAGGCTGATCTTCGTACTTCCCATAACGGGATGCTACTCCGGTAGCATCAGTTTTGCTACCGGAGCAGCGTGTGCGTCAGCGCTTGCCGACGATCTGACGACCGACGAGGTCGCGCATGATCTCGTTCGTGCCGCCGTAGATGCGGTGCACGCGGGCGTCCGTGAAGGCGCGGGCGATCGGGTACTCCATGATGTAGCCGTAACCGCCATGCAGCTGCACGCCGATGTCGAGCACCTCCCACTCGCGCTCCGTCGCCCAGAACTTGACCTTGGCCGCATCCTCAGCGGTGAGCTTCTTGTCGCGGTAGGCCAGCATCGCACGGTCGACGTAGGCCCACATCGCCTCGGTGGTCGTAACCATGTCCGCCAGACGGAAGCGCGTGTTCTGGAAATCCGCGATGCGCTCGCCGAACGCCTCACGGTCCTTGGTGTAGGTGACCGTCCAGTCCACCGCGGCCTGAGCGGCGGCAGCAGCAGCAACACCGATCGACAGACGCTCGAGCGGCAGGTTCATCATCAGCTGGATGAAGCCCTGACCCTCCTTGCCGCTGATCAGGTTCTCTTCGGGAACGAACACGTCCGTGAAGCTGAGCTCTGCGGTGTCCCATCCGTGGAAGCCCATCTTGCTGAGCTTCTTGCCCTGGTCGAAGCCCTCCATCCCCTTCTCAAGGATCAGCAGGCTGAACGCGTCGGGACGGTTGCCTTCACCGGTCTTCACGAATGTGACGACGATGTCGGCGGTGGTGCCGGACGAGATGAATGTCTTCGCGCCGTTGAGGATGTACCCGCCGTCGACCTTCTTCGCGTTGGTCTTGATGCCGCGGAGGTCGGAGCCCGCGCCCGGGTCGGTCATGGCGAGCGCACCGAGCACCTCACCGGTGGCCATGCGCGGCAGCCACTTCTCTTTCTGAGCCTGCGTGCCCATGTGCACGAGGTACGGCACGGCAAGATCGTCCTGTATTCCGAAGGCACCCGCCAGCGACCCCGCACCCGAGGCGATGACCTCTTCGTTGACGATCGCGCGGAAGCGGTAGTCCTGCAGCATGCCGGCGCCGCCGAACTCCTCCGGGACCGAGAGCCCGATGAGCCCTGCCTCGCCCGCAGCACGCATCGTGTCGCGGTCGATCTCGCCCGCAGCATCCCACTTCTCGATGCTCTCGGTGCTCACGTGTCGCTTGACGAAGTCCTTGACCAGATCGCGGAATGCCTCGTGGTCCTCGTCGTAGATGTCGCGTTCCATGCCGTCCTCCCGAACGTATTCTGGCGCCGAACGTGTCAGGCACCGTTGCTCCGCTGAGTCTATGCCGGGGATCGGATGCAACGACAGGGCATTGTGAGAATGCATCCCGCGATGCGTGAGACTGAGTACCGCATTTGTGGGATGCCACAGATCCGGACGTCCGGACGCCCGGATGCGCGATTCAGTGCGCGTAGTCGGGAGCTGCTGGCAGAGCGAAGAACTCCTCGAGTGTGTGGTAGCCGCCTTCGTGATACGCGCTGGCGAGCTCCGGTCCGACGTAGCGGAGATGCCAGGGCTCCGGCTCGTACCCCGTGGTGCCGGTCGCGTCGGCTTCGTAGCGGACGATGAAGCCGTACTCCCACGCGTGCGCGGCGACCCATTCGCTCTCAGCCGTGGCGCCGAACGCGTCGATTCCACCGCATCCACTGTCGCAAGCCACGACGTCGACAGCGAGACCGGTCTGGTGCTCACTGAACCCCGGACGCGCCGATCCGAGATCTGCCTCAGCCTGCCCGGCCGCGCTCACCTGACCGGAATAGTTCGACACCTGCAGCCCGTACGAGCGGTACGCGTTGTTCATTCCGAGCACACCCGAACCGGATGCGTTCAGCGCCTCAGCCATGTCCCCGAGAGCGGCCGCGGTATCCGTTCGGATCAATCGTGACGCTGTCGTCGTCTGAACCGGCGCCTCCGTCATCTGCGACGGCTCGTAGTCCTCGGGCGCGAGCGGGTGGGTCTTGTTCACGACCACCCATCGACGCGCGGGATCTGCCAGAGAGATGCATGGAGCGCTGCCAGCCACGATCGCGTCCCGGAAGTCCGCTCCGCCTCCGAACGCGGCGATCACCGCCTCGTCGTCGCCCGCTGCCAGCGCGTCGACCACTGCCGGCTCTCCGCACGGATCGGCCGGTGCGACAGAGGCGAACTCCACGCTGGGCAGTTGCGCGGCCACAGCCGGGAGGGGCGGAGCCACAGCATCCGCCGTCGGCGTCACCTCTGTCATGGCCCACATCGCCCCGAGCGCCGTCACCGCGAGGCCGATCGGCAGAGCGATCGTCAGCACGCGTGAACGGGGGGACGCGTGCCGGGGGTGCATGGCGCCTCTCATGGATTCCATTCTCTCTTAACGAACCAGTGCTCCCTTCATCCACCTTCGAACATATTTCGCATGATTAGTTGACTTAATGTCGATTCTTTGTTCGAATAAGTGCATGCGCTGGCAGGGACAGGCTCTCGACGAGACGGATGCTGAGGCACTCCCCGGTCTCGAGAATCGCAGCGGCATCGTGAGAACAGTGACGACGCCAGAATTCGCCGGAATGACCTTTCACGAGGTGCTGGCGAAGTCGGCGCTCAATCGCGTTCCGGCCGGCTCGCGGATGCCGTTCAGCTGGACGATCAACCCCTACCGCGGATGCAGTCATGCCTGTCTCTACTGCTTCGCGCGAGGAACCCACCAGTACCTCGATCTCGATGGCGGTGCAGACTTCGACTCCCAGATCGTCGTGAAGACGAACGTCGCCGAGGTGCTGCAGAAAGAACTGCGTCGTGGCAGCTGGCGACATGAGATGGTCGCACTGGGCACCAACACCGACCCTTATCAGCGCGCAGAGGGCCGCTACCGGCTCATGCCGGACATCGTCCGCGCCCTGACCGAATCCGGTACGCCGATATCGATCCTCACCAAGGGAACGCTGATCCGCCGCGATGTCCCCTTGCTCGTGGATGCCGCAGCATCCGTCCCCATCGACATCTCGATGTCGATCGCCATGTACGACGACGAGCTTCAGCATTCGATCGAGCCGGGCACGCCGAGCACCCAAGCACGCCTCGACACGGTCCGGGCGCTGACGAACGCGGGATTCCGCGTCAGCGTCTTCTTGATGCCGGTCTTGCCTCACCTCACCGACTCGGTCGCCGCCATCGATACGGCACTGCAGAAGATCGCGAGCGCCGGTGCGGATCACGTGATCTACGGCGCCCTCCACCTGCGGACCGGAGTGAAGAGCTGGTTCATGCAGTGGCTCCAGCGCGAACATCCCGAGCTGATGTCGTCCTATCGCGTGCTGTATCCGGGGGCAGCGGCGAATGCGCCGAAGGAGTACCGTCAGTGGCTCGCGCGGCGAGTGAGACCGCTCATTCGCGCATACGGCCTGGAGGCACGACACTCGGACGCTGGGGTGCCCGCGCCACGACTCCCCTCAGCAGCGGTTGCGGCTGCTCCCGCCCCGACGCTGTTCTGAACGACGCTGTTCTGAGGGACGCTGTCTTCTACTCCGTGCGGCACACGACCGTAGCGGTCAGAGTCGCAGGCACTTCGGTGCCGGTGCTCAAATCCAGCTCGCCCGCCGACGGCGACTCGCCCTCCGGAATCTCGACGAGCGTCGCGGTCCCTTCCAGCGACACCACCGAAGCACTTGATGATCCGTCGTCGGCCGATGTGATCTGTGCGTCACCGCTCCCGAGGAAGCCGACATAGAGATCGTCGAGGACAAAGGCACGAATCTGTCCGGAATCACCGCCTGCGGGCAGGCTGACCGAGGATGCTACGTCGGAGTCCGAGAACGCCTGCAGCATCCGTGCCGAGCACCCCTGCTTATCCGGATGCGCGCGCACTGTCTCACTGCGGCCGTCGATCTCGTATGTGATCTCGATCGTGGGTTCCGTCGGCGCGACGGCAACTGGCTCCGGCGATGCGCTGTCGTGGGTCGGCTGTTCGCCTGCCGCGCAACCGGAGAGGAGAAGGAGAGCGACGGTTGCTGCGGAGATGGTGGAGAGTGCACGCCTCACTGCGCGCACACCAGATCAGCGGTCAGGCTGCCCTCGACCTCAGCTGCACCATCGATATCGAATTCGCCGATCGGCTCCCCGTCATCGGCGGCGTACTCCACGACCTGCACGACTCCCGGTGCGTCCTCGACACGCACATGGCCATCCGTATGCGAAATATCAAGCGTGTCGGCCGTGAAGTAGACGATCCTCTCGTCGTACACCCAGGCACTGCCGTACGAGCCGAGCGAGTCGTCACCGAAGCTCAGTCGCACGCTGTACTGCGTTCCCTCTATACCCAGGCTCGATGCCTCGGTCTCGGTGCACGTCACGGTGTCAGGGTGGGCGGTCACCGTGTGCTCCGCTCCGTCCTGCTCGTAGGCGATCGACACCGTCGAGGGCGAGCTCGAACACCCGGCCAGGCCCAGCGCTACCAGGGCTACTGCCCCCGCAGCAACGATCGGGCTGCGCCTCATCGAGTCCACGCAGACCTGCGTCGCACGTCGAACGCGCCGATGTCCTCGGTGTGCTGCAGCGCACGCCCTCGCGCGCTGGCGGCGATAGCGTTCAGGCGGCCCATATTCGCGTTCCACTCCCGTTGCGCCAGCGCATACGCTTCGCGTGCCTCACCGTTCCACTGGCGCTCGAGCACCTGCAACGTCTGATCGAGTTTTTCGAGCAGCTCGGAGATCCCCTCGAGCCCGGTCTGAATGTCCTTGAGCGTGACGGCCGTGGACGCAGCAACCTTGATCACTTCAACTCCCCCTCGCGCATAGCATCGATAACGTATCTCGCATCCCTCGGGAGTTCGCTCTCCTTCAGAATCGGAAACCCGCCCGACTCGAGCAGCGTCGAGAGCTTCGCGTCGCCGCTCAGCACCGCGCGCACGCGCTTGCGCAGCTCCGAACCGGTATCCGGGTCATCGGCGAGCCGGGTCAGATCGCGTCTCACCTCCTGGATCACGGGCGCAGACGCCGGAATCCAGTCCACAAGCGGTCGCTCGTTCGTCGCTCCGGTCGGGCGGAACCACTTGTCCGCTTCATCCGACATCTCAGAAAGTCGCTCTTCCCTTTTCATCTCCGCCCCGTTCATGCGGTCTCCGCCATGGTCGGAATGTGCAGTTCGGCGGTGACGTCGCTGAGGTCCGAGGAGAGATGCGCCACAGCATCCAACGTCGTCAGCACGGTCATCGCCGTCTGCAAGCCGTCCCACACATCTTTCAGCCGCTTCGCCGCCCACAGCAGCGAGATCCCACCGACGGCCCCACCGGCGACAGGCCCAACGCCCGTCTCCACTGTCGCCGCGCCCGCGCTGAAAGCCACAACTGCGACGATCAGCGCGTCCACGAAGCCATATGCAGCGCCGGAAAGGGCTTCGAATTCGAGGTCGACCCCTTCAAGGAAGTCGCTGAAGTTTCCTGCCCCTGTTTTGAGTTCCCTGCCCGCGCTCCGCAACCGTTCGATCAGGTCAGCGAGATACTCCTGCGCACTGTTGGCGGCATAGCCCTGCCAATACACGCTGATGGCGCCCGCCGAGGATTCGAGGTTGCCGGCCAGGTCGCCCAGGAGCGTGCCCATGCCGTCGAGCATGTACTGGAACTTGTACAGATCGACCCACCGGCCCCCGAACATCTCCAGCAGATCTTCTTTCAGCGTCTGGGCTCCGAGCCAGCCCATCACCGTCCACGCCCACTCCGAAGGGCTGAGAATATCGCCAGGCACAAGATTCGCGCTCTGTTCATTGATCGAGTCGAACTGTCCGCCTGCATCGCAGTAGTAGCCGATTCCGCCCGCATTGAGCGAATAGACCGGGAAGAGATCCTCGTCCTCGGTGCGGTCGTACGTCGGAGCGATCTCCGCCGCTGAACGCCGCCCCGGGGCTTCCGGATCGAAATCGTTGTACTCGGCCGGGTCGTAGGCGTCCAGCTCCGCGGCCGTCTGCATGTCGATGCCGCGCGCTTCTTCGGCCACGTCACGCAACTCGGTCGCGACTCCGGTCAAGACCAGCTGCACATGAGAGAAGAAGGTGCTGAGGCCGCCGCTGATCTCCCGTGCCGCGTCTGCAGCACCCGTATAGAGCGGATGACCGTCGGCGCTGCCGACAGGATGATCGTCTGTCCATGCCTTGGCATCACCCATTATCTGGGCGCCTTCGTCGAACGCCCTGGCCTGATCGTCCAGGCCTCCCGGCAGAATCCAGAAGTCGGTATCCGACATGCTCCCCCTCAGGTGGCAGATATTCGGGACGAGTTTACTCGCGTGCGGTCGGTGCGAGTCGCCACCCTGACACGCGTAGGCTCGAGCCTTATGGCCATCGGTGCAACGATCCACACTTTCACAGTGCAGCTGGCGAACATGGATCGCGGCGTCTACGACGATTTCACGCTTCGTGCGGCGCGGCATCCGTCCGAGACGGACGCCTACATGGTGACGAGGCTCCTCGCGTACTGCCTGGAGTACACCGAGGGAATCGCATTCGGCGAGGGCATCTCCTCCACCGACGAGCCGGCGGTCATCGTCCGTGACCTCACCGGGGCGATCACGGCCTGGATCGAGGTCGGCGCCCCGGATGCCGAACGGCTGCACCACGGCAGCAGGCTCGCCGAGAGGGTTGCCGTCTACACGCATCGCGACCCTGCCAAAGTCACAGCGCCCTGGGCCGGCAAGCGAATCCACAATGTCGAGGCGATCGAGGTCTTCAGCTTCGACCCCGGCTTCATCGACAGCGCGGTCCGCGAGCTCGAGCGACGCAGCACCGTGACGCTCACGGTCACCGAAGGCCAGCTGTATCTCGACCTGAACGGGACGACACTGAGCTCGGCCCTGCATACGCGCGCTGCGGTGTGAACTCCCCGCTCATAACTCCTCATGAATGCACGCGAAAGGGCCCGGAAAGAACTTCCGGGCCCCGAAACCGCAGACTACTGCGGAGTTATGAACGCGATCAGGCGGTGAGCTCGGCCTCGGTGGGCATGCGCCCTGCAAGCTCTTCGATGATGTCGTCACCGATGCGCGCCTTCTCGAACGGCGCATCGATCTCGGCCCGCCCCAGCAGCTCGCTCATGCGGCGCTCACGCTGACGCGTGATCAGCGTGACGACACGTCCGGCGCGACCAGCGCGACCGGTGCGACCCGAGCGGTGCATGTACGTCTTGTACTCGTCGGGCGCATCGGCCTGGATCACGAGATCGATGTCATCGACGTGGATGCCGCGGGCAGCGACGTCCGTTGCGACGAGCACGTTCACTCGGCCCGAGGTCATGCGCTGCAGGTTGCGCGTTCGCTTGGCCTGGTTCAGATCTCCGTGCAGCGACACCGCCGGGATGCCGGCATCGTCGAACTGCTCGGCGAGCATCTCGGCGTACGCGCGCGTGCGGGCGAAGACGAGCGTCTTGCCGCCACGGTCGACCATCGAGGTGAGGATCTCGGCCTTGTCGCGGTGGTCGATCACGAGTACGCGGTGGTCGATGGTGCCCGAGTCCTGGTCTTCACCGGCGACCTCGTACACGGCCGGGTCCACGAGGAACTCCTCGACGAGAGCGGCGACCTCGCGGTCGAGCGTCGCCGAGAACAGCAGCTTCTGGCTGCCCTCTGCCGTGTGGCGCAGAATGCGCTGCACGGGCTCGACGAATCCGAGCTCGCACATGTGGTCGGCTTCGTCGAGCACCGCGATGCGGCACTCCGAGAGGTCGAGCTTGCGCTGGTTGATGAGGTCCTCGATGCGGCCAGGGGTGCCGATCACGATGTCGACGCCCTTCTTCAGCGCACCGACCTGGCGTCCCTGCGGGACACCGCCGTAGATCTGCGTGGTGAACAGGCCGACGCTACGCGCGATGGGCTGGACGGTGCGGTCGATCTGCAGCGCGAGCTCGCGCGTCGGAGCGAGGATGATCGCCTGAGGGTTGCGACCGAACTCGCGGCGCTTGCCGGCCTGGCCCTTCAGGATGCTCTCGACCAGCGGAGCGCCGAAGGCGATGGTCTTTCCGGAACCGGTGCGGCCGCGACCGAGAACGTCGCGCCCCTCGAGGATCGACGGGATCGTCGCCGCCTGGATCGGGAAGGGCGCTGAGGCACCCATGCCGCTCAGGGTGTCGACGATGTTCGATCCGAGACCGAGGTCGCCGAACGAGGTGCCCTCGACCTCGGGTGCTGCGATGACCTTCGCCGCGAGCTTCTCGTGGACGACGTCCTCGGTCGGCTCGAACTTCGCACCCTTGTGGGAAGAGCCTGCCGAAGCATTCCAGTTGTCGCGGGCCGGACGGTGCTCGCGCTCGTCACGACGCGGGCGGTCGTCCCGACGGGGACGGTCGCTGTGCGAAGGACGCTCGCCACGGTTCGGACGGTCACCATACGACGGTCGGTCGTCGCGGCTCGGACGGTCGTCGCGGCTCGGACGGTCACCATAGGAAGGACGGTCATCACGACGGGGACGGTCGCCCTGTGCTCCGGTGCCGCGATCATCGCGACGAGGGCGGTCGCCGTACGACGGACGGTCATCACGGTTCGGACGCTCGTCGCGGTTGAAGCGAGGGCGGTCGCCACCGCGCTCGTTGTTGAAACGGGGACGCTCCCCCTGGAAGCGTGGGCGGTCTCCGCCACGGTCATCCCGACGGGGACGGTCCTCGAATCGACGCTCGCCGCTGCGCTCGTCATCGCGACGGGGACGCTCGTTGCGGTCGCCGCCGAAACGCGCCCGGTCACCCTGGTTCGGACGCTCGTCACGGTTGAAACGGGGACGGTCACCCTCGAAACGGGGACGGTCTCCCTGGAAACGCGGGCGGTCTCCCTGGAAACGGGGACGGTCTCCGCCGCGGTCATCGCGCCGCGGACGGTCGTCGAAACGGCCGTCGCCCGACGGACGGTCGTTGCTGTAGCGGCGCTCGCCCTGCGAACCGCGCTCGTCACGGTGGTGCGGGCTCTCGCGGCGACCGGACTCCGCACGGCCACGGATGCCCCGAGACTCGTCGCGACCGGCACGGTCCTGGTCAGACCAGCGGCGCTTGGGAGCGCCGGCATCCGCTTCGGCGGGACGGTAGCCGCGGTGGCCCGGGCTCTTGTTTCCGGGACGACGGTCGAACCGGTCGCCACCGGACCCGCGAGGGCTCGACGAGCGGCGATCCGACGAGAAGCTGCGCTCCCCGGCATCCGACCGCTCATCGCGCGAGTCACGCGAATCGCGACCGGGCGCGGGACGGGAACCTGCGCCAGCATGACGGTCGTGGAACGACGTCTTCTTCGCGTAGCGCGGCTCGAAGTTTCGGGACGGGCGACCGCCCTTGGGCTTGCCATTCTTAGGCATGGGATTTCCTGACTGTCTCTGACACGAGAACAGCATCCGCCCTGTCTATGCAGGGCTGCGTGCGCACAGAGCTCAGCGCACGGCGGATATACCCGGGCATTCATCGGCCGGGGCCATTCATGTGATGGTTGATAACCATCGGCCCCTGGGCTCACACATGATGCAAAGTCTCCCGCTTTGTCGCGGGTGCCCGAAGCCGACCGTGCAAGTTTACCCGACGCGCCTGAGAACGTGCCCGTACGATGTCTGAGTGAGCTCACTCTCCCCTACCGGCACCCAGATCCATCTCTCCCGCGGCACTGTCACAGCACAGATCGCCCAGGTCGGAGCATCCCTTCGCGGGCTCGCGGTCGGCGGCGTCGATCTCGTCGCACGCTATCCCGAGGACATCCCGACGCCATCGTGCTCGGGTGTCGTCCTCGCGCCGTGGCCGAATCGCGTTCGCGACGGCGTATGGCGGGATGCTGGAACCGTCCGACAGCTCTCGATCAGCGAGCCGAAACTAAACAACGCCATCCACGGGCTGCTGCGATTCACCGCGTACGAGATCGAGCAGTCGGATGCCGCAGCCACGCTCCGCGCGACGATCCACCCGCAGACCGGGTATCCGTACGAGATCGAGACGTCGGTCACGTATGCGCTCACGGATGCCGGCATCGAGGTCACGCACACCCTGACGAACCGGTCGGACACCGAGGCCCCCGTCGCTCTCGGCACTCATCCCTTCGTGACGATCGGCGACGTCGACCCGCGAAATCTCGTGCTGCGGGTTCCCGCGCAGACGCTGCTCGAAACCGACGAACGGATGCTGCCGCTCAAGGCCACTCCGGCGTCGGAGGAGCTGCGCACCGGCGTGCGTCTGGGCGGTGTCACGCTCGACACGGGCTTCGCCGACCTCACCCCCGACGACGATGGACGGGTGAGGCATTCACTGACCGCCCCGGACGGTCGCCGGGTCACGGTGTGGCAGGGCCCGGAGTTCGAGTTCGTGCAGGTGTTCACCACCACGAACTATCCGGACCACGTCCTCGCCGTCGCGATCGAGCCGATGACCACTCCGGTCGACGGGCTCAACAGCGGCCTCGGCATCCGCCGTCTCTCGCCCGGCGAGACCTGGACCCTCTCCTGGGGCATCGACCTCACCTGACCCCACCGAGACTCCAAGGCCCCACCGGTCAGCTGTGCGCGTCGCGCAGCTCCCGGCGGGTGAGCGGCTGCCCGGCAGCATCCGCATTCGGAGCATCCGGAGACGGCTCGTCATCGGAACCGGTGTCTGCGGAACCGGCATCCGGCCCGGCCTTGCGCGCCCGACGACGCTCACGCGCGCCCTCGACGAGGTTGTAGAGCGTCGGCAGCACGATCAGCGTCAGCACTGTCGACGAGACCAGACCGCCGATCACGACGATCGCGAGCGGCTGCGAGATGAACCCGCCGTGCCCGGTGACCCCGAGCGCCATCGGCGTCAGCGCGAAGATCGTCGCCAGCGCCGTCATCAGGATCGGCCGCAGACGCTTCTCGCCACCGGCCATCACGGCCTCCGCTGTCGCCAGGCCCTTCTCGCGATACTGGTTCACCAGATCCACGAGCACGATCGCGTTCGTCACGACGATGCCGATGAGCATCAGCACACCGATGAGGGATGCGACGCCCAGCGGCACCCCGGTCACGATCTGCAGCAGGATCGCGCCCGTCGCCGCGAACGGCACCGACACGAGCAGCAGCAGCGGCTGGCGCAGCGACTTGAAGGTGGCCACCATCACGACGTAGACGATGAGGATCGCAGCCAGCATCGCGAGTCCCAGCTGCGAGAACGAGTCTGCCTGCTGCGATGCAACGCCGCCGACCTCGGCAGAGGCGCCATCAGGAAGCTCTACCGCTTCCAGCGCTGCGGAGACGGACGCCGTCGCGGTGGCGAGGTTGTCCGACGCCGGCGGCACCGTGATGGTCGCCGTGCGGCGGCCCTGCTGAGTCGTGATCGACGTCGGTCCCTCGCGCTGTTCGATCGTGGCGATGTCCTGCAGCTCGATCGGACCGAGCGCACTCGGAATCGTCAGCGTCCGCAGCTCGTCGATGGTCGCCGGGGGCTCATTCGTTGCGATGTACACCGTCAGCGACGTCTCATCCAGCTCGATCGATCCCGCTGTCTGAGGACGCATCGTGCTCGACACGAGCGAACCAACCGCGACCTCGGACAGCCCGCGGTCCGCAGCGGCCTGACGATCCACGGCCACTGCGATGTACGGCAGGGATGCTGCGAGGTTGTCCGTGATCGCCCCGATGCCGTCGCGGCCTTCGAGCTCTGCGGTCACAGCCTCGGTCGCTGCGGTCAGGTCTTCGCCGTTCGACGCGGTGATGACCACTTCGATGTCGCTCGAGCCGAAGCCTGCTGCGGCGTTGACGCTGATTTCACCGACGCCTTCCAGACCGTCGACAGCATCAAGGACGTCAGCGCGAAGCTGCTCCTGGTCAACGTCGGCGGAAGTCATGATCGAGTACGTCACGCCGGCGCCGCCGGAGAAGGCATCGCGGAGCGAAGAACCGCTCGAACCGATCGACACCTGCACGTTCTCGATGCCGTCGATGCCGTCGAGTGCTTCTTCGACGATGACTGCCGCCGCATCCTTCGCCTCGAGGCTCGCGGTCGGACCGAGGTCCTGCGTGACGGTCATCGTGTTCTGGCCGGTGTCGCTGAGGAAGTTGACCTTCATCAGCGGAGCGGCCGCGAGCGTCGCGCCGAGCACGACGACGGCGAGGATGACGGTGAGACCGGAGTGCTTGAGCGTCCAGTGGAGGATTGGACGGTATCCGCGCTGCAGCCGTGTCGGCGGAGCATCCTCATGCTCGGGATCGATGACCGCGCCATGCTCGTCCGTGAGTTCCTTGCCGGGCCTGAGGAACCAGTAGGCCAGCACGGGAACGATCGTGAGCGAGACGAGGAGGGATGCGACCATCGCGATCGTGACGGTCATCGCGAACGGCCGGAACAGCTCCCCGACCATGTCGCCGACGAAAACGATGGGCAGGAAGACGGCCACGGTCGTGATGGTGGATGCTGTGACCGCAGAGGCCACCTCGCGCACCGCGAGCCGGATCGCATCACCCTTGTCGGCATCGCCGACATAGTGCCGCTTGATGTTCTCGATCACGACGATGGAGTCGTCGACGACGCGGCCGATCGCGATCGTGAGTGCGCCGAGGGTGAGGATGTTCAGCGAGTAGCCGAACGCCTGCAACCCGACGAAAGTGATGAGCACGCTGGTGGGGATCGAGATCGCGGTGACCAGCGTCGATCGGATCGATAGCAGGAACACCAGGATGACGATGACGGCGAAAACGAGGCCGAGCAGCCCCTCCGTGGCGAGCGTGTCGATCGACTGGACGATGAACGGAGCCTGATCGAACACGACCGTGAACTCGGCGTCCGGGAAGGCGTCGCGCAGCTCGTCGAGCGTGGCGATCACGCCCTTGGAGACGTCCACCGTGTTCGCCGCCGGAAGCTTGGTGATCGAGATCGAGAGAGCGTCTTCGCCGTTCACGCGCGAGATCGATGAGGTCGGGTCGGTCCCCAGTTCGACCGTGGCGACATCGGCGATCGTGGCATCCGTACCCACCAGCGGGAGCGCTGCGAGCTCGTCGACGGACGTGATCTTCGCACCGGTCTGGACCGTCAGGGTCTGCCCGTCCTCGGTGATGTCACCGCCCGGGAACAGCGTGCCGTTCTGGTCCAGCGCATCCTTGATCGCCTGGGTGCTCACGCCCGCCGCGGCCAGCTTCGCGGTGTCAGGGGTGATCGTGATGCGCTGTCCGACGCCACCGACGATCTCAGCGGCGTTGACGCCGTCGACGTCTTCCAGTTTGGGGATCGCGACGTTCTCGAGGTCGGCCTGTGCCGTCTCCGCATCCGCGAAGCCGGTGACCGCGACCTGGATCACCGGGAAGTCATCGATCGACACCGACAGAACCTGCGGTTCGACATCGGCGGGCAGAGTCGACGAGATGCGGTTGATCGCCTGCTGCATCTTCTGCTCGGCCGTGGCGAGGTTCTCACCGTAGGTGAATGTCGCCTGGATGATCGAGGCGTTGGTCGTGCTCGTCGCGGTCGTCGATTCGAGACCTGGTACGCCCTGGATGGCGCTCTCGATCGGCGTCGACACGTCGTTCTCGACGACCTCAGGTGAGGCACCCGGGTAGGTCGTCATGACGACGAGCGCAGGCAGCTCGAGAGAAGGGATGAGCTCCTGCTTCAGGTTCGTCAGCGCGAGCCCACCGAAGACGGCGGCGACGATCGTGATGAGGGCGATCAGCGCGCGGTTGCGCAGACTGAAGACGGCGAGATTCGACAAGGCTTGTTCTCTCTGGGATCAGGTGGTGCGGCTGTCGGCGCCGAGGATGTCGGCGAGTGCGTTTTCGATGAGGTGACCAGGCAGCGGAACATCGTTGATCTGCGAGTGCCACAGTACGCCGTCGAGGAAGACGGCCGCTGCTGTGGACCGCTCCTCTCCGTATTCCGGTGCGAGGATCGCGATGAGATCGCGCGACCAGGCACGAGCGAGCTCGCGGAGCTTCGGATCGCGCACTGCGGTTGTGACGACGGCCCGATCGGCCTCGACACCACTGGCATCAGCGACCGCGGCGGACAGGAATCTGGCGATCGCCGCGGGGGTCGCACCCTCGGCGGCGAGCGTCTCGCGCATCCGCTGCATCTGCACTTCGACGTGCTCGACGAGCAGCTGGAGCGCCGCCTCGCGGAGATCATCGAGCGTGTCGAAGTACTGCGTCGTCGCCCCGAGCGGGACATCGGCGCGCGCGGCGACCATGCGGTGCGTGATGGCATCCACGCCGACCTCGACGATCAGCTCGGCGGCCGCGAGCACGATCGCGTTGCGGCGCGCCTCCGGGTCACGCCGGCGGCGTGCGGAATCGGGCATGATCCTCCTGGACGATCTGTACATGTACTTTTGTACAGAAAAGTTCTGTGGAGTGGCTGAGTAGCGTCGTGCCGAGCGCCTCCCGCCTAGAGGTTCGCTTCGGCGTAGATGCGCAGCGCGTCGCGGACGAATTCCGCGCCGCGGGTGCCACCGTCGGCGGTCGCGTAGTTCGCTCCGAAGCGCGGGTCGGCGACGTACATCTCGCCGAGACCCGTGACGTAGGCCTTCGTTGCAGCATCCGACCCCTGTGCTTCGACAGGCTCAGCAACCGGCCGAAGGGCGGATGCCGGCGTGCCAGGTACGCTCGTCAGCCACTCCACGTGGCGCTTCGCGAGCACCTGCGCCCGATCGGAGTCCGGAGTTGCGCCGCTCTCGGCGGCTGCGACCCAGTCACGGGAGAGGTCGGAAACACGCTGCTGCCAGTCAGACTTCTCCGCCCCAGACAGGCCCCGCCACCAGCGGTCGCCGTCGGCGTATGCCTTCTTACCCCACCGGTCTTCGACCTCGTCCTTGTACTGGATGTGGTCGAACCCGTCGAACATGTTCTCTGCCATGAGAGATTCACCTGCTTTCACTGCATTGATAGTCGTCTCGACCGACGCGATCTGTCGTGTCAGCCGGTTCTGCTCCTCGCGCAGATACGCGAGATGCGTCTCGAGAGCGGATGCTTCGCTGCTCTCCCGCGAGAGCACTTCGCCGATCTGCGGCAGACCGAGCCCGAGCTCCCGCAGCAGCAGGATCCGCTGCAGCCGCACGAGGGCGGCCTGGTCGTAGTGCCGGTAGCCGTTGTGCGCGATGCGCGACGGGGCCAGCAGCCCGATGTCGTCATAGTGACGCAGCGTCCTGCTCGTGGTTCCCGCCAGCCGTGCGATCTCCTGGATCGACCAGTCGTGTGTGCTCACGGCATCCTCCTTTCGTCTCGATATGACCACTGTAAAAGTTGACGTTGCGTCAAGGTCAACCGGTCTCTGAACGATTCCTTGACAAACTCGCGATATATCGTGTTATTCTCTTGACACGCGATATATCGCGATCATTCAACCTCAGGAGAACCCATGACCGAGAAGTGGCTCATCGCCCCCGGTGAGGAACGCGTCATCGACATCGCCCACGCAACCCGGCTCAAGATCGGACTGGTCGGCGGACAGGTGGACATCATCGCCCACGACGAACCCGGCATCCGCATCGAAGTGAGCGGTGTGACGGTGAAAGACCTCCGCATCGAATCCGACGGAACGCAGATCGAGATCGACCATCCGCAGTTGGGCTGGGACAACTTCCTCGAAGTGTTCCGCAACTTCGGCGGCGGCGGCCCGCGCGCCGAAGTCAGCGTCGCCGTCCCCCGCAGCATCGCGCTGAACCTCGGCGTCGTCAGCGCCGGCGCGCTCGTCTCCGGCCTCACCAACGACGCCCGACTCAACACCGTCTCCGGCGACATCATCGTCGACACCCACATCGGTGATCTCACGCTGAACTCCGTCTCCGGCGACGTGCAGGTGCGCGGCCTCACCGGAACGGCGAACGCGAACAGCGTCTCCGGCGATGTCGCACTCACGGGCTCGGTCCGCAAGGCGACCGTCGACACGGTGTCCGGCAGCATCTGGGTGGATGCCGCGGGCGCGGTGAACACGATCAACCTGAACACGGTCTCGGGCAACAGCACGATCCGCCTCGAAGAGACCCTCCCCGCCAACTATGTCGTGCGCTCGATGAGCGGCGGCGTACTGATCGACGGCGTCGACCGCGCAGGTTCCCGTCCGACCAGCTTCACCGGTTCGACCGGCGAGCTCGCCGGATCCTTCGTCGACATCCGCTCGAACTCGGTATCGGGTGACACGACGGTACTGCGTCGTCCGCTGACGACTGTCGCAGATGACGAGGAGTGGGACTCATGAGTCCCGCCGTCTTCTCGCACGGCGACCTGCGGCTGTACCTGCTGTCGCTGCTCGCCGAGGCGCCGCAGCACGGCTACGGCATCATCCAGGCGCTGACCGATCGCACCGGCGGCACATACACGCCGAGTGCCGGCACCATCTATCCGCGGCTCGCGAAGCTCGAAGAAGAGGGCCTGGTTTCCAAGACGGTCGACGGGCGCACCACGATCTACGCGATCACGGATGCCGGACGTGCCGAACTCGCCGAACGCGAAGGCGACCTCGCGGGCATCGAATCCGGCCTCGCCGACTCGGTGCGACTCATCGCGAACGAGGTGCGTCAGAGCGTGCAGGAGGCGATGAAGAGCCTCCGTGCCGACCTGGCATCCGCCGCACACGACGAGCGCAACGCCGCCAAGGCGCGCCCGTCGACGGCTGCTCCGATGAGCGAGGAGCGCACCACCAGTCGTGAGCAGCTGCATCGTGCCGATGCATCCATCAATGCGTTCCGCGCCCGGGTGCGCACTGATCTGCGCACGCACGTCGCGCGCGGCGGCGCCCTCGCAGAGGGCGTGGTCACCGACCTCGAGCGCGCTCTGGATGCCGCGGCCCAAGCGGTGTCCAACGCCCTCACCCGCTAATCAGGCGCCGAGGCCCCCTCTGGCTGTCCACGCCCCCCGTGAAATGCGTGATTCACGAGGGGCGTCGGCGACCAGAGGGGGCCTCGGCGTGCGGGGTAGGGCGGGGGCGCGCGGGCGCGCAGCGCGCGGCGGCGCGGGCTACTCGGTCCAGATCTCGGCCTGGTCGTCGGGAACTTCCTGCTCCAGCGGGACGACCAAGACCGAACGGTGCTGCCGGTGAGCGAGCCGAGCGGCGACGGAACCGGTGAAGAACTCGCGGATCGACTCCCCGAGCCCCCGCTTGCGAGTTCCGACGACGATGAGCTGGGCGTCGAGTTTGTTCGCCAGTTGCTTGATCGCCAGCGCCGGATCGCCGACCAGCTGGCGGGCGGTCCACTCCAGGCCGCTGGTCTCAAGAACGGATGCCGCGGCGACCTGCACGTCGTCGAATTCCGCAGCTCCCGCCTCAATGTTCAGATCGATCGGAGCGGAGTGGACGTAGCCGTCCGGATCCTCATATGTCACGAACCGCGTGACGTCGACGTGCGCGACCACGAGGGGCACTCCGAGCAGCTTCGCGTAGCGCGCGGCCTCGCTCAGGACATGCGGGGACTGATCGGGCTGCATCCCGACGATCACGGCCTTCTGCAGCGCCGCATTCTGGCTGGCTTCGTCGGACGGGGAGGAGGTCTGGTCAGTCATGAGAATCGGTCCCTTCACCTGCCGGCGAAGGCCAGAGGACCTGGCCCTCGTGCTATCCTGAATGCTACTCTTACCGGCCGTTAGCCGGTGTCGTGAAATGCTACGGGCCTCTAAACGTCCGAAGCCTAACTCGTAAGGGGGTCTCGCGCATGGGCCGTGGCCGTCAAAAAGCGAAACACACCAAAATCGCCCGCGAACTCAAGGCGTACAGTCCGTCCTTGAATACCTCCGCGCTCGAGCGTGAGCTTGCTCACCCATCTGACGACGAAAACGCTTACGTCGACAAGTGGGCCGATGAGTACGCGGACGAAGACGAAGACGAACTCGAAAAGGCCTGAGCCGCGAGTTCAGTCTTCGCCGACCCGACCATGCCTCACGTCGTCGGCCTCTTTCGTCATCCGGTCAAAGGTTTTACGCCGGAGCGACGTGATGCGCTGACGATCCAACCGGACGGTCGGGTGGCCGGTGATCGCGTCCTCGCGTTCCGATTCGCGGATGCCGCGACTCCGGAACAGCGCGACGGTCTCGATTACTGGCCGAAGTCCCAGGGTATGGCACTACAGGACTTCCCTGCCCTCGCCGCGTTGCGGTTGTCCTACGACGATGAGGCCGGGCGCATCAGAGTGGTGCACGGGGACCAGCTCCTCGCCGACGTCGGACTCGACACCGACGGACGTGCCGATCTCGAGGCGGCACTTACTCGATTCGTGCTCGACTCCTCCGACGCGCGACGACTGAAACGTGACGGGCGCCTGCCTCTGCGACTCGTCGGCGACGGCGTGCACTCGCGCTTCCAGGATCGGGCGCGCGGCTACGTCTCCGTGCACAGCACCGCCAGCGTCACAGCACTCGGCGAAGCACTGGAACTACCGATCGATGACCGCCGGTTCCGCTCGAACATCGTGATCGATGGCATCGGCCCCAGTGACGAACTCACCTGGGCTGGTCGTGTCCGCATCGGCGATGTGGCCTTCCATGCCGAGTGTCCGATCATCCGATGCCTCGCGACCCATGCCAATCCCGACACCGGTGTGCGCGACGCTCCGGTGCTGAAGACGCTCACCGGTCGCCTGGGAATGAGCGAACCTGCGCTCGGGCGCCTGCTGCTGCTCCCCGGCGTGAGCCGCGATGTCGAAGACCGATCCGGCCACGGCGGTGTCATCCGCATCGGCGATGAGGTCGTCGTCGGCTGAACCGAAACCGGCTCACCGACGGTTCACCAGCGGCCGTACCGACGTTCCCACTCGTCCTCGACGGTGCGCCGGCGACCGGCGATGAGGCCGAACGGGGTCGCGACGACGAGCACGGCGGCAATGACGAGCAGTGACACCGTCCAATTCCCCGTGTTCTCGTGCAGCACACCGACCAACAGGGGAAAAACTGCGGCGAATATATAGCCGGCGCTCTGCACGAAACTGCTCAGTGCCACAGCGCTCTCCGGCGTACGGGCACGGATGCTGATGAGCACGAGCGCCAGCGGGAACAGCACGCCGACCAGACCGAAGATGGCGACCCACAGCCACACCGTGACCGTGTTCGACCAGAACAGCAGGCCGGCGAGTCCGACGAAGCCGCTGATGATGCCGACGACGAACACCGACCGCGTCGCTTGGAAGCGCACGACCAGAATCGGCACGAGAAGTGATGCCGGCAGGCTCATGATCGCGAACAACGACAGCAGCAGCCCCGCAACCGCGGCGGAGACCCCGGCGACATCCGTGACGATCGCGGGAAGCCACGCGAACGAGACGTACGCCATGGTCGACGACGTGCCGAAGACGACGGCGATGGACCAGGCCAGCGGCAGCCTCAGCAGGCGCGCGAACACGCGTGAACTCGGCGGGGCCACGACGATCGGACCGGTCGACAGTTCGGCGGGATCGATGCGGTCGGGAATCGCCGGCGGTGCAGGAACAGAATCCGGCGCCACGATGACCGCATTCGTTCGCCCGCTCACGAGCATGATGATCCACGGCACGGCACCGGCGACGGCGAACACGCCCCAGAGCCCCAGCGACATCCGCCAGCCCGCGGCATCCGCCAGCGGTACTGCCACCAGAGGAGGCAGGAACGTGGACACCGACATCGCCGTCGTGTAGAGCGTCAGCATCATGCCGATGCGGTCGGGGAAGTACTTCTTCACCAGCGGCGGCACGAGGATGTTCCCCATGCCCACCCCGGCGAAGATCAGCACAGAGGTGACCAGCAGCGAGATCGCATCGAACGACAGTCCGCGCAGTACCAGCCCCGTGGCGATCACGATGAGCGCGATGACCGTGACGCGCTCGATGCCGAAGCGCCGCTCGAACAGCGGCGTGCACAGCCCGAAGATCGCGAAACAGACAGGCGGCGCGGTGCCGATCAGGCCGACGACCGCGGTCGGCAGGGTGAACTCCGCGGCGACGTGATCCAGCAGCGGCGACAGCGACGCGACGGCCGAGCGCAGCGAGAATGCGCAGAGCAGGATGCCGAGGACGGCGAGCGCGCGTCCTCGCCACAGTGGACGTGTGGCTGTCACGACGTCTGCGAGCTCTCCACCCAGTCGAGGTACTCCTCGGTGACGGTTCCGGTCACGTATCGCCCGTCGAAGCAGCTCATGTCGAGATCGGTCACCTCTGAGCCCTCGATGATCGCCGCCTTGAGATCCTCGACCTCCTGGTAGACGAGGTGGTCGACGCCCAGCTCCTCCGCGATCTCCGGGATCGTCCGACCGTGCGCGATGAGCTCGTGCTTGGAGGGCATGTTGATGCCGTACACGTGCGGGTACCGCACCGGCGGCGCGGCAGATGCGAACGTGACCGAGAGGGCACCGGCATCCCGGGCCATCTGGATGATCTGCTTGCTGGTGGTCCCGCGCACGATCGAGTCGTCGATCAGCAGCACGTTCTTGCCCTCGAACTCGGCCGGCATCGCGTTGAGCTTCTGACGGACGCTCTTCTTGCGCACCGCCTGGCCGGGCATGATGAAGGTGCGACCGACGTAACGGTTCTTGTAGAAGCCCTCGCGGTATTCGATGCCGAGCTTGCGCGCGACCTCCATGGCTGACGGACGTGCGGAGTCCGGGATCGGCATGACGACGTCGATCTTCTCGCGGGGCACGTGCTTGGCGATCGTGTCGGCCAGGCGATCGCCCATGCGCAGGCGCGACTCGTAGACCGCGATGCCGTTCATGGTCGAGTCGGGGCGCGCGAGGTAGACGTATTCGAAGGCGCACGGGTAGAGCTTCGGATCGGATGCGCACTGCTGCGTGTGCAGCTCGCCCTTATCGGTGATGAAGACGGCTTCGCCGGGGGCGACCTCACGGACGACTTCGTAGTCGCCGTTCTCGAGCACGAGCGATTCGCTCGCGACGACCCATTCGTCCTGCGCGGTCCCGTCGGATGCTGCACCGTCACGGCGCCCCAGGATCAGCGGGCGGATGCCGTAGGGATCGCGGAACGCGAGCAGACCGTACCCGGCGATCACGGCGATCACGGCGTAGGCGCCCTCGATGCGCTCGTGCGTGCGGGCGACCGCCTCGAAGATGCGCTCGGGGTCGAGATCGACATCGGATGTCGTCGACTGCAGTTCACCGGCGAGCACGTTCAGCAGCAGCTCGGTGTCACTGGACGAGTTCAGGTGCCGACGGTCGCGCTTGGCCATCTCGGCGGTGAGCTCACGCGTGTTGGTGAGGTTGCCGTTGTG
>NZ_JBQDSX010000035.1:0-34041 GCF_052099035.1 Microbacterium sp. | reverse complement strand
AGAGCTCGCCGTGACGGCCGCAGCTGGTGGCGACACGGATGGTGGCGACACGGATGGTGGCGACACGGATCCTGCGCCGGGTGAAGGAGCCGCGGGTGACGCGGGTTCTTCTGACGGTGGCGACCTCGCCACGACCGGTGCCGACAGCACCGCGCTCATCGTCGGTGCTGTGCTGCTGCTCGCGATGGGCCTCGGCCTGTTTGCACTGCGTCGCCGCATGCGCGCGGAGTAGTTACTGCATAGGGTGCGCCGTCGGGGCTTCGGCCTCGGCGGCGTCGCCCTGCACCGGCCCCTCGGTGTTCGGCTTCCAGCCGAGCTCCGGCGCGACGTACTTCGCGAACGACTCCAGCACGTGCAGGTTGTAGTCGACGCCGAGCTGGGTCGGAATGGTGAGCATCAGGGTGTCGGCCGCCATGACGGCCTCGTCGGCGAGCAACTGCCGAACCAGTACATCGGGCTCAGCGGCATAGGTCTTCCCGAAGGTCGAGCGCATGCCGTCGATGATGCCGATCTGGTCGCCGTTCTCGGCGCTGCGCAGACCGAAGTACGCCCGGTCCTTGTCGCTCACAAGAGGGAAGACGCTGCGGCTCACCGATACTCGCGGCGTTCCCGTGTGGCCAGCATCCTCGTACGCCGCCCGGTAAAGGTCGATCTGCTCGCGCTGCAGCTGGTGGAACTCCGCGCCGGTCGCCTCGGTCAGCAGCGTCGAGCTCATCAGGTTCAAGCCCTTGCGCCCGGTTTCCTCGGCGGTCGCCCGCGACCCGGATCCCCACCAGATGTGCTCGCGCAGCGTCTCGGAGCGGGGTTCGATCGCCAGGTACCGGCCTTCGCCGACCTGCTGCGGATCACCCGGCGCAACGCCCGCACCGTCGATCGCCTCGAGGAACAGCTCGAACTTGTCACGGGCGATGTCGGCGCCGCGCGGGTCCTCCGAACCGGTGTATCCGAACGCCTCGTAGCCGCGCAGGGCCGTTTCGGGTGAGCCCCGGCTGACGCCGAGCGCGATGCGTCCGCGGGCGATGAGATCGAGCGCGGCGGCCTCTTCGGCGAACTGCAGCGGGTTCTCGTAACGCATGTCGATGACGCCGGTGCCGACCTCGATGCGCTCCGTCTTCGCGGCCATCGCGGCGAGCAACGGCATCGGGGACGCCGACTGCCGCGCGAAGTGGTGCACGCGCATGTACGCGCCATTGACACCGAGTTCGTCAGCGCCGACGGCGAGATCGATGCTCTGGTGCAGCATGTCGCCGGCCGTGCGCGTGCCCGATCCGGGCACCGGCGCGTAGTGCCCGAAAGAGAGGAATCCGAAAGCCTTCATGACTTCATACAACCGAATGGATGCCGGTGGCATTCCCCACGCCACACGGAGATTCAGCCCGCATAACTCCGGAGGAACTGCTCAGATCGATGCCCGAGGAAGCCCCCGACACCGGAATCTGAGAAAAGCTCCGGAGTTATGCGGGCGGAGGACGGCTGAAGCGCCCTCAGGGAACGGGCGGGGCGAGGAACCCGTCGCGCACGAGGTCACGGATGCGCGGCTCGAGGTCCGCCCACAGGTCAGCCAACGGCACCTCGAACAGGTCAGCGAGCGCGCTGACGATCTGCGAAACCGTCAGCTCACCGTCGCAGGCACCGACGAATCCGGCGAGCGCGGAATCGACCGCGACCGTTCGCCCGAACCCGCCCCCCTGGCGCAACTCGATCACGCTCGGGTCGTCATTGCCCGGCATGTAGTGCCGCGCCTCGGTCACGTCGGATGCTGTCACCAGCGTCCGCGGGATGCCGTCGGCGAGCACGTCGTGAGCAGCGAGACCATCCCGAAGCGCACGCCCCGTCCCGGAGAGCGGCTGCGAAATCTTCTCGAAGCGACGCAGCGGCTCGCGGCCGGCAACTCCCCGCCGCAGCAGTACGTATCCGAACCCGATCGCCGTTACGCCGCGCGCGGTGAAGTCGTCGAGCCAGGCCTCCAGCATCCGATCGAACGCGGCGTCGCGCGGGGTCGTGCCGCCGTCGCGGATCCACAGCTCGGCATAGCCGAGCGGGGTCAGCTCCTCGCGCTCGATCACCCACGCATCGAGGTCCGGCGCGATCCAGGAGTCGAGCCGCGAAAGGCCGGCGGTCGTCTGCGACTCCCAGTTTCCGAGCAGCTGCGCAACGCCGCCGGGCGTCAGATGCTCCGGCGCCTCGCGCACGAACTGCTCGACCAGCGCATCGCCGATGAGCCCGCCGTCGCGGTATTCGTACGCGGTGACCCCGTCCACGCGCGGGGTGATCACGAACGGAGGATTCGAGACGATGAGGTCGAACGCCTCGCCCTGAACCGGCTCGAACATGCTCCCCTGCCGGAACGTGATGTTGCTCACCCCGTTCAGCCGGGCATTCAGCGCCGCGAACGCGAGTGCGCGCTCAGAGACATCGGTGGCCACGACTTCACCGGCATGACGCGAGACGAGCAGGGCCTGGATTCCGCACCCGGTGCCGAGATCGAGCGCGCGCGACACCGGGGCGGGCATGATCAGCTCGGCAAGGGTGCGGGATGCTCCACCCACACCCAGCACGTGATCGGCGGGCAGCTCGGTGCCCAGTGCCAGTTCGTCAAGATCGCTGGCGATCCACCACTCGCCGATGCCGTCGGCATCCACGAACGATTGCGGGCGCAGGAGCGCCGTGGGCACGGCATCCGCATCGGTCAGACGTGCGAGCCCGAGCGCCACGAGACCATCGACGCCGAGGCGCGGCAGGGCCTCTGCGACCAGCGCTGAGGGCTGCGGCATCCCGAGCATGAACAGGCGACCGAGCGTCGCGAGAGCGCCCACGTCGCGCGCAATGGCGCGCAGGAGGGGCTCGCGCATTCCCCGTCCGAGTGCGTCATCGGCCTCCTCGCCCCACAGCTGTCGCAGCGGTTCGGAGCGGAAGTCGACAGCATCCAGATCAGCCGCCAATGCCGAGACGAGAGCGGGATCGGGGACAGGCGGGAGAGCGTCGGACACGGCCGTCACTCTACGCGCCTTCAGGCAACCACGAAGCCTCCCGCCTAGAATTGCGAGGTCACAACTTACGGGTTCGCCGCCCCCGGCGCCCGAGGAAGACCAGAGTCTTGATCAGCCCCCGAACCGGCAGGCACGCCCGCGCGCATCGCAGCGCACGCGTCGCGGTCGCGTTCGCCCTCGCTTTCGGCGTCCTCGCCACGCCGCAGCTGCTCTCCCCCACCGCTGCCGTCGCCGATGCCTCCACCGACGCCTCCACTGGTGTCGGCACCGTTGCGAAAACCGTAGCGAAAACCGGTGGCGCCACGAAAGCCGACACCGACGGTGCGAACACCGCCGATGATGACACGGCCCGACTGTCGGTGGTGGCCGGCCTGCACGGTGTGATCAAGCCGGGTGCGTCACTGACCGTCAGCGCTTCCATCGACAACCGCTCCGAGGACCCCGTCGATGCCGGCCGCATCACCATCGAGGTGAACCGCACCCCCCTTGCGGATGCGACGGCACTGGGGGCATGGCTCGACAGCGGTTCGGCATCGGGGACGTTCGCCACGCTCGGCTCGGATACCTCCGAAGACGTCCCGGTGTCCGAGTCATCCACGGTGTCGGTGAGCGTGGCGGCGAGCGCCATCGATGACCTCGCACCCGGGGTTTATCCGCTGCGGGGCACCCTGTCCACGACCCCGGCCTCCACGACTGTCACCTCTGATGTGCTCACCGCGAGCAGCGTGCTCATCGTGAGCGACGACGCGGCTCGGCAGGTCACTGTTCTCGTTCCGATCACGGCGACGCCCGCGAACGGCGCACTGCTCACCGCCGACGAGCTCACAGCCCTTACCGCCCCCGAGGGTGCGCTCACCGCCCAGCTCGATGGCGTCGCCGGAACCTCGGCCGCGATCGCCATCGATCCGCTCATCCCGGCCGCTATCCGCGCGCGGGGAACCTCGGCTCCGCAGGGCGCCACCGACTGGCTCGATCGACTGGAATCGCTCTCGAACGAGCGCTTCGCGCTGCAAGCAGGAGATGCGGATGCCACGGTGCAGGCCCGCGCGGAACTCCCGGAACTGCTCGCACCGCTACCGCTGACTCCATATCTCAACGCCGCCGACTTCGTGCAGAGCGCCAGCACCCCAGCACCCACCCCGTCGCCGACGGCGACCCCCTCACCGACGCCGGAGCCGACGTCTGCCGAGCCGGAACTGCCCTCGTACGACGAGCTCACCGCCCTTCCCGATTCGCAGACCGGCATCCTCTGGCCGCTCGGAGATGTGCAGACGGCCGACCTGGCAACCTTCGACACGTATCTCGACACCGATGTGACGACGGTGCTGCCGTCGACGTCGCTCGCGACAGCGGCATCCGCCCTGCTCGACATCGACGGCCATCGGGTGCTGGCGATGGATTCGACCGTTTCGGCCACCCTGTCCGATGCTGCCGCCGCGTCCGATGACGCGACGCGCGAGGATGAGATCGTGGCCGGTCTCGCCCAGCTCACCTACGCCGGCGCGCAGCCGTCTCTGATGGTCGGCCTCGATCGTGACGAAACGCGATCGGCCACGGCGCTGCGCGAGACGATCCTGTCGCTGTCGGCGCTCACGCAGCCCACGACTCTGACGGACCTGCGGTCTGCGGACCCGGCATCCAGCACGATTGTCGGGGATCCGACGGACGAGCGAGCAGCCGCGCTCGACAGCGTGCTCGCCGACGAGGAACGACTCACCTCGTTCGCCTCGATCCTCGACGAACCGCTCGTGCTGCTCTCTCCCGAGCGGTTGGCGATCCTGCGGCTCATCGGTGTGGGCGCCGCCGAGAGTTATCCGGCCGCCGTCGCCGGCCATCGCGCAGCGACCGTCAAGACGTTGAACGCCGTCGGCGTGCAGCAGCCCAGCCCGATTCAGTTGTTCACGGCCGCGGCTCCGCTGCCGGTGTGGGTGCGCAATGACCTGCCCTGGCCAGTGAACGTCACCCTCGAGTCGCGACCGTCGGATGCACGCCTCGACGTGCGACCGCGGACAGAGGTCCTCGCGCAGCCGGCCAGCAACACCCGCGTCAAGGTGCCGGTCGAAGCGCGCGTGGGCAGCGGAGAGCTCAGCGTCCACTTCGCGCTCACCTCCCCCACCGGCGTGCATATCGGCGCCGACCAGACCGCGAACGTCACCGTGCGCGCCGAATGGGAGAGCATCGGTCTCATCGTCCTCGGTGGAATCATCGGACTGCTCCTCGTGCTCGGAATCATCCGCACGGTCGTCCGGCGCCGCAAGGGGCGAGGAACGGATGCTGTCGCGGAGCCGTCCGCGACCGAGTAGTCCCGGCATCCGGTCGCGCCACCTGTGCGCGGGAATGCCGCGCGGTTACCATTGGTTTCAAGCAGGGAAGCGTCTATCAGGTGAGAAGAGAGAACACATGCGCAAGGTCATCATCATCGGCTCCGGCCCCGCCGGGTTCACCGCCGCAATCTACGCGGCCCGCGCGAACCTCGAGCCGCTGCTCGTCGCGAGCTCGGTTGAAATCGGTGGAGAGCTGATGAACACCACGGACGTCGAGAACTACCCGGGCTTTCCGGAGGGCATCCAGGGTCCTGAGCTCATGGGCAAGTTCCAGGAGCAGGCCGAGAAGTTCGGCACCGAGATCCTCTACGACGACGTCACCTCTCTCTCCTTGGACGGGCCGGTGAAGACGGTGACCCTCGGCAGTGGCGCCACGCACGAAGCCCAGTCGATCATCTACGCGACCGGCTCGGCGTACCGCAAGCTCGGCATCGAGGGCGAGGAGCGCCTGTCCGGGTACGGCGTCTCGTGGTGCGCGACGTGCGACGGCTTCTTCTTCCGCGAGAAGACGATCGCGGTCGTCGGCGGCGGTGACTCGGCGATGGAAGAGGCCACATTCCTCACCCGCTTCGCCTCGAAGGTGTACGTGATCCACCGCAAGGACACGCTGCGCGCCTCCAAGATCATGCAGGAGCGCGCCTTCGCCAACGAGAAGATCGAATTCATCTGGAACAGCGAAGTCGCCGAAATCACCGGCGGGGATGCTGTCAACGGCGTGAAGCTGCGCTCGACGGTCGACGGTTCGTCGCGTGAAATTGCGCTCGACGGCGTCTTCGTGGCGATCGGAAACGATCCGCGCACGCACCTCGTGCACGACAAGCTCACGCTGACACCTGAGGGCACGATCTGGGTCGACGGTCGCTCGTCGCACACCTCCGTTCCCGGTGTCTTCGCCGCCGGCGACGTCATCGACCCGACCTACCGTCAGGCGATCACCGCTGCCGGTTCCGGCACGGTCGCCGCCCTCGATGCCGAGCACTTCCTCGAAGCTCTCGAAGACGCCTCGGTTGAGGTTCCCGCCGCTGAGGCAGCCTCGGTCATCGCCTGACGGGAACATTTACGACGCCGCTGCTGTTGCAGACGGTGAACTTTCGATCAGATCGATCCGATCAGATCGATCAACGAGAAGCAGGAGATGCAGATGACTGCCAAGGTAACGAGCCAGGCCACGTTCGAGCAGGACGTGCTGCAGGCTGAGGGCCCCGTCCTCGTGGACTTCTGGGCCGAGTGGTGCGGACCGTGTCGCATGGTCGCGCCGGTTCTCGACCAGATCCAGGCCGAGAACCCCGACAAGATCACCATCATGAAGCTCAACGTCGACGAGAACCCCGAGCTGGCGATGAAGTACCAGATCACGTCGATCCCGGCGATGAAGGTCTTCCAGGGCGGCGAGGTCAAGACGACCATCATCGGCGCGAAGCCGAAGCCCGCCCTCGAGCAGGATCTCGCCGCCTTCATCGGCTGATCCCTCTTCGAGCTCACTCGCTCACTCGCTCGCGAGACCCCGGCCGCGCCGAGACTGCGTCATTCCGACGCTGTTTCGGCGCGGTCTTGCTGTTTCACGGGGTTTTGGCTGTTTCGTGGGGTTTTGACCGCAGGCGAGAAGGAAACCGCGGCCTCGCACGCGTCCGGAGCCGTGTTTTCCTTCCCGGCTGAGGCCGCCCTCCGCGGGGGCTACGACGCGTCGGCGATCGAGGTATCCCACAGGCGGTGGCGCGAGCCCTCATCGAGAAGGCCCCAGACGGCAGGGGTGAGCTCCGGATACTCCAGCGCGATCTGGCGCATCACGCGATAGTTGCGTGCAGCGTTCGGGCGCACGCCATCGTTCGCGGCGATGTTATCCGCACGCAGAAGGTAGACCACGAGCTCGTCGACGCTCGGCAGGTCCTCCATGAAGTCCCAGGGGTCTTCGCCGCCCAGCAGACGCTCCTGAATGAGCACGGCCAGTTCGTCAGAAGCCTCCGCGCGCAGGACCTCGAGACTCGCGCGACGCGGAACGGCTTCTGACATGCATCCAGCCTACGCTCGCTTTTTACCTCCGCGGCGCGGGAGATTCACGACATCCGTCATGGTCTCCAGCTCTCGGCCCTTCGTCTCGGGCACTTGGAAGTACACGAAGAAGAACGACACGATCGCGAAGAACGCGTAGAAACCGTACGCGAACGTGAGCCCGATCTCCGCGAAAGCCGGGAACGTCGTCGAGATGAAGAAGTTCGCCACCCACTGGGCCGCAGCGGCCACCGCCAGAGCACCAGCGCGGATGCTGTTCGGGAACATCTCCCCCAGCAGGACCCACACCAGCGGGCCCCAGGTGGCACCGAAGAACACGACGAAGCCGTTCGCGCAGACCAGAGCGATCATCGACCACGGCTCCGGAAGCACGACGTTGCCGTCCTGCAGGGTGCCGAAGGAGAACGCGACGGCCATCATGCCGAGAGTCACGGCCATTCCGACGGATCCGATCAGCAGCATCGGCCGGCGACCGACCTTGTCAACGAGCAGGATCGCGATGATCGTCACGACGATGTTCGTGATCGAGGTGATCACCGACGTCAGCAGCGCCTGCGATTCATCGAATCCGACCGAGAGCCACAGGGTGGTCGAGTAGTAGAAGATCACGTTGATGCCGACGAACTGCTGGAAGACGCTCAGCAGGATGCCGACCCAGACGATCGGCTTCAGCCCGAACTTGTCGCCGCGGAGGTCCTTCAGCGACTCCTTCTGCTCGACGTTGATCGTCTTGCGAATCTCCTCGATCTTCAGATTCACATCCGTCTCGCCCGTGAAGTCGTAGAGCACCTGCGATGCCTTGTCGATCTTGCCGCGCGCAACAAGGAACCGCGGGGACTCAGGAAGTCGCAGGGCCATCACGCCGTAGACGATCGCGGGAATCGCCTCGACCATGAACATCCACCGCCAGGCGTCGATGCCGAACCAGAGGATATTCGCCGCACCGCCCGCGATGTTGGCCAGCAGGGCGTTGGAGAGCAACGCCGTGAAGATACCGGTGACGATTGCGAGCTGCTGCAGAGAGCCGAGGCGCCCGCGCACTTTCGCCGGAGACACTTCGGCGATGTACGCCGGAGCGATGACGGATGCCGCACCCACACCCAGACCGCCGATCACACGCCAGATGATGAGATCGATCACGCCGAAGGCCAGTCCGGACCCGATTGCCGAGATCAGGAAGAGTGTCGCGGCGATCACCATGACCGGGATGCGACCGAGCTTGTTCGCGAGGCTCCCGGCGAACCAGGCTCCCACCGCGCACCCGATCAGTGCAGAAGAGACGGCGAATCCCTGGAGTCCTGCGCCGAGTTCGAACGCACCCGCCAATGCATCGACGGCGCCGTTGATGACGGCTGTGTCGAAGCCGAACAGGAAGCCGCCCAACGCTGCGGCGATACTGATTCCGATGACCCGGCCGTTGAGACGTCCGGCCGTGCTCTTGCTCTCAGACATGTGCCCTCCCTAGCCTGACCCCACTCTAGGAGTCAGGCGGATGCCACGGCGAGAGGAGCGCGATATTACTCAGGAACCGTACTGTTCCTCACCCAGTTCGGACAGAATGCGGTTAAGGTCCTGGATCGACGCGAATTCGATCGCGACCTGGCCTTTGCGTGCACCGAGCGTGATCTTCACGCGTGTGTTCAGGCGATCTCCGAGCTTGCCGGAGACCTCATCGAGATAGGCGCGCCGAGCCCCAGCCTGCGGCTTCGGCTTCGCCGTGCCCGTTGCGGGAAGCGCCTTGGCCGCCACCTCGGTCGCGCGGACGGAGAGATCCTCATTCACGACCTTGTCCGCGAGCTTCTGCATCTGCTCCGGGGTGCCTAGGGAGAGCAGTGCACGTGCGTGACCCGCCGAGAGAACACCGGCGGCAACCCGCTGCTGGACGGGAACAGGAAGCTTCAGCAGGCGAATCGTGTTGCTGATCTGCGGGCGCGAACGTCCGATGCGCGTCGCAAGCTCCTCCTGCGTGATCCCGAAGTCCTCGAGCAGCTGCTGGTAGGCGGATGCCTCTTCCAATGGGTTCAGCTCAGAACGGTGCAGGTTCTCCAGGAGCGCATCGCGGAGGAGATCCTCGTCGCCGGTGTCGCGCACGATCGCCGGGATGGTGTCGAGGCCGGCCTCGCGCGCAGCGCGCGTGCGCCGCTCCCCCATGATCAGTTCGTACTCGCCATCGGTGTTCTTGCGAACGACGACCGGCTGCAGCACGCCGAACTCGCGGACGCTGTGCACCAGCTCCGCGAGGTCATCCGGATCGAAATGGGTGCGCGGCTGACGCGGGTTCGGGACGATCTTGTTCGGGTCCACCTGAATCAGGTGGAGGCCGGGAACCGATTCGAGTTCGGATGCCGCGGCATCCGCCTTGTTCGCCTGTTCGGCGGCATCGACCGTGATCGTCCCGCCGGGGAAGAACACGTCGACCGGGCGAGCCGCCTGGTCCGTCGTGGGGATGAGTGCGCCGATTCCACGGCCCAGCCCAGTGCGCTTCGCCATCAGTTCTCCTTGCTCTGCGTCGTCTGAGACGCAATCTCGACAGCGGCCTCACGATATGCGATCGCCCCGGCGGATGTTCCGTCGTAGGTGATCACCGTCTGGCCGAAGCTGGGTGCCTCAGACACACGAACCGAACGCGGAATCACCGTGTTCAGGACCTGGTCTGGAAAATGGTTGCGGACCTCGTCTGCCACCTGCTGCGCGAGACGGGTCCGGCCGTCGTACATCGTCAACAGGATGGTGGACAGATGCAGGGTCGGATTCAGGTGCTTCTGAATCATCTGGATGCTGCCGAGCAGCTGGCTCAGACCCTCCAGCGCGTAGTACTCGCACTGGATCGGGATGAACACCTCGGTCGCCGCGGTGAACGCGTTGATCGTCAGCAGTCCCAGCGATGGCGGGCAGTCGATGATGACGAAGTCGATCGGATTCTCGGCGATGTACTGGTCCAGGGCCCCGCGGAGGCGGTGCTCTCGGGCGACCTGTGAGACCAGCTCGATCTCGGCTCCGGCGAGGTGGATGGTGCTGGGGGCGCACACAAGGTTCTCGGACTCGGGGCTCGGCTGCACGATGTCCGCGAGGGGAACATCATTGATCAGCACGTCGTAGATGCTCTGCGTCTCAGCGTTGTGCGGTACGCCAAGCGCCGTTGATGCGTTTCCCTGCGGGTCCAGATCGATGACCATCACCTTCGCACCCAGGGAAGCCAGTGCTGATGCGATGTTCACAGCGGTCGTCGTCTTCCCGACGCCGCCCTTCTGGTTCGACACCGTGAGAACGCGGGTCTCCCCCGTGAAGGTGAGCTCAACGGCCTCGAGCTCACGACGTCGAGTGCTCAGATCGGCGAGTTCTCTCGCAAGTGGTGTATCGACCCCGAATGCATCGTTCGGCGTTGCCTGTTCGGACTGTTTCACGTGAAACATCCACTCCTCTCGGTGGCCGCGTTCCACTCTAATCGCTGAGACGTCCCGGGGCGGACACGGAAGAGGACCCTGTCCCCGACCGCAACACACCAGCTGTTGCGGCGGAGGCAGAGCCCTCTTCGTGCTGGTGCTATGGAGTGCCGACCATGGTCGACGGATCCACAACCTTATCGAATTCGGCGGCGTCGATGAACCCGGTGGCCAGCGCTGCTTCGCGCAGCGTCGTCCCCTCGTCGTTCGCCTTGTGAGCGATCGTCGATGCCTTGTCGTATCCGATGACCGGCGACAGCGCGGTGACGAGCATCAGCGAGCCGTTGACGAACTTGTCGATCTGCTCCTGGTGGAGCTCGACGCCCTCGATGCAGTACTCGCGCAGCTTGTCACTGGCGTCCCCCAGGATCCGTGCCGAGTGCAGCACGTTGTTGAGGATGATCGGCCGCATGGCGTTGAGCTCGAAGTTGCCCTGCGTTCCGGCCATCGCCACACAAGAGTCCTCTGCCAGCACCTGCAGACAGACCATCACCATTGCTTCGCACTGGGTCGGGTTGACCTTCCCGGGCATGATCGAACTGCCCGGTTCATTCGCCGGCAGGACGAGCTCCGAGAGCCCGGACCGAGGCCCGGAGGCCAGCCAGCGGATGTCGTTGGCGATCTTGATCAACGGAACTGCGACTGCTCGGAGTCCCGCACTCGCTGCCACCAGGGCATCCAACCCGCCCTGGGCCGAGAACTTGTTCTCAGCCGTGCGGAACGGATATCCGGTCAACTCGGCGATCTTCGCAGCAGCATCCACGTCGAAGTTCTCCGGCGCGTTCAGTCCGGTGCCGACAGCGGTGCCGCCCATTGCGAGCTCGTACAACCCGTCGAGGGTCGCCTCGAGCCGTTCGATCCCCTGCTTGATCTGGTGCGCATACCCCGACCATTCCTGGCCGACGGTCAGCGGCGTGGCATCCTGCAGGTGGGTACGACCGATCTTGACCACATGACGCCACTTCTTGGCATTGGCGTCGAACGCCGCCTGAAGCTTCTTCAGGGCCGGCAGCAGCCTCTCGCAGTACTCCTTGACCACCGCGATGTGCATCGCCGTGGGGAAGGTGTCGTTCGAGGACTGCCCCATGTTCACGTGGTCATTGGGATGCACGGGCGTCTTGCTGCCCAGCTCCCCTCCCGCCAGCTGGATCGCCCGGTTGGAGATCACCTCGTTGGTGTTCATGTTGGACTGGGTGCCCGAGCCGGTCTGCCACACGTCGAGCGGGAAGTTCTCGTCGAGCTTCCCGGCGATGACCTCGTCGGTGACCTTGACGATCAGGTCGGACTTCCACGCCGGCAGCCGGCCTGCGGCGCCGTTGACCAGCGCCGCAGCCTTCTTCACGTATCCGTAGGCGTGGTAAACCTCGTGCGGCATCTTGTCGTTGCCGATCGAGAAGTGCACGAGTGAGCGCTGAGTCTGCGCACCCCAGTACTTGTCAGCCGGGACGTCGATCCCACCCATCGAGTCGGTCTCGTGGCGCGTTCCCGACGCGTCGATCCCGATCGGGAGGTCGAGGATCTTCGGAGCTTCCTCGGACATCACGCGCTCGTTTCCGGGTAGACCGGCTGCCACATGCCATCCTCCACGGCCTGAACGAGGTTCTCGGGGTTGTTGGCGGCGAGCCCCTCCTTCATCGCCTGCTTCGCGACCGCGAGAGCCACGATTGCCGACGATGCCCGAAGGTCATCCACCGACGGCAGGAGCGATGCGCCCAGAGCGGACGGGTCGACCTGGCTGGCAACGGCCTCGGCGGCGGCGAGAAGCATTCCATCGCTCACGTGCGAGGCACCCGACACGATCGTGCCGAGACCGAGCCCCGGGTAGAGCAGCGCGTTATTGGCCTGTCCGATCACGAAATCGGTGCCCTCATAGGGAACCGGCTCGACCGGGATGCCGACAGCAAGCAGCGCCTTGCCCTTCGACCACGGAATCGCATCCGTGGGCATAACCTCGATGCGCTCGGTGGGGTTCGAGAGCGGGAGGAGGATCGGGCGCTCAACGCCGGCGCTGAGTGCCTCGACAATTTCCTGGGTGAAGGCGTTGTGCGCTGTGGATGTACCGATGAGAACGGTCGGCTTGACCTGTTCGACCGTCGTCAGCAGGCTGATGGCGCCGTTCGTACGGGTCCAGTCCGCGACTTCGGATGCCGGGCGCGCGTAGGCCGCCTGGTAGTTGGGCAGATTCGGCATGTCATCGGTCACCAGACCGTCGACATCCAAGGGCCAGACCCGTGCCTTGGCTTCTTCTCGCGAGAGACCATCGCGGACCATCGCAGCGCTGATCTGGTCGGCCATGCCGGTACCGGCGGTACCCGCACCGAACACGATGAGGCGCTGGTCGGCGAACGACTCCTTGGTGACCTTGAGGCCGGGGAAGACCGATGCGATCACGATGGCGCCCGTCCCCTGCATGTCGTCGTTGAAGATGCGGTACTTGTCGCGGTTGTTCTCGAGGATGCGACGCGCATTCGACGGCCCAAAGTCCTCGAAGTGCAGCATGGCCTTCGGGTAGAGCTCGCTGGCCGTCTTCAGGTAGAGATCGATGAAGTCGTCGTAGCGGGCGTCCGTGACGCGCGGGTGGCGATTGCCGAGGTACGCCGGGCTGTTCAGCAGCGCCTCGTTGTCAGTGCCGACGTCGAGGTTCACCGCGATGACACGTGCGGGGTTGATGCCGGCAGCCGCGGTGTAGACCGCGAGCTTGCCCACGGAGATATCCGTTCCGTTGACGCCCCAGTCGCCGATTCCCAGGATCTCCTGGGCGTCGGACACCACGATCAGGTCGACGTCGTCTGCGCCGAGGCCCAGGGTCTCGAAGGATGCGCGGACATCTTCCGGCCGATCGATGGAGAGGTAGATTGCGCGGGAGCGGCGGTAGTCCTTGCTCCACTGCTTGATCGCATCACCGACCGTCGGGTCATACACGATCGGAAGGGTCTCGGACAGATTGTCGACAAGGACCTTGTAGAACAGCACCTCGTTACGATCGTGCAGATCATCCAGGAAGAGGTACTTCTCCAGATCGGTCTCGTACTGGTTCATCTGGGTGTGCGCGCTTGGCCTGCTCATCCAGCGTCTCAACCGCTGCGGGCAGGCGGCCGGTCAAGCCGAGCTTCGCACGTTCGTCCTGAGTGAACGCCGTCCCACGGTTCGTGAGTGGGTTCTTCATTACCTCCGGCATATCAGCCATCTTCATCCCCATCTTTTTCGGTGGGCCAGCCATCTCATGGCCAGCACCATGTGTTTCTCAACGACGACATGTCACGGCCCTCAAAGATTCGACAGCTATGACACTGGAACCGTCCCACAGCCGAATTAAAAGGTCAAAAGAATTCCTAGTCAACAGCGATTTCGGGTGTCGGGCAGGTGATTTACGACGACTTCGCTCGCTTAAGTACCAGAAGGTAACTATGGTGCTTCGGCACTCCTGGACCACCACACGGCGGGTTCGCCATGTTTCACGTGAAACATGGCGTGAGGCAAGCAGTCCCCCGCCCCCGCGTAAGCATCATTCGTCACAGCAAAAGGCCCGGATGTTTCACGTGAAACATCCGGGCCCAGAAACTGTCTTCAGTGGGGTACAAGTGGCGTTCAGCCGCGAACGACACCTCGAACAACGCGCGTGACTTCGCTCTCCGGCAGTACGCCCTCACCGAGCACCTCAGCGCGCACCTCGGTCAACCGATACTTCTTGATCTGCTTGGTTGCAGCAGCGATCTCTGCCTCGGCGTTCTTTCCTTTGAGGAGAACGAGCTCTCCCCCATCGCGTACCAGCGGAGCGGTCCACGGGAGGAGCGTACGCAGAGCACTCACGGCACGTGCCGTGACGACGTCGAATTGCTGGGGGGTGACATCCTCGGCCCGCGACCGCAGAACGGTGACGTTCTCGAGGCCGAGTTCAGCGACCTGCTCATCGAGCCAGGCGACGCGCCTTTCCATCGGCTCGACGAGGGTGAATCTGACATCGGGCCGCGCAATCGCCAATACGAGTCCCGGCAGGCCGGCACCTGATCCGATGTCCGCGACCGACCCATGAAAGAGCGGAGCTGCGATTGCACTGTTCAAGACGTGCCGCGTCCACAGCCGTGGGAGCTCGAGTGGACCGATCAGCCCCCGCTCTTCGCCGTGTTCAGCAAGGTTCGCCGTGAAGGCCCGCGCGACGTCGATGCGATCACCGAATAGTGCCGCCGCGGCATCCGGTTCGATTTCAACACTCATGGTCGATGTTTCACGTGAAACATCACCGACGACGGATGACCGTGTGGCGGTCTGCACCCTCGCCGTAGGACTCCGACACGAGCTCGCGATCCGCCGCGATGTCGTGCACGAGCTTGCGCTCATAGCTCGACATCGACGGGAGGGACGCCTGCGAGGCACCCTCGTCGAGCTTCACGACCGCGGCATCCACCAGCTTCTCGAGCTGACGGCGACGCGCATCACGTGATCCGCCGACATCGAGAATCAATCGGGAGAACGAGCCCGTCGTGCTCTGCACGGCCAGGCGGGTGATCTCCTGCAGCGCCTGCACAGTGTCGGGGTTAGAGAGCACGGCGATGCTCTCATCCTCGGACTCGACCGAGACGTAGGCGCGACCCTGTCGTACATCGAGATTCAAATCGCCGTCGATGTCAGCGATATCGAGGAGCTCTTCGATGAAGTCCGCGGCGACGTCGCCCTCGTGCTCCAGCTGCTCCACGGTCTGCTCGGGGCGTTCCGTGACGTTTTCCGTGCTCATCAGTTCGAGCCCTTCTTCTTGGCGCGCTTCTTGCTGATCGGCTGCTGACGCTTCGCAGCTTCCTGCTTGGCCTTCTCGGCCTCTTCCAGCAGTCGCTTCTGCTCGGCCTCGTACGCAGCGATCGGGACGACCTTGCCGGATGAATCGATCGCCTTGCCCTTGCGAGCCAGGCGCTCCTCGCGCGCCTTCGCTGCCTCGGACCCCGGCGTCGGCATCTCGCGGATCACGAGGAACTGCTGCGCCATCGTCCACAGGTTCGAGATGAACCAGTACACGACCACGCCGAGGGGGAAGAAGATTCCCGAGAAGATGAAGCCCAGCGGCAGCACGTAGAGCATGATCTTCTGCATCTGGTACGCCTGGCCGGTCTTGGCCTCGGGTGAGAGGTTCTTCGAGATGATCTGCAGCTGAGTGAAGAACTGCGATGCGATCATCAGAACAACGAGCACGACCAGCAGGACGATCGCAATCGTGTTCTTGTTGTCGACCGCGTCACCCAGCGTCTGGTGCAGCGAGACCACGCCGAAGAGCTTCGCGTCGTAGAACTCTTTCGTGAGCTCCGGTGTCAGCAGCCCGACACCACCACCGCCCGCCTGGGCGTGCGCCCTCACATCACGCAGCACGCTGAACAGCGAGAAGAAGATCGGCATCTGCACGATCATCGGCAGACAGCTCGACATCGGTGAGGTGCCGTGGTTCTTGTACAGCGCCATGGTCTCGCGACTCATGGCCTCACGCGAGAGCTGATCCTTCTTGCCCTTGTACTTCTCTTGCACCTTCTTCATCTGAGGTGCGATCTCCATCATCTTTCGCTGGCTCTTGATTTGCCGCACGAACAGGGGAAAAACCGCTGCTCGAACGACGATCACGAGACCGATGATGGAGAGAACCCAGGTTGCGCCGGAGGCAGCATCAAGGCCGACAGCGGTGAAGAGCCAGTGCCAGGCAACGAGAATGAGCTCGACGACCCACTTGAGCGGCCACAGGATGGTGCCCAGCAGATCGAAGCCACCACCGCCGGAGTCCGGTGTCGGGGTGGCAGAGGCGAGCAGAAGGTCAAGACCCACTGATCAGTCCTTTCGAGAGGGTACGACGAAACCTCGGGCGGTCAGGTCGTATCGGAAATGGTCGTGAGGGCGGACGTCGTCCACGCCGCCTTTGGTCCAAGGATTGCATCGCAGGATGCGCCATCCGGAGAGCAGAGTCCCCTTCACAGCGCCGTGCTGCTGCACCGCTCCTACAGCGTAAGCCGAGCAGGACGGATAGTACGCACACACATCACCGTAGATCGGCGAGATCACGGCGCGATAGGCGGTGAGGAATCCGAGGACGAGATTTCGGGGGACCAACGGGATGCTGCGGACGACATCTCTGCCCTGCATCCGCGCATCACCCATGGCGTACGACGGGAGGGCGCTCATACTGAGGCCGCCGTGCGGTTCAACCGAGCGAGACACCGCGTCACGTCCGCGGAGAGGTCGCCGAAGGATGCCGCGGCAGACGCAGGAAGGGCACGGATGACGATATCCGTGCCCTGAGGGACGTCTGCGATCGCGTCCGCGCAGACGGCTTTGAGCCGACGACGCACGGTGTTGCGGATCACAGCGTTACCCACCTGCTTGCTGATGATGAACCCGAACCGAGGTTCACGTGCTTCACCGGTCGTCAACATGGAGGTGACGACTCGGCCGCCCCCGCACCGGACACCGCGACGGACGACCGACCTATAGTCAGTGCCTCGCGTCAGTCGGAACGGACGGGCGAGCACGAGGCTTACGCCGAGAGCTCGGTGCGGCCCTTCGCGCGGCGAGCGGAAAGGATGCCGCGGCCGGCACGGGTGCGCATGCGAGCGCGGAAGCCGTGCTTCTTGGCGCGACGACGGTTGTTGGGCTGGAACGTACGCTTGCTCATGGAATCACTCCGGGAATGGTGTCACCGGGTGAGTACGACCGGAGACATTTGGAACTGCCCAGATCCGGGCATAAGTCAACCGATTAAGGGTACGTCTTGACGGCGCAGAGAGCAAATTGCCCGCGCTCGAACCGCAGCATCAACGCGGCGCTGCATCTCAATTATCCACAAGGACGACCTGTGCGACGCGCAGGACACACCGTGGGTTTTCCACAGGCAGGTTGCCGATAACCGCGGGGGTGACTACCGTTGCATCCGAAGTTATCCACAGGGGGGAACGCGACAAATCGCCGACCCTCCGCGAGCCCTTGCCCGGAGCAATATGTCCTCTCCTGCCCAGCCCGACGTTCCCATCTGGGCAGAGGTACTGGAGCTGCTCGATCACGACGATCGCGTCACGCCCCAGCTGCAGGGCTTCTTGAGCCTGGCGGTGCCCGCGGGCATCATGGGTGCCACGCTCTACCTCGACGTCCCGAACGACCTCACCGCCGCGCAGATCAACAAGCGCCTGCGCGTACCGCTGATGGAGAGCCTGGCCCAGCTCGGTGAAGACGTCACCTCATTCCGGGTCGTCGTGAACCACGAGCTGACCGAGCAGCAGACCGCACCGATCGCGGTCGCAGATTTTGGACGCCCGGAAGCTCCGCGCACAGACCTCCCCATGGAGCAGCCGACGCCGCTGCGACATGAATCGCGTCTGAATCCGAAGTACACGTTCGACAACTTCGTCATCGGCCAGTCCAACCGATTCGCACACGCAGCTGCCGTCGCCGTCGCCGAAGCACCGGCGAAGGCGTACAACCCGCTGTTCATCTATGGGGACTCCGGACTCGGCAAGACGCACCTGCTGCACGCCATCGGCGACTACGCGCAATCGCTGTACACCGGGGTGAAGGTCCGTTATGTCTCCAGCGAGGAGTTCACCAACGACTTCATCAACTCGATCGCGAACAACCGAGGCTCTGCCTTCCAGGCCCGCTACCGGGATGTCGACATCCTCCTCATCGACGACATCCAGTTCCTCCAGGGTCGTGCGGAGACGCAGGAGACGTTCTTCCACACGTTCAACACCCTCCACGATCACAACAAACAGATCGTCATCACCAGTGATGTCGCGCCGAAACACCTCACCGGATTCGAAGATCGCATGCGCAGCCGGTTCGAGTGGGGTCTGATCACCGATGTGCAGGCACCGGACCTCGAGACCCGCATCGCGATCCTCCGTAAGAAGGCGCAGAGCGAAGCGCTGCACATCCCGGATGACGTTCTCGAATACATCGCCACGATCGTCTCGTCGAACATCCGTGAGCTCGAGGGTGCGCTCATCCGGGTCTCCGCATTCGCCAGTCTGAACCGTTCTTCTCTCGACATCTCTCTCGCCCAGACAGTGCTGCGCGACATCGTCGATACCGCTGAGGACAACATCATCTCGCCGACGGACATCATCACGGCGACCGCCCGCTACTTCAAACTCACCGTCGACGACCTCTACGGCTCGAGTAGATCTCAGCAGATCGCGACCGCACGCCAGATCGCCATGTACCTGTGCCGCGAGCGCACGAACCTCTCACTGCCGAAGATCGGTCAGCTGTTCGGCAACCGCGACCACACGACGGTCATGTACGCGTACAAGAAGATCAGCGACCTCATGAAGGAACGCCGCTCGATCTACAACCAGGTGACCGAGATCACCACGCAGCTCGGTCGCCGCTAGCCCTTCGACCGCTGAGCCTGTCGAAGCGTCAGGGACCGAAATCGCGGGTTGACAGTACCCGCGCGTCTCCGTTTAAAATGCCGCTTTGCACATGTGGATAACTTGTGGATGAATACGGTCCGAGTTCGGGACGAATGTGTGCGAATCCCGGCATCCTGTGGATAACTCCCCATCGAGCGGATGCTGCAGTACCTCTCTAAACATGCGGATTCCTCAGGGTTTCCACATCTCACACGGTTGTAGTTCCTTACTCACGACTACTATCCGCCGAGTTATCCACAGTATCCACAGGGGTTAACACTGTTAAGAAGTTAATCCTCTAGGGCTGACATTCGATTACCTCAAGAGTGTGCGAAACCCGTCGTATGGACCATCGACGCTGTGGGGATACGATGGGAACCCCTGAGGTGGGTTCACGCCACAGGTCATGTACTCACGACGAGGGAGCGCCAGTGAAGTTCCAGGTCAACCGCGATGTCTTCAGCGAAGCCGTATCCTTCGTCGTCAAGCTGCTGCCACAGCGCAATCCCCAGCCGATCCTGGCCGGTGTGCTCATCGAAGCCGGAGATGACGGGCTCACGCTCTCAGCTTTCGACTACGAAGCATCCGCTCGCACCACGATCGAGGCCACCGTCGAATCCCCCGGCACGATCCTCGTGCACGGTCGGCTGCTCTCGGACATCGCCAGCAGACTGCCGAACGCTCCGATCGAGATCGCCGTCGAGGAAGACGGCGGGATTGCCGTCACGTGCGGATCGGCTCGCTTCACGCTCGCTGCCATGCCGGTCGAGGAATATCCTTCGATCCCCGAGGTCTCGGGTTCATCCGGTGTCGTTCCGGCTGACGACTTCGGCACCGCGATCGCACAGGTCGGTTTCGCAGCATCCCGCGATGACGTGACTCCGGTCCTCACCGGTGTGCAGCTCGAGGTGTCCGGTCAGAACCTCAGCCTGGTCGCGACCGACCGGTACCGTGTCTCGCTGCGCGACGTTCCCTGGGATGGCGAAGCATCCGACCAGGCAGCGCTCGTTCCCGCGCGCACACTGACCGAGGTCGGCAAGACCTTCGGTCACGCCGGGACCATCCAGGTGGCGTTCTCCGGCAGCGGCGATCGCGAGATCATCGCCTTCACTGCCGGCAACAAGACAGTGACGTCGCTGCTGATCAAGGGAAATTTCCCTCCTGTGCGTCGTCTTTTCCCCGAGCAGACCGATCACTACGCGGTCGTCAACACCGCAGACCTCATCGAGGCGGTTCGCCGTGTGGCACTCGTGCTCGATCGCGCAGCTCCGCTGCGGTTCACGTTCACATCCGACAGCGTGACGATGGATGCTTCGGGCAGCGAGCAGGCACGCGCTTCCGAGTCCGTCGACGCGCACCTCTCCGGAGGCGATGATGTGACGCTCGGTCTGAACCCGCAGTATCTGACCGAGGCGCTGAGCGCGGTCAAGAGCGAGTTCGTGCGGGTGACGTTCACGTCGAGCGACAACGCGAACAAGTTGAGCCCGGTCCTCATCACGAGCCAGACCTCGGTTGACCAGGCCGGCGCCGATTCGTTCAAGTACCTCCTCCAGCCGAATCTGCTCCTTCGCTGACGCCACCGATGTCAGCCCTCGAAGGTAGGCTGACTCCGTGATCGTGGAGCACCTGAACCTGGTCGATTTCCGCAATTACCCGACTGCCGACCTCAGCCTTCTGCCGGGCCCCAATGTGCTCGTCGGACGCAACGGTCAGGGCAAGACGAATCTCGCCGAAGCTGTTGTGTTTCTTGCGACGCTGGGATCGCATCGCGTGTCATCGGATGCTCCGATGGTCAGAGACGGTCTTGATTTCGCCGTGATCCGTGCGCGATTGTCTGTGGGCGATCGCCGCGTGCTCGCCGAAGTCCAGATCAACCGGCAGGGATCGAACAAGGCGCGCATCAACGGATCTCCGGCGAAGACGAGCGAGCTGCCTCGTTACGCGCATGTCGTGCTGTTCGCACCGGAGGATCTGCAGATCGTTCGGGGCGATCCATCGTCTCGTCGAAAGTTCGCCGACCAGCTGCTGATCCAGCGCGCTCCGCGCATGGCAGCGGTCCTCGGCGATTACGATCGCGTGCTGAAGCAGCGCACCGCGCTGCTGAAATCTGCTCGCGCCCGCGGCATCCGCGGTGATGCGCTCACAACGCTCGAGGTCTGGGACGACAAGCTCATCGCGCTCGGAACCGAGATCATCTACGCGCGTCTGCGGCTGGCATCGGATCTGCAGAAACCCCTCGTCGACGCATATACGGCGATCGCCGGTGCCGACCACCGTCCGGAAATGGAATGGGCGCTTTCGGTGAGCGGCGGAGATCCCGAAGAGGGGCAGGAGATGGTTCTCGATGGTGCCGACAGGGCGCTCAGCCTGTCGAAGGGCGCCGAAATGTTCCGCGCGGCGCTGATCGCCAAGCGGCAGCAGGAGCTTGACCGCGGACTCACTCTCGTGGGCCCGCACCGCGACGACCTCATCCTGCGCGTGCGTGATCTTCCGGTGAAGGGGTACGCCTCGCACGGAGAATCCTGGTCCGTCGCGCTGTCTCTTCGCCTGGCATCCGCTGAATTGCTGCGCGCGGAATCTCCCGCCGGGGACCCGGTGCTCATCCTCGACGACGTATTCGCCGAGCTCGACGCCGATCGTCGCCAGCGCCTGGCGGCCCTGACTGCCGGGTATGAGCAGGTCATCGTCACCGCCGCGGTCGAAGAAGACATTCCTGAAGCGCTGCACCGTCATGTCGTCCGGATCCATGCGGGTACGATCAGCGACGACCGGGAGGCAGACGATGAGTGACGCCGAAACGCCCGAAACGGTGGCGACCTACCTGCGGTTGCGCGGTCTGAAGCCGAGCTCGAAGAGTTGGAAGCGCAAGCGCCGCATAAGCGACGACGATGAGAATGCGCCGTTCACCCCCGGCCGCGACCCCGGTGTCCTCGGTGCAGTCCTCGACACGCTCAGTCGTGAGTCGGGGTGGGAGATGACACTCGCACGCGAGGATCTCGTCCGCCAGTGGGCGCAGCTGGCAGGAAACGACACCGCACAGCATTCCGAACCGGTCTCGCTCGAGAACGGGATGCTGACGGTGAAGTGCGATTCGACGGCCTGGGCTAAGAACCTGCAGTTCATGCGCGCGACCATCCTCACCGAGATCGGAAGGCGCTATCCCCAGGCGGGTGTGAACAACCTCCGTTTCATCGGTCCCGACGTTCCTTCTTGGAAATGGGGCCCCAGAGCCGTCCCAGGGCGGGGCCCGCGCGATACCTACGGGTAGGGCACCATGAACAGGGTCCGGATCGATTTCAGGGCTACACACGGGCGTCTAGCGACGTGAACACCCTTCGAGGAGGGTAGACTGGACATTCGAGATATCGATGTGGAGAATGCCCTCTGATGACGCCTGAAAACACTGCTGACGAGCCTGAATCCACACCCGGTGACACGTCGTCGACGAGTACCCCGGCTAGTAAGGCCTCAGCCGATTACGGTGCTGACCAGATTCAGATCCTCGAAGGCCTCGAGGCTGTGCGCAAGCGCCCCGGAATGTACATTGGCTCCACCGGTCCGCGTGGTCTTCACCACCTCGTGTACGAGATCGTCGACAACTCGGTCGATGAGGCGCTTGCCGGCTACGCCGACACCATTCTGGTGACTCTCCGCGAAGACGGTTCTGTCCGCGTCGTCGATAACGGCCGCGGCATCCCGGTCGGTCCGCATTCCTCGGACCCGACCAAGTCCACGGTCGAGGTCGTGCTCACGATCCTGCACGCCGGCGGAAAGTTCGGCGGCGGTGCGTACGCGGTCTCCGGTGGTCTGCACGGCGTCGGCTCCTCCGTGGTGAACGCGCTCTCGACGCGCTTCGACGTGACGGTCAAGCAGCAAGGCTTCGCCTGGCACCACCGCTTCGCCGATGGCGGTACTCCGCAGCAGCAGCTCGAAAAGGGTGAGTCGACGGACGAGACCGGAACGGACATCACATTCTGGCCGGACCCCGAGATCTTCACCGACTCGATCGAGTTCGAGTACGAGACGCTGCGCACCCGCTTCCAGCAGATGGCATTCCTGAACAAGGGACTGCGTATCGATCTGCGGGACGAGCGCGAGGGTGCGACGACCGAGATCGAAGAAGACGGCGTCCTCGTCACGAAGCAGCGCAATGACGTGTTCCTCTACGAGCGCGGACTCGTCGACTATGTCGAGTACCTCAACAAGGTTCGTCACGCCGAGACCGTGCACGACGAGATCATCGACTTCGAAGCGGAGGACACAGCTCGCAAGATCTCGCTCGAGGTCGCGATGCAGTGGACGACCGGGTACACCGAGAACGTCTTCACCTACGCGAACACGATCAACACCCATGAGGGCGGCACTCACGAAGAGGGTTTCCGCGCGGCGCTGACCACACTGGTCAACAAGTACGCCCGCGCGAACAACCTTCTCAAGGAGAAGGACGACAACCTCTCCGGTGACGACGTGCGCGAGGGGCTCACCGCGGTCATCTCGATAAAGCTCGGTGAGCCGCAGTTCGAGGGTCAGACGAAGACGAAGCTCGGCAACACCGAGGCGAAGGCGTTCGTGCAGAAGGTCGTGGGCGATCAGCTCGGCGACTGGTTCGACCGCAACCCGACTCTCGCGAAGAACGTCATCCGCAAGGCGATCGACGCGGCAACGGCCCGGATGGCTGCCCGCAAGGCGCGTGAGACCGCGCGTCGCAAGAGCGTGTTCGAGTCCGCCGCCATGCCGGACAAGCTCAAGGACTGCACGAGCAAAGACCCCTCGATCAGTGAGATCTTCCTCGTCGAGGGTGACTCGGCCGGCGGCTCCGCGGTGCAGGGTCGCGATCCGCACACGCAGGCGATCCTGGCCCTGCGCGGCAAGATCCTCAACGTCGAGCGCGCTCGCCTCGACAAGGCACTGGCCAATAAAGAGGTCCAGGCGATGATCCAGGCCTTCGGCACGGGCATCGGCGAGGACTTCGATATTGAGAAGGCCCGCTATCACAAGATCGTTCTGATGGCGGATGCCGACGTCGACGGCCAGCACATCACGACGCTGCTGCTGACGCTGCTGTTCCGTTACATGCGCGGGCTCATCGAGGCGGGTTTCGTTTACCTCGCGATGCCGCCGCTGTACCGGTTGAAGTGGACCAATCAGCCGCACGAGTACGTGTATTCGGATGCTGAGCGCGACGCTCTGATGAAGCACGGCTTCGAGAACGGCAAGCGACTCCCCAAGGACTCCGGCGTGCAGCGCTACAAGGGTCTGGGTGAGATGAACGCCAAGGAACTGTGGGAAACGACGATGGACCACACCACCCGCACTCTGCGGCAGGTGACCATCGAAGATGCCGCCAGTGCGGACGAGATCTTCAGTGTGCTGATGGGCGAGGACGTCGAGTCCCGCCGTGGCTTCATCCAGCGCAACGCCAAGGACGTCCGGTTCCTCGACATCTGATTAGTGAAAGAAAAACATGACTGACGAAGAACGTCCCGAGCCGCTGCACGAACACGGCAAGATCGACCAGGTCGACCTGAAGTTCGAGATGGAGCGCAGCTATCTCGACTACGCCATGGCGGTCATCGTCGGGCGTGCGCTGCCGGATGTTCGTGATGGACTCAAGCCCGTGCACCGCCGCGTGATCTACGGCATGTACGACGGAGGATTCCGTCCCGACAAGTCGTTCTCCAAGTGCGCTCGCGTCGTCGGCGACGTCATGGGGCACTACCACCCGCACGGTGACTCGGCGATCTATGACGCCCTTGTCCGTCTCGTGCAGCCGTGGTCGATGCGGTACCCGCTGGCACTCGGTCAGGGCAACTTCGGATCCCCGGGAAACATGGGCGCCGCCGCCCCCCGGTACACCGAGACGAAGATGGCTCCGCTCGCGCTCGAGATGGTGCGCGACATCGAAGAGGAGACCGTCGACTTCCAGGACAACTACGACGGTCAGACGCAGGAACCGACGGTTCTGCCTTCGCGCTTCCCGAACCTCCTCGTCAACGGATCGGTGGGTATCGCGGTCGGCATGGCGACCAACATCCCTCCGCACAACCTGCGCGAGGTATCGGCCGCTGCGTTGTGGGCACTGGACAACCCGGACCTGCCGCGCGACGAGCTGCTCGAGGGCCTGATCAAGCGCATCCCCGGTCCGGACTTCCCGACCGGCGCGCAGATCCTCGGCTCGAAGGGCATCCACGAGGCGTATCGCACGGGTCGCGGGTCGATCACGATGCGCGCGGTCGTCAACATGGAAGAGATCCAGGGACGCAACTGCCTGGTGATCACCGAGCTGCCGTACCAGGTCAACCCGGACAACCTCGCCGTGAAGATCGGCGACCTCGCCCGTGACGGCAAGATCACCGGCATCGCCGACATCCGTGACGAGACGAGTGACCGTACCGGTCAGCGTCTCGTGGTGGTGCTGAAGCGGGATGCTGTCGCCAAGGTCGTGCTGAACAACCTGTACAAGCACACCCAGCTGCAGGACAACTTCGGTGCGAACATGCTCGCGATCGTGGACGGCGTGCCGCGCACGCTCGCCCTCGATGGATTCATCTCGAACTGGATCTCGCACCAGATCGACGTGATCGTCCGGCGCACGATCTTCCGTCTGCGCAAGGCCGAAGAGCGCATGCACATTCTGCGCGCGTACCTCAAGGCGTTGGATGCTCTCGACGAGGTCATCGCGCTGATCCGCCGCTCCCCCACCCCTCAAGAGGCGAACGAGGGTCTGCAGGCACTCCTCGACATCGACGAGATCCAGGCCGACGCGATCCTGCAGATGCAGCTGCGCCGTCTGGCGGCTCTCGAACGACAGAAGATCGTCGACGAGGCCACTGAGCTCGAGGCGAAGATCGCCGACTACAAGGACATCATCGCCAAGGAGTCCCGCCAGCGCGGGATCATCCGCGAAGAGCTCGAGGGCATCGTCGAGCGTTTCGGCGACGACCGTCGCACGCACATCCTGCAGGGCTTCGACGGCGACGTGTCGATGGAAGACCTCATCGCCGAAGAGGAGATGGTCGTCACCGTCACCCGCGACGGCTACATCAAGCGCACGCGCAGCGACAATTATCGCCAGCAGCACCGCGGCGGCAAGGGCGTCAAGGGTGCGCAGCTGCGCGCAGACGACATCGTCGAGCACTTCTTCGTGACGACCACGCACCACTGGCTGCTCGTCTTCACGGACAAGGGCCGGGTCTACCGCACCAAGACGTACGAGGTTCCCGAGGCCGGGCGTGACGCAAAGGGGACGCACGTCGCGAACCTGCTCGCGCTGCAGCCGGACGAGGGAATCGCGCAGATCCTCGCGATGCGCGACTACGACGTTGCCGACTACCTGGTGCTCGCCACCCGCGATGGTCTGGTGAAGAAGACTCGCCTGAGCGAGTACGACACCAACCGCCAGGGTGGCGTCATCGCCATCCGCCTGCGCGAAGAGGATGAGCTGGTCAGTGCCATGATCGTGGATGCTACTGACGACATCCTTCTCATCAGCCGCAAGGGCATGTCCGTCCGCTTCCAGGCGACCGATACCGCGCTGCGCCCGATGGGCCGCGCGACTGCCGGTGTCACCGGCATGAAGTTCAAGGGCGAGGACCGCCTGCTCTCGGCATCCGTCGCCACACCCGGCGAATTCGTGTTCACCGTCACCGACGGGGGCTACGCGAAGCGCACGGATGTCGAGCAGTACCGGGTGCAGAACCGTGGCGGATACGGCATCAAGGTGGCCAAGCTCAACGACGATCGCGGCGTTCTCGCCGGTGGTCTGATCGTGAGTGAGGACGACGAGGTCTTGGTGGTTCTCTCCAGCGGCAAGGTGGTACGCTCTGCCGTGGCCGAGGTGCCCGCGAAGGGTCGAGACACCATGGGTGTTCTGTTCGCCCGGACGTCCGAGAAGGACCGCATCCTCGCGATCGCCCGCAACGGAGAGCGGGGCCTCGAAGAAGACGAGGAGGAGGCGTTGGCTGAGAACGACGCTCCTGATGCACCGGCCTCCGAAACGACCGAAACTCCCGAGGAAAGTAACGACGCATGAGCACAGTAGCCGACAAGCTGGCGAAGAAGTCCACGCGCAAGACCGGTGGTAAGCAGGTTCGCCTGCGTCTGGTCTACGTCGACTTCTGGTCGGCTGTGAAGCTCTCGTTCCTGGCCGCGGTCGCTCTCGCGATCGTGACCATGGTGTCGTTCTTCCTCATCTACCTCGTGCTGCAGGCGACGAACCTGATCGCGCAGGCGGACTCGTTCGTCGGCAACATCACCGATGGCGGGGTATCGCTGTCATCGCTGCTGGGACTCCCCCAGGTGATGGCGTTCGCAGCGGTCGTATCGATCCTGAACCTCATCGTGTTCACCGTGCTCGGCGCCGTGGTCGCCGGTATCTATAACCTCGCCGTGAAGGTGACCGGAGGCCTGCTCGTCGGCTTCATGTCGAACTAGCGGTCACACCACGCCGGTCGACCCCAGCAGGGTGCCGATCAGCCAGGTTGCGACCAGTGCGAGCGCGCCGCCTACCACCAACCGGAGGGATGCTCGCACCGGGGAAGCTCCGCCGATCCGTGCGGAGATCGTGCCGGTCGCCGCGAGGGCGATGAGCACGGCGACGAAGGTCACCGGAACCCGCCATTCCACGGGCGGAAGCAGGATCGCGAGCAGCGGCAGCAGCGCACCGATGGTGAAGGCGATCGCCGATGAGATCGCGGCGTGCCAGGGGTTGACCAGGTCATCCTGATCGATGCCCAGTTCGACTTCGAGGTGCGCGGCCAGCGCGTCGTGCTCGGTGAGTTCGACGGCGACCTGACGGGCGGTGTCTTCGCTGAGGCCGCGCTGCCGGTACAGCTCGGTGAGTTCGTCGAGCTCCTCGGCGGGCATGGTGCGCAGTTCGTCGCGCTCCTTCTCGATGAGCGCGCGCTCCGTGTCGCGCTGACTGCTCACCGACACGTACTCGCCGAGGGCCATCGAGATGGCCCCACCGACGAGGCCCGCCACTCCAGCGACGAGGAGGGCGGAGTTGTCGGTGGTCGCACCGGCGACGCCCACGACGAGGGATGCGACGGAGACAATTCCGTCGTTCGCGCCCAGTACTCCGGCGCGCAGCCAGTTCAGCTTCTGACCGAGGCCTGCGCCGTGCGGTTCATCGGAATGTGTTTCGCTCACGGACCCATCATGGCGGACAGCGCATGCGACCGGTGCGCGCGTCGCTCCCTGAGCCTGTCGAAGGGTAGGGAAAACCCGAAGGCGGCTCTCCGGGTTACTCGGTGTCGCGGGTGGCGGCCTCCGGCCTACGTTTGATGCATGACCACTCAGACTGTCCCCGCCTCGACCGGGGCTGACCGCCGGAAGAACCCGCCGCTGCGGCTGTTCCTGACTATTCTGCATCTGGCGACACTCGGTGTCGTCGGCGGTGGTGTCATCGGCATCCTCGCCGCTGTGTTCGGCACCGGAGTCGGGCTTCTGTTCGCGTTCGGAATCGGCGTGCTGTTCCTGGTCGGTCTCGTCTACGCGCTGTACGGGGTCGGCTGGTTCGAAGTGATGCGCGTGCGCGGTCTCTACGACCTGGATATCCCCGACCTTCCGTATCGCCGTCGGCTGGCTCCGGGGTTCGGCGGATGGATTCGCTCGCTTGGACGCCAGAGCATCGACGGGCGGATGTGGCGCGCCGTCGCGAACTTCGCCATCGCGTGCATCTTCGGCACGATCGTGATCCGGCTGTTCTGGGGTCTGGTGTGGTCAGCCATCTTCGCTTTCACACCGTTGTTCACAACGGAAGATGTCGTGGGACCGTTCGGGAACCTCGTCGCGGTCGGGTGGGCTCCGCTGATCGGCATCCTTGGTGTGCTTGCCACGGCGGCCGGCATCATCGGACTCGCGCTGATGCACCGCACCATTTCACGAGGGCTCGTCGTGCCGAGCCGCGAGGCAGAGCTCGTCGAGCGGGTGCGCACCACCTCCGCGCAGCGGGAGGGCGCGGTGCGCGCTGCTGATGTCGAGCGCACGCGCATCGAGCGGGACCTGCACGATGGTGTGCAGCCCCGTCTTGTGTCCGTGGGAATGACTCTCGGACTCGCACAGCAGAAAATCGATGCCGATCCGGCTGCCGCAAAGGCGCTGATCACGGAAGCGCACACCTCGACGAAAGCCGCCATTACCGAGTTGCGACAGCTCGCCCGCGGCATCCACGCCTCGGTTCTCGACGATCGAGGGCTGGATGCTGCGCTATCCGCCCTTGCGAGCAGGTCGCACATTCCCGTGCATCTCGATGTTCGGCTGAATGGTCGGTGCAGCCGGGATGCTGAGGCGGCGGTGTACTTCTCCATCGCCGAATCGCTGACGAACGCGGCCAAGCACTCTCGAGCCAGCGAATGTCGCGTCGTGGTGCGGCTGCGGGAGGGTGCCACGCTCTGGGCTCGGGTCGAAGACAATGGCTTGGGCGGTGCGGAGGTGCAGCCGGGTGGCGGCCTCGACGGCATCTCGAACCGGGTGCTCGCCGCTGGCGGCACGTTCCGACTGGACAGCCCCCAGGGCGGCCCGACTTCGCTGGAGGTGACCGTGCCATGCGCATCCTGATCTGTGAGGACTCCGTACTTCTGCGCGAGGGTCTTGTCCGGCTGCTCGAGGACTCCGGCCACACCGTGGTCGCGGCCCTCGCCGACACCGAGACATTGACCGAGGCGGTGCAGACGACGGATCCAGAGCTCTGCATCCTCGATGTCCGGCTGCCGCCGACGTTCACCGACGAGGGGATCCGTGCGGCGCTGGGCCTGCGGGAAACACATCCGCAGCTTCCGCTGCTGGTGCTCTCGCAGTATGTCGAGGAGCGATATGCGAGTGATCTCATCGCAGCGCAGGGCGGTCCGCTCGGCTACCTGCTCAAGGACCGGGTGGCCGATGTGGCGGAGTTCGTCGCATCCGTCGAGCGCATCGCCGATGGCGCGACAATCCTCGATCCCGAGGTCGTCGCCCAGCTGCTCACGCGTCGTCATCGTGACGATCGGATGCTGCAGCTCACCGAGCGCGAGCGCACAGTGCTCGCACTCATCGCTGAAGGAAAATCCAACCAGGCGATCGCGGGCCTGCTGTTCCTCTCGTCCGCGAGCGTCGAGAAGAACATCACCGCGATCTTCCAGAAGCTCGGATTCGAACAGGACGAGTCGGGCAACCGGCGGGTGCTCGCCGCGCTCGCGCACATTGAGAACAACGGCGGCTCACCGTCGACCGGCAATGAACCACAGACAGGATCAGGACGATGAACACCGAACCGCAGAATCCGCAGGATGGACCCCCCGCTCCTCCGACTTCCGCAGTGCGCGAGCCACGTGGTTCGGGTGCTAGGGCCGCAGCGATCGTCATCGCCGCGTTCGGCGGCGTCGTGCTGCTGGGAACCGGCGGTACGGCAGCCTTCGCTGCCGTTCATGACGTGGCATCCGCTTCGTCGAACGTCGCCGACAGTCAGAAGGTGAATGCGGACGGGATCGAGTCACTCACAGTAGATGTCGCGGCGAGCGACGTCACCGCACGCTTCGGGGACGTTGACGAAGCAACGCTCGAGGTGACCGGAGACCGATCCGGTAACTGGAGACTCGAACGGGACGGTGATGAGCTCATCGTCCACAGCCCTGACCGCGGCTTCGGATGGTGGTTCGGTGGCGACTGGTTTGGTGGTGACTGGTTCGGCGATGAAAGTGTGACGCTCACGCTTCCGAAGGATCTGAACGACGGCAGTCTCGACGCAGATCTGACGCTCGGAGCCGGCAGTCTCGATGTCGAGGGACAGTTCAACGACCTCGGGATCGTGGTCGGCGCAGGAGTGCTCTCGATGGATGGATCTGCGACCACGATCGGGGCGGATATCAGTGCGGGTCGCGCCGACCTGAACCTTCTCGGCGTCGAGGAGGCCGATTTGAGGGTCTCGGCAGGCAAGCTGGTCGCCGAGCTCACCGGCGATGCGCCACGTGTTGTCACGATCGGTGTCAGTGCCGGATCACTCGATCTGACGGTGCCCGATACGGACTACAACGTGACCCAGGAAGTCAGCGCCGGGTCGCTGGATAATCGGCTGAGCACGTCGACGTCAGCGCGGTTCACGATCGATGCGAGCGTCTCGGCGGGGAGCGCGATTCTTCGTCCCGGTGACTGAACGGAGCCGATTCGGATTTTCCGAAAAACTCCGGTAAAGTCTTGGAGGTTGACGGGGCTATAGCTCAGTTGGTTAGAGCGCTTCACTGATAATGAAGAGGTCCCTGGTTCAAATCCAGGTAGCCCCACCGTTTCCTCTAAATAAATACCCGTTTCGGGGCCTTAGCTCAGTTGGTAGAGCGCCTGCTTTGCAAGCAGGATGTCAGGAGTTCGAATCTCCTAGGCTCCACAGAATCGAAAGAAGCGCCACCTTCGGGTGGCGCTTCTTTTTTCTTCGGCGGTGCGCTGAGTGGGCCAGACGGGAAGGATTTCGCGGCCTCCGGTGGCACTTCAGCGGCTCTTCGTAATTAGCGGTGTAGGTGGGATCTGAATCCTCCGGCTTCGAGTAGCGATCTGGCGACGTAGTTCGTCAGGTTCCGGAAGCCGAGGGCAGAGCCGCGGAGGTGCTCGAGGCGGCCGTTGATCGCCTCCGTTGGTCCGTTCGACGTTCCGGGACGGTCAAAGAAGGCGAGGATGTCCGCTGTGCGCTGCTTGAGTGTGCGGCCGAGCTTGCGAAGTTCGATGAGGCCGGTCGGGACGCCGGTGCTGACCGCGTCGATCACTGCCTTCATCATCTGCTTGCCGAGCTTCTTGTCAGGTTCCCGATACGCGGCGATCATGCGCTGGTAGATGCCCCAGGTCGCTTCGACCTGGACATGGTCGTCGTCGGCGAACAGCTTCTTCAGCCGGGTCCTCTGCCGGTCGGTGAGCAGCTTGTCGCCGGTGTGCAGGGTGCGGCGGGCCTGGTAGAGCGGGTCGCCCTTCATCCCGCGGCGTCCGAAAATGTCTTGCTGAACGCGGCGGCGGCAGACATCAAGCGCGTCACCGGCGAGACGGACCACATGGAACGGATCCATTACCGGGATCGCGTCGGGCAGCTCCTCAGCGGTGGCGGTCTTGAACCCGCTGAACCCGTCCATCGCGACGACCTCGATCCGATCCCGCCACTTCTTCGGACGGGCGGCGAGCCACTGCTTGAACACCGCTTTGGAGCGGCCCTCGACCATGTCCAGCAGCCTGGCCGGCCCGGTCTTGTTCCGGTTCGGGGTGAGGTCGATGATCACCGTGACGTACTTGTCACCGAAGCGGGTGTGCCGCCAGACATGCTCATCGACGCCGATCGTGGTGACGCCGTCGAACCTCCTCGGGTCATCGATAAGACGCCGACGGCCCTCGGCGAGAATCGCGGTGTTCGCTGTGTGCCAGGACACGCCAAGACCGGCGGCGCACGGGACACGGTGAGATGGTCGACCACGATCGCCTCCAATGCCCACCCCAGCCCGCCACGGGAGATCTTCGCCCGCGGCGCGGCGGCAGCCGTCGTGTCCTGACGCCAGGTGCGCCGGCAGTGATAGCACCGGTATCGGCGCACCCGCACTAGCAGCAGCGTCGACCGGTGGCCGAACGGCTCATGCGCCAGAGGCCGCACCACAGTGTCGCGCACGACGCCTTCGGCGCCGCACTTGCGACACCATGGATCCGACTCGATCACGCGACACTCGATCACCGCCCGGCCTGCCTCGATCCGCTGCCCGACAGCTTCGAGACCGAGCTCGTCAAGTCGGCAGAACGTAGTGAGATCAGGCGCGGCGAAGGTAGCGTTGAGCACGTCGAGGTCTTTCAGATGGGCAGCGTAGGAACTTCCATCCTGGAAGACCTCGACCCCTATCCGCGAACCAGCGAGCGCACCCCACCTACACCCTCAAATGCGAAGAGCCACTTCAGCCGCGAAAACCTTCTGCCATGCCCGCGACCGGACGCAGCAGTGGTGCTCAGACGCCCGTTTCGACCAGCGCGGCCAGCGCTGCGGTGACCGCGCCCCATCCTTCGTGGAAGCCGAGCTCTTCGTGAAGGTCGCGGGCGGCGGCATCCCCGTGGCGGACGATCGCCCGATACTCGGTGCCTTCCGGATGCTCCGCGAGCACGATCTCGGCGGTCATGGAGACGGGCGCTGGCGCGGCAGGACGCCACGCGCTGCTGATCGCATTGGTGAACACGAGGCGCGTGCCCGCCTCCACGACGAGGAAGATGCCATCGGTGTGGGGGATGAAGTGCTCGCCGTCATCGCTCATCCGGGTGACGAAGCCGCCACCCGCGCGGACGTCGAGTACGTCGACGCGCGCGATGGCGGGTGATGGAACCCACCATCGCTCCAGCTGTTCGGGCTCGGTCCATGCGCGCCAGATCCTTGCCGCAGGGGCGTGGATGATCCGTTCGATGCTGAGGTCGAGTGCGGGGTCAAAGGGGCGTTGGATCATGATTGTGCCTCCTGGTCGTTGGTCACGAGATTCTCCAGACGGTCGGTGCGGTCTTCCCAGATCTCGCGCTGCTCCGCGAGCCAACCTTCGAGCAGCATGAACTGGTCACGGTTGAGGGTGCAGGTGCGCACTCTTCCGGACTTCGCCGTGCGGATGAGACCGCTGGTCTCGAGCATCCTGACGTGTTTCATGAATGACGGGAGCGTCATCGGGAACGGGCGTGCGAGATCGCCCACGCTCGCAGGGCCACGTCCGAGCCGCCGGATCATGCGCCTGCGGGTCGGGTCGGACAGGGCGACGAACATCGTGTCCAGATCATTTTGGTTAGCCACATGGAAAAGTTTTGCACGGCAGGACACTTAGCGCAAGGGCACACTATTAGTGCCTCTTGTGCGCGGGCATAAGAGGAGTACCGTGAGTGCCAGGCCAGCCAGAATCCTGACGACCGCGAAAGTGAAGTCACAAGGGCC
>NZ_JBQDSX010000034.1:28326-36466 GCF_052099035.1 Microbacterium sp. | reverse complement strand
CAGTCTAGAAACTCCGCCTCTGTATCCGCCCACTCCCCCGCCGGTCGTTATCCGAACGCCGCCGGATGCGGACCGTCACTCATCCAACACTGGCGATGCCTTCTGCTCGACGGCCGGCTCCGCGAGCACGACGTGCGCGGCGACGGGCTGTCCCTCGGCGTCGACCGTGTCCAACACCGTCCCCTCGCTGTCGAGCACGGTCACGGGGATCAGTCCGGTGCCCACGGCGGCCGGATGGATCAGCGCCACGGCCGCTGCGCCACGCACACCGTCATAGGCGGCCACCGCCGGATCCGCACCGACGCGACGGGACGAACCGCCGAGCACGAGGTTCAGCAGGATCGCGACAATAGCGCCCGCCGAGATCCCCGAATCGAAGATCTGCTGGAACCAGGACGGCATCTGGTGGTACACGTTCGGCGACACGGTCGGCAGCAGCGCGACTCCGACCGAGATCGCGACGACGAGGATGCTCCGGTTATCGAACCGCACCTTCGTGAGCGTGCGGATTCCCGACGCGGCGACCATCCCGAACAGCGCGATGCCGGCACCGCCGAGAACGGCCGACGGCACGCCCTCGACGATCGCCGCCACCTTGGGAACGAGGCCGAGCACAACGAGGATCACTCCCGCGGCCGTCGCGACGAATCGGGATCGCACGCCCGTCAGCGAGACGAGGCCCACGTTCTGCGCGAACGCCGTGTAGGGGAAGGTGTTGAAGATACCGCCCAAGATCGTGCCGAGGCCGTCGGCTCGCAGCCCGTCGGCCAGCTGGCGCCGGGTGACGGGCTTGTCGACGATCTCGCCGACCGCGATCATGTCGCCGGTTGTCTCGGTCATGATCACGATGCCCACGATGAGCATCGAGATGATCGGCACGATCTCGAAGGTCGGAACCCCGAAGTGGAACGGCGTGACGAAGCCGACCCATGCCGCATCGCCCACCCCGGACCAATCGACCATCCCCGGCACGAATGAGGCGACGAGGGTTCCGACGACGAGCCCCAGCAGCACGGAGATGCGGGCGATTCCCCGCGGTGCGAAACGTTCGACGACGATGATGAACGCGAGAGTTCCGGCCGCGAAAGCGAGGGACGCCCCCGACGCAGACCCGTCGTCGCTTCCCGACACGATCCATCCGGACGCAACGCCCATGAGGGACAGCCCGATGATCAGAATGACCGTTCCGGTCACGATCGGCGGGAAGAATCGAAGCAGCTGCGCGAAGAACGGCGCGATCAGCAGCATGAAGACACCGCACGCGATCGTCGCCCCGAACACCGCCGTGATCGGATAGCTCTGGCCGATCGCGACCATCGGCCCGACCGCGGCGAACGTGACGCCCTGCATGAGCGGAAGACGCACGCCGAATCGCCAGAAACCGACCGACTGCAGGATCGTCGCGAGCCCCGCGACGAACAGGTCGGCGCTGATCAGGAACGCGAGGTCGGCGCCCTCGAAACCGAACGCGCCGCCGACGATGAGCGGCACCGCGACCGCACCCGCGTACATCGCGAGCACGTGCTGCAGGCCGAGCGGAAAGAGCCGCGCGAGGGGTGGGATCGAATCGACGCGGTTCGTAGACCGGCCGGGCTTCACATCGCGAGTCGTCGTCATGTGGCAGACGCTATTCACGCCGCGTTGCGATCTCGTTTCCACGGTGAAACCGCAGGTTAAGCATGATCCGGGCGCTCAGTCCGCGCCCCTGTTCCTCGTTACACGCCGTTCACGTGCAGCCGTCACGGTCGTAACGCGACGCGTGTCGAATGGCAATGGTCGAGCTGCGCCCGCCGGGCCGATCGCTGACCCACCCATCGTCGCCGCCTCCCGTGCGACGCGAACCTGGAGATACGACGTGCCCCTCACCAGACTCGCCCCCGCCCGACGCCACCTCGTCCTCATGCTCGTGATCACCTTCTCGACCGGAATGATCGACGCGGCGGGCTACATGGGCCTTGATCGCGTATTCACCGCGAACATGACGGGGAACATCGTCATCCTCGGCATGGCGCTCACGGGCGCCAGAGACCTACCGATCGTCGGTCCGCTGATCGCGCTGATCGCGTTCGTCATCGGTGCCGCGGTCGCCGGACGCGTCCTGCGCCACGCACGCGGCGGATGGAGCGGCAGGACGACGACCATGTTCTCGGTCGCCGCGGGCATCGTGCTCGCGACGGGGATCGCGTCGCTCGTCGAACACCCCGTCGAACACACACCATGGGGGCTCTCCGTCACGGGCGCGCTCGGGCTCGCGATGGGGGCGCAAGCGGCCTGCGCGCGCCACCTCGGCGTCAAGGACGTCACGACGGTCGTCGTCACCTCCACGCTCACCGGCTTCGCCGCCGATTCTCGGCTTGCGGGCGGATCCGGCGAGAACTGGGCGCGCAGACTGCTCGCGCTCGTACTGATGCTCGCGGGCGCCGCCGCGGGTGCGGGGATCCTGCTGCTCGCGAGCTTCGGTGCGTCACTCGTCGTGGCGGGCGGCATCGTGCTCGTCGCCGCGCTCATGGGGCACGCCTCTCGGCGCGCGGAGTGATCACGCGCCGATGTGCGCGATCGCCTCGGCGAACGCGCGGAGACCCGCGGCGACGTCGGCCGCGCTGACCGCCTCGTCGGGGTGATGGCTCACTCCATCGGGGTTGCGCAGGAAGAGCATGCCGACGGGGGCGACGGATGCGATCGCCATGCCGTCGTGCCCCGCGGGGCTGAAGAGCGTCACCGGATCCGCGCTGGATCGGTCTCCTGTCACGGCGATGCCCTCGCGTAGCACGTCCTGCAAGCGCGGATCGCAGAACACGGCGGGCGCGGAATGCACCTCGCGAGCATGCCACCGCAGACCGCGCCGAGCCATGATCGCGGCGATGTCGCTCTCGATCGTGCGCCAGACGTCATCGCGGGTCTCGTCGAACTCGCCGCGCAGATCGATGCTGAACCGCGCCTCGCCGGGCACGACGTTCACGGCACCGGGAAATGCTTCGAGCTGCCCCACCGTGCCGATGAGGTGATGCCCGGCCGAGCAGATGCGCTCGACCGCGAGCGCCGCCTCGCTCGCGCCGAGCAGCGCGTCGTGCCGCATGTCGTAAGGCGTGCCGCCCGCGTGCCGGGCCTCACCCTCGACCGTGACGTCGAACCGACGCGCGGAGGCGATCGACGATACGACCGCGAGCGCGTCGCCGCGCCGGTCGAGCTCCGGGCCCTGCTCGATGTGGGCCTCGAGGTAGCCGACCAGCTGTCCCGGCCGGCGTGCGGCATCCGAAACGCGCCCCGGGTCGAGGCCGAACTCACGATACGCGGCGCGCAGCGAGACACCGCCTCCATCTTCGAGACCCCACCAGGCGTCGTCCCACGTGCCCGCGACGGCCGAGGAGCCGAGCAGCGCCTTACCGAAGCGGGTCCCCTCCTCGTCTGAGAACGCCGCCACCTCGATCCCGAACGGGAACGGCGAGCGCCACCCGCCATCCGCGGCGGGCACGCGCAGCATGCGCACGGCCTCGATCGCCATGAGCACGCCGACGATGCCGTCGTAACGACCCGCGTCGATGACGGTGTCGAGGTGAGATCCGAGCATGAGCGCGGGCGCCGCAGGATCCGAGGCGGGCAGCACGCCCATCTGATTTCCGGCTGCATCGAGCCACGTCGTCATTCCGGCCTCGCGCATCCATTCCGCGGCGAGCCGGTTGACGCGAGCGTGCTCGGGCGAGAGGTATACGCGGGTGATCACCCCGGCATCGGCGGTGATGCGCGCCATCTCGTCACAGCGCGCCATGACCCGCCGCGCGGCCGCTGAGAGCGCCGCGCCATCGATCGCTGCTGTGCGCCGGGAACTCATGCGACGGCGCCGGCGTAGACGTCCTGGGCTGCCTCGACCCCGCCTCCGGCCGGGACGGACGCCCCCGCCGAGCGGAGCACCTGCTCGAGCGCGGCCAGAGTAGTCATGACGGCGTCCTTGCGCGCGTTGTATCCCATCGTTCCGATGCGCCACACCTTCCCGTGCAGGGGCCCGAACGACGTGCCGATCTCGATCCCGAAGTCTGTCAGCAGCGCGGCCCGCACGGCGTCGCCGGCGACGGTGCCAGGGATCTCGACCGCGACGACGTTGTTCATCTTGTGCGCCGCGTCGCCGAAGACCTCGAGCCCGAGGCCCTCGACGCCCGCGAGCATCGCCTGGCCTGCGAGCCGATGCCGTTCGATGACTGCGTCGCGGTCTTCGTTCAAGAGCACGGCGGCGCATTCTCGCGCCGCGTACAGCATCGACGTCGCCTCGGTATGGTGGTTGAGACGCCGCGGCCCCCAGTAGTCGAGAATCATGCCGAGGTCGAAATAGTTCGTGCGGATGAAGTCGCTCGCCGACTCGTCGCCCTCCTCGCGGATGCCGGCCTCCACGCGCACGCGCTGTCGGACCACCTCGACCGCGCGGTCCGACAGCGTGACGGGTGCGGATCCGCTGGGGCCGCCGAGGCACTTCTGCAGGCCCGCCGTGGCCGCATCGACGCCCCACTCATCGGCGCGGAACTCGTTGCCGCCGAGCGACGCCGTCGCGTCGGTGTAGAACAGCACGCCGTGCCGCTCGCATATCTCGCCGATCTCATCGAGCGGCTGGTTCATCGTCGTGGAGGTGTCACCCTGGACGAGCGCGAGCAGCGTCGGCTTCACGCGTGCGATGGCCTCCTCGATGAGAGAGACCGGCACGACCTGGCCCCACTCCACCTCGACGCGGTGCACGTCGGCGAGCGCGCGCTCCGCGATCTCAGCCAGCAGGTGTCCGAACCGGCCGAACACCGGCACGAGCACACGGTCGCCGGGGCGGATCAGTGAGAACAGGGCGGCCTCGATCCCCGCTCGGGACGTGCCGTCGATGAGCAGCGTCGCGTCGTTCGTCGTCTGCCAGATGCGCCGGTAGAGCTCCTGCACCTCGCCCATCGTGTACGTCATGAACGGGTCGTACTGGCCGACGAGCGGCGTTGACATCGCCCGCAGCACGCTCGGGTATGCCGTGACGGGGCCGGGGCCCATCAGCAGGCGGGCGGGCGGGTCGAGCGGCAGGACAGTCATTCGGATGCTTTCTTGTCAGGCGTACGGGGAGGATCGGCGGCACGGATCACGCCACTCCTATCGTTGCGGCGAGGCGACGCGCGCATCGCACGAGCGCGGCGTCGGTCCCGGCACGCGAGACGACGCTCACACCGACGGGCGCGCGCCCGACGGTCAGCAGCGGCGCGGAGAGGGCGGGCGCCCCCGCCACAGCCGCGGGGGTCGTCAGTCGCAGCGTGGCGGTGCGGACCGCGTCGATGCGGTCCGCCGTCGTGGTTCGCAGCGGCGCGGGACCGGGCACGGTCGGCAGGATGAGCACCGCATCGGCGAGCAGCCCGTCGAGCCGCTCCTTCAGCACCGCGAGGGTCTCTCGCGCCGCCTGTTCCTGCTGCTCGGTCACCTCGGCCGCGGCGCGGAGGCGCGCGGCGACCGCATCGCCGACGGCGCCAGGATGCTCGCGGATCCATTCGCCGTTGTTGCGCCACGACTCGGCGCCCTGCACGATGCGGAACGGCTCGTGATAGCCCGCGAGGTCACCGATCGAGACGGTCTCGACGGAGAGTCCCAGGCGCGCGAGCAGGTCGTCGAAGGCCGCGCGGGTCGCGGGGTCCACCGCGTGCAGCGCTTCGGCGGGAACGACGAAGCGCCCGGGAAGCGCGCTCTCGTCGGATCCCACGGGCGACAGACACCAGTCACTCACGGCCTGGAGCGTCTCGCCCGTGCGCGTGAGCCACCCGACCGTATCGAACGTCTGGGCGAGCGGCACGAGGCCCTGCCGCGGTACGAGGTCGTGCGTCGTGCGCAGGCCCCACAGCCCCTGGTACGAGGCGGGCACCCGCACGGATCCGGCCGTGTCGGTCGCGAGGCCGATATCGGCCTGGCCCGTGGCCACGGCCGAGGCCGGTCCGCTCGAGGAACCACCGGGGATCGCTCCGGGGACCGCGCCATTCGGCGGGGTGCCGTAGTGCGGGCTGTCTCCGGCGATCGAGTACGCGAATTCGTCAGTGCGCGCGATGCCGCGCAGCGATGCGCCGGCTCGAAGCAGATCCGATACGGCGGGCGCCGTCGCCGTCTCGCGCCGCGCGGAGTTGAGGAAGGCGGGATTTCCGGCCCCGATGCGGTAGCCCCTGATCGCGAACAGGTCTTTCACGGCGACGGTGCGCCCCGCGAGCGGCCCGTCCCACGCGCCCTGGAACATCGGGTCGCCGACCGTGCGCCAAATCGTGCGGTCGAACGGGCGGGGCCGAGGCGACACGTGTGCGGCGGTGATGCGCCACCCTTCCTCCGTCCGTTCCCAGACCTGCGTCTGTAGGCCACGTCCGCCGACCTCGAAACGCGACACGGAGACGACGAGCGCCGTGTCCGGCGCGAGTTCGCGGTGCTCGACCCGTTCGATGCGGCGCGGCGGCACCCCGCCCCGCAGTGCACGGAACGAGTGGATGGCCTCGTGCCCGACGAGCAGCCCTGAGTCGTCGCCGCGCAGCGTGCCATCGCCCGACGCGAACCAGTCGTCGAGAGCATCGAGGTCATTCTCGACGACCGCCCTCTCGTAGTCGAGGAAGGCCGCGAGCAGGTCGTCGGGCATCGTCTCGGTGCCAGGAATCGCGCCGGCGTCAGAATCGACCACTGCGCACCTCCGCAAGATCCGACTCGCGAATACGGGCGTGAACACCGGTCGTCACGTCGACGACCTGCGAGATGTCGAAGTCCGTCGCCGCCGACAGGTATGCATACGCGAGGTGCTCATCCATGCCCCACCGCACGGCGAGCAGCTCGATCGCGGCCGAGACGCACTTGCGCATCGCTTCGCCGAGGTCGGGATCGAGCCCCGTCGGTACGAGGTAGTCGGGAGTGCGCACGAGGGGGCCTCGGATCGCACCGAACTCCTCCCGTGCCCGTGCGGCCGGGATGACCTCGAACACGAGCGTCGCGCGCAGGGATCCTTCCACCGCCGTTAGCGCGACCTCGCCGTCGCCCTGCGCGAAGTGCGGATCGCCGACATACGCGAGCGCACCGTCGACCTGCACCGGCAGATAGAGCGATGCGCCCTCCGTCAGCAGCTTGATGTCGATGTTCCCGCCGTACTCCGCAGGCGGCACCGAGTGCGGGCGCTGGTCCCCCGCCGGCGCGACCCCCATGATGCCGAGGAACGGCGCGATCGGGAAAGCGACATCGCGCGGTCCGCCCTCGCGCGCGGGCAGCGTGCACACCAGCTCTCCCTCGCGCTCTTCGATCGGCGTGAACACGCTCACGGTCGTTCCGCTGCGCGGCAGCACGCCCGGCAGCGCGCCCTTGCCATGCCGGCTCGAGATCACGCCGTACGGCACCCGCGGCTGCAGACGCTCGACCGTGATGCGCAGCAGATCGCCGGGACGTGCGCCCTCGACCCGGATCGGGCCGGTCACGACGTGCGGGCCGTCGACGGCGTCGTCGTGACGGGGGCGCGCGGCGAGCGCGATCGCGTCTGCGAGTATCTGATCGGGCGCGACGCCGTGCGCCGCGAAGAACCGTGCGGGGTCCTGGCCCTGATCCGGGAGGATCCCCTCGTGGCTCAGCGTGTCGATGACGATCCGTTCGCCGCTCGCGACCGTCGCAATCGGTGCGTCCGCGCCGCTCGGCAGCCGCCCCCACAGGGTTGTGTCGAGACGGGACGGTACGTACCGCAGCCCGTCGGGCAGCCGCTCACCGGGTTTCAGAATCGGCAGATCGGCGAACGCCGGGGCCCCCGCCGCGGCACCGTAGTGATTGTCATCGGCGATACTCATGCGATGATCTCCTGTCCCGTCCGTGCGGTAAGGCCGGTCTCACGCGTCCAGATGCGCCTGCCGTGCAGGTATGTGTCGGTCACCGCGCCGCGCAGGCGTGCGTCCTGCCACGGCGACATGCGGTGGCGATACTGCAGGTCATCCGCGCGCAGGATGTATTCAACGTCGGGGTCGAACACCGCGAGGTGCGCGGGAGCGCCGGGCGCGATGACGCCGCGATCTGCGAGCCGCACGATCGCGGCAGGACCGGTCGTGAACCGCGGCAGGATGGTCTCGAGCGCGATGCCGCGCCGCATCGCCTCCGTCCACACAGCCGCGAGGCCGGTCTGAACGCCGGCGATTCC
>NZ_JBQDSX010000034.1:3592-28226 GCF_052099035.1 Microbacterium sp. | reverse complement strand
ATGAGGTTCAGCGCTTCGGCCGCGCCGACGTGGACGATGTGGGCGCGTGCGCCGGTGCGCCGGGCGGCGGCAATCACGAGCCGGACCGCCTCGACCTCGGACGCCGGCGGGCGCGAGGCGACGAAATCGGTGAACACCGGGCCGGATGCCTCCGTCAGGTGCTCCTCAAGCTCCGCGTGCACGATGAGCAGGCCGTCGACGAGCTCGAGTTCGGCCAGCGCCCGCTCGAGCTGGCGCGCATCGAGGTGGCCGAACTCGTCGATCCCGCTCGGTGTCATGAAGCACTTCACGCCCACGACGCCCGCGCTCAACAGCGCGCCGAGGTGCCCGAGATTCTCGGGGACGACACCGCCCCAGTACGCGACGTCGACCGCGAGCTTTCCGCGCGCCGCGGCGCGCTTGGTGGCCAGGGCCTCGGGCGTCGTCGTCACCGGGATCGAGTTCAGCGGCATCTCAACGAGGGTCGTGACACCGCCCGCGGCCGCCGCCGCCGTTCCCGTCTCGAATCCTTCCCAGTCCGAACGACCCGGCTCGTTGAGGTGCACGTGCGTGTCGACGAGGCCCGGCAGGAGCACGCGGCGATCGTCGATGACGATGTCGGCGGTGTCATCGTAGGCCGTGACTGCGGTGATCCGGCCCTCAAGAATGCGCACCGTTGCGGCAGCGAAGGCGCCGTCCAGGAAGACGCGGCGCGCGGCGATCGAGACCTCCTGAGATCGGGTCGACGGCCCGGACGATCTGTTCTGTGGCATGGCGACGGCTTTCGAGAGAGAGGAAGCAACGAATGCGAAGGTATCGCCTCGCGTCTCCTGCGCGATGTCTCGCCTGTTTCGGTGGCGTAAACGGCGTGTCAGCGGCGAGCCAGCGCCCGCATGGGCGATGCCGCGACATCGCTGAAGTCGCGCCAGATCGCGTAGGCGTCGTCATATCGCGCGACGAGGTCCGGCTCGGGATCGATCGTTTCCCCCTTGCGCGTCAGAGCGAGCGGCTCTCGCCAGTCGGCGAAGGCGCCGACCCCCACCCCTGCCGCGTACGCGGCCCCGAGCGACGCACCGGGATGATCGCGAACCGTCTCGAGAGGCACTCCAAGAATCGACGCGTGGATCCGCTTCCAGAGGAGGGATGTCGCCCCGCCGTTCGTCACGGTCGCACGATCGAGCATGGCGCCAGCCTCGGCGAGCACGTCGGCGTTGTGGCGGAATCCGAACGCGATCCCCTCGAGCGCACTCCGATAGAGGTCGACCGCGTCGTGGCCGAGGTGCATGCCCGCAAAGACTCCGCGCAGGTCGGGGTCGTTCAACGGGCTCTTCTCGCCGAGGAAGTACGGGAGGCAGAGAACGTCGGCGGCCGTGCGCTCGGAGGCTGCTTCGTCCATCGCCGCAAGATCGTCGATGCGCAGCAGCGCCTGCACCCACCGCACGAGGCTACCGCTCGTCGCCATGCATCCGTTGGGGAGCCACAGGCCGGGCAGCGGATGCTTGTCGAGGAAGAACCGCGCATCGGTGAGAGGACCGTCGGTGACGGCGAGGATGTCGCCCGCGCCGCCGAGCTTCACGAGCCAGTCCCCCGGATGTCCAAGTCCCGCGCTGTACGCGGAGAGCGCGTGATCCGCGCCCCCGACCACGAGGGGGATGCCGGGGGCGAGTCCTGTGCGCACTGCTGCGTCGGCGTCGAGCACCCCGACGACGTCACCCGCGCTTCGCACCGGCGGCAGGCGATCAGCGAGACCGTCGACGAGGTCGGCGACCCGCGCGTGGATCGCGCCATCGATGCGGAAGATACCCGATTCGAGGGCCCAGTTCGCCTCGACGTGCGGCGCCGCTCCGAGCGCCGTAAGCACCCAGTCCGAGGACCCGAGTATCCAGCGGGTTCGCCGCCATGCGTCGGGTTCCCAGTGCGCGAGCCACCGCGCCTTCGGCGCGACGGACTGCTGGCTGAGAACGGCGCCCGTCACCGCGAGCAGCTCGACGGGGTCGAGCTGCGAGGCGAGCCCATCGGTCTCGCCCCGAGCTCGCGCGTCGTTCTGGAGGATTGCCGGCCTCACGGGCTGCAGCCGGGCATCGACCGCAACGATCGCGGGCACCATGCCCGTCGTCGAGATCGCCCCGATCTTGCGCCCCGCGGCCGCATCGGCGATCTCCGAGAGAGCCGCGTCGATGTTCGTCGACCACTGGCGCGGATCCGCCTCCGCCCAGCCGGGTGCCGCCGACAGCAGGGCGTTCGACCTGTTCGCCTGCGCGAGGATTCCCGCCTCGGGATCGAGCAGCACGACCTTCACACCCGTCGTGCCGACGTCGATGCCGATGAGGAGGGCGTCGGGGTCGGTCATGATCCGACCGTCACCCGCGCGCCGCCTCGACGAATCGACGCGCGCGCTCGGCGTCGACCGGATTCCAGGTGTACCCGTCGGCCTTCAGCGATGATCCGACGATGCAGCCGTCCGCCACGGCGAGCATGTCGGCGATCGTCTCGGCGCGCGCGCCGGTGTTGAGGAGCACCGGGATCTCCTCCGGTACCGCCTCGCGCACCTCCCGGAGTGCCGACGCTTCGGGCGCCTGCCCGGCCATGGGGCCCGAGACGAGGATCGCGTCCGCAAGTGACGACACGACCGTCGACTTCGCGATCTGCGAGACTCCCCGCGTGCCGATCGGCGAGGCGAACTCGGGAGCGATGTTCATGAGGATCGCGATGCCCTCCGCGTCCAGGCGCCGGCGTTCGCGCAGCGTCTCGGCGGCATCGGTGTTCCACAGCCCCATGTCCGACTCCCAGACGCCGGTGACGACCTCCCGCATGAAGCTCGCACCCGTCGCGACCGCGGTCGCGAGCGCGATGCGCGGATCCCAGAGGAAGTCCACTCCGAACGGGATCGTCGATGGCCGGCACTCCGTGACGACGCGCGCCATCACCGCCGACGACTCCGGTCCCGCGTGGAGCTGATACGGCCGATCGTTCTCGTTGCAGAACATGACCGCGTCGAAGCCCGCATCGACGAGCAGCTCAACGTCGCGTCGCACGTGATCGACGAGTGCGTCAACGCCGCCCGCCGCGTCATAGAGCGGCGTGCCGGGAAGCGCGGGAACGTGCGCCATGGCGATGAGGGGCCGGTCGACGCCGGGGAAGCCGTCGCGGAAAAGGGAGGTCATATCGTTCTCCTGTTTGGTGATGGTCGATCGGTCTGGAGGGGACATCTGCTGCTCACGCGCTCTGCACGCTCACAACCTCGACGCCGAGATCGAGGGCCGCTGTGATCGTCGGGTGATCCGGCGCGGCATTGGTGACGATCGCCCCGACCGATGCGAGCGGGCCGATGTTGACGAGGTGGATGCGACCGAGCTTCTCGCTGTCGACGCCGACGATGACCCGGCGGGCCGAGCGCATCGCGGCGCGCTTCACGGCAGCCTCCTCGGGGTGGTATTCCGTGAGGCCATGCTGGGGGTCAATGCCCGAGACGCCCGCGACGTACGTGTCGCAGTTGTACTGAGCGATGAGCCGCTCTGCGTCGGACCCGATCAGGCTGAGCTCGCCCGGTCGCACAACGCCGCCCGCGAGAATCACCTTCGTGTCCGGCTCGTCGGCGAGCTCGACCGCCACCTTGATGGACGGCGTGACCACGGTGAGCCCAAGGCCCCGGCCGCGGATCGCGCGGGCGACGGAGACGACGGTCGATCCGCTGTCCAGCACCACCGACTCGCCGTGCGACAGGAGCGATGCGATGCCCTGGGCAATGCGCTCCTTCACGCCGGCCGCGCGCCCCTCGCGCACCGTATAAGAGGGTTCGTACTCGGAGCCGCCGGAAGCGATAGCGCCGCCCGCGATGCGCCGCACGATGCCCGCGCCTTCGAGTGCCTCGATGTCGCGTCGTATCGTCATCTCACTCATGCCGAGCTCCACGGCGAGTGCGGCGAACTGCACTTCCCCGTTGGTCGTGACGCGTTCCTGGATGAGTTGACGGCGCTCAGCGACGTCCATCGGTGCTCCCTTCCGCAGCGGTCATTCGTGCTCTCAGAGTCTCGAAGTCGCGCTGCTGTTGCGAGATCGCCCTGCCGACGTCGATCGTGAGCACCTCGCCGTCTCGCATGAGCCATCGCCCCGCGACCATCGAGTGCGCGACCGAGGCTCCGCTCGCGCCATATACGAGCGCCGCCTCAATGCTCTGCGCGCCGGCGGGCCCCCGTGGGATGGCCCCGAGCGGCAGCGCGATCATGTCGGCGACGGCGCCGAGCGAGAGAGTGCCGTCTTCGGGCTCACCGCCGAGCGCCCGGTGACCGCCCACCGTGGCGAGCGCGAGGATCTCCCGCGGCGCGACCTGGTTCGGCGTCTGCGACGTGAAGGCGGCAAGCTTCCCGAGAGTGCGCATCTCTTCGAACAGGTCGGCGTTCGTGTTGTTGCACGAGTTGTCGGTGCCGATCGCGACGTTGACGCCCGCGTCGAGCGCGGCGCGCACGGGCGCCGCGGGCACGCCCGATTGCATCGCGACCGAGGGAACGACGGCCATTGTCGCCCGGGTCCCCGCGAGAAGCGGGATCTCGTGCTCTGCCACGGTGTTGCAGTGCGCCAGGATGGACGGCACGTCGAACATCCCCATGCGCGTGAGCTGCTCGAGAGCAGACCGGCCGAAATGCTCGCGGCAGTACTCGTCCTCCTCGCTCGATGTCGAGAAGTGCACGTGCAGGCCCACACCGAGCCGCACAGCCGCCGCGCGCTCCGCTTCCATCGCCACCGGCGTGTTGTCGACGAAGAACGCATGCGGCCCGATCCATCCGCGAACCCGGTCCGATACGCCCTGCATCGATTCCGCAAAGCGCGTCGCGGCCGAGAGCTCCTGCTCGCGGGCTTCGTCGTCGCCGAGCTCGACGATGCCCCACGCGAGCGCTGCACGAAGGCCGGAGTCGATGACCGCTGGCGCGATGCGATCGGCGTAGAAGTACTGGTCGGCGAAGGTCGTGATGCCGTGCCGGATGAAGTCCGCGCACGACACAGATACGGACGCGGGAACGAGCTCCGGGGTGAGGTGGGCCTCGCGCGACCGGAGCACGGCGAGGAAACCGTCCATAGAGAGGAGCGAATGACCCTCCGCGACCCCGCGCATCAGCGACATTGGCGTGTGGGCATGCGCGTTGACGAGCCCTGGCATGAGCAGACACGCACCGAGGTCGCGCACGTTCGGCCCGAACGGCCGCGCGCCGGAGATCGCGCCCACGGACACGATGCGACCGTCTGAGACCTCAACGACGCCGGGCGAGAGCACGCCCCCCGCACCCGTCCAGACCATATCCGCCACGACGAACTGTACGTCCTGCGTCATCTGTCGTCCTCTCCGCTGGCCATGATGCGACCGAGCCTCTCCCGGTTCACCTCATCTCGCTCGAACGGCCCGATGATGCGACCGCGGTACATCACCGCGACGCGATGCGACAGCGCGAGCACCTCATCCAGCTCGTTCGAGATGAGCAGAACGCCCGCTCCATCTGCGCACACGTCGAGAAGCGAGCGATGCACGAACTCGATAGACCCGACGTCGAGGCCGCGCGTCGGTTGATTCGCCAGCACTACCGCGGGGTCTCCGGCGAGCTCGCGTCCGATCACGATCTTCTGAAGATTGCCGCCCGACAACGACCGCACCGGCCGGGTCGGTCCGGTGCCGCGCACGTCGTAATCGGTCGCGATCCGACGCGCGAAAGCCATCCGCTCACGCCGCTTGATGATGCCCGACCGGCTGAACGCTCTCGACCGGAAGGACGTCGCGACCGCGTTCTCTTCGAGCGTGGCGTCAAGATTCAGCCCCACCCGCATTCGATCGGCGGCGATGTGCGACATCCCGGCGGCACGCACGCCGGCCGGCGTCAGCCCCGCGATCTGCTTCCCTCGCAGGAGAACGGATCCGCTCTCGAACGGGGTGAGGCCCGCGAGCGATTCGATGAGCTCGTCCTGGCCGTTGCCGCTCACCCCGGCGATGCCGAGCACCTCCCCTTCGTGGAGCGTGAAGTCGAACGGCTCGACATCGCCCGGTGTGTCGCGCAACCGTATCCCGGACGCCTTGAGGGCAACCCCCGGCCGGCGTGATAGCGGCGATGCCGCCGGTTGTTCGACGTCGCGCCCGACCATTCGCCTCGCGAGCTCGGCCTCGTCGGCGTCACCTCGGCTGAGGGTGGCGACGACCCGGCCGAGTCGCATCACGATGATCCGATCGGCAACCGCCTGCACCTCCGGCAGCTTGTGAGAGATGAACAACACGGATCTGCCGGAGGCCGCGAGGCGGCGGATGAGGTCGACGAGATCGTCGGCCTCGGAAGGGGTGAGAACTGCCGTCGGTTCGTCGAAGATAAGGGTACGGGCGTCGGCGGCAAGCGCCTTGAGGATCTCGACGCGCTGCTGCATTCCGATAGGCAGCGTTCCCACGCGGCGCGACGGATCGATGTCGAGACCCGTCTGCTCCGCGATGCGTGCAACGGCCTCGGTCGCCCCTCGGTCGTCGTACAGGCCGCGCCGCACGGGCTCGCGACCGAGCAGCACGTTCTGTGCGACGGTGAATCCGGGCACGAGCTCGAAGTGCTGATGCACCATGCCGAGGCCGGCGTCGATCGCGTCTTGAGGCGACGAGATGTCGCGCACGCTCCCATCGATGAGGATCTCCCCCGCGTCGGGCTCGTGCACACCGAAGAGGAGGTTCATGAGCGTGCTCTTGCCGGTGCCGTTCTCGCCGATGATGGCCACGACCTCGCCGGGCCACAGCGTCATCGAGACATCCGCGACCGCGAGCACGCCCGACGATGCGAAATACTTGCGCAGCCCGCGTAGCTCGAGCTGCGGGATGTCCTGGCGATGTGCGCTCATAAACCTGACCTCTCGATCTCTCAGCTCGTGAGCCCGAGGTCAGCGCACTCGGCGCTGGTCGGGTCATTGAGGGCGTCGCACACCGTGATCTCTCCTGCGAGGAGCTCTTCCGTCAGGGCTTCGATCTCGCTCTGCAGGTCGGGGAGCTGCGCCGCGAGCTCCTCGGGGCCCTCATCGGCGAAGACGGTCGATCCGTCCTCCCAAGACAGCCCGCTCACGCCATCGCTCAGCCCCGCTTGCACGAACCCAGGGGTGAAGTCTCCGTCGAGCGCCGACTGAATGAGGTTGAAGGTCGAGGAGTCGACGCGCTTCATCACCGAGGTGATCACGGTTCCGGGCGCATCACCGTCCTGGTTCGAGTCGACGCCGATCGCGTATCCGCCTTCCTGCTCCGCGGCGGCGAAGGCGCCCTGACCCGAGAGCCCCGCGACGGAGTAAACGATGTCGGCACCGCTCTGATACAGCGAGAGCGCCGCTTCTTGTCCGACCGACGGATCCGAGAACTCGCCGTTCAGGTAGGTCGGCGTGACGGTGCAGTTCGGGCAAGCGGCGAGAACGCCCTGCTTGTAACCGTAGAAGAACTGGTTCAGCCCCGGGTTGTCGATGCCGAGGACGGCACCCACATTCTCAGTCGAGGTGAGCGTCCCCGCGACGTATCCGCCGAGATAGCTCCCCTCGTGCACGTTGATGGCGTAGGCCTGCACGTTGTCGGGCAGGTCGTCGGCGAAGATGTCGCTCGGCACGCCGAACAGCTGATCCGGGTTCTCGTTCGCCACGGTGAGCAGCGAATCCGGGTCGAGGCCCGGAGCGAGGATGATGTCGGGCTGGGTCGCGACGGTCGATCGGAGCACGCTTTCCTGTTGCGAGACCGACTCGGCCTCGACGATGCGCCCCGTGACGCCGAGCTCCTCTTCAGCGCGCTCGGCTCCGACGATCGACGAGTCGATGAACCCGCCGTCGCCGGCCGCGCCCGGCGTGACGAGCGCATAGGTGAAGGCGTCGTCCTCGCCGGATGCAGGCTCGCTTCCGCCGGAACAACCCGCGAGGGCGAGAACAGCGACGAGCGATGTGGTGGCGGCCGCGAACGACCTCTTCGATGAATGGGACATGACTCTCCTCGGAACTATGAGTGGGGGATGGAGAAGGATGGGGACGGGTCAGCGATCGGTGACCAGAGCGGTCGGCGACTCGTCCGGCGATGACGGCGGGCGGGCAGGCAGGCGGAGGCGGGAGCTCCTGTTCCACAACCGCCAGAACTGTCCGCGCGACCGAGCGCGGAGCCCGACGAGGACCAGCGCGACGAACGCCGCGCCCTGGGGCAGGAACTGCGTGACGTTGGCGGGAACGTCGAACTGCTGCAGCCGGATGCTCGCGGCGCTCGCGAGTCCGAACAGCCCGGCAGCGGGGATCAGGAGCCCGGGTCGGTTCAGTGCGAGCAGGGCCGCCGTGATGCCGATCCAGCCGCGATCGGCGCTCATGTTCCGGGTGAACAGTCCGACATCGCCCACCGACAGAAACGCTCCTCCGAGCCCGGCGATCGCGCCGGCGACGATGAGCGTCACGACCTGTATGCGGCCGACGCTGAGCCCCGCGCTCGCGGCTGCAACTGGCGCCTCCCCGACCGCGAGCAGGTGACGACCGGCCCTGGTGCGGAACCACAGCGCGACCACCAGGACGAGCGCGTAGGCGGCGTAGACGAGGGGGTTGAGCCTGTCGAGAAGGTTCCCGAAGAACGGCGCGTCCGCGAGCCCCGGGATGCGCACGGCATCGATCCGGTCGATCTCCGGCTTGTAGGTGCCGACGCCGCCGAGAAACGACCGCATGAGGAACACCGTCAGCTGCAGGACGAGGATGTTGAGACCGATCGCGAGAACGACCAGGTCGACTCCGAATCGGTGAGCGAGCGCCATGATCGCGCCAATCACGGCGCCGGCTGCGGCGGCAGCGAGCACGCCGACCAATGGACTCTGCGCGGTGGCTCCGACAAGGATGCCGACGAAGGCGCCGATAAGCACCTTCGACTCGATCGCGAGGTTCAGCACGCCTGCTCGTGCGGAGAGCATCGAGGCGATCGCGGCGAACAGGATCGGTGTCGTGAGACGGATCCCGGAGTTGAGGAAATCAGCGACGATGTCAATCATGGTGCCACCACCGTGTGCTCGGTATCGACTGCGCTCGAGTTGTCGCTGGTGCGGCGAGATCGTCGGCGATCGCGTGCCCGTTCGATTCTGGCCTGCAGAGGTGCCTGTGCGGCTACGAGCACGATCATGAACGCGAGCAGGGTCGATCCGATCTCCCGCGGCACTCCGAGCATGATTTGGAGCCCGTTGACGGCGCCGACCGTGATGCCGGCGTAGAGGATGCCGACGACTCCTGCCCCGATCGCCGTGGTGCCGCCGAGGATCGCGGCGGTGAGGCCCGTGAACCCGGTTCCGTCGCTGAACCCCTCGATCACGCGGTAGTTCACGCCGAGCACCTGGATGCCGCCGCCGATCCCCGCGAGCGCACCGCCGAGCAGTCCTGCGCGAATGACGCTGGATGTGGCGGACATGCCCGCGTAGCGCGCGAACGGCGCCGCCTGGCCGCTCATTCGCTGTTCGTATCCTCGGGTCGTACGGGACAGGAAGAACCAGACCACGACGCACGCGATCACGGCGAGAACGAGAGCGACGCCCACCTTCGTCGAGGTGTCAAACAGCGGAAGACGCGCGGTCTCGGCGATCGTCGGCGTGTAACCGACGGTGGAGGCATCTGCGCGCAACGGATAGTTCACCAGGAAGTCGACGATGAGCCCCGCCATGGCGTTGAGGACGATGGTGATGATGAGCTCGTTTACGCCGAGGTACACCTTCAGAACCGCGGGGATCACCCCCCACAGCGCCCCGACGATGCCCGCCGCGGCGAGACAGAGGATCGGGTGGACCCCCGCCGGCGCGGGGATCGCGAACCCGATGACGGCCCCCGCGAGCCCGCCGAGCGCGTACTGCCCCTCCTGGCCGATGCTGAACAGGCCGCTGCGCAGACTCACGACCGCGCCGAGCGCGCAGAAGATGATCGGCCCCGACAGCGAGAGCGTGCCCCCGAGGTTGCAATGCTCCGGTTCGCACGCGAAGCCCGCGACCGCCACCGTGGATGCCGCATCGAGAGGGTCAACTCCGAGGAGTGCGACGAGTGCGCCGCCGAATGCAAGCGCGACGAGGACCGCCGCGGCGGGCAGAGCCGATCGCAGTGCAACGGCTTCAAGTTTCTCGCGCACCATGTGCCTCCCGGATGGTCACGCGACCGCGGTATCGGTCGTGGTACCAGAGTGAGGAGGCGGTGTTACAGAATCACACGTCAATGATTTCGAACCTGTTACTTTCTCACGCGCATGTTTCCGGAGCGCTCCGGACCGCCCTTCGATCCCCGTCGCGCCGCGAAACGACACCGAAACGACGCATCATTAGCGTGTGGGCATGACGCTGCGAGAGTTCAATGCCCTGGCCGCCGACGAGGCGTCCGCGATAGCCGCGACCTGGGCCGACGTGCCCGCCTGGGTCCGCGACATCGTCGACGCACGCCCCTATGCGAGCCCCGATGACGTCGTCTCTCGCGCCGAGCGCTCCGCGATCGCGTGGGGATCGACCGAGCTCGAGCAGGCGCTCGTGAGGCATGCGCGGATCGGCGAGCGCCCCACCGGCGAGTCGACGGATGCCCGCGCGTCGCGGCGCGAGCAGGCGGCGATGACCGATGCGGACGCGGGGATCACCGCACGGATCACCGCCGGCAACGCCGCATACGAGGAGAGGTTCGGCCGCGTCTTCCTCATCCGAGCGGCTGGTCGCTCGCCCGAGCAGATCGCCTCGGAGCTCGACCGCCGGCTGCGCAACGACGGCGAGACAGAGATCCGAGAGGCATGCGCAGAGCTTGCCCAGATCGCGACCAGGCGCATCCGCGAGACGTTCGCGTAACAGTTGTTCGCAGACGGTAACCCTGGGGAAACACGCCGTCGATACCGTGACTCGACCACGACAGATCGACACCCGGAGCCCACAATGCCGCACCTCACGACGCACGTCCTCGACGCGGCCCTCGGCTGCCCGGCCTTCGGCGTCGCGGTCTCGCTGTCGACGGATGATGGTGCCCCCATCGCGCGCACGACGACCGATTCCGATGGGCGCGCGGGGCTGGGCCCCGACTGGCTCGCACCAGGGACGTACGAGATCCGCTTCGCGACGGGCGACTACTTCGCTCGTCTCGGCACCGAGACCTTCTATCCGTCGATCGCCGTGTCCTTCCGGGTGACGGGCGACGAGCACCTTCACGTGCCGATCCTGCTCAGCCCGTTCGCCTATTCCACCTACAAGGGGAGCTGACCCATGAGCGACGTGTCTGTGCATCTCGGACCCAACAAGTACGGCAAGGCCGAGAACCGGCTCGTGAGGATCACGCGCGACTCCGCGCGGCACGAGATCGAAGACCTGAACATCACCTCGCAGCTGCGAGGTGAGGGCTTCGCCGGGTCGTTCTTCACGGGCGACAACTCGAAGATCATCGCGACCGACACCCAGAAGAACACGATCTTCGCGCTGGCGAAGATCCACGGGGTCGGGTCGCCCGAGCGCTTCCTCACGCTGCTCTCCGAGCACTTCACGGGAGAGTTCGACTGGGTAGAGGGCGGCCTCTGGCAGGGCGAACAGTACGAATGGGAGCGGATCGTCGCGAACGGCGAGGAACACGATCATTCATTCGTCAGGAAGGGGCAGGGCACGCGGCTCGCGACCGTGCAGGTCGCGGACGGCCGCACGCACGTCACCGGCGGCGTCAAGGATCTCGTCGTGCTGAAATCGACGGGATCGGAGTTCTCCGGCTACCCGCGCACCGAGTACACGACGCTGCCCGAGACGACCGACCGCGTGATGGCGACCTCCGTCACGGCGCGCTGGCGATACCTGCCCGGTGCCGTCGCCGACGGCATCGACTACAACGCGGTCTGCGCCGACGTCACGCGGGTGCTGCTCGAAAAGTTCGCGACCGTGCACTCGCTCGCCCTTCAGCAGACCCTGTTCGAGATGGGTCGCGCCGCCATCGCGACACGACCGGAGCTCGCCGAGATCCGATTCGCCATGCCCAACAAGCACCACTTCCTCTACGACATCGCGCGGTTCGAGCTCGACAACGCCGGCGAGGTGTTCATCGCCGACGACCGCCCGTACGGCCTCATCGAAGGAACGGTCGTGCGCGACGGCGCGAGCGACGAGCCGGATGCCTGGCTCGATGTGCCCGGCTTCATCTGAGCAGTCATGGACCTGAACACCGTCGGCTCGTACCGACCGGCGCACACGCGGTCGGATCTGGCCCTCACGGAGGGGGAACGGATCCTCGCCGGAGGCACGTGGCTCTTCTCCGAGCCCCTGGCCGCCCCGGCGGGCCTCGTCGACCTCACGACGATGGGATGGCCCCCGCTCGAGTGCACACCTGACGGCCTGCGCATCGCGGCGACCTGCACGATTGCCGAGCTCGCGAACCTCGCCCCTGTCGCGGGCTGGGGCGCGCATCCGCTGTTCCGGCAGTGTGCCGAGGCGCTGCTCGCCTCGTTCAAGATCTGGAACGTCGCGACCGTCGGCGGCAACATCTGCCGCGCGTTCGCGGCCGCGGGCATGGTGTCGCTGTGCGCCTCCCTCGATGCGGTCGCCGTCGTCTGGACTCCCGACGGCGGCGAGCGCCGCCTGAGCGTCGAGAGCCTCGTCGTGGGCGACGGCGTGAACGCCCTCTACCCCGGCGAGGTACTGCGCGCCATCGATATCCCGACCCGTGCCCTGCGCGCTCGCACCGCATTCCGAAAGATCGCCCTCGTGGATCTCGGGCGTTCCGCGGCCGTCGTCATCGGCCGGGTGCACGAAGGCGGCGAGGCCGTCGTCAGCGTCACGGCCGCCGTCACGCGCCCCGCGGTGCTGCGATACGACGCGCTTCCGAGCGCGGACCGGATCGTCGCCGACGTCACCGCGCTCGACGGCTACTACACGGATCCGCTGGGCGCCGCGGACTGGCGGCGACACGTCAGCGGCGTGCTCGCGCGCGCGGTGCGAGAGGAGCTCGCGGGATGAGGTTCTGGATCAACGAGGATGAGGTCGAATCAGTGCCGGCCCCGGGGCAGTGTCTGCGCACGCATCTGCGCGACCACGGCCACACTGAGGTCAAGCGCGGCTGCGACGCGGGCGACTGCGGAGCCTGCAGCGTCCTCGTCGATGGCTCCCCCGTGCATTCCTGCCTCTTCCCCGCGGTGCGTGCGGAGGCCAGGAAGATCACGACCGCGGCCGGGCTCGGCAAGCCCGGCGATCTCAGCCCCATACAGGAGGCGTTCGTCGAGGGGTTCGGCTTCCAGTGCGGCTTCTGCACGCCCGGAACGATCGTGACCGCGTCGACCCTCGACGAGCAGGATCTCGACGATCTTCCCCGCCTCATGAAGGGTAATCTCTGCCGCTGCACGGGCTACCGAGCAATTCGCGAGTCGATAGCCGATGGCGTCAGCCGCGGCGCACGTAACCTCGGCAGCACCGGCGCGCCCTGTGGTGTCGGGCATTCCGCGCGCCCTCCCGCGGCCGAGCGCATCGTGTCGGGTCTCGAGCCCTACACGTTCGACGTTCCGGTGCCCGGTGCGCAGATCCTGCGCGTGCTCGGCTCTCCGCACGCCCACGCACGGATTCTCGACATCGACGTCTCCGACGCCGAGCACGTACCCGGCGTCGCGCTGATCCTCACGCACGCTGACGTGGCCGACCTGCCGCGGTTCTCCACGGGCCGCCACGAGCACCGCGAGGACGATCCCGACGACACACGGGTGCTCGACGACACGGTGCGCTTCGTCGGCCAGCGCGTCGCCGCCGTGGTCGCCGACACGGCCGCCGCCGCCGAGGAGGCGTGCCGGAGGATCCGGGTCGAGTACGAGGTGCTGGACGCCGTCTTCGATCCCGAGCTCGCGCGCATCAATGGCGCACCGCTGCTGCACCCTGATCGCACACCGGCCGATCGCGTCGACGAGGCGCATCGCAACGTGATCCTCGGACTGCACGAGGGCTTCGGCGACGCCGATGTCGCGCTCGCCGAGGCGCCAGCCCGCGTCAGCGGAACCTGGCGCACGTCGCGCGTCATCCATGCCCAGCTCGAGACGCGTGGGGCCGTGGGGTGGATCGCGGAGGACGGGCGCCTCACTCTGCGATCAAGCACCCAGGTGCCGTTCCTCGTGCGCGACGAGCTCACCCGCCTGCTCGGCATGACTCCCGACAGCATCCGCGTGCTCACCGCCCGCGTCGGCGGCGGATTCGGCGGAAAGCAGGAGATGCTCTGCGAGGATCTCGTTGCGATCGCGACGCTACGCACGGGACGCCCCGTGGCGTATGAGCTGTCGCGCACCGAGGAGTTCACGCGCACGGCCGTGAGACATCCGATGAGGGTCGACGTCGAGCTCGGCGCGGACGCGGACGGCCGTCTCACCGCGATGAAGGTCGGCCTTCTGTCCGACACGGGCGCGTACGGCAACCATTCCCGCGGAGTGCTGTTCCACGCGTGCTCCGAATCGATGAGCCTGTACCGCTGCCCGGCCAAGCGCATCGATGCCGAGGTCGTGTACACGAACAACGTGCCCTCCGGGGCGTTCCGGGGATACGGGCTCGGCCAGGTGATCTTCGCGATCGAATCGGCGATGGACGAGCTCGCGATCGAGCTCGGCGTCGATCCGTTCGACCTGCGCCGAATCAACGCCGTGACGACCGACGACGCGCCCCTCGCCCACCACGCCGAGCCAGAGGCCGACCTGATCTGGGGCAGCCACGGCCTCGATCAGTGCCTCGACCTCGCGCAGGCCGCGCTCGCGTCCGACACCACCCCGGCCCCGAAAGGTGAGGCATGGCGGGTCGGTGAGGGCATGGCCGTGGCGATGATCGCGACGATGGCGCCCTTCGGTCATATCTCGCACGCGACCGTGACGCTGCGCCCCGACGGCTGCGTCGAGATCGGCGTCGGCACGAGCGAGTTCGGCAACGGCACGACCACAGTGCACACGCAAATCGTTGCCACCGACCTCGGGACCACGCCCGATCGGATTCGCCTGCACCACTCCGACACCGATGCCGCCCGCCACGACACGGGGGCGTTCGCCTCCGCGGGGATCACGGTCGCCGGCAAGGCGCTGCACGCGGCCGCGCTCGCCATGCGCACGGTCCTCTGCGAGGCGGCGGGATCGATCGCGGGCGTGCCGGCCGAGAGCTGCGAGCCGGAGCGCGACGGCGTGCGCGCGGGAGATTGTCTGATCCCGTTCCCCAACCTCATCGCGGCGTCTCCCGACGCGTTCCGCTTCGAGGACGGCCTGCGAGCGGACGGCAGCGAACTCGGCGACCAGCGCAGCCTCGCCTTCAACGTGCAGGCGTTCCGCGTCGCGGTTCACACCGACACCGGAGAAGTGCGGATCCTCGCCTCGGTGCAGTCGGCCGACGCGGGCACCGTCATGAACCCCGCGCAGTGCCGCGGGCAGGTCGAGGGCGGGGTGGCGCAGGGCATCGGCGCGGCGCTCTACGAGGAGATCATGATCGACGAGACGGGCCGGATCACTACGCCAGTGTTCCGCCTGTACCGCGTGCCGCAGATGGCCGATATCCCCGCCACGCAGGTGCTGTTCGCCGACACGCATGACGACCTCGGCCCGTTCGGGGCGAAGTCGATGAGCGAGTCGCCGTTCAACCCGGTGGCGCCTGCGCTCGCGAACGCGATCCGGCGCGCCATCGGCGTGCGCCCGCACGAGACGCCGATGTCCCGTGACCGGATCTGGCGCCTCGCCCGCGACGGGACGCGGCTATGAAGGGCATCCTGCCAGTGGCCGCGCAGTGGCTCGCCGACGGCCGCCGATTCGCGATCGCGACCGTCGTCGGAGTGCGCCGCAGCGCCCCGCGCGAGATCGGTGCGAGCATGCTGATCAGCGAGGACGGCGCGATCTTCGGCAACGTCTCGGGCGGGTGCGTCGACTCCGACGTCGCGAGCGAAGGCGAGCTGGTGCTTGCCGGCGCCGCGCCGCGGATCCTCTCCTATGGCATCGACGACGACCCGCTGCTCGGCATCGGCCTCACCTGCGGCGGCGAGATCGACGTGCTCGTCCGGGCCGTCGCGCCGAACGGCGACACGGCCCGACAGCTGTGCGCGCTCGCAGCGGCGCCCGGCGCGGCGGTGGGGCTTGCACTGTCGGTCTCCGGCGACGACCTGGGACACAGCTGGATCGTCGGCGACGAGATCTCACACGCCGAATGCCCGCCGCGCCTCTCGCGGATCCTCACCGACGCCGCCGCGCACGTGCGCGACGACCGGGCCAGCATCCTCACCCACGATGCCGAGGGATGCGCCGCGGACGACGCGCCGGCATCTGTCGTCGTCGTCCCACTCGGCGCAGCGCCCCGGCTCATCATCGTCGGCGCCGTCGAGTTCGCGGTATCGCTCAGCGCCCTCGGCACCGCGCTCGGGTTCCGCTGTACGGTGGTCGACGCGCGGTCGGCGTTCGCGTCGGCGGACCGATTCCCGAGCGCATGCGTCGAGGTGTCGTGGCCCGATCGCTACCTCGCCGGGGCCGCGCTCGACCCGTCCACCGCCGTGTGCGTGCTCACCCACGACGCGCGCTTCGACGTGCCCGCGCTGCAGGCGGCGCTCGGGAGCGCGGCAGGTTACGTCGGGGCGATGGGCAGCCGCCGCACCCACGAGGACCGACTGCGGCGGCTGCGGGGGGCGGGCGTTTCTGACGACCAGATCGGGCGGCTCCGCTCTCCCATCGGGCTCGACCTGGGCGGGCGCAGTGCCGAGGAGACGGCCCTGTCGATCCTCGCCGAGGTGGTCGCGGTGCGAAATGGCGGAACGGGTGCGCCCCTCAGCGAGACTTCGGGAGCGATCCACGCATCGCGCACAGCGACGCGCGTGTCATGACCGACTGGGGCACGCCCGCGGTATGCGGCATCGTGCTCGCGGCAGGCGCCGGGTCGCGGTACGGCGGCCCCAAGGCGCTCGCCCGCACCGCGGACGGGCGCTCCTGGGCCAGACTCGCCGTCGACCTGCTGGAACGCGCCGGATGCGACGACATCCTCGTCGCGGTCGGTGCCGAGTCGGCTGCCGCCGAACGGGTCGTGCCGCCCCGGGCGCGCGCGGTGCGCGTCCCCGACTGGGATTCCGGGCTCTCCGCGAGTCTCCGGGGCGCGCTCGCGGCGGCGGCCGACACACATGCGCCGGCGGCGCTCGTGATTCCCGTCGATACGCCCGCTATGCCAGCCGCGGTCTGCGCACGAGTGCTCGCCGCCGCCGACCCCAGCCCGAGCGCGCTCGCGCGGGCGGTGTTCGGCGGCACACCGGGCCACCCCGTTCTGCTCGGGCGGGACCATTGGGAGCAGGTCGCCGCGACCCTCGTGGGCGACACAGGGGCGGCGGGCTACCTGCGCGAGCACCGGGCCGCGCGCATCGAGTGCGGCGACATCTGGGATGGAGCTGACGTCGACGTGCGCTGACGCGGCCCGCTGAAGCTACCCCGCGACGTAGTCGTGACGCCAGCGGTCGATTCCGCGTTGGTACCGCGCGCGCCTGCTCGGCAGGCGCTCGGACCCCTCCCAGAAGTCGATCTCCGACGGCACGAGAAGGAACCCGGTCCAGGAGGGCGGGCGCGGCGGCTCGCGGTGCTCCGCGTCGAACGCCGCGAACGCGTCGCGGCGTTCCGCGAACGAACGCTGCGCCAGCTCGTCGGTGTTGATGTTCGCGAGCACCTTCAGATACCGACTGCGCAGCGCGAACCCGTCAGCCGCATCGATCGGCGACAACTCGTGCACGCGGCCGCGCAACACCGCCTGACGCGCGAGATCCGGCCAGTGCACCACGAGCGCGGCCACGGGCTTCAACCTCAGCTGGCGCGCCTTGCGGCTGCCGCCGTCGGTGTGGATCGCGATGCCGTCATCGTTCACGGCCGACAGCAGAACGGTGCGCGCGTCCGGCAGCCCGTTCATGTCGATCGTCGCGAGGGTCGCGAGGGGGCGGTCGGGATCCTCGTTCGTCGGCACCCAGGTACGCAGCAGTTCGAGCGGATCCTCCGGGGCGAGGCCGCGCTGAATGGTCGACTCGACCGTCGTCGTGCCCGCGCTCATGATGCGTGCCGAAATCGAGATATCTCGGTGAGCGCCTTCGCGACGAACGCGGTGCCCGCATTGACGAGCTCGTCGCCGTATTCCGATGTCGCCGCGGTCGGGTCGCCGATGACGCCGCCCGGCCCGAAGTCGTCCGAGGTCCAGCCGAAGCTCACGGGATGCCCGTTGAAGCCGATCGTCTCGAACTGCGCGATGTGCTCGGGCACGCTGCGCACGGCTCCCGACATGTCGACGAGATCCGGGCGCAGCGCGAGCATGACGCTGGTCTCGGAGTGCCCTGCGTGGATCCCCATCCCGAACTCGTCGGGGCCGCCGTCCGCGCCGCCGCCAGCGCGCTGCGTACCGGTTCCCATCGAGAACGTGCGCAGCCCGAAGCGGCGCCGGATCTCGCGGTTCACGACCTGCAGAAGCGCGGAGTTGCCGCCGTGACCGTTGAGGAACACGAGCGTTCGCGCGGGCGTCGCCGCCACGGAGCGCCCGATGTCGACGAGCATGTTCCAGATCGTCGACGCCTCGAGCCAGACCGTGCCCGGTGCCCAGTGATGCTCGTCGCTCTTGCTCGCCGCGATGGCGGGAAGCAGCCACGCGTCGACGCCGTCCGACACGGCACGGTCGACGGCGAGCGCGCCGATCTGCTCGGGGATCACGAGATCGGTGTTCAGCGGCAGGTGCGGCCCGTGCTGTTCGAGCGCCCCGACCGGCTGCACAACGATCGAGTCCTCCGTCAGTGCCGCGAGCGCCGCGGGCTGCGGCAGGTCCGTCAGCATCCGGGTCATCGGATGGCCCCCTTCTGCGGCCCCGCGTACGAGGGATTGAGCTTTCCGGGATTGAGGAGACCGCGCGGATCCGTCCTGCGGGCGACCTCAACGGTGCGCGGCATTTCGAAGTCGACGTTCCACTGGTGGCAGTTGTGCACTCCGACTCCGATCGCTGTGAGGCGCTCGATCGCCGCTTCGACCTCGTCAGGGCCCGTGTACGGCGCCGCGAGCATGCCGATCGGAGCCGTATGACCGGCCTCGATGTGCAGCAGACCATCGCCGATCGCGTCGTGCACGAGATCGACGTCGTCAGCGAGAACGTCGCCCGAGACCTCGAGGTGATAGTAGAAACCCGGCCGCGACTTCTGCAACCACTCAATGGGGTGGTTGTAGCTCAGCGTCGACAACCGGGCGCTCGCGGCCGGTCCCTCGCGCACGTCCTCGATCACGCCGCCGGACGCCTCGATCAGCGCGATCGCCTCGGCCACGGCATCCGGGTGGGCGATCGAGCGCAGGCTCGACCGCCCACCCGGGATCGCGGGATCGTCGGGGAGCGACGCCGAGACCGCGATCGTGTCGGCCGACACGAGGCGCGGGGCCGGCATGAGCCGTCCCAGCTCGCGGATCACCGAGAGCGAGCCCGCAAAATCCGGGAACGACGCGTACAGCGCGCGCCATTCGACGAGCGGCTCGAGCCGCACCGTCGCGCGAGCGATGACCCCCGCCGTCCCATAGTTGTGTACGTAAAGCTGTGCCTGATCGCCCTCAACGCGGCGCATACCAGACCCGTCGGCGTGTACCACGTCGAGTGCCGCGACGAACCCCATGTGGTTCGCACCGCGCGAGATCGTCCCGGTGCCGCCGGACCCGCCTGCGAGGAACCCGCCGATCGTCGAATTCATCGTCGACGGGTACATCCAGAGCTGCTGGCCGCTCTCGCGTGCGGCCTGCTCGAGCTGCGACATCGGGGCGCCGGCCTCGGCGGTGATGAACCCATCGCCGACCTCCAGCACCTTCCGTGCGCGAGAGGTGTCGAGCACGAGGCCGCCGCGCGAGGGAATCGACTGGCCGTAGTTGCCGGTGCCCTTCCCCCGCGGTGTCACGGGGACGCCCCGGGCGACGGCCTCGTCGACGACGCGGCCGATCTGCGCCGCGTCGGTGGGGAAAGCCACGATCTCTGCGACCCCGAGCGGAAGCATCTCGCTGATCACCGGTGACATCCTGGCGCCGTCGACCGACGCCCGCTCGAGCATGCGTCGGTCGGTTGAGACGTTGCGCGGGCCGAGGATGGCGACCAGTGCCTCGTACAGCTCGGCGATCGGCGTGAGGAGGGTCGCGGTGCTCATTCGGGGAGCCCGATCGTCTCGTCGATGAAATCGTTGGTGTAGATGTCGTCGGCGGTGAGATCGGGGTCGACGTCGGCTGCGATCTCCTCGAACAGCGGCTTGCCCGTGTCGAAGAAGCTCTCGACCCGCTCAGGGTCGAAGTCACCGATGAATCCATTGGCACCGTTGGAGACGATGCCGTCCTCGAGCATCGATTCGACCGCGTATTCGGCGACGCCGCGTGAGTAGACCCAGCCGCTGTCGAACGCCTCGACGGCTTCGAGGATGAGGTCGATGGTCGCATCCGGGTCGGCGTAGAAGTCGACCTCCGCCTGCTGCAGGATCGGCACGATCTCTTCGAGGCAGGGCGTCAGCTCTTCGAGGCGGTCGGTGCGCACCGACATCGCGGAGCCGTAGATGTCCCAGCCCGCCGACGCGATCAGCGCATATTCGACGGGCTTGTTCCAGGCCTCGACCTCGTGTTCGTAGATGTAGGGCTCGGCGGAAGAGAAGCCCTGCTGTGCCGAGGCGCCGTCATCGGCCACGAATGCCGCGGGCGTTCCGTCATAGCCTCCATCGCCGACCGACTCGGGCACGATTCCCGCGCCCATCAGATACTCCATGTAGGCCTGTCCGCCGAAGAAGCGCCATGCGCCACCCGATTCTTCGAGCGCCGCGGCGAGCTCCGGAATCGTCTCGACGTCGGGGTAGGTCTCGGGGTCCCACATCACCATCTGCGGATTGACGTCCATCTGCGTCATGACGCCGACGACCGGGGCGGTTCCGGAGCTCGAGATCGCCACGTCGGAGTGCACGTACCCGAGCATGATGTCATCGTCCTGGTACATGACGGAGTTGACGGTCGAGTTGCCGATCGCGGGACCCCCCGCGCGCACCTCGAAGTTCACTCCCGTGTACTCACCGTCGACGACGAGCGGAGACGAGACGGCTTTGTTCGCCGCGTCGATCGTGTAGTCATCGCTCAGCAGCTCGTAGAGGTGACCGTGCTCGGCTTCGGGGTGCCAATCGGTCTGCACGGCGATCGTCTCAGGGCACACGTCGGAGAGATCGAGCGACCCGATCTCGAGGTCGGCGGCCGCCGCATCGACGGCGCTGTCTCCCCCGGAACAGGCAGTCAGCGCGAGCGCGGTGAGACCGAAGGCGGAAACAGCGGCGACGGTGCGCCGGCGGGTGGGCTTCATCATGATGGTGACTCCTGGTCGAGGGATGGGGTCAGGCCTTCGTCGCGTCATACCAGCGACCGACGACGATATTGGACAGCAGGCCGAAGGCCGCGAAGATCGCGACGCCCAGCAGGGCGGCGACGACGACCGACGCGTACAGTTCGGCGGCGAGCAGCCGGGAGGTATAGGTGCTCATGAGCGACCCGAGGCCGGGCGTGCCGCGACGGAAGAAGTAGTCGCCGACGATAGCGCCGACGATGGACAGGCCCGCCGAGGTGCGCAGGCCGACGAACATCGACGGCAGCGCGGCGGGCAGTTGCAGCTTCCACAGCGTCGTCATCCGCCCCGTGTGCTGCAGCTGGAAGAGTTCCTTCTGCGACTTGTCGACGGACTGCAGGCCGAACAGCGTGTTCGAGACAATCGGGAAAAGTGCGATGAGAACGCAGACGATGATGCGTCCGGGCAGCCCGTATCCGAACCAGAATCCGATGAGCGGCACCAGCGCGAGAATCGGGATGCACTGCAGGATCACGGCGTACGGGTACAGCGACCGCTCCGCCCACTTCGCCTGCAGCATCACCACCGCCCAGGTGACGCCGATCGCGATCGCGATCACGAGACCGATGAGCGCCACCATGACCGTCTGGCCGAGCGCGGTATAGATCTCGGCGCCGACCACGGGATCGAACAGGCCGTCGGTGAAGATCCGGTACGGCGCCGGAAGAAGGAAGCTCCGCTCGCCGAGCAGGACGCTCGCGACGGACCACACGATGATGATCACGGCGAACACGATCAGCGGGGGCCACGCGGTCTGGATCCAGCTCGGCACCCGGCGCTTCCGTGTGGGCGCGGCGGGCGGCTTCGTGGCGACCGGCTCAGCGACGGTGAGGGTCATGCGTGCGCCTCCTTCAGCGAGTGCGAGACGCCGCCGACGAGGTCGCCGAACTCGGCGGTGAATCGGATCTCCGGATCGCGCGGCATGTCGAACGGAATGTCCACGACGTCGACGATGCGTCCCGGACGGCCAGACATCACGACCACCTTCGTCGAGAGGTAGACGGCCTCCGAGACCGAGTGGGTGATGAAGAGCCCGCCGAAGTCGCGCTGTGCGAACAGGCGAAGGAGCTCGTCGTTGAGGCGCTGGCGCGTGATCTCGTCCAGCGCGCCGAACGGCTCATCGAACAGGAACAGGTCGGGGTCCAGGGTGAGCGACCGGGCGAGGGAGGCCCGCATCTTCATGCCTCCCGAGAGCTGCCGAGGCATCGACTTCTCGAATCCGGTGAGGCCGACGAGGTCGATCGCCGTCCGCGCTGCGTCGGCCCGTTCGGAGGCCGATTGCCCGCCGAGTTCGGCGAGCAGCTCGACGTTCTTCTGCACGTTCCGCCACGGCAGCAGCGTCGCGTCCTGGAAGACGAACCCCATCCGGTCGGTGTGCGTCTCGCACGACCCCGCGGTGTTCTTCTCGAGACCGGCTGCGATGCGCAACAGCGTCGATTTGCCGCACCCGGAGGGCCCGACGACCGTGACGAACTCGCCGCGGTTCACCGTGATATCGACGTGCTCGAGGGCCACGGTCCCGCCGTCGTAGGTCATACCGACGTCGTGGAATCCCACGAGGGTGTCGCCGGCGGTCGTGACGTCCGGCCGCGTCATAGTCGCAGTGCTCATACGTCCTCCTGTCTGCGCGGGAGCATCCAGCGCGTGCTTTCGGTGTGGGCGATCGTGCGCCCTCGGGAGATCACAATTCGATCGGCGGGTGCCGTCGCGATGGCGTCGGCCAGGGACTCTGCGCGCACCGCGAGCAGGTCGGCGCGCAGCCCCGCCTCCGGACCTGCCTGCGGCAGGCCCATGACAGCGCGGGCGCCCGATGAGACGGCGTCCCAGGCAGCATCGATGGGAACGTGGCCCGCCGTGATGAGCAGCATCGCGGTCTCGAACGCGTCGGCCCGACCCATGGGGTTGAACGGGTCGCGCACGTTGTCGCCGCCGGCGGCGGCCATGATTCCCGCCGCGCGGATCCGCTCGAGGGGAGCGATGCCGCGCGGTGTCGCGACCGGGTCTGCCCACCCCTGCAGGTACAGGTTCGTGATCGGGTTGGCGATGATGCCGACGCGGGCCTCCGCGACGAGGCCGAGCAGCGGGTCGAGCTCATCGTCCGGCAACATCGACAAGCGCACGCAGTGACTCGCGGTGCGCGACGAGGTCCACCCGTGTGTGCGGCGGGCGAGCATTTCGAGCGTATCGCCGCCGCGCAGCGCCTCATCAGCGTGAATGTCGACGCCCACACCGTGCCGCTCGGCGACCGCGAGCAGCCGCTCGAGGTCTCCCCGCTCGTCGTCGGAGAGGTGCGGCGCACCGCCGACGAGATCCGCGCCCGCCGCGAGCGCCGCATCGACACGCTCCGAATCGATGCCGCGGGCCGCCAGCGCGACGATCTGAATGTCGATGCGATCGGCGAACGCCTCTCGCGCTCGCGCGATCGCTCGCACGCCGCGCGCCGGGTCGCCCTCGAGCGGTACGTCGACGTGGCTGCGCAGCGCGGTGGTTCCGTTGTGAACGTAGCGCTCGAGCGCGCGGATGGCTCGGGCGAAGATCTCGTCTTCGTCAACCGTGCCGATGTAAGCGAGCCACGACGAGATCGCCGTCTCGAGGTCGCCGGATCCCGGCTGGATCGCATCCCAGGACAGGGCCTTGTCGAGGTGCGTATGCGGGTCGGCGGGCGCCGTAAGGAGCAACCAGCCGTCGAGATCGAGGTCGCCCTGCTCGAGCGAGCCGGGGGCGGCCGCGCGCACGTCGGCGACCGTTTCGCCGACCAGTGTGAGGTCGACGAGACGCCCGTCGGCGAGCGTGGCCCGCCGCAGTCGACGCACTGAGTTGAGGTCCATGTGTCCGTCCCGAGTCGTTGTAATGTTGATGTGATCAACATGGTCGATGCTAGGGAGAGCGTGTTTCTCCGAAGTTTCGAACGCATACCAACACCGATTCGCGCGAAAGGCACGCATGCCTGACACCCGACGAGACCGCTTCGGCGCAGCGATCCGCGCGCGCCGACTCGACCTCGGCATGACGATCGTGCAGCTCGCGGAGCTCGCCAACCTGTCGCATCCGTTCATCAGCCAAGTCGAGCGCGGCAAGGCGAGCCCGAGCCTCGACTCGCTCGCACGGATCGCGCGTGCGCTCGGCACCAGCCAGGTCGAGCTGATGAGCGGCACGTCGCTGGCGAGCGCCGAGGCCGCCACCGGCCTGTTCGCGGGCAACGAGGCGCGCGTGCTCACGAGCGGCGAGACCCGCTTCACCGTTATCGACATGGAGGGCAACGGGACCGACATCGGCGAACACTACGTGCACCCCGAAGATGAATTCGTGACCGTGCTCGCCGGCACCGTCACATTCGA
>NZ_JBQDSX010000034.1:0-3492 GCF_052099035.1 Microbacterium sp. | reverse complement strand
GTCTTCGTCGCGGGCGGAATCGGCATCACGCCGATCCTGCCCATGGTGCGCGCCGCGCGCGCTTCCGGCGCCGACTGGACGCTGCACTACAGCGTCTCCTCCCGAGCCAGCCTCCCGTTCGCCGCGGAGCTCGACGAACTGGGCGACCGCGTCATCCTCCATGTGAGCGAGGAGACCGGGCGGGCCGACCTCGCCGGTATCGTCCAGCAGGCAGGCAACGCCCCGATCTGGGCGTGCGGCCCCCGTGCCATGCTCGACGCCCTGCGCGCAGCCGGCCCCGCCGCCCTCCACGTCGAGCCGTTCGAGGCCGTCGAGGATGTCGCGGATGCCGCGCCGAAGGACGCCTTCGAGGTGGAGCTGATGTCCACGGGTGAGGTGCTCGAGGTGCCCGCTGATCGCTCGGTGCTCGAGGTTCTCGAGGACAACGGACTGTTTACAGTGTCGTCGTGCCGCGAGGGCACCTGCGGCACCTGCGAGACCGTGGTCGTCGATGGCGAGGTCGACCATCGCGACCGAGTACTCACGACGGCGGAGCGGCAGACGAGCCCCGTCATGATGATCTGTGTCTCGCGTGCAGCCTGCCCGAGGCTCGTCCTCGACGTCTAGGGCATCAGCGCCCGACGCGCTCTCGGAGGCCCGCCGTGATCTCCCGCTCGCTGGCTGCGACGAGGCGATAATCGCGCACGACGACCTCGCCCGCCACGATCACGTGCCGAGGGCGCCGCCCCGGCGACAGCCAGATCAGGCCGGCGACTGGATCCGCCGTGCCGGCGTCGGCGACGCCCGAGACGTCCCACACGCATAGATCCGCGGCGGCGCCCGCCTCGATCCGCCCGAGCTCCTCGCGTCCGAGGCCGCGGGCCGAACCGTAAGTCGCCGCCGTGAGCGCGTCGCGCGCGGCGAGCTGCGGTCCGACGAGGCCGGATACCTGCACGGCGAGACGCGCGTCGGCGAGGAGATGGCCCGCGTCGTTGCTTCCGCCGCCCGATGTGCCGAGCCCCACGCTCAGCCCTGCCTCGAGCAGCCGCCGCACCGGCGCGATGCCCCACCCCATCGGCACGTCGCAGCCCGGGGCATGGGTGGCGCAGACGCCGCGCTCCGCGAGAAGGTGAATCTCGTCATCCGTCACGTCGCAGAGGTGCGCGATCGTCACATCCGGTGCGAGCCACCCCCACTCGTCGAGCAGTTCGAGGGGACGCCTCCCGTAGCGCCCGATCGCGATCTCGGTATCGACCTGTTCGTTGGCCTGCGTGCGGCGGCGCAGCCCCCGCCGGGCAGCGACCTCGCCGAGCGCCTCGAACGTCGCGCGCGAGTCGCTGTGCACTCCCGCGGGGCCCACCGCAACCTGCGTCATCCCGTCCGCGGACACGCCGCCCATGCGGGGTGCGAGCGCCGCAGCAATCGAATCGGCACTCGAGACTGCATCGGCCGGATCATCGCCCGCCGTGCCTCGCACGAAGACGAGTCTGCTCCCCAACTCGCGGCTCGCGCGATCGACCGCGCCAGCGATCTCCGCGCCGTCCTCGCCGGAGCGCGGCCAATTCAACTGGTGATCCGCGATGGTGGTGACGCCTGACAGCAAACCCTCGGCGATCCCCACGCGCGCAGCGGCATAGGCGAGCGTCGCGTCGATACCCGCATCCGCGTACGCGGCAGCCATTGCGGGCAGCCAGTCGCGCATGGCGACGCCGCGCGTGCCGTTCAGCGTGCGAAACCCGCTCTGCAGCAGGTGGTGATGGGCGTTGACGAGGCCGGGCGTGACGATGCACCCCGACACATCGAGCGATTGCGCCGCCGCGGCGGCCTGTTCACGGATGACGCCGTTCGCGATGTGCACGTCTCGCGCACCCTCCGCGTCGTTCGACCAGACGGACAGAGGGGTTCGGAGCGTGAGTGCGTTCATGCCTCCCAGTGGTAGCACCCGCGTGTTGCATCACCGTGACGAACCCGAAACATCCCCTCGATAGCGTCGTCGGCATGTCGCTCCTGCTCACGTCCGCACGCCTCATCCCGATCCCCACGGGCAGCACGGGCACGGGATACATCGATCGCGGGTGGATGCTCGTGACCGACGGCGTGATTGCCGGCATCGGACCAGGTGATCCCCCTCCCGGCATGACGGCCGACGAAACGCTCGACGTCGACGGTGCGTTCGTCGCGCCCGGATTCGTGTCGAGCCATTCGCACCTGTTCACGAGCGGGCTCCGCGGGCTCGGCGTCGCCGACACGCTGTACGGATGGTGCGACTCGATGCTCGGCACGACGGCCCATATGACGGCCGAGCAGATGTACTGGTCGACACTGCATGGCGGCCTCGACTTCCTCTCGAACGGCGTCACGACCGCCTATAACTTCACGGATCCGCTGCAGGCATGGGAGCCGATGGTCGACGGCAAGCGCACCGGATCCGCAGGACTGCGGGGCCTCGAATATCACGAGCGTCAGGCCGACGGATGCCTCGACGCGGGTCTGCGATTCGTCGACGCGATCGGCATGGATGTCACGGCCGGATCGCTCGAGGAGGTTGATGACCGCTTCGCGGCCGAGGTAGCGCACACGAGGTCGATGGATCCGGACCTCGCGCTCGGTTGCTCGATCATGGGGCAGGTGCAGTGGTCCCCGCACCCTGATGCAGCGGAGATCGAGGCGGCGACCATGCGACGGCTCGGCGTCACGAACCAGGCGCACTTCCTCGAATCTCCCGAAGCCGTCGAGCACCAGCGGTCGAAGTTCGCGCTGTATCGCGACTCGGGCGCGCTCGAGATGGGTCTCGTATTCGGGCACTTCATCCAGACGACGCCCGAGATCATCGACGAATCGATCGCCCGCGGCGCCGCGATGTCATGGCAGCCGGCGTCGAACGGTCGGCTTGCGTCAGGCGTGGCGCTCGTGCCCGAGATGCTCGAGAAAGGCATGCGGGTCGGCGTCGGACTCGACGATCAGGCGTGCACCGATGTGTCGGATCCCTGGCAGAACATGCGCATCGGCATCTACGCGCAGCGCGCCCGCACAATGGATCCGCTCTCGATGCTCCCCGAGCAGATGCTGCGTCTGCACACGCTCGGCGCGGCAGAGATCATGGGGGTGTCCGACCGCGTCGGCAGCCTCGAGGTCGGAAAGTTCGCCGACTTCGTGATCGTGGATCCGCGCAGCCCCGACATCGGCCCCCTCTGGCATCCGGTGCGCACGTACGTGCTCTCGATGACGACGCGCAACCTCACGCGCGTCTACGTCGGCGGCCGCCTCGTGAACGAGCGCGGCGCGTCGACGAATCCCCTCGCGGAGGAAACGTCCGCCCGCGTGCATGAGCTGCCGGTGCAACTCGAGCACCGCGGCTACCCGCACTAACGAATCTCTACAACCCGTGCGCGCGGTCGCGGTCGGCGAGCTTCTGCAGCTTCGCGTTGTACTCGGCGAGCTCGGCGTCGCCCGTGCGGTCCGCGTGGCGGTCCTGGCGCTTCTGCTGCTTCTCGTCGGTGCGGCTCCACTGGA
>NZ_JBQDSX010000033.1:0-36563 GCF_052099035.1 Microbacterium sp. | reverse complement strand
CCCGCTGAGAGCTGCGACAAGCATGATCGATGCTGGTAATAGTGAAATAGCTGACCTCGTCGAGCTTCACGGATTTTTCCCTCCGCATGATACGGAGATAACCCTTCCGAGAGACAGATTCATGTGCCTGGACGGACGCCGCATACCCCATTGGAGGTCGCCCGAATCTAGATCGAAGATGGGAGCTATTGCAACACTTTGTTTCCATTCTCCAAGCCAATCCCGAAGGCTAGCCAGCTAATGGTTCGTCAGTCCGTGCTGGATCCCATGAAGGCACAAGGCTCCAGATTCCGCATTGTCGGACTACCAAACGGGGGAATCGAAGTAACGGCTCGCGTCAGTGGGCAAGAGGGCGTCATACCGAGCCCGGGCGCGCGAGCTTTCACCGAAATTGTCGCAGCAGGCTCGGATGAGAGTCTTTCGTCCGAGGCCACTAAACTTCGAGAGTTCGCTCGAGCCCGCGATTGGGTTCGAGAAGACGGTCAGGTGAACGGCTCTTTTCGTGGGGCGATCCGTGAGCCGAGACTGAAACGATTGCAAATCGAACTCGCCACGAAGTGCAACTTCCAGTGCACCTACTGCTTCAACGAGTCGGGTCCACGGAACGAATTTTCACTAGAGGTCGCTGACGTGCTGAAGCTCGTGGACGAGGCCGAGAGCATGGGCGTCACGTGGCTCGATCTCACCGGTGGTGAGTTGCTCATCTACCAGGGGTGGCAGGAGATAGTTCGCCGGGCACGAACAGCTGGGCTTGTGCTGACCCTACACACCAACGGGCTCCTGCTCACCGAAAGGAACGTCGCGTTCTTAGTAGCCGAAGGGGTACGAGGCATTCAGGTCACCGTGGAGTCACACCACGCCGACGTCCACGCGTCGGTGGGACGAGGGAGCACAGCGTCCCATGCGCGTGTGCTTGCAGGCGTCAAAAGGGCTAAGGCTGCCGGCCTGAGGGTTCGGCTGGCAGCACTCGTGCACCGCAAGAACATTGACCACATCGGTGAATCAGTCGCGTGGTTCCACGAGAACTTAGACTGCCCCGTCACGTTGGACAGACTTATTGACACAGGTGTGGACGGGGCTGCACCTCTCGCGGTGTCCGAAGCCGAGTTCTGGGAAGCAGTTGCACCCGTTATTGGCACTGGAGCGGCTTCGGCCTCGAGAGTTTGCGACAACGACCAGGAGCTCGCAGACCCCGTCGTCGTGGAACCAGATTGCGGTGTCGCCCATTCCTTTGTATACATCACCTCTGACGGGCATTACTCGCTTTGCCCAACGATGACGCATCGCGAGGAGGACCAGTTCGCTGGCCCCACGGTCTCAGCGCTGTCACTCCAGGACGCTTGGTACGAGTCCGATCTCTTCACGCGTCTCCGCGGGTTGAACTGCGAGAACGTTGCCCGGTGCCCGGCCGGGGCTGTCTGCGGAGGCGGATGTCGCTCTAACGCCTACACCACGACCGGACGCTTGACCGCTCCGGATGTGATTTCCTGCAACACCTTCAAGAACCCCAACAAAGTGTTCGTGAACTTCCTGGGCCGCTACAGTGACGGCAACTTCAGACTGGTCGACCAGGATGCCGAAGCAGACGCCTGAGGGCTTGACGCGCTCTCAACCATTGCCAAGCGCGGGTGCGTTCGGACTGTACGTCGATTTCGACGGCGACTCGGCTCTTCCGGGTGCCAGCAGCTCAGCTCGATTTTGGAGTAGGAACTTTCCCACCGAGCACGGTCTAATTGTCAATCGAGAGTGGGGTCGCTATGCCGAGGCGAGCTTGGCACTTGGTGTTCGCATGGCTCTCGAGCTCGGCAAGACGCCAACCATGTTCGGTGGTGGACACGGAAACACCTACTTCACGGTCAGAGAGCTGTGTCGAGAATACGGTGCGCTCAATCTTCTACACATCGACGCACACCATGACCGCTATACAGAACCGAGGCTCTGCCATTGGTCCGTTATGTCCCGGATTCAACGCGATTTGCCGGTCGCGTTACATCCCCTCGGGCACCGTTTCGAATTGGAGAGGGCCGAGGCGGTATCAAGAGAAACGATCCAAGGCGCACCGTGGTACGTGTCGTGGGACCTAGATGTGTTCCCAGCACCACTTGTTCAGAGCGTGATGCACTCCGTAGCGGACAGTCGGTCATCCGACAGCTTCCTAGTTGACTTCTTGACCGAACTCGACAGGTTCGAACACTCCGGGAACGTTGTCGGAGTCGACGTAGTGGAATGGGACGCAAGCAGGGCATCTGCCGAGGAACAGACATTCGTGATTGAAATCGTTCAACGACACCTCGAACGGTGGGTGAAATGATGAGGCTCTGGTCATCCGTTACGAGTCAAGCGATGCAGATCTCTGAGTTCCGTGTGCGTCGTACTTCCGCCACGGACCTCCTCGTCATCTCCCAGGACTCTCAAACACTGCGGCACATCCCCTCAGCCCTCCGACACGACACGTGGCTCACGGTTGAAGCAGAAGCCGTACTTCGTGACGAGGGACTCCTGCCGCAGTTATTTGATACGCCGGAGGTGGCCGACATCTACCCCGGGGACGTGACGGAGGGCGAGGTCGATTTCCTCGCGACGTTCCTTGAGGAAGATCCCACAACTCGTGCCCTTGACATTGGGTGCGGCGTTGGCCGCATTTTACTGCCTCTAGTGGAGCGCGGTGTCCAAGTCGATGGACTCGACTCCTCCCAAGAGGCCATCGCGTTTTTGGCGGAGGCGATGGCGACCCGGAATTTACGAGGAAATCTCTTCGTGGCAGACATGGCCGGTTTCGTCACGTACCCCGGATATGACATCGCGTTCAGCGTCATGAACTCGTTCCGATACGTGGGCAACACTCCCCGGGCGGTCGCGCATCTGCGATGCGTCAAGCAAATGTTGGCACCCGGCGGGATATACATACTCAATCTCGCATTTCGTCCGCAGAATGAGCCAAAATTAAGCTCCTCATGGATCCAAAACAATCAACGATATACATGGTCGAAAGGGGCTCTTGACGTGGGAACTGACTCGTCTGAAGAGTTCGTCACGATTGAATCGCCGCGGGCCAGACACGTCGAATATCAGGCGCAGTACTCACCACGCTTCGCGACGTTCCGTCAACTGGTAGAAACGGAAGGGTACGGTCTGCAAAGGATTTGGAGCGAGCGCTTCGAGCCCCTTGAAGTTGCGGAGCCCGTCGGGCACGGAAACGTCTGGGTCCAGCTGACGACAACCTAGAACTGTGAATGCCCGCAAAGCAAGAGAGAAGTGATCCATTGACCGCTACACACGAGCGTCCTCGCAGGAATAGTCGGCTGCTCGTCGCCTCATCCTTCGCGTCCAACCTCGGGGACGGGTTCCAGCTCACCGTCATACCGCTATTGGCCGCACTCTGGACGAACGACCTCCTCATAACGGGACTGATTGCTGCCGTGAGAGTGGTCCCGGCGATCGTGATGGCCCTGCCGCTCGGCGTCATCGCCGACCGCACAAACAGGGCCGGAGCCCTGGTGATTGCCGTGTGGTCGCGAGCGGTGCTCGCTGTGGCGCTCGTGGCGTGCCTCGCGTCTGGCTTCGAAAGTTGGTTGATTCTGCTCGCCGTTTCGGCGCTCTTCGGGATCCTCGAGGTGCTCTACGACACGAACGCGACAGCTATCGTTCCCGAGCTCGTGGAGGACGCAAGACTTGAGAAAGTAAACGCGCGCATCTCCCTCACGCAGACCGTGGGTAACGGCATCATCGGACCCGTCTTGGGTGCCTCACTTTTCGTGCTCTCACCCTCGGCTCCCTTTCTCATCAACGCGTTCCTTCTGCTCGCGTCGGGTGCCCTGCTAGTTCCCGTCTTGCGTCGCGGTCGGGCCAGGGCCACCCCCGTCGCGACTCCGGGTGGCACCGGTTTTGCACGTGAGCTTACGAGCGGGTTGAGCATCATCTTCAGGGACCGTCTGCTCACGTCACTCCTGATATTGGGAGCCGGATGGAACTTACTGGGCTGGCTGCCTGAGGGACCGCTGGTCTTCCACGCACGTGACGAGTTGGGGTTGGACGCTGCAGGGTTCGCCCTGCTGCTCGCTTGCAGCTCTACTGGTGCTGTCATTGGCGGTCTAGCAGCATCATGGATCAGAGACACCCGCTTCCGGATCGTCATCCTGTGCGTTTCGACGCCCTTGTACGGCCTGCTCTTCCTGCTTGTGGCGTTCACGTCTAACCCGGTCCTTGTGGGGGCGTACTTCCTACTTCAGGGACTACCCCTGATCCTCTACAGCGTGTACGCGGTGTCCATTCGTCAGAGAGCGGTGGACAACAAGGCCCTCGGGCGAGTGAGCTCTGTGTTCGTCCTCGTGTCAGTTGGGGTGACCCCGCTCAGTCTCACGCTTGGCTCCTGGCTCGCCTCGATGATCGGGACGAGAGCCGTATTTGCCATCTCGGGGGCCTCGCTCACGGTTTTCGGCCTACTCATTGTCGTGTTGCTGATCCGCTACGCCAGCCTGTTCGACCGGATGAAAACGCTAAGTACCCCGAGGCCAACGCCTACGAACTGAGCGCGAGGCAGCCCACAGGTGAGTCCGTTGAACGCGATATTCAAAGTCCGCCACCGCCCTGGGTCAGACCCCTCTCTTCACCGAGTCGCTCCCAATTCTTTGCGCGCTATCCGGCTCGTCTCGACCAGCGAGAACATCGATCAACCACCAGGCGGGCTCCTGCTACACGGCATCATGTCCTCCATCGCGGAGTTCTACTCCAAGAACCTCTCCAATGAGGTCAAGAAGGGGATAGACGAAGAGGTTCGATCTGGGGCAGCGAGGGTCGAGCCTCATCCTCTACCTCAACGTGCGGGAAGTGCACGATGGACGGGAAGTGCAGACGGTTGAGGTCGATCCAGCACGCGCACCTCTGGTCACCTGGGCATTCGAGCAGTACCCCACAGGAAGCTACAGCGTGCGCTCACTCACCACGGAACTCATCGCACGAGGGTTGACGATGCTCCCCACTGCAAAGCTCCCGGAGAAAGCCGTCGAGACACGGCAGGTCCACCAGATCCTCACCAACCCGCACTACCTAGGCCTAGTCGTCTAAAAGGACGCACACCGCCCGGGCAACCACGACGTCCTCGTGGACGCCGAGACCTTCGCGAAAGTCCAGGGCATCCTGAAGGGGAAGCGCAACGGTGAACGCAACCGACAGCACCCGCACTACCTGAAGTCCACGCTCTACTGCGGACAGTGTGACATGCGCATGATCGTGCAGGTTGCCAAGGCACGAAAAGGCGACGAGTATCCGTACTACTCCTGCCTCGGCAGACACTTCAAGCGAACCACCTGCGACTTGCGCTCGATCTCGATAGTCAACATGGAGGACCGAGCAGTACGACCGACTCGCGCTCCGACCACGGCACGCCGACACCCTCCGTCAAGAGCTCCTTGATGAGCTCCGGACCTTCACGAAAGAAACCGACCGACAACGAGAGTCACTGCAGGCGCAGAAGCTCGAGATCCAACGCAAACAACGCGAGCTCCTCGAAGCCCATTACAACGACGCCATCCCGATCGACATGCTCTCTGCAGAACAGCACTCCCTGAACTCCGCGCTGAACAGCGTCACCCGCCCGATCGAGGCCCTCAACACTGATCTCGACGACAATGCTCGTCTCATTGACCAAACTATTGACCCGGCCTTGCACAGCGCTGACGCGTGCTGCCGAGCACCAGAGCAGATCCGCCGACTCCTGAATCAAGCTCTCTTCGAACGCATCGAGGTCACTATGATCGATGGAGACGACCACCGTGTACAAGCCATCCTGGCTGTTCCGTTCAGGGAGCTACTCGGCGCGGGCTTCCACAGCCGGACCGATACCGAACATGGCGGAGAAAACGAAGAACTCCCCGCCGGTGACGGCGGGGAGTTCCCATGATTTCAATCTGTTCTTGCTGCACGTGTTTCTAATACGAGCACAATGGTCGGGCTGACAGGATTTGAACCTGCGACCCCTTGACCCCCAGGTACCCGGATCGGCTCGTTCCCTTGATTTTCTGGGCCTCTCCGCTTCGCAGGAGGTCCGTTTTCAGATCATGCGTTGCATGGCTTGCATGCATCAGGTCCCGGCCAGGTCCCGGCTCTTGGCAGCCGACTGCTGATCCGCCGGTGGTTTACGTGAGGTTCGTGGAAGCATCGCCGAAGGTCTCCGCATTGGGAAGGTATGTCTCGCCGTGGCGAAGCCTTAGAGGATTTCGCGCGCTACATGGACGCTCGCGACACTCTCTTCAAGGGGGTCGCCGTCGCAGGTTGAAATCCTGTCAGCTCGACCAAATAGGGCCCGGAAACTCGCGAGAGTCTCCGGGCCCTTTTTCGTGCACGATGTACCGAGGCTCCAAAACGGAGTTCTCCGCAGAAGCGCGTGGATGGGATGGGCTGTCATCTGTATCCTGCCCAAGCGATGTGGTGAGTCGTCCTGGCATACCCGAGAGTGTGTTTGCCGTGTCAGCCCGGCGTGTAGAGACAATCGCGGAGCCTGATGCCGCGCTACAGACCGCACGCTTGAGGCGGTCACAGGAGGCCGCACCGGAGCGCTGTATCGACCGCTGCTGTCCGACGAGCTTGCGATACAGCGAACGCAGCTGCGACTTGACCGTGTTGTCGGAGACCGAGAGGTGCTTTGAAATGTCGGCCACGGTCCGATGGTCGACGATCGCGTGCAGCACGATCCTTTCTCGAGGAGTAAGTGGCGTCGACGTGCTTGGAGTCGGTGGGAACGTCGAGAAGGCGCGGAGTTGCGAGAGCACCGAGGGACGTGAACGCAACAACTGTTCGAGGTCGACAAGGGGGACCGATGTCAGAGGTGTCTTGACGCCGTGCTCGTCCATGATTCGGACGGCAAGATCGGTGAGTGTTTCCGCTCTCGCGGTGTCTCCGGCGCGAAGTGCAGCGGACGCGCCGAGAATGGCGTACGTCTGCCTTTCTCGTGGCCCTTGCGCTGGTCTGAGTCCGGTCGCGGCTCGTCCGGCGGATCGATTGAGATCTCCCTCGGCGAGTTCTAGGCGCGCGCGTGAGAGCTGGAAGTGGCGAGAGCGATTCCGCGGCGTGCGTGACAGGACCTGCCTCGCTGTCCCGGTCCGTCCCTGAGAGAAGAGAATCTGCACGCGCAGCGCTGTCAGCGTCGGTGGACAAAATGTTGACGAGCTCCGTGCACTGGTTAGGAGAGGTTCTTCTCTCCTGCATCTGCCCTGAAAATCTCCGACCGGTAGACGCCTTGCTTACTAGCCGACGACGCCGCTGACGTCGGGAGCACCGAGACTGATAGTCGGTGCTGAGACCAAGCTGGCAGGATGAATACAATGAGGAGCCAGCGCGTGCGGATATCACGGCGGAGAACACGACGGCAGGTGATCGTCTGGACATCTGTCGCGGTGGTCATCGCGGTCTGCGCCGCGGTGCTGCCCTATCTTGAGATTCGCGGTGTTGCCGCGATTCCCGTGGCTCAGGCGCTCGTGCCCCTCGGAGCTCTCCTTCTCCTCCTGCTCGCGATCGCCTCGTTGATCTTTCGGGTGTGGGCCGCAGCGTTGGTGTTGATCATCGGCGCCGCGATCAGCGGCGTCCCGACCCTCACCCCGATTCACGTTGGAGAGGCCTGCGGGAGCGACGCACGAGTGACGGTGCTGTCGTTCAACGCGAAGCTTGCCGGTGCTGATCCTGCTGCACTAGCGGCACTCATCCGTACGACTGAGCCTGATGCCGTCATGTTGCTTGAGGCGGACGAGACGCTCGTTGACGCCGTGCTCACCGAAGAGGAACTCGCTGACGTCCTGCCCTATCGCACTCGCGAAGTCACCCCCGGACCGGCGAATGGAAGCGTGCTTCTTTCTGCAAACCCCCTGTCGGGGGAAGAGGACATCCCTGGGAGTGAGTTCGATCAGGTCAGCGCCGTTGCCACCCTGCCAGGGGCCGGCGCTGTGCGGCTCGCCGCCGTCCACCCGCCACCGCCCGTGTGGCAACCCAACGGCTGGCGTTCCGGTATCGACGACATCACCACGTGGGTACAGCAGACCCGGGACGACCGCCTCATCATCGCGGGCGACTTCAACGCCTCGCTCGCGCACCCGGCGCTTCGACGGTTGGCGTCAGATTTGCGCAGCGCCGCCGAAGCCGCAGGTGCCATCCCTTGGCCCACCTGGCCCGAACAGAAGCCCATTCCCGCTTTCACGGCGATCGATCATATCTTCGCGAGAGGCGCCACCCCGACCCACTGGGACAGCTTCTATGTCGAAGGCAGCGATCACCGTGCCGTCATCGCCACCTGGAATCTCTGCGCAATAGCTAAGTAACGTCACCTGATTGAGTTCCGGAGACGATCCGCGGTAGGGCGCTGGCGGTTCCGAGCGGCACTGGGGCCGGGTGAGAATCCGCGAGATACGCCCGCTTGGAAACAAACCCGCCGGAAATGTCTGCCAGAACTAGGTTCCGACAATCGTTTGCGGCAAGGTATTCCGGGTGATCCTTGGAACGACGCCGTAAACGATCGTTTCCGGTGGCAACTCTGTCCTGCTCGGCTCAGGCACGGTCGGGTCAGTGGAGAAATTGGCGATGCCCGGCGGACGGACCGTGGTCGCATCGTCGGGCATCTGCTCTCAGCTCAAATGTGATGGACACGCACGTCACTGTGGGCGCCCTACTGGAGAGGTGAGAACCACGCTACGTGCCGGCGAGTGCCCGTGGCTACCCCGGGGTGGAATTCCGCTTCGCCTCGTCGGCGTATTGGTGAGACGCGGCAGCACACTCTCGATCGCTGTGACGATCTGGAGCCTCAGAGGGATGGGAGGATGGTGGCATGACCCCGTCCCGTAGGCCAGCCGTTCTGCGCGGCTTCGCGGCGGCATCTCTGGCGACGTTCGCCGCGCTGGCGGGTCACGTTGCGGGTGGCGGACAGATGCCGGGACCGCTGGGCATCCTGGTGCCCTGGATCTTCTCGTTCATGGTCTGCGTGCTCCTGGCGGGACGAAAGCTCTCGGTGATCCGATTGAGCATCTCCGTTACCATCAGTCAGCTTCTGTTCCATGTGCTGTTCGTTCTAGGCACGATCGAGCCATCGGGGACCGCGGTCGGTCACGTGCACGGTGCTCCTCTCGTCTTGCCCGGCGGCTCCGGTGTGACGGAGGCCGTTGTGGCGGACGGCACGATGTGGGTCGGACATTTGCTGGCTGCGATCGTCACGGTTCTCGTCGCGCATCGTGGTGAGCGGATGCTGCTTGCCCTGCGTGAGCTCGCGATTCAGGTTGTTCGCTGGGTGCGTCGTCGAGTGGATGCTGCGTTGGGATCGCCCGCGCTGCTCTACGTTCGAGACCTCGGATTCACGGTCGACATCTGCCGTCCTCTTGCGTCAAGAATGCTGGCGACGCTTCGGGGCCGGGCTCCGCCTGCGGCTCACGCGATCTGATCCCCACCGGCTCCCGTCTGTCGCCGGTGTGTTCCCGCTCGGGTGCATCTGCGCGCTCCGGGCATTGTGAACGACCGTTGGCGTCGCCTGTCGGCGCCTGACGAGAGGCTTCCTCATGTCTGCACTGCGCCGTATCGGTGCGGGGCTGGCGTTGGCCCTGATCGCCGTCCTGGCGACCGCGGCACCGGCGTCCGCCCACGACCAACTGACCTCCAGCACACCCGCGGAGGACGAGGTTCTGGCGGCCGCTCCCGCGGAGGTCGTCATGACGTTCTCCGGCGATCTGATCGTCCTCGACGCATCGATGACAGGCGCGGTCGTCATGGTCGTCGATGCATCCGGTCACGACTGGGCGTCGGGAGAGATCGACGTCCAGGGCAACAGGATGACCGCGCAGCTCGAGCCGGGCATGCCTGTCGCGGGTTATCAGGTGCGGTGGCAGGTCGTCTCCGAGGACGGGCATCCGATCTCAGGCGTAATCCCGTTCACGATCGGCGACGCTGCTCCGATGGTCACGGCCGGGAACAGTGACGGTGCCGCGGACAGTGACGAAGTCACCACAGCGGGAGATCAGATCGCAGACGACTCGAGCAGCCCCGTTCGGGTGCTGCTCATCGGGGCGGGCGGCGCAGCGATCGCTGCGGCCGGCTTCGCCCTTTATCGATTCCTTCGTCGTCCCAAGGCGACAGCCGTACCGCCGGAGTCCGGCGATGACGCGGCAGAAACTCTGTGAAAGGCACTACACGATGAACACTTCCAAGACCCTCCCTCGCGCCGCGGCACTGCTCGCTGTCTCGCTTCTCGCACTGACCGGCTGCGCGTCTACGGCCGCTCCGGCGTCCGACGACTCGAAGCCCGCCGGCGATGTCGTGACGATCGAGGACGCGTGGGTGAAGTCCGCTCCGGACGGCATGTCCGCAGCGTTCGGGATGCTCGAGAACACCGGTGATGCGGATGTGACGGTCGTCTCCGTCGAATCCAATGTCTCCCCGATGATGGAGTTGCACGAGACGGTGGAGAACGAAGCCGGTGAGATGGTGATGCGTGAGATCGAGGGGGGATTCGTCATCCCCGCCGGGGGTGAGCTGGCGCTCGAGCCGGGTGCGAACCACATCATGCTGATGGGCCTCGAAAACCCGCTCGTCGCCGGGGATGAAGCGACCTTCACTCTGACGTTCTCCGACGACTCGACCTATGAATTCACCGCTCCGGTGAAGGACTACTCGGGTGCGAACGAGAACTACGAGGAGAGCGATGACGAAGGCATGGATCACTGATGCCCGCGCCCGCTGAGGGCGCGCCCACCGGTCCCGGTCGGTCGACCCGGCGACAGTTCCTCCTCGGAGGGGCTGTTGCCGGGATCGGCGCGGCCGCAGCGATCGGCGCGGACTATGCGCTCAACCGCTCCAACACTGAGGAGAACACCGCACCCTCGACGCCTATGAACGGCGATGAGAAGGTCCCCTTCTTCGGAGCGCACCAAGCCGGCATCGACACCGCCGCACAAGCACACGGGGTCTTCGTCGGGCTGGATCTGAACGACGGTGTCGACGCGTCAGCCTTGGTTCGTCTCATGCGGATTCTCACCGACGATGCGGCACGGCTCACCCAGGGAACACCGGCGCTGGCCGACTCCGAACCGGAACTCGCACTGTCTCCCGCTCGCCTGACCGTGACCTTCGGGTTCGGCCCCGGGCTCGTCGCCCGAGCCGACAGCGCGGGGCCGGGGTGGCTCGCCCCGCTCCCCGCGTTCGGGATCGACCGGCTGCAGCCGGAGTTCTCCGACGGTGACCTGCTGCTGCAGGTCAACGGAGACGACCCTCTCACGGTGGCGCACGCGGCCCGCATGCTCCTGAAAGATGCACGCGGATTCGCGACGATCCGCTGGACCCAGCAGGGATTCCGGCGCGCCTATGGCACTGAGCGCCCCGGGACGACGATGCGGAACCTCTTCGGGCAAGTCGACGGGACGACCAACCCGGAACCGGGGACGAAGGACTTCGACCAGGTCGTCTGGGCGGAGGACGGATGGCTCGCCGGCGGCACTGGGGCCGTGATCCGACGCATCCGGATGGACCTGGACAAGTGGGACCGCCTCGACCGGAGCGGACGCGACGCGTCCGTCGGACGAAGCATCGCCAACGGGGCGCCGCTGACGGGAACCAAGGAATTCGACGAGCCGGACTTAGAGGCGAAGACCGCCATCGGGTTCCCGGTGATCCCGCAGTTCGCCCACATCCGTCGCGCGCGCGGTGATGACAGTGAACGCATCTTCCGCCGCGCCTACAACTATGACGAACGCCCCTTGGGCGCAGAGGTCTCCGAATCGGGGCTCATCTTCGTCTCCTACCAAGCCGACATCGAACGCCAGTTCATCCCGATGCAGCGAAGGCTCGACGAGCTCGACCTGCTCAACGAATGGACCGTGCCCATCGGCTCGGCCGTCTTCGCGATCCCGCCCGGATGCGCCGAAGACGGCTTCATCGGCGACTCCCTCCTCTCCTGAAAGCACCAACATGACTCTCACGGCATCCGAAACGACCCCGCACGAACCCCCCTCGCCACCATCCTCGCGACGACGAGGATGGTTCGCCCCTCTGCTGCTCCGACTGCACTTCTATGCCGGCATCCTCGTCGGGCCGTTCATCCTCATCGCCGCCATCAGCGGCGCGCTCTACGCCCTCACCCCGCAGCTCGAGCAGGCCGTCTACGCCGAGCAGCTCCACGCACCCAAGACGGAAACGACGCTCACCCTGGCAGCGCAGATCGAAGCTGCCGACGCCTACCGAGGGGATTCCTCCGGGCTGTTCGCTGTGCGCCCCGCGCCTGAGCCGGGCGACACGACCCGGATCATGTACGCCGAAGACGGCCTCGGACCGAGCGAATCCCGGGCCGTTTTCGTTGACCCCGGCACCGGCGAGATCCGCGGCGACCTCGTCGTGTACGGCACCAGCGGCTCCACGCCGCTGCGCACCTGGATCAGTAACCTGCACCGCAACCTCCACCTCGGAGACGCCGGACGCCTCTACAGCGAACTCGCCGCCTCCTGGCTCGGGATCGTCGCCATCGCCGGGCTCGCGCTCTGGATCATCCGCATCCGCAAAGCGCGAGCGAAGAAGGACTTCGTTCGCCCGAACCGCACCCACAAGGGCTACCGCGGCCTCTTCGGATGGCACACCAGCATCGGCATCTGGGTGATCCTCGGCGCCCTCTTCCTCTCTGCCACCGGCATCACCTGGTCACAGCACGCCGGCACCAACGTCAGCAACGTGCGCGCCGCCCTCAACTGGGGCACTCCCTCCATCAACACCACCCTCGGAGGCGAAACACCAGCAGCCGACGATCACGCGCACCACCACGGTGCGGAGTCCGCACCGACCGGTGCCGCCAACCCCGCCACCTTCGATGCCATCCTCGCCATCGCACAACGAGAGAACGTAAATACCGGACAGGTCGAGATCAAACCCCCAGCCGAACCGGGCACTGCCTGGACGATCCGAGAGATCAAGAGCAGCTTCCCCACAGAAGGCGACTCCCTCGCAATCGACGGCACCACCATGCAAGTCATCGACCGGATCGACTTCGCAGAACTCTCCCTACCCGCGAAACTCGCCAGCTGGGGCATCAACATCCACATGGGAGTCATGTTCGGACTCGCCAACCAGATCGTCCTGTTCCTCATCGCCCTAGGGCTCGCCGCGATGGTTGTCCTCGGCTACCTAATGTGGTGGAAACGCCGCCCCACACGGGACACCAGCAGGATCGTGGGCACCGCCCCTCGCCGGGCGCTTGCGCGTGCACCGTGGTGGGGCATCGCGGCGACTGCCGCTGCAGCCGCGCTCATCGGCTGGTGGCTGCCTCTGGTCGGCTGGACGCTCCTCGGCTTCGTGATCATCGACGCCCTCGTCGGCCTGGCCGCGTCACCGCGCTTGCGAGCGAAGTAGCCGGACCCGCGTCTCTGCTCGCACGGCATCGACGTGCGAGCAGAGACGGTGTTCGCTGCCCGCTCGTCAACGACGCTGCACCTACTGGTGCACGTGGGCCCGCTGCCCGTCCCGGTCGAAGATCATGATGAGCTCGGCCTGCCCACCCATCGCGCTGATGGCGTGCGGGGTCATGGTCGAGAACTCCGCCGCCTCGCCACGGGCGACCTCGATGCGGCGCTCTCCCAGGAACAGCAGCACTCGACCTTCGAGTACGAGGAACCAATCGAAGCCCGGGTGCACCCGCTGCGCGGGCGGAGCGCGCTCAGGTTCAGGTTCGAGTCGCATCTTCACGGCCAGAGTCCTGCCGTCGCTGCGGCTCAGCGGCCAGGTCGTGCGGGTGCCGGAGCGGTGCTGCGCCGGTCGGATCACGACATCGCCGTCGTCATCGGCGGCGAAGAGCGCATCGAGGCTCACCCGCAGGGCGTTCGCGAGCGGTACGAGCACATCGATGCTGAGAGCGCGCTTGCCCGTCTCGATGCGGCTGATCGTCGAGGCGCTGAGCTGGGTGAGTTCTGCTATCTCGTCGAGCGAGTAGCCGAGGGTGGTGCGGATGCTGCGGAGCCGGCTGCGGGCTGCGCGCTCGACGTCGTCGCTGTGCACATCTCCAGCGTGGCACTATCTTGCGAATCCTGCAAGGCTTCTGGCGCTATCCGCATGCCCAGTCTACGCTCGGACCCATGAGCCACCATCACGCCACCCCTCCCTCTCTGACTCGCCACTGCGATGTCGCCGTCATCGGCGGCTCGGCCGCGGGGCTCGCCGGCGCCTTGCTGCTCGTCCGCCAGCGGCGCTCGGTGATCGTGGTCGACGACGGCAGTCCGCGCAACGCCCCCGCCGCGCACATGCACGGCTACCTCGGTCGCGAGGGCGCGGCGCCCGCCGAGCTGCAGGCGGTCGGCCGCGACGAGGTACGCGCATACGGGGGCGAGGTGTTGGACGGCCGGGTCCTCTCCGTACAGCGAGAGAAGACCGGGTTCCGCGTCGAGCTGTCCGGCGGCCATGCGCTGATCGCCCGGCGGGTGCTCGTGGCCACGGGCCTTGTCGACGAGCTGCCGCCATCGACGGCCTGCGCGAGCGCTGGGGTCGTGAGGTCATCCACTGCCCGTTCTGCCATGGCTGGGAGGTGCGCGACCAGCGGGTCGTGCAGATAGTCACCTCCGCGATGGGCCTGCACCCGACGCCCCTGATGCGTCACCTGTGCGAAGAGCTCACGGTTGTACTGCACAACGCTCCCGGAGTGGATGCTGAGGCGGTTCGCGCTCTGCGCGAGTCCGGCGTGACCGTGATCGACGGCTCCGTCGGGCGGGTCATCGATCACGACGGCGCGCTGCTCGTCGAGCTCGCCGATGGCACCGCTCTGCCCGCCGACGCCATCCTCACCGGCTCGCGGGTGCATCCGCGCCTCGAAGCGCTCGAGCCGCTGGGCCTCGAGGTGGCAGCGCATCCGGCCGGTATCGGCGAGGTGCTCGTCGTCGACCCCACCGGTCGGACCAGCGTCGATGGCGTCTTCGCCGCGGGCAACGTGAGCGATGGCGGCGCGCAGGTGCTCCAGGCTGCGGCGAACGGCAGCCTGATCGGCGCCCAGATCGCCTTCAGCCTCGCCGGCGAGGACCTCCAGGCGGGGGCCCGCCCCTCCGGCGTGCAGGTCGAGTGGGATGCACGCTACGGCGACGGCGAGCCGATCTGGAGCGGCGCTCCGAACGGCTCCCTGGTGGTCGAGGCGGAGGGCATGCCGCCCGGTCGCGTACTCGACGTCGGCGCGGGCGAGGGCGGCGACGCGATCTGGTTCGCGGAGCGCGGCTGGACCGTGACCGCCGTCGACGTCTCTGCTCGTGCGCTCGCACGTCTGGGCGCCGAGGCTGAGCGGCGCGGCGTCGAGGTGCGGTCTCTCGTGCGGGATGCGAACGACCTCGTACCCTATGGCACCGATCGCTACGACCTGGTGTCGCTGCAGTACGGCTCGTTCCCGCGCACGCCCGAGCAGCGCGGGCTTCGCAGCCTGCTGGAGGCCGTCGCCGTGGGGGGAACGCTGCTGGTGGTCGGGCACGAACCCACCTGGACCCGCGAGACGGTCGATGTTGCCGCACAGACCCGCATGTACGACCCCGAAGCCTTCGTGGGAATCGACGAGATCGCGGCGACGCTGGTCGCAGACCCGGTGTGGCGGATCGAGCTGCATGAGACGCGCGATCGTCCTGCAGGGGCCTCCAGCGGTCATCACGTGCAAGACGTCGTCTTCCGCGCCGTACGCGTGAGCGACACGGACGCCGCGAGCTAGATCAGGCGGCCGCGTTCCAACCGGACGACGCGGTCGGCGAGCGCCACTGCAGCGTCGTCGTGAGTGACGGTGCACACGGCGACACCGCGCGCGGCCTCCTCACGCAAGATCAGTTGCATGCGCGCTGCGCTCTCCCGGTCGAGCCCGGCAGCCGCCTCGTCCAGGAGCAGGATGTCGGGTTCGCGCACGATCCCCTGCGCGAGGAACACGCGCTGGCGCTGTCCACCCGACAGCTCGGCGAGGGGGCGGGCGGCGAGTTCGCTCATGCCGACGCGCTCCAGGGCACGCTGGGTCGCTCGACGCGCGTCGGCTCTGGTCGCGCGGGCGCCATGCTTCCACGTGCCCATGCGCACCACATCGGATGCCGTGACGGGCAACGAGTCCGGCGCGGCCGGGCGCTGTACGACGAGCGCGAGATCTCCGTCGCGACGCACTCCGCCTCGTCGAGGCACCCTCACCCCGGCGAGGATCTCGATCAGGGTCGACTTGCCGGAGCCGTTGCTGCCCGCCAAAGCGACCACCTCGCCTGGCTGCACCTCGAGGTCGACGGAATGTAGCACGTCGTCGTCGGCGTAGCCGAAGCAGATGTCACGCGCTGACAGGGCGGGGAGCGAAGCCATCTCCCCATGGTAGCAATTGATAATCATTCTCATTCTCATGTAGGGTCGCTTCTCGTGCCCTCCCTCCTCGAGCCCTTCACCGTCGAGTTCTTCGTTCGCGCCCTCAGCGGCGGAGTGCTCGTCGCCGTCATCTGCGGCGTCGTGGGCACCTGGGTCGTGATCAGGGGCATGGCGTTCCTCGGCGAGGCGATCGGCCACGGGATGCTGCCCGGCGTCGCTCTCGCCACCGTGCTCGGCGCACCCGTGCTGCTCGGGGCGGCGCTGAGCGCCGCCGCCATGAGCGCGGCGATCGGTCTGCTGCAGCGCCGCGGCCGACTCTCCTATGACACCAGCATCGGCCTGCTCTTCGTCGCCATGCTCGCGCTCGGCGTGATAATCGTCTCGCACTCGCGCAGCTTCGCCACCGACGCCACCGCCCTACTGTTCGGCGACATCCTCGCCATCCGGCCCGACGACATCGCGGTGCTGGCGATCGCCATGATCGTCACGGTCGGCGTCTCGGCCGGCTTCCATCGATCGTTCGTGGCCACTGCCTTCGACGTGCGCATCGCCCGCACCCTCGGTCTCCGCCCTCAGCTCGCGCACGTGGTGCTCGTCGCGCTCGTGACGCTCGCCGTCGTGGCATCGTTTCAGGCGGTCGGCACCCTCCTGGTCGTCGGCCTGCTGCTCGCGCCCGCCGTCGCGGCGCGCGCGTGGACGACCCGCATCCCCACCACCATGGTCGTCGCGGCCGTCTTCGGCGCTGCGGCGGTGATGGTCGGTCTGCTCGCGTCGTGGCACTTCGCCACCGCCGCCGGCGCATCGATCGCCGCCGCGGCGGTGCTGCTCGCGGCCGTCTCAGCGATCACCCGCTCCGTGCTCACCCGCGCCTCCCGACGGCGCCACCCCGTCGACCACCGCGACGTCGGCTTCCCGAAATCTGGTCCCGTCGCGCTCCCCGAAAGGAACCGATGAACTCCCGCGCCCTGCTGCTCCTCCCCGCGGCTCTGACGATCGCCGCACTCAGCGCCTGCACCCCCGCTCCGGGCGCCGCACCGTCGACACCCCCGGAGTCCGGAGACGGTCACGGCGCGATCGCGGGCGCCGCGGAGGTCGCCGAGCCGCCGCTCGGCCTGCTCTCGCTCGATGCCGAGGGAAACGCCGCGGTGCTCGATCTGCTCAGCGACGAGACCGCCGACCTCGGCGCCACCGCCGCACCACCCGCGGCCCTCGTTAGCGACGGACGCTACGGCTTCGTCACCACGGCCGAGGGTGTGGAGGTCATCGACTCGGGCCGGTGGAGCTGGGACCACGGAGACCACTTCCATTACTACCTCGCCGAGCCCGGCATTCTCGGCACCGTCGCAGGCGAGGGCCCCGTGACCGTCACGTCCGGCGCGCTGTCGACCGCTGGCACCACGGGGGTCTTCTTCGCCGGCTCCGGCGAAGCCGTCCTGCTCGACAACAAGGCGCTCTCCGAGGGTCGGATAGAGGAACTGCTCCGCGTCGAGACGGGGGCGGATGCCGGACTCGTCGCCCCGGTCGGCGATGGCGCACTCGTGACCGAGGGCGACGCGCTCGTCTACCACGACGACGACGGCAGCCCGGCCGGCACCCCGGTCGAGTGCGTCGACCCCGCGGGTGCGATCACGACCCGGGTGGGCCTCGTCGTCGGCTGCGCCGACGGCGCGGTGCTTGCGACCTGGCAGAACGGCGAGCTCGCCACCGAGCGCATCCCTTACCCGGCCGAGGCGTCCGATCGCGCCCTCTCATTCGACGGACGCAAGGGCCGCCCGACTGTCGCTTCCGTGGCCGGGACCACCGGATTCTGGTTGCTCGACTCCCGCGAGCGCACCTGGACACTGGTGTCGACCGAGCGGCCGCTCGCTCGCGTGGTCGCGGTGGACGACGCCGAGGGTCATGTCGTCGCGATCGACGTGGACGGTCGCGTCGTCGTGTATCTCGCCGACGGCGGCACCCTCGTCGGCGCCACTGAGCCGATACTCGCCGAGGGCGGCAGCGCCTCGTCGCTCGTCGTCGACGAGCAGCGCGCCTACGTGAGCGACCCGGGAGCGGGACTCGTGCACGAGATCGATTACGCCGACGGCGCCCGAATCGCTCGATCGCTCGAGACCCCGACAGCGCCGACGTTCGTCACGGAGGTCGGACGATGAGGATGCTCCGCACGTGCGCCCTGCTCTCCGCGACCGTCGTGCTCGGCGTCGGGGTCGCCGGATGCACCGGTTCCGCGGAGGCGGATCGACCGCAGATCGTCGTCACGACGAACATCCTCGGCGATGTGGTCGAGAACGTCGTCGGCGACGCCGCCGAGGTCACGACCCTGATGAAGCCGAACGCCGATCCGCACTCGTTCGAGATCTCCGCACAGGAGGCGGCACGGATGGACGCCGCCGACCTGCTCGTGACGAACGGCCTCGGGCTCGAAGAGGGTCTGCAGCAGCACATCGATCGCACGTCCTCTGCGGGTGTGCCCACCCTCATCGCAGGCGACGTGATCGAGGTACTCCCCTACACCTCGGAGGATGCCGCCGGCGCCGACGACCCGCACTTCTGGACGGATCCCTCCCGCATGGTCGACGTGGTGGATGCTCTCGAAGACGCCCTGGCTGACATCGACGGGATCGACGTCGAGCAGATCCGCGACAACTCCGCCGCCTACCGCGGCGACCTCGCCGAGCTCGACGAGGAGATGTCCGCGTCCTTCGCCGCAATCCCCGCCGACCGACGGGCGCTCGTGACGAATCACCATGTCTTCGGCTACCTCGCAGATCGCTTCGACTTCCGGCTCGTCGGCGCCGTCATCCCCGGCGGCACGACGCTCGCGGCTCCGAGCGCTGCCGACCTGCGCGATCTCACCGACGCGATCGACGAGGCGGGGGTCCCCACGATCTTCGCCGAGTCGTCGCAGCCCGACCGGCTCATCCAGGTGCTGGCATCGGAGGCCGGCATCGAGGTCGACGTCGTCGAGCTGTTCACCGAGTCCCTCACCGAACCGGGCGAGGGCGCCGATACCTACCTGACGATGATGCGCGCCAACACCGAGCGCATCGCCGACGGGCTGACCCCATGACAGGACCCCGACCGGGGCCCGACACGAGAGGAAACAAAATGAAGCGACACATGAGAATGAGTGCCGCTGTGGCGGCACTGGCGGGCGTCTCGCTGCTCGCCACCGCCTGCGCAGGCGGCGCGGGGAGTTCCGCGCCCGCCGATGAGGAGTCGCCGGCCGCCGCGACCGAGACGGGCCGCGTCGCGATCTCCTACCCCGGTGGGATCGCCGTGCTCGATCCGGAGACACTCGAGGTCGTCGACGAGTTCGAGACCGAGGAATTCACGCGCCTCAACGCCTTCGGCGACGGCCGCACGATCGCCGTCACCACGTCCGAGGGCTTCCAGATGCTCGACACCGGCGAAGCCGTCCTCACCGACGCGCTGTTCGAGGGGACCACGCCCGGTCACGTCGTCATCCACGGCGAGAACACGGTGCTGTTCGACGACCGCACCGGCACCACCACGATCGTGCCGACCGACGGCTTCGCCGACGGCTACGACGCGCTGCCTGAGACCACGACCTACACCGCAGACGCCCCGCATCACGGGGTCTCTATCGTGCTGGAGAACGGCTCGCTGATCACCACCGTCGGCGACGAGACCGCTCGCACCGGCGCCAAGGCTCTGCACCCGCACGAAGACCACTGGGACGAGGCCGCGGCGAGCGCCGAATGCCCCGGCATCCACGGCGAGGGCACGGCAGCCGACGAGGCCGTGATCTTCGGCTGCGAGAACGGCGCCCTGCTGTTCAAGGACGAGGCGTTCACCAAGCTCGCGGCACCGGATGCCTACGGACGCATGGGCAACGCGTTCGTCTCGGAGACCAGCCCGATCGTCGTCGGCGACTACAAGAACGACCCCGACGCCGAGGGCTACCTGCTGAACGCGGTGGCGCTGATCGACACCGCGGCCGAGACCCTGGAGGTCGTGGAGCTCCCCGCCGAGGTCCAGTACACGTTCCGCGACATCGCCCGCGGCCCCGAGGATCTCGCGTACATCCTGTCGACCGACGGCCACATCCACGTGCTCGACCCCGCGACCGGTGAGCTGACCGAGTCGTACCCGGTCATCGACCCGTGGAAGGGCCCGGCCGAATGGCAGGACGCCCACCCCGCGATCAAGGTCGACGGCGAAATCGCCTACGTGACCGAGCCCGCCGCGAACAGCGTGCACGCGGTCGACCTGACCACCGGCGAGGTCATCGCCTCGGTCGAGCTCGACTACACGCCGAACGAACTCGCGGTCGCGATCGGTTGATCGACGGTATTCGCACGGGAGCGGGCAGGGCGTCGTCAGTGACGCCCTGCCCGCTTCGTTCATCCCCGGTCTTCTCCCTGGAGGCCGGACCCCGTCAGCTGCGCAGCGAGCCCGGTGATGGTGGTGTCGACGACGAAGCGATAGTAGGCCTCGCGCTGTGTGACAGCCGCATCCCCTCCGCGGAGGAACGGATCGATGAGGGTGCGGGTGAGCAGCTGCAGCCCTGGACTACCCTCCGACGCATCACGGAACTCGGCCATCATCGACGCATGGTCGCGGGGTCCGTCCTCTTCGTGCAGCAGACGGTCGTCGCCGATCGTGATCGTGAGCAAGGCCGTGTTCAGCAGCGTCGCGTATGCGAGACCCGCCTGATCGCCGAAGCCGGCGCGCAGAAGAGCGGCGATCCCACGGTCGAGGATCGGCAGCGCCGCAGGGAACGTCGGGCCATGCATGAGCAGCCACTTCGCCACCCCCGGGTGCGCCGCGACGATCGGGTACGCCGCGAAGAGCAGGTTCCGGAAGTACTCGTCCCACGGCAGGTCGGCCGAGGGCGCCCCGAGTCCGTCGAGCACTCGCTCGACCACGCGCCGGGCGATGAGGTCTTTTCCCCCGACGTGGTGGTAGATGACGGATGCTGTGACGTCGAGACGCCGCGCAAGGTCACGTATCGACCAGCCGAGGAGGTGCGAGTGCTCGGTGAGCTCGAGCGCGGTATCGACGACGAGGTCCGGGGTGAGCCCCACGTGAAATGGTGCGTCGTTCGTCATCCGTTCCTCCCTCGGCGATCTCCAGTCTCGACGATCGATCCGTCGAAAGCGATTGTGGTAAGGCTTACCTAACTAGTATCCTGCACAGGATTAGAACACTGTTCTAATCCTGTGCGATAATCATTCTCAATAACCAGTCCGCGGATCCAGGAGACGAAATGCAGGCCCCGTTCACGCGTTCGACACCGAAACCACCGTCCCCCGAAGCGGGTGTGCTCTCATCCGTCCGCGGAAGCCTCGCCGGCATCGTGGTCCTGAGCGTGATCGGCGCGGCTGGCAGCGTGGTGCCTTTCATCGCGATCGTCGAGCTCGCGAGAGCGCTGATGCCGGCGATCGACGGAGCCCCTGTGGACGCAGCCCGTGTGTGGCTGATCGTGTCGATCGCGATCGCCGCGCTCATCGTGAGCGTGGGCACTGCGTTCCTCTCCGGCGTCGTCGGTCACTTCGCCGATGCCGAGATGCAGCACTCGCTGCGTCAGCGGATCATCCGCCACCTGCAGCGCCTCCCGTTGGGATGGTTCGATCGACGCAGCTCCGGCGCCGTGCGCAAGCTGGTCGAGAACGACGTGGTCGCCCTCCACCAGCTGGTCGCCCACTCGATCCAGGACGTCTTGACGGCGATCACCGTTCCTGTGATCAGCCTCGTGTACCTCTTCATCGTCGAGTGGCGGATGGCGCTGGCGGCACTGGTCCCGCTCGTCGCGATCCTGCTGGTCTACCCGTTGATGATGCGGGGAGCGGGCGAGAAGTACCGTCAGTACGACCAGGCCACGCAGGCGCTGTCCGGCGCGACGGTCGAGTTCGTCCAGGGCATCGCTGTGGTCAAGCGCTTCGGGCAGGTCGGACGCAGCCACCGCCGGTACAGTGATGCGACACGCGAGTACGTACGGTTCGTCGGGGAATGGACGCGAGAGACCGCCGTGAGCTTCACGATCGTGGAACTGCTCGCTTCTCCCATCGTGGTCCTGGCCTGGCTCCTCGCCGCCGCGGTCTGGCTGGTCGGGAATGCGGGTGTTGCCCCGGTCGACATCCTCCCCGGCATCCTTCTCGGCCTCGGCCTCACCGCTCCGCTGATGAAGCTCGGCGCGTCGGGGCAGTTCCTGCGCAACGCGACGAAGGCGCGGCAGTCCCTCTCGGAATTCTTCGGGCTGGCTCCTGTGTCCGCCCCCGACCGGCCCGAGACTCCGGAGGGCCACAGTGTCGCGCTCGACGACGTGTCGTTCGGGTACCTCGACTCGCACCGCGTGCTCGAGGACATCTCCCTCGCCTGCGCGCCGGGCACCGTCACCGCACTCGTCGGAGCCTCCGGATCGGGCAAGTCGACCCTGGCCAAGCTGGTGCCGCGCTTCTACGACGTCGACGAGGGATCCATGACCATCGGCGGGACGGACGTACGACGCATCCCTTCGAACGAGTTGTACCGCCGGGTCGGCTTCGTGTTCCAGGACGTGCAGCTGTTGCGGGCGAGCCTGCGCGACAACATCCGGCTCACTCGCCCCGACGCAACCGATGCCGAGGTCGAGGCCGCCGCCCGTGCCGCGCAGATCCATGACCGGATCCTGCAGTTCGCGCGAGGGTACGACGCCGTCGTCGGGGAGGACGCGAACCTGTCCGGCGGCGAAGCGCAGCGGGTCACCATCGCCAGATCCTTGCTGGCTGACGCGCCCATCCTGGTGCTCGACGAGGCCACGGCCTTCGCCGATCCCGATTCCGAGGCCTCGATCCAGCGCGCTCTGAGTACGCTCGCCGCCTCACGCACGGTCCTCGTGATCGCCCACCGCCTGCACACGATCGTCCGAGCCGATCAGATCCTCGTGCTCGACAACGGTCACATCGTCGAACGTGGCACTCACGAAGAGCTGGTCGCCTCCGACGGCCGATTCGCCGCCATGTGGTCCGACTACCAGAGGAACCATGCCCGCTCTCTCCCGGAAGGAGCCGGCGCGTGATCCGTCGTCTGCTGCACTACTGCTCGCCCCGCGCGCGGCGTCTCGTGATCGCCGAACTCGCGTGCGTCGTGATCGCGGCCGTTCTTCAGGGGATCGCCTTCCTGCTGCTCGTCCCTCTGCTGAGGTCGCTGTTCACCGGTGAGGTCGAAGCGGCGTCCGGCTGGTTGCTCGTCGTCCTCGCCTCAGCCGTCGGATACGTCATCGCCTCCTGGTTCGCGAGCCAGATCGGCATGAAGGCGGCGACGTCCGTGCTCGACTCCCTCCTCGAGCGCCTCGGCGAGAGCGTCGTCTCACTCCCGGTCTCGTGGTACTCCACCGACCGCACCGGACTCATCACGGGGCTCGCCACACAAGGCGCGATGTTCGTCTCGACCATGCCGTATGCGATTCTGCGTCAGATCCTCGCCGGATTCATCGCTCCCGGAACCGTACTGATCGGCATGTACGCCTTCGACTGGCGCCTCGCCCTCTCGATGACGGTGATGGTTCCCATCATCGCCCTCGGCTATCGCTGGCTCAGTCGGGGGATCGGGCGCGGCGACAGAGCGCATTCGATCGCCGTCGCCGAGTCGTCGAATCGCGTCGTCGAGTTCGCGCGCGCTCAGCCGGCGTTGCGCACGGCCGGTGAGGGATCGATCGCCGACCGGCTCGTCAGTCAGGCACTCGATCGCCAGCATCAGGAGTACCGCGGTCTGCTGATCACCGGTGGCTCGGCGATCGCTCTGTTCGCCGGCCTCGTCCAGCTCTCGCTCACCGTGCTGCTCGTCGTCGGGGCGTTCCTCGCGATCGGCGGGACCGTCGACATCGCGACCCTCATCGCGCTGCTCGTGCTCGGTGTGCGTTTCAACGAACCGCTCGTCACAGCCGGCGATCTGGGCGGGGGTGTCGCCGTCGCCCGGACGACCATCGACCGTCTCGATGAGTTCGCCCGCACGGCCCGGCTTCCGGAACCCGCGGAGCCCGCGGAGCCCGCAGGCTTCGCCGTCGAGTTCCGCGATGTGACCTTCGGCTACGGCGCCGACCCCGTGCTGCGCGACCTGTCGTTCACTGCTCCATCCGGCGGCATGACAGCGATCGTCGGTCCATCGGGTTCGGGCAAGACCACCATCACCAAGCTCGTCGCGCGCTTCTACGACCCCGAGCAGGGAACGGTGCTGATCGGTGGAGTCCCTGTGCCCGACCTCGGCACCGCAGTCGTGGAAGCGGCGGTGGCCCCCGTCTTCCAAGACGTCTATCTCTTCGACGACACCATTGTGAACAACGTCTGGATCGGCAACCCCGACCTCAGCAGGGATGAGGTGATCGCGGCGGCCACCCGCGCACGTGTCGACGAGATCGTCGCACGCCTTCCCGGCGGATGGGACGCGCGCGTCGGCGAAGGCGGGTCGAATCTGTCCGGCGGAGAGCGCCAGCGGGTGTCCATCGCCCGCGCACTGCTGAAGAACGCGCCGATCGTGCTGCTCGATGAGGCGACCTCGGCGCTCGACATCGGCAACGAGATCGCCATCGGCGACGCGATCGACCAGATCCGCGCCGATCGCACCCTCATCGTCGTCGCGCACCGACTGCAGACCATCATGACCGCCGACCGCATCGTCATGCTCGACGGGGACGGCGGCATCCGCGAATCCGGAACGCACGCCGAACTTCTCGCGAGTGGCGGGGCGTACTCCCGCTACTGGCGCGAGCGCGTCGACGCGGCCGGCTGGCAGCTCTCCTCCACCGACTGACTTCTTCCACCTGAACTCCCCCACCCGAATCCGAGAGGAACCACCATGTCCGATACTGCCCCCGCGCCCGCAACCGCCGCGCCGACTCCCCCGAAGCGCTCACTGCGCTTCAGCCCCCGCGACATCATCAACGTCGCGATCTTCGCCGTCATCTACTTCATCGTCGTGTTCGCCGTCGCGATGCTCGGCGTCATCAGCCCATTCGTGATGATCGTGACGTTGCCGCTCACTCCGATCGTCGCCGGCATCCCCTACATGCTGTTCCTCACCCGTGTACGCCACGCGGGCATGGTGGCGCTGATGGGTGTCGCGCTCGCGGCCCTCGATCTCGTGATCGGCCACCCGTGGCAGTCGGCGCTCATCATCATCGTGCTCTCGCTCATCGGCGAGGCCATCATGGCTGCCGGAAAGTACCGCAGCACGTGGGCTGCGATCTGGACCTACACGGTGTTCTCCGCGTGGTTCATCGGCCCGTGGGTGCCGTTCCTCCTGGACCCTGCCGGATACATCGCGAGCTACGGCCTCGAGGCCTATGGCGAGGAGTACGCACAGTCGTTCCGTGAGCTCGTGACGGTGCCGACGATCCTGCTCATGGTGCTGTCGACCGTGGTCTGCGGCTTCCTCGGCGGACTCCTCGGCTCGCGGCTGCTCTCCAAGCACTTCCGCAAGGCCGGCCTGGCGTGACCCCGATCGACGTCGACGGCACCCGCCGCGCGAGCGCGCTCGCCGTCGGCGTCGAGGCGCCACCTCGCCCACGCGGCCTCGACCCGCGTGCGGCCATCGTGCTCATCGTCGCCACGAGCGTGGTGATCATGCAGGTCGACGGAGTGCGATGGATGCCGGCGGCGCTGGTGCTGGTCATCGCACTGACCATGTGGGAGGGGGCGTGGCGCCGCCTCGTCTCTGAGCTCGTGACCGTCGCCGTGCTCGCCGCGTTCGCGTTCTGGCTGCCGGTCGTCTGGCAGCATCCCGTTTCGGCGACCCTCGGCGTCGGCGCGGCCTACATGCTGAGATTCGTCCTCGTCGCCGCCGTCGCGGCACACCTCGTCGCCACGACGACGCCGACGCGCATGAGCGCCGCGCTGCGCGCGTGGCACGTGCCCCGGCCCGTCGCGGTGATGCTCGGCGTCATGCTGCGCTTCTTCCCGGTCGTCGCGAACGAAGCGCGCGCCGTACTCGACGCCATGAGACTGCGCGGTCTCGTCGGCGCGCGCGGCGTCACGCGGCATCCGCTGCGGGCGGTCGAGCGATTCGTCGTCCCGATGATCGCCGCAAGCCTGCGCGGGAGCGAGGATCTGTCGGCCGCGGCGATCCTGCGAGGTCTCGGCTCGCACCGCGTGCCGGTGCCGCTCGTACCGCCCCGCTTCGGCGCGGGTGACCTGCTCGTCCTCCTGCTCGTCGTCGCCCTTGTCACGGCCACGCTGCTCCTGAAGGGCCTGTGATGACCGACATCATCCGCATCGAAGACGTGACCTGGACCTACCCGCACGCCGATGAGCCTTCGCTGCGAGGCCTCGACTTGTCGATCGGCGAGGGCGAAGTCGTCGTGCTGTGCGGTGCCTCGGGCTCAGGCAAGTCCACGGCACTCCGGCTGCTCAACGGTCTCGTGCCGCAATTCCACGACGAGGGCGTGTTGACCGGCGCAGTCACGGTCGCGGGTCTCGTGACGACCGCTGTCGAACTCGACGCGCTCGGCGCCGTCACGGGAACGGTGTTGCAGCACCCGCGCCGGCAGTTCTTCACCGACTCCGCCCGTGACGAAGTGGCGTTCGCGATGGAGAACCTCGGATTCGAGCGCGAACACACCCGCTCGCGTGTTGACGCGACGCTCGCCGAGCTCTCCCTCTACGTCCCACTCGGGCAGTCGCTGCAACGACTGTCGGGCGGCCAGCAGCAGCAGATCGCGATCGCATCGGCCGCGGCGCACGAGCCGCGAATACTGCTCCTCGACGAACCGTCGTCGAACCTGTCGGTCGATGCCATCGCGAGGCTCACCGCGACGCTCATAGCGCTCAAAGCCGCCGGAATGACGATCGTCGTCGCCGAGCATCGCCTGCGCTACCTGCAGGACGTGCTCGACCGCGTGGTCGTCATGCGAGGCGGCGAGATCGACGTCGTCTGGACGGCCGATGAGTTCCGCGAGATCCCCGACGAGACCCTCGCGGCCGAGGGTCTGCGCGGCGTCGTGAGGCCGACGACGCTGCCCGAGATCGCCGCGGCAGGAGCGAGTGCGGCATCACCCGCCGCGTCGGTGCCCCCTGCGGCACTCGTGCTCGACGGCGTCCGCTGCACGCTCGGCGGCCGTAGGGTGATCGACCTCGACCGCGCCGCATTCGCGTCGGGAGAGGTGACGGCCATTCGCGGCACGAACGGGGCGGGGAAATCGACCCTCGCCCGCATCATCACCGGCCTGCAGCGCAGTGTCGGGAGTGTGCGCCTTGACGGCGTCACGCTCTCCCCGCGCGCGCGACAGCGATCGAGCGCCGTGGTCATGCAGGACGTGCAGCGCCAGCTGTTCACGGAAACCGTGTCGGCGGAGATCGCCCTTGCGGGCACCGATTCGCCCGTGACCGACTCCGACGCGGTTCTCGCTTCGCTCGATCTCGACCATCTCGCCGATCGTCACCCGCTGTCGATGTCCGGAGGTCAGCAGCAACGACTCGTCGTCGCGGCCGTGCGCGTCGCACGCCGGCGAATCGTCGTGTTCGACGAGCCGTCGTCCGGCGTCGACCGTCGGCATCTCCAGTCGATCGCCGAACAGATCCGGCGTGTCGCCGCGGACGGCGCCGTGGTCCTGCTCATCAGCCACGACGAGGATCTGGTCGCCCTTGCCGCCGACCGCCAGCTCTCCCTCGTGAACCCGTCCTCAGCGACCGTCCCGGCAGCGGCGCACGAATCCGTGAAGGAGTCGACATGACAGCGTCACCGGCCGCTCAGCAGACCATCCAGGCTACCCAGATCCCGCTCGTTCTGGGCTCGGTGCTCCTCGTCTACCTCGCGCAGATGACCCTCAATCCGATCATCGCGCCATTGTCGCGCGAGGTGGGTCTGGCGGAATGGCAGATCGGAGCCACGATCAGCACCGCGGCGGTGATGGTCGTGATCACCAGCCAGGCATGGGGGCGTCGCTCGCAGTCGCGGGGACGCAAGCCCGTGCTGGTGTCCGCCTTCGCTCTCGCGACGCTCACGATGCTGCTGTTCAGCGTCGTCGCCTGGGCCGGGATGGCAGGCATGATCACCGGCACCGCCCTGTTCGTCCTTTTCCTGCTGCTCCGAGGCATCGGCTTCGGCGCAGCGATCGCCGCGGTCCCGCCGACGGCGCAGGCCTACATCGCCGACGACGCCCCGGATGAGAAATCCAGGGTCAAGGGCATGGCCGGAGTCGGCGCCGTGCAGGGAGTGGCGATGGTGGGCGGCTCCGTGCTCGGTGGCGTCCTCTCAGCCTTCGGTCTGCTCACGCCCCTGCTCGTGATCCCCGTACTCCTCGGGGCCGGCATGTTGCTGCTCATCCTCCGGCTTCGCCGTGAGCCGCGTCACGACCTGGTCGCCTCGCCGGTGCGTGTGCGCCCGACAGACCGGCGCGTGTGGCCGTTCCTGGTGGCGGGGTTCGGAATGTTCACGTCGCTCGGATTCATCCAGGTGATCGTCGGCTTCATCGTGCAGGACCGCCTCGGCCTCGATGCATCACTCACCGGAGTCGTCACCGGTGGCGCGCTGTTCGCCGCAGGGGCGGGGATGATCGTCGCCCAGGCGGTCATCGTGCCGCTTAGCGGCTGGTCGCCGGCGACGCTCCTGCGCGTCGGGGGGGGCGACGGCGGTGTTCGGGTTCCTGCTGCTGATCGTCGATGCCGGGGCGGTGCTGCTGTTCGGGTCCATTCTGCTGATCGGCCTCGGCATGGGACTGGCGATGCCCGGCTTCACCGCCGGGCCGACCCTGCTCGTCGATCGCGACGAGCAGGGCGGCCTCGCCGGCCTCATCAGCGCCACGACGGGGCTGACGTTCGTGGTCGCACCCACGGCGGCGACTGCGCTCTACGGCGTCTGGCCCCTTCTGCCCGTCATCATCGGCGGCGGGATCATGGCGGCGATCACGGTGTTCGTGTTCACGCATCCGCGATTCCGGTCTCAGCCATCGTCCGGGTTACGAGACTCCGGTTCGAACTCCTGAGAACGGACGGTCGGTCGCCTCAGTGCTCGTCGTAGTGCGCGCCGTGCGGCGCGTGCTTGTGACCGTCGTGCACGTAGTCGACGTGGTCGCCGTGATCGACGGGCTCGTGACCGCAATCGGCCCCGTGCTCGTGCTCGGCGATCGAGTGCTCGGCGACCGACTCGTGCTCGTCGTAGTGGTCGCCGTGCGCGGCGTGGTGGTGGGTGCCGTGCACGTAGTCGACGTGGTCGCCGTGCTCGACGGCCTCGTGACCGCAGTCGGCCCCGTGCTCGTGCTCGGCGATCGAGTGCTCGGCGTGGATCTCGGTGGTGGTCATGGTCGCTCCTCGGTTGCGATGAGGTCGCCGGGCTCGGCGACGCGCGGTTCACGGACGTGAGCGAGGGCGTCGGCCACCACGTGTGACACGTGCAGGTCGGCGAGGTGGTAGACGATCTCCTTGCCGGAGCGGCTCGTCTTCACCAGCCCCGCCTGACGCAGCGAGCGCAGGTGCTGCGACGTCAGCGGCTGGGACATGCCCATCGCCTCCGCCAGCGCACTCACGGTGCGGGATTGCTCTTCGATGCGTCGCAGCAGCCCCAATCGTGAGGCGCTGCTGAGCACCTTGAACAGCTCCGCCGCTTCGACCAGGCCGGGCTCCTCGTTCACGTATCCACCCCATCACACATATAAATGCTTTGCAATGTGATTATACAATCGCGAACCGTTCTCAGCCGCGGGCGCGCGCGACTCACTCCGTTTCCGGGCCTGCTCTCCTGATGACCGCGACACCGCTATCGAGCACGTCGAGCCGCAGGACCGTGCCGCGCAACTCCTCCGCGATGTCGTCGGCCGACAATCTCTCCCAGCGGCCGACGGATGTCTCGGCCCGAAGCCGCACGCCGCCCGACCAGACCTCGTACCGGGAACGGAAGACGCCCTCGGCATCGGCGGCGACGTACACCGCCCGATATTCATACTGTCCCACCCGTCGGCGGACGGTGACATCACGCGGCGCGTCCGGAGCGGGATCGACTCGTTCCTGCGTCGTGACGAGGCACCCGCCGCTCGCCGTGAGATGCTCGCCCAGCCACCCAAAGAGCTCGCGCCGGTCGTCGCGAATCACATGCCCGAGCATGTGGGCGCACACCACGCCGTCGATGCCGCCGGGCAGCATCGACAACCCCTCGGGGATCGCGCCGGCGACGACCGTCACACGATCTCGCAGGCTCGGGTCATCACTCACCCGCGCGAGCAGCACGGCGCGCCCGACGAGTCCGGGCTCGACCGCCCAGACCCGAGCCCGCGACTCCGCGGCGATCACGCGGGTTCCTACCCCGCTTCCGGCGCCGAGCTCGACGATCACCCCTCCGGCGCCTAGAGCGCCGAACACCGATCGCACGGTCGGACGCAGACGCTCCCACGTATCGTCCATGAACAGATCATGAAACTCAGCGAGCTGCTCGTAGACTGTCTCGTCCGCCGGCGGCGACTCGTCGCTGTCATCGGTCACGGATCCTTCTCCCTTCATGGTGACGCGGTCGCCGCCGCATAGTGCCCGGCGACGTCGGCGACGCGGTTGTTGTAGTCGATCGACGGATTGTAGGCGTGTACGGCGGCTATCCAGGCGGACGGGTCGGTGAGGTCGCCGCCGGCGAAGCACAGGTAGCGCGCGGCGGCGAGCGCGCTGTCGTCGATGTTCTGCGGGTCGCTCACCCGGTCGCCGTTGCCGTCGGCGCCCCATTGCGACCATGTCTCGGGGATGAACTGCATCGGTCCGACTGCGCGGTCCCAGATCGTGTCGCCATCGAGTTCTCCGCCGTCGGTGTCGCGGATCGCCAGACTCGATTCTCCGGTCAGCGCGATGCCGATGATGTCGGGGCGGGCGATGCCGTCCGCCCCGATCTCGGAGCCGTGGATCGTGCCGTGCTCCGACTCGACGAAGCCGATGCCCGCGAGTGTGTTCCAGCCGATCCCGCATTTCGGGCTCTCCTCCGACGCTCTGATCGCCGCCCCAGCATAGGCGCGCAGCGGCCTCTCGGGTATCCCCGTGCGCGAGGAGAGGTCGTTCACCCAATCGCTGTCGGGGAGCTCGCTGATCGGGCGCGAGCGAGATGCGGTGCCGGGCGTCGTGACCGGCTCGACGGTCTCACGCGGGCCGGAGCACGGGTGGCCGAGGGTGCAGGTGCCGTCGACGTCTCCGCCGGTGGTGCGAGTGCGGCGACCGCGACCGCCGTACCGGAGACGAGGAGGCCGACGACGATGCTCAGCGCCGGGACCCAGACCCATCCGTCGAGCCGTCGACGACGCGGCGGCGTGCGCCACCGATGCTGCTCGGCTCGCTCGCCGTCGCTCAGCAGAAGGCCGAACTCGTCATCGTCCGAGCCTCGTCGGTCATTCATCGGGGCTCGATCCCAGAACTTCCCGCGCATCCAGACGCAGGCGGCGCAGGTACCACGCGGTCATCCCGCTCACTCCGCCGACGACGAGCATCCCCCCTGCCGCGAGCGCGATGACGATGGCGGTGTCGTCGGCGTCGTCCCCCTCGTTCACAAGCGAAGCCTCCTGGTCATCGTCGTCACCGCGCGCCGTCCGTCCGTCGAGTTCGTCGAGCGATGCCTCCTCGTTCTCTTTCGCGGCCTCTGCCTGCGCCGCCGCGACGGCCTGCGCCAGGGCATATCAATCAGTGCTCACGGCGAGGTGGTTGGTCTCGTCGGTCCGAACGGCAGCGGCAAATCCACCATCCTGCGCACCGTGTACCGGATGCTGCGACCCGCCACAGGCAGCGTTCGCGCCTCAGGCAATGACGTATGGGCGACGAGCGCACGCAACGCTGCACGGGTTCTTGCCGCTGTCATACAGGCTGCACCCAGCGATCTCGAACTCACCGTCGCCGAGTGGTCGCTACGGGCCAGGTCGCTCACGGAAGGATGCTCGGCGGCGACCGCCCGGAAATTGCATGGTTCGCATGCATTAGGTCCCGGCTCTTGTTAGTCGCCGACAACTTCGTCAGGGGTGTACGCGGGGTTTATGAGAGGCTCATCCAAAACGGGCGCGCCTGACGATAACGTACGTTCCCGATCGCTTTTCTGTTATGTCGAACGTTGATGCACCTACAGATAGGGACGGACAGCTAGCCTGTCGCGCCGGCGGACGCGTCCAGTTGGAATGGGTGAATAGGAACTGCTCAGAGAGGCTCTGAACCAGCGCCGAAGGGCCGACGTGTTCAGGCTCCCGAGGGTTGAGCCCGAGTCCGCCGGCGGCTGAGCGGACCGCAGGGGTGGTATCTCGATGCATCAGGCAGGCGGCGTGACGAGCACAAGAGTTGCCGGATCTACGTCATCGCGGACACGCAGTTCGGGCAGCTCCGATCCGTCGAGGGCAGCCGCCAGCATCCGAACCTTCGCCTGCTCGAGTGCGGATGCGAGGGACTGCGCCGAGGCGATGGCCGAGTAGAACGCGGACGCGAACACGATCGCGGATGTGTCATCGATACTGTCTGACATTCCGATCACTGCCGGCACCGTCTGCAGCATGTCATCGGCACCCGCGAGACTTTCGCAGGCGTTCAGCACGAGCAGGCGCGGCGGCTCATCGGTCGCGCCGAGCACGCGCGCGAGGAGTTCGAAGGTGACGTCGGCGCCGTCTTCATCGCCCGCGTCGTTCTCCATGAGTAGGCCATGCGGGCCCGCATGGCCGGAGAAGTGGACGATGTGCGGTCGATGGTCGTTCAGCCCGTCGAGGAGGTCGTTGACTGTCGCGGCTGGCGCATGGTCGACTTGCACGAGATCACGGTACTTGGAGCCGCGCAGTGCCTGTCGCACTTGGCGAACTTCCTGGTCGACGCGAAGCCAGGTACCGAAGCGTTGCTCGGTACCGTCTGGAGTGGTGATCGTCTCCTCCGTCGCCTCCGGGTTGGCCGTGATGTACAGCACCCGCAGCTTTTCCGGCTCAGGTGGTCGCACTTCGACATAGCGGATCTGCACGGGAGGGGTCGCGAGGCGGGCGATCTCGCGCGCGTGGGTTCGCTCTTCTTGTCGGCGACGCGAGTCGACCTGCTTCTGCTTGCTCTCTGCTGAGCGACGTTCGCTGTTGTCAGCAGACCGGAGTGATGTGGTCTTTGTGGCGATCGACTTGTCAACCGAGGCGAGGTCCTTTCGCGCCTTCGCGATCTTGGACTCCGCTGCTGCGCCCTTCTTATCCTCACGCTCGGCAGCGGAAAGTGAGGTCCGAATCGTTGACGCGCTCTTCGACCGGGCGGCTTGCTCGCGCTTCTTTCGCGCGCTTTCGCGTGCAGAGGCGGCGTCCTTTTCGGCCTTTGCGATGTCGCCTGTCAGCGTTGCCTTGCGACTCTGGAGGCGCACGAGCTCCGAACGGAGTGTGTCACTTCGAGCCATGGTTTCCCTCCGTCTCCTCGTAATGCTCTGGACGATGCGCGCCCGCTCTTGACACTGATGGGCGCACGCACGTTGGGCGGATACCAGCTGGTCTTTTCAAGCTTTCGATCGTTTCGGATGCTGCCTGAGATGAACGGTGCCTATGTGGTGAGGTCCGGCGCGGTGATGGCGTCGTGGCGAATAACAAGATTCCCGCCTATTCACTTTTGCGATGGCTCAACGCTTGAGCGTTAGTGAGGTTGATGATCTCCTGTTGGATCAGGACAGGGATGTCCATTCCTTCGATATTCTGACGCGCAAGCCAGTCGCGGCTCTCGGACGAAGTCCAGTTGTCGACGGTGACGTATTGCGAGAGAGCAATAGTTGCCGTTCGCGAAAGCCCTAAAGCCATCAGGACGACCTCGCTCGGTCGGGAAACTCCTAGTTCGAGAAGCATGGTGATGTCCTGGCCGTGCCCGACGTCGTGGATGCCTCTCTCTGCAGCGTAGGCAGCGAGAACGTCCGAGTAGCACGACAAATATTTCGGCGCTTGGAATCGAGCGACTGTCTCGATGTCCGCCATCACGTCCCTGATCGCCTTCGCGATTGGCGTCTTTCCGGTAGCACGCTGCTCGATCAGTCGGGCAAGGGGCATGCCCTTCATCCAGTTGACGATCAAGTTTGCGAGCTGCCACTTTCGCCTGTCAGTCTCCCCGGGACCTGACGGGAGACCAAACGCCGCCGTCATCGTCGCCCCAATGAGCACGAGGGCGTCCTGGTAACGCTGCCGTGAGTCCGGCTCCTCGGGCAACGGCAATGTGAAGTCATGAGGATCGTTGCCGGTCGCCCTGAAATGCTCCAGGAGACGTTGCATAGCGATCGGGGATATGCCTGCATGTCGAGGGATAAGGTCTAGCGGGAACTGGGCGTCTTCGACGGCGCGCACGAGAGCGCGTTCCACTTCAGTTCGCTCGGCCGGAACCGTGATGCGCTGCAGGTGGTGAGTGATGTCTCGCCCTGACGACTGCTGCGCCGCCAGATAGGAGAATAGGTTTTCGGAAGCTGAATCTGATCCGACTGCGAAGTCGCTGCGTATGTATGAGATCAGCGGAGCCACGTCTTGGAGCCCGTGGTGAGTGGCAACCTTCAAATTCGATCGGCGTCGAACCGTGGGCAGATTCGGCCACAGGCTCTCGTCGTCGGTGTCGATACAGACGATGTTGCCCTGGAACTCTTTGCCCCATCGGCCTGCCCGACCCGCGAGGTTCCAGAAGTCGGCTTCAGTGAGTGGGCGGCCGCGTCCTTTTTGTGGATTGCGCATGAAGATCGTTCGGCATGGGAGGTTGACACCTTCGAGGAGGGTGGAGGTGCAGACGAGGAACTCAATCTTGCCGTCTCCAAAGAGCCGCTCGATTTCAGACCTGATGGCAAGTGGCATGTTGCCGTAGTGGAACGCCACACGTTTCGCGAGCGCGTCAGCAAGGCTGTACTTCGGGTGGACGGCAGTACGCACCAGGTCTTGGAGATTGCTGATGTCTTCGTCATCCTCTGCTTCGGACAGAAGATCGGAGATGTTCTTGGCAACCTTCTCCGCGTCATCAGCACCGTTTACGTAGACGATGTTGCCGCCATCGCTACCTCCGAGTGCATGTGCGACATATGCGATTCGCATCGGTACTCGAGTGGCACGTTGCTGCAGCTCGAAGCTGGCGACTTGGAGAACCTGCCCTTCATCCACCAGCGATACGATTCTTTTCGCGGGTGCGCGATACACGCCCTCGACCCGGATGAGGTTCTGGTTGACAGTGACCGCTTCGGAAGTCGTTGCCCTCGAACGAGCCGCAGCTGGCTTGTCGCTCAGCAATATCGTCGGGTTCGCACTGAGCGGGCTCGCGAAAATGACTTGCAAGCCTGGTCGATCCTCGACAGCACGGTCTAGCACTTGCTGAAGCAACACACCGCGTTCCGCGTTACCAAGTCCTTGAGCCTCGTCGACGAACAGAAGGTCGATATCGAACGGATGGCGTGACTGCTGAATGAGATGGAGTCTCTCTTGCGTCACGACAAGGACGCGGCGTTGCGTCTGGTCGAGCTCGGGATCCCAGGGCATCACAACGATGCTGGTATCTGTCGGGGCCGCTTCTCGAAAGTCTGCTGATACTTCTTCGACGAGGGCTCGGGTGGGCGCAAGGTAGACGGCCGTGAATCTATCGTTCTGACGGAGTTTTTCTAGGAACCATTCACGCACGATTCGAGATTTTCCGGCAGACGTCGGTGCGGACACGCTCACCCAGTCGAAGTCCGCCGCGTCCTTCCACAGTTCACTCTGGAATGAGTTCACCGCGAGGTTCTCGCCGCTCGACAGCGGGATGGAAAGCTGGAGGCGCTTCTTGATCGTCTCCAAGCGAAGCAAGGGTGGAAACTGTTTCCACAAGCCTGGTTGTACGAGATCTCGTGATTCCGCGAGCTCCACTGACCTGTGGTTTCCTACGCGATCGAGGATGGCCGTGGCTGCGCTCTTGTGAGTGTCGTCGGTGTCGCTAAGAGCCAGACAAGCTGCCGCGACCCTAAGGACGGTGTTCTGTGCGCGCTCGGTCGGGACAGCTGATAGCGCACTCGCGCACAGCAGCGCGTAGTTCCAGTCGATCTCGGTGGGCGGTCTGTCCATCTCGATCATCGGGAATTCAGCCTGAAGTGTGCGCAGACGGATCGACTGAAGAATGCCGCGAAACTTCTGCGAGTCAAAGACGACCTGGGACAGATCCGTCATGCCACACCGAGTTTCTTTCTGACGGCTTTCCGCATGGCATCTACATCCGGGAAAGGAACGCAGAATACGTCGATATTCACTTCAAGGAGCACATTCTTTTCAAGCCTGGCTCGGATGGATGTCTGCCATCGTTTGACGGCTTTGGCGATCTCGATTTCTTGTGCATCGGCAAGCTTCGTCATGTCTGGGTATGCCGCGTAATCAAACCCGATTAGGCATA
>NZ_JBQDSX010000032.1:0-37898 GCF_052099035.1 Microbacterium sp. | reverse complement strand
TCACAACATCCGGCCGGATCGTCGACGTCCTCATCGGGCCAGCGGGGACCGGAAAGACCACGACCCTCGCATCATTGCGCAGAACGTGGGAACTCGCGCACGGCAGAGGCAGCGTGATCGGGCTGGCCAGCTCCGCGGACGCCGCGCAGGTCCTCGCCGCCGACCTCGGAATCCCGACCGAGAACACCGCGAAATGGCTCCATGAGCACCACCAGGGGCGGTGGAGGCTCCACCGCGGTCAACTGATGATCGTGGACGAGGCGTCGTTGTCGGGGACGATCGCGTTGGACCGGCTTGCCGCCCACGCCGAACGCGCAGGAGCCAAACTCGTCCTCGTCGGCGACTGGGCCCAACTCGGCGCGGTCGATGCCGGGGGAGCGCTGGGCATGCTCGCCCGCGACCTCGAGCAGACCCCAGAACTGCTCGACGTGCGACGGTTTCGCAACGCCTGGGAGAAGACCGCGTCCCTGCAACTGCGCCTCGGCGACCATGACGCCATCGCCCGCTACGACGCCCACGACCGGATCGTCGGAGGCGACTACGACGACGTCCTGGAACGCGCCTATCTCGCCTGGCGAACCGACACGATCGCGGGCAAGCGCAGCATCCTCGTCGCCGAGACCGTCGAGACCGTCACCACCCTGAACGTGCGCGCCCGGGTCGACCGGATCATGTCCGGCCAGACGGACCCCGACCGGGCCGTGCCCTTGAGCGATGGCACGCAGGCCAGCGCCGGTGACCTCGTCATCACCCGCAAGAACAACCGCCATCTCGGCACCGGCGGCACCCGATGGGTGCGCAACGGCGACCGCTGGACAGTCACGACCGTGCACACGGACGGGTCCGTGACCGTCCGCCGACAAGGAGCCCGCTTCGGCGGCGCGGTCCGCCTCCCCGCGAACTACGCCGCCCAACATCTCGACCTCGGCTACGCGATCACCGTGCACCGCGCCCAAGGTGCGACCGTGGACACCGCACACGCGATCGTGCACTCGCACCAGATGACCCGCGAAAGCCTCTACGTCGCCATGACCCGTGGCCGCGAGGCGAACACCGCCTACGTCGCCATCGACCAATTCCCCCTCGAAGAACACCAGAAAGAGCCTGAGCCTGACGTCACCGCCCGCAGTGTCCTCGCCGGCGTCCTCGCCCACGAAACCGCAGAACGCTCCGCCCACGAGATGCTCCGCGCTGAACACGAGCACTGGTCCTCGATCGCGCAACTCGCCGGAGAATACGACACCATCGCCGAACACGTACAGCACGACCGCTGGATCACCCTCCTCGAACAGACCGCACTCACCCGGGAACAGGTCGACGACGTGATCGCGTCCGAAGCGTTCGGCGCGCTCGCGGGCGAGCTGCGTCGAGCGGACGCCGAACGCTACGATCTTCCTCGCCTGCTGCCGGAGCTCATCGCTGCGCGGCCTCTCGCCGGGGCGGAGGATCTCGCATCCGTGATCCAGCACCGCCTCCAGGCGGCGACAACATCGCGAACCGGGAGTACCCGCACCCGGGAACCAGTCCGCCTCATCGCCGGCATCGTCTACGAGGTCACCGACACCACCGACCCGGACAGCAGGCGCGCCCTCGATGAACGCCGCACCCTGATCGAGCAACGAGCCGACGCGCTCGCCCAACGCGCCCTCGACGAGCAGGTGCCATGGCTGCGCACCCTTGGATCGGCCTCCGCGAATCCGCAAGCCCGCGCCGAATGGGAACGGCAACTGCGGACCGTGACCGCCTACCGTGACCGCTACGGCATCACCGACGCACAACGACCGCTCGGCGACTCACCGCAGTCCGGGAACCAGAGTCTGGACGCCGCGCGCGCACAAGCAGCCATCACCACCGCAGCCCGACTCGCGCACCCCGCACCCCGCCCCGGCCCCGCACACAGCTACGACGCTCACGGACACCGGCTCTGACGTACCGCTTGCACCGAGCAGGAAAAACTGATTGATCGTGGGCAACAGGTCTATCCTGGCAGGCATGGCGACGATCCTCCTGACCGTGCAGACCTCGCCTCGTGATGTGGGCGCCGCAGTCAGCGCCGCAGCCGCCCTTGGCTACGAGGCGCGCCCAGTCGGAGGCCAGCGCAGCAACCTCATCCTGATCGAGGCGATGACCATCGACGAGGACGCTGACACTCAGGACGCAGCCACCACCGCGCTGCAGGAGCAGGTGCGTCGGGCTGTCACCACCGCGCTGACGGAACACGGCATACAACACCAGCTGATCGGCATCGGGGCTGACAGCTCGAGCATCACGAAGTCAACCTTCACGATCAAGCGCACCGGTGCTGTCGACGGTGCGAACGACCTGGAGATCCGGGCCGACGGCAGGAAAGAATTCGAGCAGCGCCTGGCCGCACTGCATCACCTCCTTGGTGCTGAAGACTGGCCGCCACAAGACCTCACCGGCTACGAGGTCATCGTCGAGGGCCTCGCCGCAGCTGACCCTGACGTACAAAAGCCACCCTTCAGACCCAAGCGTCCGTAGAGCAACGGAACACAGCCATCGGCGGAATCCTCCTGTTGGGATGTCGCCGTCCGCGGTAAAGTGGGTACTGGTAGCAATCGAACTCACGTCGATGCGGCACCCTGAATCAACCCAGGACCTGCACCGATAGCCCCCACCCCTCGGGTGGGAAATCACTCTCCTAGCCGCTACCGGCCACCATGTCCATGGTTTCCGAGAGGGTGCGTGCTCCCGATGATCCGATTGCTGTGGAATGCCAGCGTCTGCATTCACGGGCTGTTGCAGTACGCGCCGACGAACCTGCTGCTCGCCGCGATCCGTACACCGCGGGGCCTCAAGTGGGGTCCGTTCGTGCTCCTGCTCGTACCCGTCTACCTGCTCACAGCGGGTATCTGCTACACACTTGTCGAACGAGGCGGACCCGGCTGGCTCGCGTTCCTTGGCTTCCTGTTCATCTGGAACATGTTCAAGTGCGCCTGGGCGGCCGTCATCACGACGATCGTGCTTCTGCGCAACTCCGTCCGCCGCCTCATCAACCGGTCGGGCACGCGACGCCATGCGCGCAATCCGACAGGAACGCGGGACGAACCAGAACCGGTCCCGGTGCTGCACACCCCGTAGACCGCGGCGGCACATGCGCCCAAGCCTGGTGCGTGTCCTTCCCGATGAGATGCAGGGGTTGATCAGCGCACCGAGTCTTGGTCTTCGATGAGTCGAGCGAACCGGAGGATGTAGTCCCGAAGGAATTGCACGGTCGAGTCCTGCGAGATGTGCCCGTCTTGATCGACAAGCGTGGGCGACTGGGAAAGGAAGACTTCTGGCTGGCCGGGGGCGGGCATGTCGAAGTATGAGAGCGCGAGCCGAAGGTTCTTCTGCGAGCTGTACCCGCCCATGCGCCCGACGGAGTGGCTGATGATTCCGGCGGGGAGCCCCTTCCAGGCGACATCGCTGTTGGGTTTGGAGCCGATGTCGATGGCGTTCTTCAGGCAGGCGGGGATGGTGCGATTGTTCTCCGGCGTGACGAACAACACACCGTCGGCGGCTTGGATGATCTCCCGGAACTGCGTGTACTCCGGCGGGGTGGGTTTGTCAGTGACTTCGGGATCGTCGTAGTCGAAGTCGTAGAGAGGAAGGTCGCGGATCTCAACGATGCGCGCGTCGTAGCCTTCGGGAAAGTAGCCGATGGCGTTGTGGGCGATCTTGCGTGCGTAGGAGCCGCGGCGCAGACTGCCGACAAGGACGGAGACGTTCTTACTCAAGGGGTGGTTCTCTTTTTCTGAGGCGTATGTTGTGGGAATGATGGTCGGTTAGAAGTCCCAGTCGTCGTCGCTGGTGTCTACGGCTTTGCCGATGATGTAGGAGGACCCGGATCCGGAGAAGAAGTCGTGGTTTTCGTCCGCTCCGGGTGCGAGGGCGGCGAGGATCTCGGGGTTGACCTCGGTCTGCTCCGGGGTGAAGCGGGCGGGGTAGCCAAGGTTCATGAGTGCTTTGTTCGCGTTGTAGCGGACGAAGACGGCGACGTCGTCCATGAGGCCGAGCGGTTCGTAGAGCTCGCCGGAGTACTGCAGTTCGAGGTCGTAGAGCTCTTCGAGGAGTGCGTAGGTGAAATCGCGCATGTGCTCCTGCTCGGCGGGAGTGCGGGTTTCGAGGCCGCGCTGGTACTTGTACCCGGAGTAGTATCCGTGCACGGCCTTGTCACGCAGGATGAGCCGGATCATGTCCGCCGTGTTCGTGAGCGTCGCGTGCACGGAGAAGTGCAGCGGCAGGTAGAACCCCGCGTACAACAGCAACGAGGAGAGCAGCGTGGAGGAGACTTTGCGTTTGAGCGGGTCGTCGCCGTAGTAGTGCGCGAGGACCTTCTTGCACCGTTCCTGGAGCAGATCGTTCGCGACGGCCCACCGGTAGGCGTCGTCGATCTCTGGTGTCGAGGTGAGGGTGGAGAACACGCTGGAGTAGGAGCGTGCGTGCACGGACTGCATGAAGGCGATGTTGGTGTAGACGGCCTCTTCGTGTTCGGTGCGGGCGTCTTGGATCTGGCAGATCTCTCCGACGGTGGCCTGCACGGTGTCGAGCATGGTGAGCCCGGTGAACACGCGCATGGTCAGCGTGCGCTCTTCCTGGGTGAGTTTCTGCCAGGCGGGGAGGTCGTTGGAGAGGGGCACTTTCTCGGGGAGCCAGAAGTTCGCGGTGAGGCGGTTCCATACCTCGAGGTCTTTGTCGTCGCCGACGCGGTTCCAGTTGATGGGTCGCAGGCGGACTGCCGGGTCGTGCCGGTATCCGGGTGGGGTGACGGAGATCTCGGTGATCGGGCGGGTGGTGTCAATGAGAGTCATCGGGGTTCCTTCGGGAAGAGCGGATTCAGGGGTTAAAGGGCGCAGGAGACGCAGCCTTCGATCTCGGTGCCTTCGAGTGCGGGCTGGCGCAGGCGGATGTAGTAGAGGGTCTTGATCCCGGCACGCCAGGCATAGATCTGTGCTTTGTTGATGTCGCGGGTGGTGGCAGTGTCGCGGAAGAACAGCGTCAGCGAGAGGCCTTGGTCGACGTGGCGGGTGGCGGCGGCGTAGGTGTCGATGATCTTCTCGTAGCCGATCTCGTACGCGTCCTCGAAGAACTCGAGGTTGTCGTCGGTCATGTGCGGGGCCGGGTAGTAGACGCGGCCGAGCTTGCCTTCTTTGCGGATCTCGATCTTCGCCGCGATCGGATGGATCGACGCGGTCGCGTTGTTCACGTACGAGATCGATCCGGTCGGCGGGATGGCCTGCAGGTAGGCGTTGTAGATGCCGTGCTGCCGCACCGATTCCCGCAGCTGCGCCCAGTCGTCACGGGTAGGGATCGCGACGCCTGCCTCGGCGAAGAGAGCGCGGACACGGTCGGTGGCGGGCTGCCACTCGCGCTCGGTGTACTTATCGAAGTACGAGCCGTCCGCGTAGGCGGAGCTCTCGAACCCGGCGAAGGCCGTGCCGCGTTCGATGGCGATCCGGTTGGAGGCGGCCAGGGCGTGGTAGGTGACGGCGAGGAAGTAGATGTCGGTGAAGTCGATGCCCTCCTCGCTGCCGTAGCGGATGCGCTGTGAGGCGAGGAACCCGTGCAGGTTCATCTGCCCGAGCCCGATCGCGTGCGACGCGTCGTTCCCGGCCGCGATCGAGGGGACCGCGTCGATGTCGGTCTGATCCGACACGCTCGTGAGTGCCCGCACCGCGGTCTCGACGGTCGCGCCGAAGTCCGGTGAGGCGAAGGCCTGGGCGATGTTGAGGGAGCCGAGGTTGCAGGAGATGTCCCGGCCGACCTGCTCGTAGCCGATCGCGGCGTCGTAGGCGGAGGGGGTGTTGACCTGGAGGATCTCGCTGCACAGGTTCGACATGTTGATGTGCCCCTGCAGCGGGTTCGCGCGGTTGACAGTGTCCTCGAACAGCACGTACGGGTAACCGGATTCGAACTGCAGCTCGGCGAGGGTTTTGAAGAACTCCCGTGCGCTGATCGTGGTCTTGCGTACGCGCGGGTTTGCGACCAGCTCGTCGTAGTGGTCGTTCACGGACAGATCTGACAGCGGTTTCCCGTACTCGCGCTCGACGTCGTACGGGCTGAACAGGTGCATGTCTCGGTTCTCCTTCGCGAGCTGGAAGGTGATGTCGGGGATCACAACGCCGAGGGAGAGGGTCTTGATGCGGATCTTCTCGTCCGCGTTCTCGCGCTTCGTGTCCAGGAACCGCAGGATGTCCGGATGGTGCGCGTGCAGATACACCGCTCCCGCTCCTTGCCGGGCACCGAGCTGGTTGGCGTAGCTGAAGGAGTCTTCGAGGATCTTCATCACCGGGACGACGCCGGAGGCCTGGTTCTCGATCTGCTTGATCGGTGCTCCGGTTTCGCGCAGGTTCGTCAGCAGTAGCGCGACCCCGCCTCCGCGCTTGGAGAGCTGCAGCGCGGAGTTGACGCTCCGTCCGATGGATTCGAGGTTGTCCTCCAGGCGGAGCAGGAAGCAGGAGACGAGCTCGCCGCGCTGCGCTTTGCCCGCGTTCAGGAACGTCGGTGTCGCTGGCTGGAACCGGCCGGAGAGCATCTCGTCGACGAGTCGGGTCGCGAGGGCTTCGTCGCCCTGTCCGAGGAAGAGCGCGGTGGCGACGACGCGCTCTTCGAGCCCTTCCAGGTAGGTGGTGCCGTCGAAGGTCTTGAGGGCGTAGGAGGTGAAGAACTTGAACGCGCCGAGGAAGGTTTGGAAGCGGTGCCCGGTGTTGTGGGCGCGCTCGTGCAGGTTGGCGAGGAACTCCGAACGGTAGGCGTCGAGGAAGGCCCGCTCGTAGTAGTCGTTCGCGACCAGCCACTCCAGGCGCTCGGCCACGCCCGGGAAGGTTCTCGTGTTCGGGATGACGTGCTGGCGCAGGTACTCCTCGGTAGCTTCCCGGTCCTTGTCGAACTGGATCGACCCGTCCGAGGCGAACAGGTTCAGCTGCGCATTCAGCGCGTGGTAGTCCTTCCGCGCACCGATACCGGTGCGTGCGGGAGCTTCTGGGGAGATGATGGTCATGCGGTCTTCCTCTCAATGGATGCTTGTTCGTCAGGGGCCTGATCCCAGAAGCGGGTCAGGCCGGTGTTCACCTGTTCGATGTCGCGTGTCGTGCCGAGCAGCTCGAAGCGGTACAGCTCCGGGACCCGGCATTTCGCGGAGATGACGGGACCGGCGAGGCAGTAGTGCTCACCGAAGTTCGTGTTCCCCGCCGTGATCACACCCCGGATGAGTGCCCGGTTCGCCGGGTCGTTCAGGAACGAGATCACCTGCTTCGGCACAGCCCCGGCACGTTCCCCGCCGCCGTACGTGGGGACCACGAGCACGAAGGGCCACGCAACGCGGATCAGACCCTCCACCCGCGGCCGCAGCGGGATACGGACCGCGGGCCGGTCGAGCCGCTCGACGAAGCGGCGGGTGTTCTCCGACACGCTCGAGAAGAACACCAGCCCCGGCGACTGCGTGACCGGCAGCTCACGCACCGGCGGCACGTCCTGGACTGATCTCGCCGGAGTCTGCACAGCGATCCCTCCTCACTCACTGGCCGGCCGTGCGATGACGCCAACCACTACATGTTGTGTCCCGCTCTTGTTGGGAGCGGCGTATCTAGTAATAACATCGATGTGATCTGCTCGTCTACGACACGCCCATGTGTTCAACTACGGTGTACCGAACATAGAATGTTGGGGATGCGGTAGCTTGCTGCGAGAGGGGAGTGCGTAGTGACAGCGGAGACCTCGCGGGAGGGCACGTGGTTGGAGTCGATCGGCCTGTTCCAGCAGACACGGGCCGGAGATCATCAGGCTGCGATGCGGCTACTGGAGACGTCAGCGGACCCGGCCACGGTGGTGCATGGCCTGTTTCGGATGCTGGTGGTGTTCCTGCGAGGTGAGGATGCCGACAAGCTCGAACGATTCGTGGATGCGTCACTGCGCGCGGGCGCACCGCCACTGACCTCGCCCGTTCCTGGTCAGACCTTGGCGCACGCGGAGGGGCTGGCGGAGCGGTTGCGAGGTGAGGTTCACCTGACGGCCGCGATGCGGGAACTGCTTGCCGCTCAGCTTCCGATCCTTGCCACCGCCACACGTGACGGGATGCCCGATGTCGGGCCGAAGCGCTCGATGCGGGTCTGGGATGAGCGCACGCTGATCTACAACGAGAACACCGCCGGGCAGCACCTGGCGAACATCCGCGCCGGATCGGCCGCGGTGGTCGCCGTCATCGACCGGGACGCCCTCGACGGCTACCGGTTCGTCGGAACGCCCCAGGTGCATGAAGGGGGCGACGTGTTCGCTGCGGCGGTCGACTTCGCAGCCGAGTGCGGCATGAAGCCCCCGGCCGCAGCAGTCCTGATCCACCTCCACGAGGTCCACGCGCTTGCCCCCGGCGCCACGGCAGGAACGAGGATCGCATGAGTGTCGCCATCGACACCGTCTTGGACGACGCGGGACTGACGAACCGGGCGATCCGCGAGTTCGTCCAGGAGTGGGCGGCGATCACCACCCCAGGACGAGTCGAGGTCGTCGGCGCCACCGACGACCAACGGCTGATCGCGGAGGCGTTGGACGCCGGCTAACTGCTCCGAGCGGGCGAAGGCCGCTACTACGCGAGGTCCCACCTCAAGGACACCGCACGCTCGGAGGAGCGCACCGTCGTCGCCACCGGCCGAGATCAGAGGTCTCGATAGCGCCACCGGTGTCAGAACCCTGGCCACGCTCCGCGGCTCAGCGAGCATCGGACGGGGTAGCGCCGCACACATCTCCGCTATCGTCGCACCCGCAACGAGCGAGTTCTCACGCCTACGAGACCGGCGTCACCCACACCGCATCGGTCGCTGACCGGCCCAACGGCAACGATGTCCCATTTTCCTCGATCACCACTTCGATAGTGTCCGAATACGGGGCAGCCGGTCGCGACTCCAGCACGGTCCCGTAGCCAATGCCGTGATCGGCAAAGAACTGCAGCAACTGCGAGTCCTTGTCCGAGATCCGCTCCACACGAACACGCCGGCCCGACTCCATTCCCGTCAACAACACCGCATCGGGCCTGCTGACCGAGCCGTCCGGGCCTGGGATCGGATCGCCGTGCGGGTCGCGGACAGGATGCCCCAGATACTCATCGATCCGGTCGATCATGAAATCCGACACTGCATGCTCCAGCGTCTCCGCCTCATCGTGCACTTGATCCCACCGGTATCCGAGCACCTTCACCAGGAACGCCTCGATCAACCGATGCCGACGCACCATCGCCACCGCATGCGCCCGACCCGTCGCTGTCAGCGTCACCGCACCATACGGGGCATGTTCCAACAGTCCCTGCACAGTCAGCTTCCGGATCGCATCCGATGCCGTGGAGAGCTTCACACCCGTCCTCGCGGCTACAGTCGATGCCGTCACCGGTTCCTCAGACCACTCCCCAAGACTCCACACCGCCTTGAGATAGTTCTGACTACTCGCCGAAAGCTCCGAAACCGTCACCTGGCGAGGATACCAAACATCGAACTACGACAAGCCAAACTTCGTGCCTGGTCGCTTCGATCCCGCAAACTGAGTACGTGTGAGGGTCTCAGGGGTGTGAGTCGGCAGCGACGTCGCCCGGCTACTCGTGGACGCCCTCTTCAAGTGGGGTACTGGTCACCTCGATACCGGCGATGGTGATATTCACTGCGGACCGGTAGTAGCGGTGCGGTCCGCGCCCCGCGCCCCGCGCCGTAAGTCAGGTCATGAGTTGTGTGATCAGTGCGGAAGCCGCGGCACCGGCACCGGAGTTCGCTGCCGAGGTAAGAACGCCCCTCAGCGGCAGCAGAAGTTTCTTGAGCACGCGCGGATCCGGCTCGGTCTTCGCTGCCTCCTCGACCACGAGCGTCGCCGCTTCACGGGCGGCGTCTACCTCGTCAGGGTCAATCCCCTGAGTGGCCTCGATCAGCGCCAATGCGCGGCCGACAGCATCAGCCAGTTGCTCGTATCCGGCGGCGACGGGCACTTGCTGTGTGATGGTGCTGCCTTCAAGGGCGATGTTCACATTGCTGCCGTTGACGACAATGACGTGACCGTTGCCTGACGGCGATGCAGGAACAGGTGGGGTCTTGGCCCACTTGACCGAGATGTGGCGCATGTTGCGGCTACCTGCATCGAGTACGTCGACGTGCGTCGCGTACACGTGTTGTTGCCCGCCGCGCGGGTCATCCCAGGTCAGTTGGTCGCCCACGTAGATCGGGGTATCGACGTTGAAGTCGACGGATTTGGGCTGCACCAGGCCGTCGAAGACCTCAACGTTCCGACCGGGAGCTTCGGCGCCGGGCGTGACGTTGACCCTCTTCGTTCCAAAGGTCCTACCGAACGTCTGGATGAACGTCATGTCGTCTTCCTCTCCGGGGCGACTGAGAGCCATCATTGCCTCCGGTTCATTTTCCGTTTGTTGGTCACGGCGTCGATTCGATCTCAACGAACTGAAGCAGTTCAGCGCCCAAGGGCTTCGTGCGCTGCTGGAGAGGTCCGCTTGGAGTCATCATCGTGTTCAGGGGTGCGTTGTCGAGCAGGCCAGCGTTCTGTAGCTCATCGAGCACCGGTGTCACGAGCTGCTGCCAGCCAGCAACGTCTGGGAAGACGTATCTCTCGAGGAGTGCCCCGATCGACGAAGCGCCCCACTGATCAGGCTCGTGCCAGTCGGGCGCGTTCGCTTTGATCCATGCTCGCGGGTCGCGGAAGAAGCTGAGCATCGCGAAGTGCAGGTCGTCGTAGCGCGCCACGAGAGTTAGGAACTGAGTCCGTTTCGACTCATCGATGGTGCTCCATGGGCCAGCGTGCCGAATGGCTGAGGCGAGCCGGGCACGCTTCTCCGCGCTGGAAGTTTCGGCGGCAGCTCGCGATGCGCGCTCGTATGCAGCCATGAACTCATCGGACTCCAGCACGGCCGCGGGCGTGAGCCCGTCGACACGCGTCAAGATGTCTTCCACGACACGGGCGACTGCCACGTTGAACTCGTGCTGCCGTGCGGCCTGGCGTTCGGCGAGCAGTCCTGAGGTGAACTGCGCCACGACGCCACCGACGAGGGGAACTGCTGACACCCCGGCCAGGCCGGCGTTGATCATGGTGTCTTTGAGTGGTGAGTGTTCTGGTACACGAGCGTCGAGCGAGTCCGTCATGGCTCCGATTCTCGCGCAGCCCACCGACAAACCCGGTCCGGCTGCTACTCCCGTTCGACAGGACGCTGCCAGGGCTTGGGCAAGTCTCGCCCCGCCAACAACATTGTGGTGTGTCCGCCGCGGGCGGCGAGTTGTCAGCTGTACCCGCCGCCGTGGTCTCTTACGACTGCGTAGTTGGTCCCTATCGGGTTTCATCGCATCAAAGCCAGCGCTCAGCTTCACCCGCGCTGGTGATGCCCGCTTTACGCGAAGATCGGTCAAGAGCACTATCAACGCGAGAAGGACGGATCGTTCACCAGACTCAACACCACGTTCCACGACCTCGTGCAGTATCGGAGGGCCACTGAGGAGTCGTACTCGAAGTTCCGCATGTCCGACTGGTTCCTCGCCGAAGGGTACGTGAAGACCTATACGGATGCCGATGGTGTCGAACGGGCAGAGTTCGTCGCGAAGAAGCTCGGCCGCGACGCTGCATGGACTGCTGCGTGTGGGGTTCCATGCATTCTCCTTACATGCTTCAGCACCGCCCGACGTCTCAGCGAATGCGTCAAGTCCATGGACGACCCGGCTCGACGCCGTACCGTGGGCCATGAGACGTTGCCTGTGCTCATAGTCCCACGAACGAGCGGACGTCCTTGACGTACGGAGCCCGCGCATCCTCGATGACTCGATCTGAGGCTCACCCTCGCAGGTGAATGCCGCGCCTGATGAGTTGTGTGCGGACCTTGCTCGGTGTCGTGCCGTAGCTCTTGGCGATCGTCACAAGTCCGACGCCCTGGTCGTAGAGCCGCAGGTACTCGTCGCCGTTCGGATCGTCCGGCACGCGGTCCCGCGGAGAAACGCCTGCGCGGGCAAGATGCGTGCGAACCGTCGCCCGGTGGATGCCGTACTTCTTCACCAGCTCGGACACCGTTGCTCCGCGCTCGTAATCGCGCACGAGGCGGGTTACATCCTTGTCCAAAAGGTGTGTTCCACTCGTCTCAATCGACGTCGCGACAGACCCCCGAATGTCCTGGATTCGGGTCTCCGGGGCGCCTTCGGGGAGAATGATGCGTCCGTCCTTATCCCGTCTGATCAGGGATTTAAGAATCCGGCGGGAGTTCCAAAGCTGTCGCGTTCCGCCTACAGATTCACTCCCTTTTCCTCCAGCCGACCGCCATACTGACGGAATGCGCATACTCGCGATCCTCGTCACCGGAGCGGCACTGTTTTTCATGACCGGTTGCGCAGGCGCGCCGGTGCCGGAGGCATCCACGTCCACAGCCCCGATCGACGACGACTTCACCCCGATCGTCGGCTCGGTGATGTCACCGCCGCAGGTCGCACCGGCGACCGACGGGCGCGTGCATGTCGTGTACGAGCTGCTGCTCGGCAACGCTCTGAACCAGGATGTCGCGGTGGATTCGCTCACTGTGCACGGCGATGATGGCCGTGAGCTGTTGACGCTGGCCTCCGACGACCTGGCGCCATGGATGCGGGTCGTCATCGATATCGCGCCGTCGACGCCGATCCCTCCGATGGTGTCATCGCCGATGACTCAGACACTCGCACCGACTCCTGTGGATGCCGCAGAGCCGATCGTGATCGGCCCACCGCTTGTCGGCCCGGGATGGCTCGACGGCAACAGCTGCTGCACGGTCACACCGCACCGCGGCGCCATCAATCCGATCAACGGCACGTTCTACGTACCTGAGCGCTTCGCGATCGACTACGTGCAGCTCGACGAGACCGGTCGCATGCTCGATGGGCCCGCTGATGAACTCTCGAGCTACGCATATGAGGGCTCCGACATCATCGCCGTCGGTGACGGACCGGTCGTCTCGATGGTGTGGGACCTGCCGGAGCAGACACCAGGGGCGAACCCGACGGGACTGACACTCGCCGAGTACGGCGGCAACCACATCGTGCAGGATCTCGGCGGGGGCCACTACGCGTTCTACGCGCACCTGCAGCCGGACAATCCGATGGGGCTCACTGTTGGACAGCAACTGACCAAAGGCGAGGTCATCGCCCACTTGGGCAACTCGGGAAACACGGATTCACCGCACCTGCACTTCCACGTGATGGATTCACCATCGCCCCTCGCCTCCAACGGGTTGGCGTTCCGCATCGATGCCTTCGAACGGGTCGGGACGGTGACGCCCGCAGATATCGAGGAGTGCATCACGCGCAGCATCCCCTGTGCGATCGATACGTCAGGGGCGAGCACGATGCGCGACATGGTGCCGCTGTACGGCGATGTGATGGACTATCCCGCGCCGTAGGTCAGGACGCGACCTCAGCGCACCACGCTCCGGAATCCGCGCAGCCGCAGGCTATTGCCCACGACGAACACGCTCGAGAAGGCCATGGCAGCTCCCGCGAGCATCGGGTTCAGCATCCCGAGGGCGGCGATCGGGATCGCCGCGACGTTATAGGCGAAGGCCCAGAACAGATTCGTTTTGATCGTGCCGAGCGTCTTGCGAGACAGGCGGATCGCGTCGACGGCGCTGCGCAGATCTCCACGTACGAGGGCGATGTCGGATGCTTCGATCGCGACGTCCGTGCCGGTTCCCATTGCGAGCCCGAGATCGGCCTGCGCGAGCGCAGGCGCGTCGTTGACGCCATCGCCCACCATGGCTACGACCTTGCCCGCCGCCTGCAGTCGCTTGACCACAGCGACCTTGTCCTGCGGCAGCACCTCGGCGATCACCTCGTCGATTCCCACCTCGGCGGCGATGTGGTGCGCTGCCGCCGCGTTGTCGCCGGTCAGCAGGATCGGGGTCAGCCCGAGCGCCCGCAGTCCGCGAATAGCCTCGGCGCTGGTCGGCTTCACCGTGTCGGAGACGACGAGGATGCCGCGTGCGGCGCCGTCCCAGCCAACGGCGACGACGGTCTTGCCCTCACCCTCGGCCTGAGCCTTGGCCGCGGCGACGCCGGTGGAGAGCGCGAGTGACCAGTCAGCGAGCAGCGAGTCGCGTCCGACGACGATGCTGTGACCGTCGACGACGCCCTGCACGCCCTTGCCCTCGACGTTCACGAAATCGGTGACCGTCAGCAGGTCCGGGGCCCCGGCAGCAATGGCCCGCGCGATCGGATGCTCGGATGCATCCTCCAGTGAACCGGCCAGGCGCAGCAGCTCAGCAGCATCCACACCCTCTTCGGCGATCACGTCGGTGAGCGCCATCTTTCCGGACGTGACGGTGCCGGTCTTGTCGAGCACGATCGTGTCGACCTTGCGCGTGGATTCGAGGACCTCCGGGCCCTTGATCAGGATGCCCATCTGTGCGCCGCGGCCGGTACCGACCAGCAGCGCGGTCGGCGTCGCGAGGCCCAGTGCGCATGGGCAGGCGATCACGAGCACGGCAACGGCCGCGGTGAACGCTGCCGAGACAGGGAACCCGGCAATGAGCCAGCCCACGAGCGCGACCAGCGCGATCACGAGGACGACCGGTACGAAGATGCCGGAAATGCGATCGGCGAGACGCTGAACCTCGGCCTTGCCGGTCTGCGCCTCCTCGACGAGCTGCGCCATCTGCGCGAGCTGCGTGTCCGAGCCGACCCGCGTCGCCCGCACCACGAGCCGACCGCTCGCGTTCACAGTCGCGCCGGTGACGGCATCCCCCTCGCCGACCTCGACCGGCACCGATTCGCCCGTCAGCATCGACGCGTCCACGGCGGAGTGACCCGATACGACGACACCATCGGTGGCGATCTTCTCACCGGGCCGCACGATGAACTCGTCACCGACGTGCAGATCCTCAACAGGTACCAGGGTCTCGACGCCGTCACGCAGCACCGAGACGTTCTTCGCGCCGAGTTCGATCAGCGCGCGCAGTGCCGCGCCGGCCTGGCGCTTGGAGCGCTTCTCGAAGTAGCGCCCGGCGAGGATGAACATCGTCACCCCGGCGCCGACCTCGAGGTAGATGTTCGCAGTGCCATCGGAACGCGACAGCGTGAATTCGAACCCATGCGTCATGCCCGGCATCCCGGCAGTGCCGAGGAACAGCGCATACAGCGACCAGAAGAATGCGGCCAGCGTTCCCATCGAGATCAGCGTGTCCATGGTCGCCGCACCGTGGCGCAGATTCGTCCATGCGGCCTTGTGGAACGGCCACGCACCCCACACGATCACGGGTGCGGCCAGCGTCAGCGACGCCCACTGCCAGTAGGTGAACTGCAGCGGCGGGATCATCGCCATGAGGATCACCGGCACGGTCAGGATGGTCGAGATGATCAGCCGTTGGCGCAGGGATGTGAGCTCGGGGTCCGCGTCCGCGGCATCCGGGGCTTCTGCGGCCGGAAGCGCGGCCGAGTAGCCGGCCTTCTCGACCTCGGCGATGAGCGCGTCGGCATCGACGCCGGCCGGGACGCTGACCTTCGCCTTCTCGGTCGCGTAGTTGACCGTCGCGGCCACGCCGTCGAGCTTGTTCAGCTTGCGCTCGATGCGCGTCGCGCACGACGCGCACGTCATGCCGCCGATCTCGAGTTCGACGTTCGTCGCGATGGTCATGGTCGTAACCGTCTCAGGCGCGGACGGCGGAGTAGCCGGCCTCATCGACGGCCGCGAGGATCGCGTCGTCGGAAATCGGTGCGGATGCGCTCACGACGAGCTTGCCGGTCTGCGCGCTGACCTCGACACTGTCGACCCCGGCGATCTCGCTGACCTCTTCGCGGACGGACATCTCGCAGTGACCGCAAGTCATTCCGGTCACCTGGTACTCGGTGGTGGTCATGTCGTCTTCCTCTCGATCGGATGCTGTTCGTACTGCTGCACTCACCATAACAGAGTACCCCCTAGGGGTATTCCAGTGCGTCGCGTCCTGCGTGCGAGGATGACACCATGACTTTCGCCACAGCTGACCTCTATGACGAGCTCGGAGAGAGCATCCAGTCGCTGCCGATGCAGTTCCGTGCCTTCGGAAGACGCACGGCCTTCGACGGACCGATCCGCACGATTCGCTGCTTCGAAGACAACGCCCTCGTCAAAGCCACCCTGGCCACCCCCGGCGACGGGGCCGTGCTCGTCGTCGACGGCAACGGCTCGCTGAACACCGCGCTGATGGGCGATCTGATCGCAGCATCCGCCGTCGCAAACGGCTGGGCGGGCGTGGTGATCCACGGCGCGATCCGCGACAGCGTCGCGATCGACGGACTCGACCTCGGCGTGAAGGCGCTGGGGACGAACCCGCGCAAGAGTGCCAAGACCGGCGCCGGCGAGGTCGATGTCGTCCTCGAATTCGGGGGAGTGGCGTTCCGCGTCGGCGTGCACCTGTACGCCGATGAAGACGGGATCCTCGTCGAGCGCTGACCCGGCACGCTACGCCGTCAGGCACCGACGAGTCGTCCGTGCTCGAGACGCACGGTGCGGTCGATGAGCTCGTCAGGCACGGGCACGTGTGAGATCAGCACGACGGAGCGATCCGCGTCGACGGCTTCGAGCAGGTCGGCGACCAGCGCGTCGGCAGCGACCGGGTCCACACCAGCGGTCGGCTCGTCGAGAATCAGGATCGGGAACCCGCGCAGCAGTCCGCGGGCCAGCGCGATCCGCTGCGCCTGCCCGCCGGACACGAGCGCTCCGCGTTCGCCGACGCGGGCGTCCAGACCGCCCCGCTCGGCTACCCAGTCACTCAACCCGACGCGTTCGAGGACAGCGAGGAGCTCATCGTCGGTCGCGGTGTCGCGCGCGAAGATCAGGTTCTGACGGACATCCTCGTCGAACAGGTGCGGATGCTGTTCGCACAGCCCGACCGTCAGCCGGACATCGTCGGGGGAGAGGTCGGAGACATCTGTTCCACCGATCTCGTACGTCCCCGTGCTGTCCAGAAAACGGACGAGCACGTGAGCGAGCGTGGTCTTGCCCGCGCCACTCGCGCCGACGACGAGGATCTTCTCACCGGGGCGCACGTCGAGGTCGATGTCGTGCAGCGCTGCGGCTTCCGTTCCCGGCCAGTGCGCAGACAGCCCGCGCATTCGGATTCCGGCATCCGCTCCCGCTCCGAGCGGTGGCGCCTCGCCCGTGGCGGGGATGCTCGTGCGCACGATTCCGGCAGGGGGAGACGCGGGCAGCGCCTCGGCGATTCGCGTTGCCGAGGCGTGGACCTGGCGCCACGCGGATGCCGCGAGTGGAACGGATGCGAAGACCTCGAACACAGCCATCGGCACCAGCACGACGACCGCGAGAGCAGGTCCGCCGAGCCCATCGACATCGGGTGCGGTCACGATCAGGGCAAGGACTGAGGCTGCACCGGCGAGCAGCGACACGATGGCCCCGGTCGCAGCCTGTGCCACCGCGCGGCGGGTCGCTGCGCTCCGCAGAGCACCATCGGCCTCATGGATGCGCGCACGGCTCTCGGGCTCGGCGCCGTACGCGATGAGAACGTCGAGGCTTCCCAGGTGATCGGTGATGGCATCTGCGAGTGCGGCGCGCAACGGAGCGAGATCACGCTCGGCGCGCCCGCCGGCGACCCATCCCCACCACGTCGAGACGAGGGCTGCCACGATGAGGCATCCCAGCAGCGTCAGTGCGGCTGGCCATGAGATGACTGCGACCAGAATGACTCCGCCGAGCGCCACGGTAGCGGAAGCCACGAGCGGCTCGACGACGCGCAGGGGAAGGTTCTGAAGCTCATCCACATCGTCCACAAGGGCGCCCAGCACCGATCCGCGACGCGTGCGCTGCAGCCCGTCCGGTGCCAGCGGGATCAGACGGCGGACGAGGTCTGTGCGAGTCGTGGCGAGTTGGCGCAACGCGGCGTCGTGTCCGGTCAACCGCTCGAGATAGCGGAATGCCGCCCGCGTCAGTGCGAAGGCGCGCACACCGACGACGGCCGCGGTGATATACATCACCAGCGGCTGCTCGCTGGCCCGGACGATGAGCCAGGAGCTCACGGCCAGAAGAGCCACAGCGGATGCCTCGGAGGCGAAGCCGGATGCGATCGCCGGCCACATTCGCCGGACCGGTGGCATGGCGTCGCGCAGTACTGTGCGTGCTGTCGTCTCCTCGGGAAGGGCAGTCTGGGCGCTCACGGGGTCACCGCCCCTTCAGCGAGCCGGATCGTGGTGTCGGCGATCGATCGCGCCGACGGGCGGTGCGAGACGAGCAGGATTGCCGCCCCGGCATCCGCGTGGGCGCGCAGGCTCTGCCACAGCCGAGCCTCGGTGCCAGCATCCAGAGCCGCACTCGGCTCGTCCAGTGCGATGACCGGTGGGCGGTCGTGCGCGGCTCCGCGCACGAAACGGTAGAGCGCGCGAGCGATGGCGACCCGCTGCGCCTGGCCGCCAGAGAGCCCGGCGCCCTGAACACCGAGTTCCTGATCCGGAGCCAGCTCGTCCGCGCAGGCCGCATCGAGTGCGGCGCGCACGAGATCATCCGACGGCGCGGGATCTCCGAGAGCGACGTTCGCGGCGATCGTGCCGGCGATGAGGCCGGGCTGCTGGCCCGCCCACGCGAGCCAGTTCGACGGCGCGAGTGCGGCAACGTCAGCACCGTTGAAAGTCATCTCGCCGGTGTAGTCGGCGGCGCCGCGAAGAGCGGCGAGCAGGCTCGATTTGCCCGATCCGCTCGGACCTTCCAGAAGCACGATGCGCCCGGGGGTGAGAGCGAGTGACACCGGCGGCAGCGTGAGGCCGTCGCGGTGCACGCGCACCTCGCGCAGGACGAGTTCGCCGTCTCCGGAAGCGGATGCCGCGGCATCCGCTGCGCTTTGCTCTTCACGACTGTGATCTTCGGGCGCCTGTGGTGCACGATCGCGCGCCGCATCGAGCACGACGAATAGGTCATTCGTCGCCGCGACCCCCTCAGCAGCTGCGTGGAACTGCACCCCGACCTGTCGCAGCGGGAGGTACGCCTCGGGAGCGAGGAGCAGCACGAACAGCCCGATCGTCAACACGATCGCCCCGTCGAGAAGACGGAATCCGATCGATACGGCCACGATGGCCACGGAGATGCTGGCGAGGAACTCCAGCGCGAAGCCCGACATGAATGAGATGCGCAGCACCCGCATCGTCTCCACGCGGTACGTCTCGGTCACTTGCCGCAGGGATCGTACGGCACGATGCTGGCGACCGAAGACGATGAGCGTGCTCAGTCCCTGCACGGTGTCCGAGAAGCGTGCGGCCAGACGGTTCAGCGTGTGCCACTGGGTCTTCTGCACCGCACGCGTGAACCACCCGATCAGGATCATGAAGATCGGGATGAGCGGGATCGTGATGAGCACGGTGAGACCGGAGATCCAGTCCTGCCACCACATGACGATGATCAGCAGCGGTGTTGCGATGATGGTCTGGACGAGCTGGGGCAGGTAGCGCCCGAAGTAGGCCTCGAGCGCTTCGAGGCCGCGCCCGGCGGTCACGGCGAGCTGTGCGGTATTGCTTGCGGCCAGCCACCCCGGACCGAGCGTCCCGATGGCCTCGATGAGACCCGCGCGCAGCTGGGTCTGCACCCGTGCGGCAGCGCGCGCCGCGATCGCCTCGCGAGCCCACAGCAGCAGCGCACGAGCGATGATCGTGCCCGTGAGTGCGGCCAGGATGCCGGCGAGGGCGGCCGATCCCGCACCGTCGATCACCCCGACGATCGCCTGGGTGAGCAGCCGCGCGAATGCCACGATCACCGCGGTCTGCGCGAGAGAGACTACGGCGATCACAGCGAAGAACGGCCGTGATGCAGTCGCGTAGCGCAGGAGACGCGGGTCGAAGGGGCGGCTGCTCGTCGGTGCCGGTGCCGGTGCCGGTGCCGTGCTCAGGACGCTGCCACCTGCTCCGCCTTCTCGATGTGCGACCGCGTGACGCGTTTGCGGAAGACCCAGTAGGTCCAGCCCTGGTACAGCAGCACGAGCGGCAGGAAGATGAGGGCCGCCCACGACATGATCGCCAGTGTGTAATCCGTGCTGGAGGCATTGTCGATCGTGAGGCTGCCCGCAGCATCCATCGACGACGGCATCACGAACGGGAAGAGCGCCATCCACAGCATCAGCACCGCGAACACGATCGTGACCGCTCCCGATGCGAACGCGATGCCGTCGCGCTTGCGGAGGTTGGCCACGCAAGAGGAGATGAGAGCGAGCGCTGCGATCACGCCGCACAGGATGACGACCCACAGCAGCGGTGCCTCGCGGCCGGCCGCGATCATGATCGTCCAGACCACGGTGCCGGCCGCGACGAGGATCGTCGGCAACGCCAGGCGCTTGGCCAGACGGTGGGCGTCATCGGCGACCTCGCCATCGGACTTCAGTGCGATGAAGTAGACGCCGTGGATCCAGAAGAGCAGCAGCGTGGTGAGGCCGACCCAGAGGCCGTACGGGTTCAGCAGCGTGAGCAGCGATCCCACGAACTCATGGTCCTTATCCAGCGGCACTCCCTGGACGATGTTGCCGAACGCGACACCCCACAGGAGTGCCGGCAGTGCTGAGCCGATGAAGATCATGCGGTCAAAGCCCCGCTTCCACTTCAGCGAGTCGCGCTGGTGCCGGTACTCGAACGAGACGCCGCGAAGGATCAGCGCGAGCAGAATGAGCAGCAGAGCGAGATAGAACCCGCTGAACAGGGTCGCGTACCACTCCGGGAAGGCGGCGAACAGGCAGGCGCCGGCGACGATCACCCAGGTCTCGTTGAGGTCCCACACCGGGCCGATCGTGTTGATGATCTGGCGTCGTGAGGTCTCGCTCTTTCCGAGGAAGGGCAGCGAGATGCCCACGCCGAAGTCGAATCCATCGAGGACGAAGTATCCGATGAACAGGAATCCAACGATGAAAAACCAGAGATATGCGAGGTCCATGAGGCCAGCTCCTTAGTAGACCGTCGTGGGCGTGTCAGTGACGGACTTCGGTCCGTCCTCGGGTGAACCGGGTTCTGGCAGCGGCTCAGGACCGAGCTTGACGGCCTTCAGGATCAGCCCGAACTCGACGACTGCGAGAACGAGATAGATGAGGGTGAACGCCACCAGCGATACCAGGACATTCCACCCCGGAACACTCGGTGAGACACCGTCTTCGGTGAGCATCAGCCCGAAGACGATCCAGGGTTGACGGCCCATCTCGGTGAAGATCCAGCCGACGAGAATGCCGAACAGCGCCAGCGGCGCCGACCAGACGGCGATCTTCCACATCCACGTCGCCGGGGGCTTCTTCGCCGACTTGCGGGTGACCCAGAGGCCGACGATGGCGACGGCGGTGGCAGCGAAGCCGAAGCCCATCATCCAGCGGAAGGCCCAGTAGGTGATCCAGAGGATCGGTGCGAAGTTTCCGTCGACCTGGTCGGCGAACTGCGGGAAGGTCTCGGTCGAGTATTGACGGTTGAGGTCATTGATGCCCTCGACGCAGCCATTGATATCGTGCGTCGAGAGCAGGGCGAGAAGATACGGGATGCGGATCTGGAACATCTCGGTGTCGCCATCCGGCGTGCCGAGAGTGAGAATTGAGAATGAAGCATCCGCACCGCAGACGGTGTCGAACGCGGCTTCGGCCGCTGCCATCTTCATCGGCTGGGCCGCGACCATGGCGAGCCCCAGCTGGTCGCCGGACAGCGCCGTACCGATGAATGAGGCGATCGTCAGCCAGGCACCCCACTTGAGGGCCGGTCGCATCATGGCCTGATTCTGATGGCGCATGAGATTCCAAGCCGCCACCGAGATCACAACGCCGCCGGCGAACATGAAGCTCGCGAATATCGTGTGCGGGAAGGCCTGGATGGCGATCGGATTCAGCAGCACGGCAGCGAAGTCGGTCATCTCGGCGCGTCCACCGTCATCGGCCATCTCGTAGCCGCGTGGGTTCTGCATGAAGGCGTTGGCGGCGAGGATGAAGTAGGCCGACATCCAGGCGCCGATGGTCGCTATCCAGATGGTCGCCAGGTGCACGGCCTTGGGCAACTTGTCCCAGCCGAAGATCCACAGGCCGATGAAAGTCGCCTCGAAGAAGAAGGCCAGCAGCCCCTCGAAGGCGAGCGGGGCGCCGAAGACGTCACCAACGAAACGGGAATATGCCGACCAGTTCATACCGAACTGGAATTCCTGCACGATGCCGGTGACGACGCCCATCGCGAAGTTGATCAGGAAGATCTTCCCGAAGAATCGCGTCAGATGCAGCCACTTGAGCGCACCGGTGCGGTACCAGGCGGACTGGAATACCGCGACGGTGAGGGCCATCCCCAGCGTCAGTGGAACAAAGATGAAGTGGTAGAGCGTTGTCAGCCCGAACTGCCACCTCGCAAGCAGGAGAGGGTCGAAGAGGTCCATATTCGCGCCTTATCACTGGGAGCCGTATACCCGTCACCGTACACAACCCCATGCGGAAGAGGAATACTTCTGGCCCGGAAATAAGAACTGGGCAGAAGATCGTCACCAGAACCCTCAACACTTTGGCCGCAACGGCCCGCGCCGGGCTACTCTACGGTTGCGGTCACGAGGATCGGCCGGTGATCGCTCGAACGCTGCGGGAGCGTCTGGATGCTGTCGATGCGGAACCCGTCTGACGTCGCGAAGTCGTAGTGCCCTTTGAATACCCGGTACCGGGTGTACGTGCGGTCATCGCTGAGGGTCAGCGTGTACCCGTGGTCGCGAATGTTCTGTCCGAGGTTCTCTTTGAATACGGGGTAGTTGTAGTCGCCGACCATCAGCACCGGCTGCCCGGGCGCCAGTGACTCCAGCTCTGTCAGCGCCGCCTTGATCTGGTTGCGCCGCAGCGAGTTCAGCGCAGTCAGCGGTGCCGCATGGAACGACGCGATGATCAGTTCCTGACCATTGTCGATGTCCTGCAGCAGCACGCCGAGCACGCGTTCATGCGCGGGCTTGAGCATCCGATCATGCAGCGACTTCTTGAGCTCGATGGTGCGGATGTCCTTCAGGCGGAAGGTGTTCATCCGGTAGTACAGGGCCAGTCCGAGCCGATTGCCGTGCGTGGCATCCGCGAGGGCTAGCCCGCCGATCTGGTCGGGCAGCGCGTCGACATCGCATTCCTGCAGGCAGAGCAGGTCAGGGCCGTGCTCGGCGACGAGCTCTTCGAGCTCGGTCGCGGCGCGATGTTTGCGCAGGTTGTAGGAGATGACCTTCACCCTTGCCACGCTACTGCGCGCATCTGAGTTGCGGGTGATCGGTTCACTCCGCGTCGCGTCGCGCTCTGGTCTGCTCGGCCCTGGCTGACAGGAGCTCGTCGGCGGGATAGCCGACTTCCGTGAGCGTGAGGCCGCGCGCGGCGAGGACTTTGAATTCGCTGGTGCGCTGGAGGGCATCGCGCAGCACGACGAGGTCGGCGACGTCGAGACGCTGCGCCCCGACGGCGGTGCACGCGCCGACGAGTGCGCGCACCATGCTGTGGCAGAACGCGTCGGCCTTTACCTCGGCGACGAGAACGCCATCGGCATCCCGCGTCCAGCGGTAGTCGAGGAGAGTGCGGATCGTGGTCGCATCGTCGCGCGCCTTGCAGTAGGCGGCGAAGTCATGCAGTCCGATGAGGGAGCGCGCCGCAGCATCCATCGCCTGGGTATCGAGCAAACCGCGGATGCTGGTGGTGTCGAGCCTGCGCGCCGGATCGAAGCCCGCGAGGTCATCGGCGAGCCGGTAGCGATACCGGCGCCACACCGCCGAGAAGCGGGCGTCGAACCCTTCGGGAGCGAGCGAGGAGCGATGCACGGTTACATCGGGGTATGCGCCGAGCACGCCGCGCATGCGATGAGCGATCGAGCCCGCGGGATCATCGCTCGTGCGCCCGTGGCGAGATTCGATGCGCGCCCACTGCGATTCGTCGAGATCCACGTGGGCGACTTGGCCTGCGGCGTGGACGCCAGCGTCCGTGCGCCCGGCGACGACGAAGTGCACGTCAGAGCCGACGATCCGCTCGAGAGCCGTCTCGAGAGTGCCCTGCACAGTCCGCAGTCCGGGCTGCTTCGCCCACCCGCGGAAGTTCGTTCCGTCATAGGCGATGTCCAGGCGAATTCTCACGCGACCAGCCTAAGCTGGAGTTTTGGTTTCGCCCGGACACAATCCGCGGCGCCCCCCTTCTCAGATGCTGAAACAGACGACTCCGATGCGCTTCGCAGGCCTTGATGGTCTGCGAGCGGTCGCGGTCACCCTTGTGGTGATCTACCACCTCTTTCCGGGGTCGCCATTGCGCGGCGGATTCGTCGGTGTGGACGTCTTCTTCGTCATCAGCGGGTTCCTGATCACCTCTCTGCTGCTGCGCACGTCACGGGTCGGACGCCTCGGCTCGCCGCGCAGGCTCATCGATTTTTGGCGGCGGCGCGCGCGGCGGCTGATCCCGGCCCTCGTGGTGGTGGTCACGGTATGCGCGACTGCGGCGTGGCTGGTGGGCGGTGACCTGCTGGTCGGCATGGGCCGCCAGGTGCTGGGATCTGCGACCTTCAGCTACAACTGGCTCGCTGTCGCCGATGGCGCGGACTACTTCGCGGCGACCGCGCCCGAGCTGTTTCGCAACTTCTGGTCGCTCGCCGTCGAAGAGCAGTTCTATGTCGTGTGGCCGCTGCTGCTGCCGCTCGTGCTGCTGATCCCGGGGCGCTGGCCGCGCGTCGCCCTCGTGATCGCGGCCGCGGGCGGGTCGGCCTGGTGGATGGCTCAGCTCGTCGGGCGTGGAGAGGTGACGCGCGCTTATTTCGGCACCGACGCGCACGCCTTCGGCCTGCTCATCGGCATCGCCCTCGCGCTCGCCGTCGTGAATATGCCCGATCGCGCATGGATGCGCTCGCGCGGTGCGCGCAGCGGCGTGCTGCTGGCTGGGTTCGTCGGTCTCGGTGCGATCGTCGTCGCCGCATCGATGCCAGAGACAGCGGATGCCGCGACCTTCCCCGGCTCGCTGCTGTTGGCGACGGGCGGCTCGGCGCTCGCCGTCTTCGCCGGCATCTGGCCCGGGTCGTGGTTTGGCCGGGGGCTGGATGTCGCACCGCTGAAGTGGATCGGCGATCGCTCGTACGGGATCTATCTGTGGCACTGGCCCGTGCTCGTGCTGCTGCTCGTCGGCACACAGGGGTTCGGGCCGGAGGCCGGGGTGCCCGTCTGGACCGGAGTGCTCGCGCTGGTGGTGTCGGTGGGGGCTGCGGCGCTGTCCTATCGGTTCGTGGAGGTGCCGTTTCGTCGGTACGGGTTCCGCCACGCGCTGCGGGCACTGGGTCGGCGGATCGCCGGTGGCCCGGTCAGCCGGTTCACCGGCCTTGCCGCGCTGACGGTTGCTGTGGTTGCGATCGGCGGCACAACGGCGGCCATCGTGAACGCTCCGCACACGACAACTGCTGCCGCTGCGATCAACCGTGGCGAGGCGGCGCTGGATGGTTCGGACGCCGCACCGACGCCGACTCCCACGCCCACCGACGAGGCGATCGTCGTGCCGGACGGGACCGAGATCACCGCTGTCGGGGACTCGGTGATGCTGGCGTCGGCACCGTCGCTGCTCAAACAGTTCCCCGGGATCAGCGTCGACGCCGAGGTTTCGCGGTCGATCTGGGCAGGGCCCGACATCCTCTCGAACCTCGACGCCGGCGGCGCGCTGCGCGACAACGTGGTCGTGGCGCTGGGCACCAACGGCCCGATCGACTGGGACGTGCTCGAACAGATGGCGCAGATCGTAGGGAAGGACCGCAACCTCATCCTCGTGAACGCCCACGCGCCGCGGGACTGGATTCCGGGTGTCAACGCCGATCTCGAGGCCTTCGCGGACAGCCACCGCTGTGTATGGATCGCGGACTGGTCCGGGTCCATCGCGCCGCACGAGGACCTGCTCGCCGGTGACGGCATCCATCCCGGCGATGCCGGGGGAGAGGTCTTCGCAGCATCCGTCGAATCGGCGTTGGAGAGGATCGAGAAAGATCGTCTGCGCGCCGTGACCGATTTCGAGCACGCGCCGAGTGGTCGTGCGCCGAGGGTGCCTTTCCCGGAGTGAGCACGGGCATTTGCTGAGACCCCTCCGGATGCCGTAAGCTATCCCCTTGGTGCCCGACTGCTGGGCACTACGAACGTGAGCCCTCCACTGGCGTGTTCCCCGGGACTACCCGAGAACCACCCCGGAGTGGGATTCACGAACCTCTCCGTTCGAATAAGAAAGCAGCACTATTGTGACGCGCACATATACCCCGAAGGCCTCGACGGTCCAGCGTGACTGGGTCGTCATCGACGCCAACGACGTCGTTCTCGGCCGCCTGGCCTCGCACGCCGCAGCGCTCCTGCGCGGCAAGCACAAGCCGACCTTCGCCAACCATGTCGACACCGGCGACTTCGTCGTCATCATCAACGCCGACAAGGTGGCCCTGACCGGTCAGAAGCTTCAGAAGAAGATGGCCTACCGCCACTCCGGCTACCCGGGTGGTCTGTCGAAGGTCTCCTACGAGGAGCTCCTCGAGAAGAACCCCGTCCGCGCTGTCGAGAAGGCCGTCCGCGGCATGCTCCCCAAGAACAGCCTGGGCCGTCAGCAGCTGTCGAAGCTCAAGGTGTACGTCGGTGCTGAGCACCCGCACGCCGCGCAGCAGCCCCAGCCGTACACCCTCGACCAGGTCGCCCAGTAAGCGCCGTAACGACTAAGGACATACTCGTGGCTGACATCGAATCCACCGAAACCCCGCAGAACTACTCGACCTCGAGCCCTGAGGTCGCAGAGACCGAGACGGCTCCCCGTCCGGTTCTGAACGTCCCCGGCGCAGCAGTCGGCCGTCGCAAGCAGGCCATCGCCCGCGTGCGTCTGGTTCCCGGCTCGGGCACCATCACGGTCAACGGCCGTACGCTCGAGGACTACTTCCCCAACAAGCTGCACCAGCAGCTGATCAATGACCCGTTCACGGTGCTGAACCTCCAGGGTGCGTACGACGTCATCGCGCGCATCTCCGGTGGCGGCGACTCGGGCCAGGCCGGCGCGCTGCGTCTCGGCATCGCCCGTTCGCTGAACGGCATCGACGCGGAGAACAACCGCGCAACGCTCAAGAAGGCTGGCTTCCTCTCTCGTGACGCTCGCGTCATCGAGCGCAAGAAGGCCGGACTCAAGAAGGCCCGCAAGGCGCCTCAGTACTCGAAGCGCTAAGGATCACCACTCCGATGCCGCTTTTCGGCACGGACGGCGTGCGAGGACTTGCCAACGGCATCCTCACCGCCGATCTGGCGCTCACCCTGGCCCAGGCGACTGCTGTCGTCCTGGGCCAGGGCCGCACTGCAGAGGCTCGCAAGGGCGAGGGCAAGCGGCTGTCCGCAGTCGTCGCCCGCGACCCGCGCGTCTCCGGTGAATTCCTCGTGGCCGCCGTTTCGGCCGGCCTCGCAGCATCCGGTGTCGACGTCTTCGACGCTGGCGTCATCCCGACCCCCGCCCTGGCGTTCCTCGTCGCGGACCACGATGCCGACTTCGGCGTGATGGTGTCCGCGTCGCACAACCCGGCCCCGGACAACGGGATCAAAATCTTCGCCCGTGGCGGCGTGAAGCTCCCCGATGTGGTCGAGCAGCGCATCGAGGCCGCGATGGCGGGGGAGATGCTTCTCCCCACCGGCTCCGGCGTCGGACGCATCCAGCGCTTCTCCGACGCGGAGGACCGTTACAAGCTGCACCTGCTGGGTTCGCTGCCGCATCCCCTCGACGGCATCCACGTGGTGCTGGACTGCGCGCACGGCGCGGCATCCGGAGTCTCACCGGAGACGTTCAAGGATGCCGGCGCCAACGTCACCGTCATCGGCGCAGAGCCGGACGGGATCAACATCAATGACGGCGTCGGCTCGACGCACCTCGACAACCTCGCCGAGGCCGTCGTCCGCCTGGGTGCGGATGTCGGAATCGCTCACGATGGCGACGCCGACCGTTGCCTCGCGGTGGATGCTGAGGGAAACGTCATCGATGGCGACCAGATCATGGCGATTCTCGCGGTGGCTATGAAGGAGCGCGGACAGCTCGTGGCCGACACTCTCGTGGCGACCGTGATGAGCAACCTCGGTCTGCACCGGGCGATGGAAGATCACGGCATCACCGTGCGCCAGACCGGTGTCGGTGACCGTTACGTGCTCGAGGACATGAACGCCGGCGGCTTCGCGCTGGGCGGTGAGCAGTCCGGACACGTGATCATGAGCGAGTTCGCGACGACCGGCGACGGTGTGCTCACGGGTCTTCATCTGGTCGCCGAGATGGCGCACAAGAAGAAGACGCTCGCTGAGCTCGCATCGGTGATGACGGTGTATCCGCAGGTGCTCGTGAACGTGCGCGGGGTCGACAAGGACCGTGTCGCTGAGGACGAGGACGTGCAGAATACTGTCGCCGCTGTCGAGGCGGAACTCGGGGATTCCGGACGCGTGCTGCTGCGCAAATCCGGAACCGAGCCGCTCGTTCGCGTGATGGTCGAGGCGGTCGATGTCGAATCGGCCCAGGCTTACGCTGATCGGCTTGCCGCGGTCGTCAAGGAGCGCCTCGCGCTGTAGGCGTTTTGCGCGTGCGCCGCGGGAATCGCCACGTGCGCGCATATTTCCCTCCTCGGCGCCAGGCCAGCAGGATTTCGCGGGCTGGGTGTCACCCGAACCCGCGAAACTCTTCTCGCATCCTTCTGTCTCGCTGAGTGGACGCCGCGCCCGACTGTGTTTAACGTCGGCATTCGCGTGTGTTTTCAGTGGTTTTGCATGGACTTATTGCCTATCAGCGCACGGTTCGACTGGATGTTCGTGAGATCGCCAGACGCCTCGATGCAGCTCTCGGCGGCACGCTTGTATCCGCACTGGCCGGCTCGAAGGACTCCAAGTCCTCCCACAAATGGGCGAAGGAAGGCGGTCCGCAACCTCGACCAGAGGCCGTGAAGCGACTTGCCTTCGCGTATGAGCAGTGGCAGAGGGTTGCTGACGCCGAAGGCGAGCACGTCGCACGCGTCTGGTTTATCGGTGCCAACCCATGGCTCGATTGCGACACTCCAGTCAATGCGATCCGCGAGGACCGGCTCAAGGAAGTCAACCGAGCAGCGCAGGCGTTGATCGACGATTCGTTCAGCGGCTGACTCGATCTTGTCTCAGTAACCGTCGGCCACCGCATCCGTCGCGGTGACGATCGCGATGCCTGAGCTGGTGCCGAGAAGAACCGCCCCGGCATCCAGAAGAGCTACGGCCTGCGAGTAGTTCGTGATTCCTCCGGATGCCTTGACAGGCACACGACCGTGCGAACGCTCGACCAGATACTCGACCGATGCAGGCGTTGCGGTCTCGATGTGGCCGCCACTCGCATTCTTGATGTACGAGACGCCAGCCTCAATCGCGAGCTCTACCGCGATCTCACGCTCCTCGGGGGTGAGTAGCGGAAGCTCGAGTAGCGGCTTGACCGGGACTCCCGAGGCCTCGACGATCTGTCGCAGATCATCCCGGAACTCGTCGTACATGCCAGAGCGCAGGTAGCCGAGCTGGACACCGACATCCAGCTGCTGTGCGCCCTTCGCCACGAGCGACCTCGCTTCGGCGACCTTTCCCTCCGTCGTCACCACACCCACCGTGGGGAAGTCGATAGCCGAGGCAAAGATCGCCCGATCGAATACTCCGATGTGTGGATCCACTCCGCGCGGCTTCGTGTGACTTCGCTGCTCTCACGCCGCTGACCCCCACCGCGACCCAGTTCACCTGGCGGCCACCGAACGGACACGCGGCTGCCATCGATGAGACATCGGATGTTGCGGGCACCTCAATAACTTCGAGAGGTCCTGCTCGCCTTCCGAAGCCATTGGTGTGTCCACGTGCCCCTGCGCCGCTCTTCACTCGTCCTCCCATCCATATTCGGCGCCACGATGCTCGTGGCCACGTTGCTGCCAGTTACTTCCGCCGCAGCAGCGCCGGCCCCCGCACCATCCCCGACCGCACAAGTAGCAGCAACGCCCGCCCCGCCGATCGTCGTCACCGAGATCGTCGCGAACAACGTCGGCAACGACCACTTCGAGTACGTCGAGGTCCACAACACGTCGGGCGAGGCGATCGACCTCGCCGCGGCCGGATACTCCTTCGCGTACTCCTACGTCGACTCGCCCGACCGCACCAGCGAAGTCACGCTCACCACCGAGCCGCTGGTCCTCGCCGGAGGCGAGACGGCGCTGCTCTGGGTCAGCTACACGTCGGGCAAGGTCGATTCCTTCGCGCGCACGGTCGATGATTTCCGCACCTATCACGGCGTGGATGCTGCCACCCAGGTCGTCCGCGTCACCGGGCAGGCCGGCATGTCGAACACCGGCAACCGCGGCATCCGCGTCCTTCAGAATGACAGCCTGATCAGCTGGGCGCACTACCCGGCCGGATCGATGGGCGAAGACCTCGGCGTGCACTTCCGCCTGCGGACGGCTCCGACAGAGGCGCCCGAAGACGCGACGGCACCCGAGGGCATGGACGCATTCGGCATCCTCGCCGAGCGCTCGCCCGGCACGGTCCTGCCTGCGGCGCTCGAGCGCCCGGCAGCGACCCCGGAAGTGCCCGACGAGAGCCAGGCCTCGAACTGGCCGCTCATGGTGACCGAGATCGGACCGAACAACATCGGCGCCGACGCCTATGAGTTCTTCGAGGTCCACAACACGACCACCAAGCCCATCGACGTTGCTGAGGAGAACTACTCCTTCGCGTACAGCTATGGCGACGATGACGATCGCACGCGCGACGTCCCCTTCGCGGTGGATCCGGAAGAAGCACCACTCATCATCGAGGCCGGCGAGACCGTCATCATGTGGGTGAGCTTCGTCAGCGGCACGACCGATTCTTTCGCGCACACGGCAGGTGAGTTCCGTGCTCGCTGGGGTGCACCCGCCGATGCCCGCGTCGTGCGCGTCGAAGGCCAGGCCGGAATGCTCAACGGCGGTGGCCGCGGCATCCGCGTCCTGCAGGGCGACGAGGCCGTCAGCTGGTCGTTCTACCCGGTCGGCTCGGTCGGCAACGGGCTGACGGCGCACTATCGCATCCCGGCGGACATCGCCCAGAAGAGCCTGCCGCTGCTCGCGGAAGCCGCAGCCCCCACCCCGGGCACGATCTCGGAAGAAACCCTCATCGCGCCTGAACCCGAGCCGGAGCCCGACTTCGACCCGCAGCCCGACCCCGATGTCGTGACGAGTGAGCTGCAGGTCACCGAGATCCTGCCCGACTCGAGCAACGTCGCAGGCTCCGACGGCTACGAATTCGTCGAGGTCTACAACGCGACGAGCGAGCCGATCGACTTCGCCGACTACCGGATGAACTACCTCTATCCGCGCGACGAGTACACCAACTCGAAGAAGGCGTACTGGGCCGCAGAGCCCGGTGACGCCATCATCCCGGCGGGCAAGACCCTCATCGTCTGGGTCAAGAACGGCGCGAACGACGATCTCGACGCCGACGACTTCAACGCGCAGTTCGACACGTCACTCACGCTCGGCGAAGACCTGGTCGAGACGTTCTCGGCCGGAATGTCGAACACCCTCGCGCGCGGCATCGAGATCTCGACCAACACGGGACACTCCATCAACCGGGGCCACTACAACCTCGGCGAGACCGACGACACCCAGCCGAACCAGGGCATCCGCTACATCACGGATGCCGAAGACCTGACCCTGCAGCGCATGATGGGGCTTGCCCCGGCGACGCCGGGCACGGTGCAGTCCGACCAGGTTCCCGCGGGGCTCATGATCCCGGCATCCGATACGACCGGCCCTGTCATCGAGAACCGCACGACCGCAGAGGTCGACCCGGCATCCGACTTCGCGCTGAGCTTCGGCGTCACAGACGACGTGCTCGCACGAACCGTCACGCTGGACCTGACCAATGACGTCGATGGCGCGCACGCGCCGATCAACCTCACCGACGCGGGCGACGGTTCGTACGTCTACACGATCCCGTCGGTCGACCTGATCGGCAAGTCGTGGTTCGAGTACTCGGTGACGGCGAGCGACGGCACGAACGTCTCGACCCTCGAGACGGTTCGCGTGAACGTGACCGGCGCCAGCACCGACCCGCTGCGTCTCAACCTCGCAGAAGGCGGATTCGTCGGCGGTCCGGCCAACGACGGCATCACGACCGTCGTCGCGGCGGGGGAGAAGTTCCCCGCGGAGATCGCGCTCGACGTCGACGGTACCGTGCTCGAGACCGAGGCGTCGCTGGAAGATGCGCCGATGTTCGCCTTCGAGACGTCTGACACCGACTACTACTTCAAGAACGGCGTGCTGGTCGGCGACGACATCCTGAACATCTTCGACCAGGGCACCGGGTCCCGCTGGGACACGATCGCAACTCCGGTTCCGGTTTCGTACGTGCGCGAGGGCGACGAGCTCGTCGTCAGCGTGTGGGCGGGCACGAAGGCCGCTCCCGTGATCGACGAGGGCGAGAACAACGATGACTTCGTGATCCGCGGCATGCGCCTGATCCTCCCGGACGGGCGTACGCTCACGCCGAAGGGATACGACGACCCCGCGGTCGAGCTCGCCATGGGCGACACGGCAGGCAAGAACGACTTCTACGATGCGCGCTTCACGCTTCCGGATGATGCGTTCGCCGCGGTGACGGCCCAGTGGGACACGGCATCGCGCGAGGACGGCCCGGCTGTCGTGACGGCGGCGGATGCTGACACGAGCGTTGCCCGCACAGTGCAGGTCGACAACACCGGCCCCGAGGTGACCACGGAGATCGTCGACGGTTCGGCCTATCAGGGCACGATCGCGATCGATGCCGAGATCACGGATGCCGGATCCGGCGTCGGCACGACCGTTGCGACCCTCGACGGCGGCGAGATCCCGCTGCCGTACGAGACGTCATCGGTCGCGCTCGCCGCCGGCGAGCACACGGTCGAGATCACCGCGCAGGATGCTCTGGGTAACTCCTCGGTGTACTCGGCGACGTTCATCACCTACGACGAGCAGCCGTCCGCCGGTGCACTTTCGCCCGCAGAGGGCGAAGAGGTCACCGCGGGGGATGTGACGCTGCAGGCGAAGGTCGAAGATCCCACCGGCGACCTGCTCGACGTCTCGTTCCTCGAGGGACGCCGCGTCGATCTCGCCGACGGCGACATCGAACTGCAGTCCGGCACCGTGAACGATTCGAAGGACCTTGATCGTGAGCAGCCGGAGGCTCTGAGCGACGAAGACGTGCGGATGCTGTCCAGCGCCGACGGACTGGCAACGGATGTGTCCTCGTCCGCGGAGTTCCCGTACCAGCTGTTCGATGTCGAGACGGGGGATGCCGGCGACGGCTCGCTCGTGCGGGTGTCGTGGACGGGGCATGCGAATGCCGGTGCGACCGTGGTGCTCTACGCGCTGACCGCCGATGGCTCCAGCTGGGTCGAGCAGACCCGCCAGGTTGCGGCGGACGAAGGGTCGTTCACGCTCGAAGCATCCGTCGATGTCACCGCTCACGCGCAGGACGGAGCGGTCCGGGTGCTCGTGCAGCACTCCGAAGGTTTCGCCGGTGCCGACCTCAGCACGCGTGATTCCGATGTCGCGGCAGCGCACCCGCTCGACACTCCGCGCTCGGAGTACGACTTCACGTTCGCGTGGGAGTCGGACACGCAGTACTACAACCAGAACAACGTCGAGGGCGAAGACCGCCTGCGTCACCAGGCGGCGATCCACTCGTACCTGCTCGAGCAGCGTGAGCAGATGAACCTGCAGTACCTGTTCCACACGGGCGACATCGTCAACGACTACGACCAGATGTATCAGTGGACCGATAACGCCGACCCGCAGTATCAGCGACTGGATGACGCGGGACTGCCGTACGGCGTGCTCGCGGGCAACCACGATGTGGGTCACCAGCTGGGGGACTACACCAACTACGGGACCTACTTCGGTGAAGACCGATTCTCGGGAAACCCCTGGTACGGCGGCAGTTATGAGAACAACCGCGGTCACTACGATCTGATGTCGGCGGGCGGAATCGACTTCATCATGATCTACACGGGGTGGGGTCCCGGGGATGCCGAGATCAACTGGATGAACGAGGTGCTCGCACAGTATCCCGACCGCGTGGCGGTCATCTCGCAGCACGAGTTCCTGCTCACCACGGGTGGGCTCGGGCAGATGCCGCAGCGGATCCTCGATGAGGTCGTCGCGACGAATCCGAACGTGAAGATGGTGTTCTCCGGGCACTACCACGATGCGTTCACGCGCACCGATCAGTTCGATGACGACGGCGACGGAGTCATGGACCGCAACGTGTATTCGATGCTGTTCGATTACCAGGGACTTCCTGAGGGTGGCCAGGGCTTTATGCGCCTGATGCACTTCGACACGGTGGGTGAGCGCATGATCGTGCGCACCTACTCGCCGTCGCTGGAAGACCCTGCCAACGGCGGACTCCTCGGCAAGTACAACTCGGATGACCCGACGCTGGCGGATGCTCCGCAGGAGTTCGAGCTGACCTTCGCCGACCTCGGAATTTCGACGGTCGACCGGATGCTGGGGACCGATGCCTTCTCGGCCGAGATCCTCACCGCGAACGAGATCGCGTCGTTCGAGCAGGTTGCGTCCGGCTCGATCGTGTCGGCCACATGGCCACTGGCCGAGGTGGGGGAGCGCGGCTGGTACGTGCGCACGAGCGACCCGTACGGTGCCGTGGACATCTCGCCCGTGCAGCTGTTCACCGTGCTGGAGGCGACGGACAACGGCGGCGGAAACGGCGACGGCGGCGGAAACGGTGACGGCGACGGCGGCGGAAACGGTGACGGCGACGGCGGCGGAAACGGCGACGGCGGCAACAACGGGGGCGGCGATGGAGGCGGAAACGGTGACGGCTCGGGTGACGCGGGCTCCGGCTCGGGCGACTCCGGCTCCGGCGGCTCAGGTGACGGCGGCTCGGGCGAGGGCTCGGCGTCAGCATCCGGTGAAGACGCACTGGCGACGACCGGTGGCGACAGCTCGGGTGTGATCGGCTGGTCGATTGCTGCGGCGCTTGCTCTGGCACTCGGCACGGGTCTGCTCTTCCGGCGGAGGCGCTCCCTGCGGTAACACTGATGTGCTGACGCACGATATGCCCCGGGAGGGGGCGCAGCTGGTCGCTAGGCGCAAGTTTTAGCGGCGAGATGCGCCCCCCCTCCCGTCTCGTCGCATACCCCACGGGGGTCATTGCTAAGTCACGGAAAGGTAACGATGCAGAACGGGGTCATGGGAATTCGTCGCGGCTAGCGTAGTTTTACCACCACTTGACCTGGATCGTCATCCGAACGAACAGGACAAGCTGGGGCTGGGCCGTTACAACCTTCACTGGGGAAGGTTGATATTGACGATCCAGAAAAGGGTTTGGGGCAGTGACAGCGACCGAGGGGGATAGCTCGAAGCGGTCGCGGCGGCGCTAAAGCCGATCTACCAGTCCGTTGATGAGGACGCAGCCAAGGCCGCGCTCCAGGCGTTCGCGGCGTCTGAGCTCGGTCTGGCGAATCCGAACACGGTCCGCGTGTTCGAGGACGCCTGGGAGCGATTCACGCCTTTCCTCGCGTTCCCGCCGATGCTGCGGCGGGTGATCTACACCACAAACAGCATCGAGTCGCTGAACTACCAGCTACGGAAGATCATCAAGAATCGGGGCCACTTCCCCTCCGATGACGCCGCGGTGAAGCTGCTCTGGCTCGCGATCTGCAACATCGAAGACAAACGCGCGCGACAACGAGCGAAGGAACGCGGGGGCACCCGAACGACGAAACGCAAGGCCGAAGGCCGCCTCGTCGAGGGCCAGATCACCACGAACTGGAACCAAGCCCTCGCGCAACTCGCGCTCGCTTACCCCGACCGCGTCCAGCCCTACCTCTAGAAACCGAGCGTCGCTCACTTACACAAACAACTTGACAGGCTCCCATGAACAGGTCGTAGGCGATCTGGTCGTTCGTGCGCGGATCATCCGTGAGGGCAGACGCCGCGGCGGACTCTTCATCAGTCATGAACCTCGGCCCGCCGCGGCGGGGTCGCAGCCCGGCATCCCGAATCGAATCGAGCCAGGCGGCGTTCTCGTCGTCGGAGATGATGTGCGTGTGGTGCTGACCGTCGGCATTGCGCCACGACCGCCACGACCGGGCCGCGTAGGAGCGCTCGAACCGTTCCCGCACGCCTTCCGGGTCGAGGGTGTCGCGCACCTGTCGCGCTCGACGCACCAGGTCTTCGACGGACATCTCGGCGGACTCCTCGACGAGCTGCGCCGCCGCGAGCGACCACACCTCGATCATCGCTTCTGTCGGTGTCTCGGAGTCGCCGCGGGCGGGAGGCTGTCCCAGCCCCCGAAAGGTTGCATCGTGCTGCGCCGGGGTGATCCTGCCCTCGAACAGTGCCTGTCGCAACGGCTCGTGCCACGGCATCCTTACGTTGCGATCGTGCCCCGATGCCTCTGTGCCGCCGCCACTCGTTCCACTGCCGCCGTCTGCGCCGCTGCCCGCTGCACCATCACCAGCCGCACCGTCACCAGCGGCACCGCCATCGCCCCAGCCGGAGCCACCCCAGCCATCACCACCCGAATTGTCGCCTGAGCCGTCGTCGGCCCCGCCGCCCGAGCCGTCGCCGGGCCCATCGCCCCAGCCCCAGCCACAGCCATCGCCGCCGTCTCCGTCAGCGTCACCGCTGTTCGCAGAGCCGGTCCAGTCCGCGGCCGCCGCAGCATCCGCACCTTCGACCAGCGACTCGCCCAGCCGCACGGCGCGCGCCGCGTCTGTGCGGGTGCTGCCGATAATCGACTGGACGAGCGAGACGGCGTTGCGGTGCCCGTGCGAGGCGGCCATTCCGGAGTGCCCGGCCGTGCGCCGCGACCGCTCTGCGACCACGCCCGCGCCGACCGTCAGCATCCGCTCGGCGCAGTTCGCGATCGCCGCCGCACCTGCCAGCGCATCGACGACGGCATCGTCGCCCAAATCGCGCATCGTCGTCAGCAGGACGTCGATATCGACGTCACCCATGCGCGATTCCAACCCGTCGAGGGTGTCGCGCAACTCGCTGAAGATGGCCATGTATCTATAGTGACAGCGGCCACAGACATTCGAATGAAGATTCGAGAATCTGTGGATAACTCGCCCTGATCACCGCAGCACTTCGACGAGCACGACCCATGAGACGACGATTGCCGAGATGATCGCGAGGAGGCATCCCGCCGCGGCGAGTACGAGTCCGCTGCTGCTGCTGACCACCAGCATCACCCCGCCGACGAGGTACGCGGCGATCGGTAGAAAACCGAGTACAGATTTGGCAATTCGGCCCTGCTGTTCGGGGTCGGTGTCGCGCATGATCAGCCGCATCGCGTGCACCTGGAACACTCCCGCGCAGATCGTGCAGATGAGCACGATGATGCCGTACCAGCGCAGGTCGAGCTCCGGGATGAGTGCGACGGCGGATGCCGCAAGAGCCAGCACGAGCGACGCGATGGCTGCGCCGAGGCGTGCTGTCAACGTCCCCGCGCGGATGATCTTGTCGATGTTGACGCTCGCCGCGACGATGACGAGCCCGGCGAGCGCCGCGCTCGCCCCCGCCATCGCAACGTTGAATTCGCTCCAGCCCGCCAGTGCGCTGTCCATGCGCTCAACTTACTCCCGTGGGCGGTTGGGTGAGGACGAGTTCAGTCGGTCGAGTTCTCCCATTGCTGTTGGTCAGGGTTCCACGATCCGCTGCGACGAGATCCATCGAGTATCGCATCCAAACATCGGCGAGCGAAGGACAAGGATTCTTTTAACGGATGCAGGCCAGCGGGGTACTCTGCGAAATCACGGGCAGCAATGGGGAATCTTGTGATCCACGCCACGTCGGGGCTCACAACAGTTTGAGGAAGAGCAATACGTCGGCGACCTGCTTCACGTTTCAAAAGAACGTGCAGGCGCTCAGCATCGAACTTAGTGGCCATGATGATTCGGACGATGTCGGCAAGGTCACGGTATCGGGTTGACGTACCTT
>NZ_JBQDSX010000031.1:36274-38393 GCF_052099035.1 Microbacterium sp. | reverse complement strand
GGGTTCTGGATGCGCGTGTAGATGTTGCCGAACTCGGCCAGCGCGAACAGATTCGCGGCGTGGTCGGCGTTGTCGAACACGTAGGACGTGGTCTGGTAGATCGGCGTCGCGCGAGCCTTCGTCACCGGGTCGGGAGCGGCGCCGGAGTGGATCTGCTTGGTCTCGAAACGCCAGGTCTCGGGTGCGGACATGAGTCCCTCCAGGGCGGAAGTTGAGGTCGATGTGGCGGATGCCGTTCATGCGAGAGTACGGAACAACACCACTGTCAACAACGCGCGGGAAATGTTACGTAACATGCGGCGCGCGCGGAAACACGCGGCGACGTCGTACGGTGGAGGCATGATGACACGGCGTGCAGTGGTGACGGGTGCGAGCTCGGGGATCGGTGAGGCGACGGTACGCGATCTCCGCGATCGCGGATGGGATGTGATCGGCGTCGCCCGACGCGCAGATCGCCTGCGCACTCTGGCCGAGGAGACAGGTGCCTCCGCGGTCGCCTGCGACCTCACCGATGCGGATGCTGTCACGGCGCTGATCGACCAGATCGAGGCTGCCGGCCCCGTGCATGCGCTCGTGCAGGTGGCGGGCGGCGCCCGAGGCACCGAGAGAGTCGAGGACGGCAGCATCGCGGACTGGCAGTGGATGTATGACGTCAACGTGCTGGCCACGCAGCGACTGGTCGCGGGAATCCTTCCGCTACTGCGTCGTACGGCAGCATCCGACGGTCATGCCGACATGGTCTTCGTGACTTCCACCGCGGCGCAGACGGCCTACGCCGGAGGCGGCGGCTACAACGCGGCCAAGGCAGCCGAGTCGATGCTCGTGAAGGCCCTGCGTCAGGAACTCAACGGCGAGCCGATCAGGGTCGTCGAGGTCGCTCCAGGGCTCGTGCACACCGAGGAGTTCACGCTCAACCGTCTCGGCGGCGACCGGGTGGCCGCAGAATCCGTCTACGCCGGTGTCGATGCGCCGCTGACCGCGCACGACGTCGCCGATGTCATCGGCTATGCCCTGGATGCCCCGGGACACGTGAACCTCGACCTGATCACCATGCGTCCGGTCGCCCAGTCCGCACAGCATCTGCTCGCGCGCGGGCCCCTCCGCGTGCGCCCGGAGCTCGAGGACTGACACCGGTGCCTGCACGATCGCTGGCACAGCTCGCCGATGACGGCCTGATCGATCCGGGGTGGGCGCAGGCGCTCGCACCCGCCGCCGACACCATCCGGGCGCTGGGCGAGAGGCTTCGCGTCGAGCAATCCGAGGGGACCGGTTACCTTCCCGACGGTGCGCACGTGCTGCGAGCATTCCAGCGGCCGCTTGCCGACGTGCGCGTGCTCATCACGGGGCAGGATCCGTATCCGACCCCGGGTCACCCGATCGGCCTCTCATTCGCCGTCGACCGCGATGTGCGGCCGCTGCCGCGGAGCCTCACCAACATCTACGCCGAGCGCGAGAGCGACCTCGGCATCCCGCCCGCACCGCACGGCGACTTGACCGCGTGGAGTGATCAGGGCGTACTGCTGCTGAACAGGGTGCTCACCGTGCGGCCGGGAGAAGCAGCATCCCACCGCGGGTGGGGTTGGGAGCAGGTCACCGAGCTCGCGATCCGTGCGCTCGTGGCACGCGATCAGCCGCTCATCGCGATCCTGTGGGGCAAGGATGCGGAGAAGCTGCAGCCGATGCTCACAGACACTCCGGTGATCGCCTCCGCGCACCCGTCTCCGCTGTCGGCCCGCCGCGGCTTCTTCGGATCGCGACCGTTCTCGCGCGCGAACGCCCTGCTCCAGGAGCAGGGCGCCGCGGCCGTGGACTGGCGCGTCGACGGCGAACTATAAGCTGAGCGCGTGCAGTTCGAGCCGGGTGACCAGCGTCGCCGATTACCGCGCCACCTGCGGGAGGCTGAGCCTGAACCCGCGACGTTCTCGTACGCGATCCGGCCGGCCAGAGTCGGCGATCTGCCCGACGTCCGTGCGATCTACAACCACTACGTCGCCAATTCCGCCGTCACCTTCGATGAGAAGGCCTCCACGCACCGCTACTGGCGGGAGAAGTTCGCGCAGCTGACGAAGCTGAAGCTGCCGTTCCTCGTCGCAGCCACTCCGTCGAACCAGGTGATCGG
>NZ_JBQDSX010000031.1:0-36174 GCF_052099035.1 Microbacterium sp. | reverse complement strand
GTGGGCTTCAAATTCGGGCGGTCGCTCGGAACGATCTACCTGCAGCGCTCGCTCACGCCGGTGACGAAGCGTCTTCGTCGGAGATGATCCGACCGCCGCTCGGGATCACCGGGATGGCCGCCAGCAGTCGTTTGGTGTAGTCCTGCTTCGGGCTCAGCAGCACTTCTTTCGTCGTGCCGCGTTCGACGATCGCGCCGTCCTTCATGACGGCGACGGTGTCGCAGAGGTTCTGCACGACGCCGATGTCGTGCGAGACGAGGATCAGCGTGAGGTCCTCGGTCTCCAGCAGCTGCTCGAGCACCTCGAGGATCTGCGCGCGCACGGTGACATCGAGCGCCGAGAGCGGCTCATCGCCGACGAGGATGCGCGGGCGGTGCACGATCGCGCGTGCGATCGCGACCCGCTGGCGCTGACCGCCGGAGAACTCGTGGGGGTAGCGATCGGCCATCGCGGGGTCGAGGCCTACCTGGGTGAGGACCTCCCGCACTCGTGCGCGGCGGTCTCCGTCGATGCCGAGCGCCCACAGCGGCTCGGCGATGATCTGCCCCGCGCTCATGCGCGGATCGAGTGACGCATACGGATCCTGGAACACGAGTCCGGTCTGGCGGCGCAGCCAGTGCAGCGAATGGGCGGATGCTGCGGCATCCACCTCGCGATCATCGATGCGCACGGTGCCCGCTGTCGGACGGTCCAGCCCCAGAAGCAGGCGCACCAGCGTCGACTTTCCGGAACCGGACTCGCCGATGATCCCGATCGACTCTCCCGCCTCGATGTCGAGGTCCGTCGGGTACAGAGCGGTCTGAGCGCTCGCGCGCTCGAACATCGTCCGCCTCGGCACGGGGAAATCACGGCGGAGTCCGCGGGACTCGATGAGGCTCATGCGTTCCCCTCCGGACGCCACAGTGTCGCGGTGGCATCTCGCAGAAGTCCCTGGGTGATGGGGGAGGAGGGCGCGGTGAGCAGCGTCGATACCGGAGCCGCCTCGATCACTCGTCCTTCTTCGAGCACGACGCCGTAGGTGGCCACCTGGGCGAGCACCGCAAGGTCATGCGTGATGAACATCAGCGACATGCCGTGCTCCGAGACCAGCGAGAGCAGCAGTCGCAGCACCTCGGCCTGGATCGTCACGTCCAGAGCCGTGGTGGGCTCGTCGGCGATCAGGAGCTGCGGCCGGCAGGCGAGCGCCATCGCGATCGCGACGCGCTGCCGCTGGCCGCCGGAGAGCTGGTGCGGATACTTGTTGACGATCGTTTCCGGATCGGGCAGATGCACGCGTGCGGCTTCTTCGATCGCACGCTGGCGCGCCTCGCGCTTGCCGACACCGGTGTGGATGCGCACGGACTCTGCGATCTGTCGGCCGACCGTGCGGATCGGGTTCAGCGCCGTGCGCGGTTCCTGGAACACGATCCCGATGTCATCGCCGCGGAAGCGGGCGAGCTCCCGGTCCGGCATCCCGATCAGTTCGGTGCCGTTCCACCGGATGCTGCCGTGTGCTCGCGCACCGTCCGGGAGGAGTCCGAGGATGGCGAGCGCGGTGACGGACTTTCCCGAGCCGGACTCTCCGATCAGGCCGAGTCGTGCGCCGTCGGGCACCTCGAACGAAATGCCGTCGATGACGCGTCGTCCGTCGATTTCGACGACGAGGTCCTGGACCTGAAGGCTCACGCGACCACCTCCGGAGTGTGGATCTCTGCCGAGCGATGCTGCAGTGTCGGATCGGTCGCCTCGCGCAGCGCGTCACCGAGCAGGTTGAGAGCGAGGACGGTGATCGTGATCGCCAGGCCCGGCCAGATCACCGACAGGGGATGGATGCCGATGTACCGCTGCAGATCTGCGAGCAGAATGCCCCACGAGGGCTCGGTGACCGACGCTCCGAAGCCGAGGTAGGACAGCCCCGCCTCGGCGAGGACGGCGACGGCCATCGACCACGACAGCTGCACGATGAACACGGGGGCGACGTTGGGCAGCAGGTGGCGCACCAGGTTCTGCGAGGAGGTGAGGCCCGATGCGCGCCCGGCGAGCACGAAGTCGCTCTGCTGCACTCGCCGCAGTTCCGGGCGCGTGACACGGGCGATGTTAACTCCGAATCCGATGCCGACGGCCCAGATGACGACCCACAGCGACCCGCCCCAGACCGAGGAGATCATCATGGCGATGATCAGCACGGGGAAGGCGATGAGGATGTCCACGAGCACCGCGACCGTCTCGCGCATCCACCGGAAGGTCAGCGCGCCCAGCGCAGCCAGTGCGATGCCGACGATCGTGGCAACGATGCCGGCACCGACGCTGACGAACACGGTCGTGCGCGTGCCCGCCATGATGAGGCTGAAGATGTCCCGCCCGGTGCCGTCGGTGCCGAACAGGTGCGGCCATCCGGGGGCGGCCCAGCGATTTCGCACATCTGCATTGTGCGGATCGAACGGCGTCCACAGCATTGAGACGAGCGCGACCAGCGCGACCACGGCCACGACGATCAGGCCGAACCGTCCCGTCGCACCGCTCCAGAGCTGGCGCAGCCACCGGGGCATCATGCGGCCTCTCGCTGTCTCGGGTCCACGAAATGATGCACGAGGTCGACGACGAACCCGATCACGAGCACGAAGCCGGTGAGCACCAATAACTCACTCTGCACCTTGACGAGATCACGCGTGCCGACATCGGTGACCAGCATCCGGCCGATGCCGGGCAAGGTGAACAGCTGCTCGATCACGACGGATCCGACGACGATGCCCGCGACTTGGAGCCCCAGCACCGTGACGATCGAGAGACCGACGGCCGGGATGCCGTGCTGGATGAGCGCGCGGTTGCGGGTGAGGCCCTTCGCGGCAGCGGTGCGGACGAAGTCCTGCCCACGGGCCTGCAGCGTGGCGCTGCGGACGAACCTCAGCAGCATGGCGCCCTCGACGATTCCAATCGTGAGAGCCGGCAACAGCAGTGCGCGCACCGCCTGCCACGGCTCATTCCAGCCATGACGAGGGAAGCCCTGGGCAGGCAGCACCCCGAGCCACACCGCGAACACGACGATCAGCATCATTCCGGCCCAAATCACCGGGACCGCTGCGAGAGTCTGCGAGGTCACGTTGATGACGGTCCCTCCGGCGCGGCCGCGCAAGAGCGCTGAGCCGACGCCGAGCGGTACCGCGATCAGCAGAGCGATGACGAGCGACATGATGCCGAGCGGGACGGTCACCTGCGCCTTCTGGGAGAGTTCGGCACCCACAGATGCGCCGCTGAGCTGCGAGGTGCCGAGGTCTCCCGTGAGCACTCCACCGATCCAGTCGCCGTACTGCACCGTGAGCGGTCGGTTGAGGCCGAGCGATTCACGCAGCGCCTCGACGGTCGCCGGCGATGCCTGCGTGCCTGCGATGAGCTGGGCGACATCACCGGGGAAGACCCGGAGACTGAGGAAGATGATCACGCTCGACACGAGGAGTCCTGCAATGAGCAGGACTCCTCGTGTGAGCGTGTAGCGGATCACCCGGGATCAACCGATGCGTGTCAGTCCGTGGCGACGGTGACGCCGGCGAGGTTGATGCGCGAGTTGATCGAGTCCTCCGGGAAGCCCGAGACGCTCGGGCGCAGAGCGGTGATCGTCTCGCCGGTGTACAGCCAGTCAGCGGTGTGATCCTCGGAGACGAGACGGGCTGCCTCGGCGAGGAGCTCGGCGCTGGCGTCGGGGTCGGTCTCGGCGAGTGCCTGGGCGTAGAGCTTCTGCACCTCGGGGTTGTCGTAGTTGAAGTAGTAGTCGGGGTTGGCGAAGTTTCCGAAGTCTCGGGGCTCCACGTGCAGCACGAAGCTGAGGTCGTAGTCCTTGTTCGTGTAGACGTCTTCGAGCCAGGTCGGGAACTCCACCGAATCGACCTTCAGGGTCACTCCGATCTTCGCGAAGTCCGAGACCAGCACCTGGGGCACCGTGGTGCCGTAGAACGCAGGGATGGTGAGCGTCAGATTCAGATCCTTCTGACCGGCTTCGTCCAGCAGCTTCTTGGCCTTGGCGGGACCGTACGGCGCGACGTCGGAGAGGTCTTCGTAGCCGGGGTCGAGCTCGGGGATCGGACCGTACAGCGGCTGGCCAGCACCGATGGCCTCGACGAGGGCCTCGTGGTCGATGCCCAGGCGCAGCGCTTCGCGCACGCGCACGTCATCCAGCGGTGCCTTTGCGTTGTTGAACGCCAGTGTGGCCTTGTCTGTGGTGCGACCGGTCGTCATCACGAATTCGCCGGAGTCCTCGAGCTGGGGTGCGAGGTTCGGGTCCACGGCGGTGAGGACATCGAGGCTGCCGTCGAGGGCGGCGTTCACGCCCGCCGTGAAGTCGGGGATGTATTCGAAGACGACCTCGGCGACACCGGCGGGGTCCGCCCAGTAGTCGTCGTAGCGCGCGAAGGTGATGGTGCTGCCCTTGCTCCAGTTCTGCAGGGTGAAGGGGCCGGTGCCGTTCTCGGCGGTCTGCAGGTCGGTGTCGTCTCCGCTCTGGAAGACGAGGCCGGCGGGGCCGGTGAGCGAGAACAGGAAGTTCTGGTTGGGCTCGGAGAGGGTGATGACGACGGTTGCGTCATCCGGAGCAGTGATGGATGCGACGCTCGCGAACTCCGCGTTGCCCTGGATCGACTCATCCGTGCGGACGGTTTCGTACGATGCCACGACGTCGGCCGAGGTCAGCGCCGTGCCGTTGTGGAATGTGACGCCATCGTTGAGCGTAAAGGTGTAGGTCAGCCCGTCGTCGGAGACCTCGTAGTCGGATGCCAGGCGCGGCTCGATCGTGTTGTCCTGCGCGCGCGTGACCAGCCCCTCGTAGACGTTGTCGACGAGGATCTGCTCGAGGGCTGCGCCGCTCGTGTGGCGGATGTCGAGGTTGGTCGGCTCGAGGACCAGGCCGACGGTGAGCGTGGCGTCCGGGTCGGGCTCGCCCGTGGAGGTCTTCACCGGTTCGGGTGAAGAGCCCGCGCAGGCACTGAGGACGATTGCGGCGGCCGCGATGGCGGAGATGACGGCGAGGCGTTTGGTACGACGGAACATTTCGGTGCGATGTCCTCTCGGGACGGCGGGTGCTGTGTGCCGGTGCGGATCGGGGATGGTGGACAGGGGGAAGAAGGTCGTCAGCGCGGCGAGTCGACCGACGCGCGGATCAGTTGGGCGAGCTGACCCGGCGCGGTTTCCTGCACGTTGTGGGTAGCATCCATTGCCACGACCTGCGCGTGCGGAAGGCGCGTTTGAAACTCGTCAGCATTCGCTTCGCTCACGAAGCCACGGGTTGCCCGCACGAGGGTCACGGGTGCGGTGACGGCGGCGAGATCATCCCAGCCGCTGGAATCGAGAATCGCACGCGACGGAGCGGCAGGCGCGTCCGGTGCGGGGGTGGCGAGCGCCGCGGCAGCGAGATGTGCGAAATGGTGCTTCCACTCGATACGGCCGTCGGGTCGGACTCGCGTGTTGAGGAACACGCCCCGCTCGGTTTCTGCGCGGTTACCTCCGAAGCCGAGGGACATGGCACGATCGACGAGCTCATCGCGTGTGGCGAAATCGGTCGGTCCCTCGTAGAAGGCGCGCAGCGCCGATGGGCCCCCGGAGGTGTCGAGTCCCGGGGTGATGTCTACCGTGATCAGCGCGCGGACGAGTTCGGGATGGGTGGATGCCACGGCGGCGGCGGTGAGCCCGCCGAGAGACTGGCCGACGAGGATCTGCGGTTCGGAGGTCCATTCCTGCAGCGCGAGTACGACATCGGGAGCGAGGGTGCGGCCCGAGTAGTCGGCGTCGTCGCGCCAGCTGGAGTCGCCGTGGCCGGCAAGGTCGATCACAAGGGTCGGCAGCTGCAGGTGGAGCACAGTGGTGTCCCAGGTGTGCGCGTTCAGCCCGGCCCCGTGCAGGAGTGTGATGAGGGGGCCGCCTGTTCCATACCGGAGCGCGCTGAGTTCCCGTCCGTCGGGAAGCGTAAGAGCGACGCGCGTGGCCGACGGTGCGGGGACGCCGAGGGCATGAGCCTGCAGTGGGAGATACTGGACCTCGCTCGCGTTGGTCGTCACGCCCATATTCTGCTCCGAAGTGGGCGTTGGCGTGAAACCTGAAATCATATTGCCACGTAATCAAGGATAAACGATTGTCTAATCGCTTAGTTTGAACGCAAAGTGATTGTCATGATGATTTTCTCATCGATTGTGAAGGATTCCCAGCGGGCGTTGTTAGCGTCGGTGGCATGCGGACTTCTCTCTTCGCCCCGCACTTCCGTCCTGGCCGACAGCTCGTGCTCAGCTGGAGCATCCCGAATTCCTTCGGTGGTATGACCGGTGCGCTCTTGCATCGATCCAGAGCGTTCGTCCGGGTCGCCGGTCACCCCGTCGACATCCTGACGCTGGACGATCGGCTCGACTACGCGGTATTCGGTGACGAACTTCGGCGCATGGGCGAGCTCATCGACGGCATCCGCATCGTCAACATCTGGGACTGGTTGCGGGAGCACGACGTCACGGCCGGCAAGAAGCGTCCGGAGCAGGCACATGAGCTCCTCGTCGCAGGGTCGGGCGTCGACGAACATCGGCGGGATGATGTCGTCTTGCTGCGCGAGCGCATCGCAGACGATGGCAGCGGCGTGGTGGCCGCCGATCGATTCCGTGCAGACGGCACTGTGCTGATGACCGATCGACGGGACGAGCGCACCCAGTCACGAGATGTCATCCTCTACGACCGCGATGGCACGCCCGCGCGTAGGTGGGGGAGCGTGTGGGGTCTCTACCGGTACTGGCTCGACCAGGTGATCGGCCGAGACGAGAGCTTTCTCATCGTCGACTCGAAGACGGCGGCGCGATTCGCTCGCACCTACCGGCGGCGCAATGTCATGACGATGCATGTCCTGCACGGATCGCATCGCACAGCAGACGGAGCGGCCCTGAGCAAGACCCGCCGCAGTGTTCTGGAGAACCTCGACGATTTCGACTCTGTTGTGCTGCTCACCGAGGGCCAGCGCGATGACCTCGTCCGTGACCTCGGCCCGCACGCGAACCTCGCCGTGATTCCGAACGGATTCAACGGTGCACCGGCGACGCCGGGTGAGCGGGCGAATCGCATTCGCGGGAACGGGATCATGCTGGCCTCGTTGATCAAGCGCAAGCGCGTGTCGCACGCGATCAAGGCTGTCGCGCGCGCGTCTGCATCGGTTGATGCGGCTCTGGACGTCTTCGGCGACGGTGAGCGCCGTCCGTTGCTGGAGGAGACGATCGCATCCCTCGGAGTTGCGGATCGAGTGCGACTGCGCGGGCACGATCCCGAGGCCCGCTCCCACTTCGTGGCGGCCGATTTCATGCTGCTGACGTCGACCGCCGAAGGTCTGCCGCTCGCACTCGTGGAGGGGATGGCGGCCGGGTGCATCCCGATCGCCTACGACATCCCGTACGGACCGTCGGACCTGATCGTCGACGGAAAGAATGGATTCCTGGTGGTGGCGGGAGACATCGACGCACTGGCAGCACGGATCGTCGAGCTGCAGCGGATGCCGGGGCGTGCCGTCGACGCCATGCGCCGACGTGCCATGGCGACGGCCGAACGGTTCGACGATCAGGCGGTGACGCGGGCCTGGGCCCGTGAGATGGAGAAGGCGTGGGAGCGCAAGCACGCGGCATCCGGGCCGGAGTCGGTGGCTGCACGATCCCGGCACTCCGCCGGGCGGATGAAACGTCGACTGATGCGTGTCAGCGGACGCTATGACGCCTCAGGCGAGGAGTGAGCGCACGCGGCTGGACACCGCACCGCCGACGAATCGCGAGAGGCGATGCGCCGGAGCCTCGACGTATCGATGGAACAGGCCCGCCAGCAGCAGGCTCGCCGGAAGCCCGACAGTGACCGCCAGCAGCCAGTTCTCGGTTCCCCAGAGATAGACCAGCGTCGCCAGCAGTGGAACGTGCACGAGGTACAGGCTGTACGAGACCCGGCCGAGCCACTGCGGCGTGCGACGCTCGAGCAGCGTGCTCAGTCGCGGCCATCCGATCGAGGCGATGATGATGATGGCTGCACCGACGCCCGCCAGGCCCCACAGCGTTCTGCTCGTGATGCTTCCGGCATCTGCAATCGGTCGAGCGAGCCAGCTGGCGACGAGCAGCATCAGCGCGAGCGCGGTCGCACTCGGCCAGAATGCCGCGTGACGAGGACGGCGTGCCCAGGTGAGCAGATCGTCGAGGCGCACGGCCATCAGCGTTCCGAGCATGAAGACGGGCAGGTACACCAGGGCGTCGACGTCGACGATGCGCCCGGTGACCGTCAGCGCGCACGCCACGATCGCCGCGACCAGCGCGTGCCGCCGCAGCAGCACCGCGGCACCCACGAACAGCGGGAGCGCGAGCGAGAAGATCATCTCCCAGCGCAGCGACCACAGCACATTGTTGATGTCGTAGCTCGCCGGGATCAGCGATGCCTCGCTGAGAAAGGAGCCCCACGTGACCGTCGTCGCCTGCCCGTTCTGCATCCACGATCCCTCGGGCATCGTGGAGGCGTTCCTGGGCACCACGAAGATCAGAATCGTCGCGAGCACCAATGATGCCCATACGGGCAGGTAGAGCCGCAGGATTCGGGTGGGGTAGTAGCGGGACCATGCGAAACCGTCGCGCAGCACGGGGAGCGTGACGACGAAGCCGGAGAGCACGAAGAACACCATTACGGCCTCGGTGCCGGCGAAGACGAGCTTTGTCGGGCTCTGCGTGAGCCATGCGGCGAGACTGCCGTCCAGGTGCGGGAGGCTGATGAGACTGCAGTGGTAGATGACGACGATGAGCGAGGCCACGCCTCGTACTCCGTCGACACTCGCTATCCGCCTCGAACCCGCCATCTGCGCCAACGCTAGTCGGCAGGACTGAGCCTAAGCTGGGGCCTATGAGTGAGACGCGAGTGCACCTGTCCAAGACCGAGCCCGCCGCGTACAAGGCGTTGGAAGCGTTTTCACGGACCGTCGGTGAGATCTGCACGGCGAACGGCATCGACGATCGTCTGCGCGAGATCGTCATGATCCACTGTTCGCAGCTCAACGGGTGCGCCTACTGCACTCGGGTGCACCTCGATCGCGCGACTACCGCGGGCATCGACGTCGACACCCTCACGCAGATTGCAGTCTGGCGTGAGAGCGGTGTCTTCTCGGACCGTGAACGTGCGGCGTTGGAGCTCGCCGAGGCCTTCACCTTCATCTCGGACGAAGGGATCTCCGACGAGGTGTACAACCGAGTCGGCAGCGTCTTCACCGAGAAGGAGTATGCGGCGCTCAGTTGGGCATGCGTGTCGATCAACGCCTTCAACCGCGTCGTGATTGCCGGTCGCTACCCGGTTCCGCCGCGACAAAGGTAAGGCAACCCTTTGTCGGTGGTACGATGGGGAAATCATGACGACGTCCACCGACATCCGCAGCGGCCGTGCCCAGCGCCGGGCAGAGCGTCTGCGTTCGCACCACCTGGTCACGGCAGATGAGAATTCGCTGCTGGAACTCGAGACCTTCTTGGCCACGCTCCCGCTGTGCGCCTCCGGTCGTGTCTTCATCGAGGTTCCGCATGCGAGCGACATCAGCGTGATCGATGCACCGGCGCGGATGACGGTCACCTGGCTCGCTCGCGCGTCGCGTTCCGGTGCACCGGGAACGGGGCGCTCGTGCGCACCGGGTGCCGCGCTGGCTCGCGCCACCTGCGCCTGGGCTGACGAGATGCTGTGCGACAGCGAACTGCCCACGCACGTCACGCTCCTGGGCGGCTACCTCGGCACCGCAGACATCGTCGAGCACCTGACCGGAGTCCTGGACGTACCGGTCTCTACTATCGACGCGCCTGCGCGCTTCGGCCTGCTGTCCGCCTAGACCGGACGTAGTTGCCGTCTTCGAGGCCGGCCTCGATCTCGAACCGGTTCCGCAGCGGGTCTCGGCCGGCGAACAGGTACAGTACCGGCATGAGGAAGCCGTAGCGCAGCCACTGGGCTTTGTGAACGGCCTCGTGACGCAGCACCGCCTCGGTAGGTACGGCATCGCCGGTCAGATAGCATCCGCCGACGCAGACACCGCCGCGGTTGAAAGCCCAGTTCGGCAGGCCGCGGAAGATCCACAGGCCACTTCGGCGCTCGATCGGCCCTGTGCTCCACAGCGAGCCCCAGATCCAGCCGACGGCAGTGCCCCACGCGTATCCGATGCGGCTGATGGGCGATCGCAGCAGGAATGCGGGGATGCGGCGATCGAATCGGCGCCCGCGCGTCAATGCGGCCTCTGCCGCCGGACGCCAGTCCGCGGTTCGCGCAGTCGGACTCATGCGACGGCGCCGACGAGTCGCAGGATGGCTCCGAGGTCGTCGACCGCGTCGAGCGGTGAGCGCGGCGAGAACCCCGAGATGGTGGCACCGGCCAGCGGCACGCGGGCGCGCAATGCCCGGATGGCGGTGGTGAGCGCGGCGGCGGATGCGCCGAACGGGGCGGCCGTGGAGACACCCGCGATCTCCGCGGGGTCGAGCACATCGACATCGATGTGCACCCAGACGCGGGATGCTCCGGTGGCCGCGACCGCGGCGGCGAGAGCATCCGGATCATCCAGATCAGTGATATCCAGCTGGGTGAGCCGGGCGAGCGGCTCCTGCTCGGCATCGTCGATCACGCGGGCACCGACGAGGACGACGCGATCGGCGGGGATGCCGGGGGAGAGTGCCAGCTGCGGCTCGCCCTCACCCAGGATCGCGCGCAGCGCCATCCCCGAGAACGCGCCGGACGGCGAGGTCTCATCGGTGTGCAGATCCGGGTGCGCATCGAGCCAGACGACGGCGAGGCCCTCGCGGTCGTGGGCTTCCAGAGCCGCGACCGTGACACTGCAGTCGCCGCCGATCACGATCGTGCCGTCGTGCACATTCTCGACGATCATCGCCCGCGAGCGCAGCAGCGAACTGAGGCGATGCACGCCCGTTCCCAGCGACTCACCCGCCTCGACGGGGATATCGAGCACTGTGGTCGCCGTACGGGGAAGATCGCCCGCGATCGCCGATGCACCGTCGATGAGGAGCATCGCGCGCGCGGAGGGCGAGCCCTGCCACTGCGGGACGACGAGGAATCGGGCCACAAGGACCTCCTAGGTAAGAAGGGATGCCCCGGCGCGTGCGCGCCGGGGCATCCGGAGTCTCAGGACTCGAGCTGCGACTGCGTGCGGCCGCCGGCCTTCAGCTCGGCCAGGCGCGCCTCGACCTCGGTGAGCTCACCGAGGTCCTCCAGGCTCTCGAACTGCGCGTCGAGGCTGGAAGCGGCCAGCTCCACCTTGCCCTGCGCGAGAGCCTCCTGGCGACGGACCTTGTCCTCGAAGCGACCGAGCTCGCTGGTCGGGTCGAGCACGTTGATCGAGGAGACCGCATCCTGAACCTTGGTCTGCGCCTCCGCGACCTTCGCGCGGGCCAGAAGCTCACTGCGCTTGGCTTTGAGCTCGCCGAGCTTGTCCTTCATGCCGTTCAGCCCGCTCTTGAGCTTGTCGACGACCTCGGTCTGTGCCGCAATGGTCGGCTCGGCGCCGGTGGCTTCGCGCTCTGAACTGATCTGACGCTGCAGGGCGATCTTGGCGAGGCTGTCGAACTTGTCGGCGTCGGCGATGTCACCCGATCCGCGCAGTTCGTCCGCCTTCCGGCTTGCGGCGAGAGCCTTGTTTCCCCAGTTCGTCGCCGACTGGACGTCCTCCTCGTGGTCGCGCTCCAGTAGACGCAGGTTGCCGATCGTCTCGGCGATGGCCGCTTCGGCGTCTGCGACGTTGTTGGTGTAGTCGCGCACGAGCTGATCGATCATCTTCTGCGGGTCTTCAGCAGAGTCGATCATCGAGTTGATGTTGGCCTTCACCAGGGTGGAGATGCGACCGAAGATGGACTGCTTGGTCATGGTGTTTCCTTTCGGTTGGAACGGAGTCTTTCGAGGTTTTCGTGAGAATAGGGAGCGGATGCTAGAACCGACCCCCTCGGGATCTGCCACCGCTGCGGGAACTGCTGCGGCTCGAGCCTCCGCCGAAGCTGGACGGGCGGCTGCTGCGGCTGCTGCCGCTGGAGCGCCACCCTCCACCGGAGCTCCAGCCGCCGCCTCCGCCGCCTCCTCCGCCTCCGCTGAACAAGCCGCCGAGGATGCCGCCGAGGATGGCTCCACCGAGATCGCTGCCGCGGTTGTACCCGCCACCGTATCCGCCGCCGAGGCCGCCGGACCATCCGCCGGTGTTGAATGCGTTGACCTCATTGGTGGCGAGGGACACCGCCTCGGAGGCGAGGCTGTACGCCCGGGTGGCGCGTTCCGTCGCGAGAACCGGATCCGTCGCCTGTGCGGCGACGGCTTCGTTGTACGCGGCGTTCGCCTCGGCGAGGCGTGTGCGCGCTGTCGCACCGATCGCACCGCGTCGGCTGGTGATGAACTCGTTCGCGGTGCTGATCTGCGCCCGGGCCTGAGTGAGCCGCTGCTCCAGCATCCGTCGGCTCCGCTGGGCCTGCTCCGACGCCTCGCGGACTCGGGCCAGCGCCGCATCGATCTCAGCATTCGTCGCGCCGAGCGCATCGAGAACCTGCTGGGGGTTTCGTGCGCCAGCCTGCAGACCCGCCTGAGCCGCGTCGATGTTCGACCGGGTCCTGGCGATGAGCGGCGCCAGCTGTCCCTGGGCATCGGGCATGGCGCCCGCCGCCGCGATGTCGGCTTCGAGGTCGGTGATCATGGCGCGCGCCTGGTCTTCGACTGCGGCGAGGTTCGCACCGAGCGTCGTGACGGCGCCGACGAGAGCCACGCTCTGTTCGATGGCCTCTTCTGCGGTGCGGATCGAGAAAGCGGCCTCGCCGTTGCGGCCTGCCACGATCGCAGCATCGGCCTCGGCGATCTCGGAGTCGGCGAGCGCCAGGCGCTGCTGCGCCTGGTAGGAGTTGTCGTTCACCGTGGCGATGGCTGTCGCGTCGTATGTCTGTGCAAGCGCGGACAGCGCGGGTTCAACAGTGGCAAGGGTCTGTTCGGCTGCGGCGCGGCGTCCTCGGACGCGTTCGAGAGCGGCGGGCGCATCGGATTCGAGTTTGCGCAGCTCTTCGAACGCCACGATGTTCTCGTTGAGCAGGTCGTCGGCGTCATCGCACAGTTCGATGATCTGAACGTGCCATGCGCGACGCTGCTCGCGGGTGTCGGGAATCTCATCGTCGATCTTCTGCTTGAGGGCGAAGGCCTCGCCGACCTTGGCCTCAGCAGCGCTGACGACCTTCGTGAAGGTGTCGGTCGAATCGTCGCCGTACTGCGCGATCGCGAAGCCGAGTTCCTGCTTGCTCGAGGTGATCGCGTCATCCGCGTGCACGAGCGCGCTGCCGGCCTGCTGCTCGAGGTCCTCGTCGCTGACGGATGCATAGGGATCGTTCGGGTCGGGGACGGCAACCGGGGTCGTCTGCTTCTTCTTGCGCGCGCGCGTGACCACGACGATGATCAGGATGATCGCCGCCAGGACCACGAGTACGACGACGATCCACACGATGCCACCGCTGTCGGCACTGCCGCCCTGACCGGGGAATGCGTCGGCCGCGGCGATCACCGCGCCGTCCCAGTCGCCGGCGCGCAACCCGTTCTCCATCGCCTGGACGACGCGGTCGACTTCGCTGTCGCTGAGCGGTCCGTTGCTGTCGGCGAAGATCGCATACTGGCCGGCATCGATGGCCACGGAGATGAGGTACTGATCGGTGCCGAGCCCGTTGTCGATGGCTGTCTGATCCGTCCACGCGACGCTGTCCGAGGGATCGGTGTACTCGTCGACGAAGACGACGTACAGATCACCACCGTCCGCGTCGGCGAGATCTGCGAGTCGTGTGTTCACCGTCTCGAGCTCGCCGGAGGACAAGACTCCGGCCTCATCGGTGACGAAGCCGGAAGCCAGCGTCACCGGTGCTGTCGCCAGTGCACTGGACGTCGCCATCCCCGACGCGAACACAGCCGCGATCAACCCCAGCATGACCGTGAACCGAGTCCGCATTGTGCTCCCTCCGCGGGCCACTGGGCCCTGGCGCTCCGAGTCTATTCACTCGCGGCGACCGACGATAGCGACTCTAGGGAAACAGTCTGTGTCGCCGCAGGGAAGGACGCTGCCGACGCATACGCTGGAAGGCATGGACGACAGGTACGGCTCCGATGTGCTCGCCGACGGATGGCGACAGCGCGGTGCGAAGAAGGTTCTCGACGTCGCTGCGGAGCGGGACCTGGTCGTCGAGGTCGCCGTTGACGGCTACTGCGGTGCGGTCACACGCGTCCAGGGTGGGAACGTCGAGCTCGAAGACTACAACGGCCGAAAACGAGTGTTCCCGCTCGGCGGCGGGTTCATGATCGATGGCGAGCCGGTACGTCTGACTCCGCCTGCCCCCGCGAAGCAGGGGCACCGGCGCACAGCATCCGGTTCGTTCGTCGCCGCCGACCAGCGAGCGCGAATCGCCCTGCCCAGTCGCATTCTCGTCGAGGGCAAGCATGACGCCGAGCTCGTCGAGAAGGTCTGGGGCGCCGACCTGCGCGCAGAGGGGGTCGTCGTCGAGTTCCTCCAGGGCGTCGACAAGCTCGACGAACTGCTGTCCGCCGAGCCGCCGAGTGCGAAGCGGCGCTATGGCGTGCTCGTGGACCACCTCGTCGCCGGTTCCAAAGAGACGCGCATCGTCGATGCCATCCTGCGCGGCCCGCACGGGAAGCATCTGAAGATCGTCGGACACCCGTTCATCGATGTCTGGCAGTGCGTGAAGCCGCAGACGCTCGGGATCGCACGCTGGCCGGAGATTCCTCGCGGCACGGACTGGAAGACGGGGATCTGCAAGGCGTTCGGCTGGCCGTATGAGACGCAGGGCGACACCGGGCGCGCGTGGCAGTTCATCCTCAGCAAGGTGCACACCTACCGTGACCTGGAGCCGACGCTGCTCGGGCGCGTGGAAGAGCTCATCGACTTCGTGACGGACCCATCTGCTTGATAGCGGCCGGATAGGCTGTTCAGCATGTCCGAGCCCCGTACTTTCCGTGATGAGCCGGTCTCTTTCGTTCGTCGAAGCGGGCGGATGTCGGAGGCGCAGGACCGCGCGTTCGACGAGCTCGCACCGCACTACCTGATCGATGTTCCGCGAGACATGGCATCGACGAGTGTCCACCCCGATGCCCGGATGGATCCCGCTGAGGAGTACGGTCGCAGCGCCTCACTGATCGTCGAGGTCGGATCGGGGCAGGGGCACGCCATCATCTCGGCGGCATCCGCGCGGCCCGACGACGACTTCCTCGCCGTCGAGGTGTTCCGCGCAGGACTCGCGCGCACCATGCTCGACGCCGACAAGGCGGGCGTGCGCAATCTGCGCCTGATCGAGGCCAATGCGCCGGAAGTGCTGTCGACGTACCTGCCCGAGGGCGCAGCATCCGAAGTCTGGATCTTCTTCTCCGACCCGTGGCACAAGAAGCGGCACACCAAACGCCGACTGATCCGGCCGGGCTTCGGAGACGCCGCAGCGCACGCGCTCGCCGACGGCGGGCTGCTCCGGCTCGCAACGGACTGGGAAGACTACGCACTGCAGATGCGCGAAGTGATGGATGCCGAGCCGCTGTTCGAGCGAACATTCGAGGGGGAGTGGGCCGAGCGGTTCGACGGTCGCGTGATGACCGCTTTCGAGCGGAAGGGCATCGCGAAGGGACGCGAGATCCGCGATCTGGTGTACCGGCGAAAGCCTCGGGTGTGACTCGCGCGGGAGCAGCCTGGCTGCCCGGTCTTGCTCCTGCGGTGCTCGTCTGCCTCGCAGCTCCCGCATTCTTCGTCGCGGAGTGGGCTTGGCTGGGGTGGCTGCTGCTGGCGGCCGGAATCGGGACGGCCTGGCTGATCGAGCGCGGAGCGGTGACGGCATCCGCTCCCTCGCTCACCCGTGACCTGTCGCTCATCGCGGTCGGGATGCTGATCGTCAGCATCATTCCGCTCGCTGCCGAACTCGACAACCTCGCCATGCTGCGTTTCACGCTCGCGCTCGGCGGTGCGGTCGTGGTGCCGTACCTCATCTCGCGATTCGTATTCCGCGATCGGGCGATCAGCTTTCCGTGGCGCACAGGCAAGCGCTGGGGGCGCCTGCAATGGGGCTGGCTGATCGCCGTGCTCGTGCTGGGCTGGCTGATCCTGCCGTTCTACTTCATCACCAGCGGCGTCTATCAGAACTGGCCGGTCGTCGACACGCCGGAGCTCATCGCACGGCTCTTCGTCGGCGTCGGCGCGGTCGGCATCTGGGATGAGCTGTTCTTCATCTGCACCGTGTTCGCCCTACTGCGCAGACATTTCCCGAACGTGCTGGCGAACGTGCTGCAGATGATCGTGTTCGTGTCGTTCCTGTGGGAACTGGGCTATCGCGAGTGGGGGCCGGCGCTGACGATCCCGTTCGCGCTGCTGCAGGGATACATCTTCCTGAAGACGCATTCGCTCGCCTACGTGGTCACCGTGCATTTGCTGTTCGATGCCGTCGTCTTCGCCGTGCTGGTGCACGCGCACAATCCGGGACTGCTGCCGATCGTCCTGGTGTGAGAGGCGCCTCGGCGTCTATGCCATCATGAATCGAGTCTAACTTTGGACTGCCTACAACGAAGAGGTACGCCCATGAGCGTTCAGGATGCCATGACCGACGCCGGAACCGAGCACGACGGCTATTTCGCTCCCGACAGCGTCTCCCGGCGTGTCTTCGCCGACCCGGCTTCCAAGCTGGGTGGGATGGCCGCGTTACTCATGCAGGCATTGAACCCGTACATGATGAGGGTCTTCTACAACGCGACGGAGTCCCACAGTGATGCAGCCGGCCGCGATGAGCGGACGGGGCGGTACTTCGAGACCGTGATCTTCGGCGATCGGGCGCATGCCGATGCAGCATCCGCTTCGGTGCGCCGCATGCATGTGCACGCCACCTGGACGGACCCCGTGACCGGTGAGATCCTGCGCGCGGACAAACCGGAATGGCTGGCGTGGACGCACAACACCTTCGTCTATGCGCTGCTGCGTGCATCACAGGAATTCGGCGTCGAGATCTCACCGGCCGAAGCAGACCAGTTCATCGTCGAACAGCTCGTCGCGGCGCGGCTGATCGGCATCGAGGATGCATCGCTGCTCCCGTCGAACGCGGGCGAATTGCAGGAGTACATCGACGGGCAGACGCACTGGCTCGCTCTCGGCGTCGAAGCCGCCGAGGTGACGCGCAATCTCCGCAAACCTGTGCTGCGCGGCAATCCCCTCACGGTCTGGACCGGCGTGATCGTGCAGGACGGCGTCCTCCACCTGCTGCCTGACTGGGCGCGACTGCTCTACGGCATCGAGGGGCGGCCGATGAACCTGCGCAAGGCCGCGCGCACGACGAAGCACCTGATCTCCGGGGCGCGCAAGTCGAAGACCTACAAGCAGCTCGTCGACGAGGCATCCGCCCGCGTGCAGGACCACCCGTACCGCAAGGTGCGCTCTCGAGCAGCAGTGCAGTGACGGGCTCCGCGGGGACGCCGGCCACGGGCGCGCACATCGGATCGCGTGGCACGTATCGCGCACTGATCATCGCCGCGTGGCGCGTGATCAGAGCGGGCGGATGGCGTCTCGCGGCGGTATACCTGGTGGCGCAGGGACTGATCCTGGTCATCGCGGCACCGGCGCTGCGCTGGCTGTTCGTGGAGGCGCTGCGCGCGGCTGGCCTCACGGGCTTCGACACGTCCGCCCTCCCGCGTCTGATCGACACGCCCCTGTCGATCGGCCTGCTGCTCGCGGTCGTGGTGATCGCATTCCTCGTGCTGTCCCTGCAGTACCTGGTGCTCGTCGTCGCGATCCGGCGCGTGCAGGCCGGGCAGCGCCTGTTCACCCGTGACGCACTGCGCGACGTCGGCGCACTCGGTCGCAAGCTGTTGCGCCCGAGTGCGCTTCCGCTGCTGCCGTATCTGTTCCTCCTCCTGCCGCTGGGCGGGATCGGATTCATGTCGGTACTGTCGCAGACGATCACGATTCCCTCGTTCATCACCGGTGAACTCGTCAAGACCACGGGCGGCCTGATCGTCTACCTCGTCTTCCTCGCCGTCGTCGCGGTGCTGAACATTCAGTTCGCGCTCGCGGTGCCGCTGTTTGCCATGACCGATGCCACCGGAGGGCGCGCCCTGCGGCGAAGCTGGCGCTTCGTGCGCGGACACCGCATCGCCCTCGTGCTGGTCATCCTCACCGTGCTGGTCGCCGGCGCCATCGCAGGCGCGGTGCTGGTCGGAATCGGGCTGGGCCCCGTCGCGCTTGTGGATGCTGTGCTCCCCGATGCCGCGCCGATCGTTGCTGCCGTGATGCTCGCGTTCGCTCAGGTCTGCGCAATGGTCGTGGTCGGCATCGGTGCGGTGATGATCGTTTCCGTTCTCGTTGCGCTCGTGGAGAGAGTCGCGCTCGTGGAACGGGTGGATGCTGACGCACTCGATGACCCTGCACGCGCACCAGAGAGCGTGAAGCGTGAGCGCAGGCGACCTCTCGTGCCCGTGGTGTGCATGGCCGTGCTCATCGTGGGGCTTAGCGTGATCAACGTCCCCGTGATGAACGCGCTCTCGCGCGAGCCGAGCACGCTCGTGCTGGCGCATCGTGGGTACACCGCGCACGCCGTCGAGAACACCATTTCGGCGTTGAAGGACGCGCGTGCTGCCGATGTCGACTTCGTCGAGATGGATGTGATGGAGACGGCGGACGGGAAATTCGTCGTCATGCACGATGCGGAGCTCACCCGTCTCACCGGTCAGAAGGGAGCTGTCGGCGAGCTGACTCTCGCCGAGCTGGTGGAGATGACCGTGCACGACGAGCAGGGAAACAGCGATCGCATCCCCTCGCTCGAGGAGTATGTGACGGTCGCGCAGGAGATCGGTCAGCCTCTGCTGATCGAGATCAAGCTGCATGGCGGTGAGAGTCCTGATCTGGTGCCGCGGCTCGTGGACGAGCTGGAAAGCCTCGGGGCGATCGAGGAGAACATCTACCACTCGCTCGATAAGGACAGCGTCGAAGAGCTCAAGCGTCTCCGCCCGAACGTGACCGTGGGGCTCATCTTGGCGCTCGCTGGAATCGGGGCGCCCGAGACAGCGGCCGACTTTCTCGTGATCGAAGAGTGGTCGTTCACGCCCGAGATGAACGCTGCCACCCACGACGCGGGACTCGCGGCGCTGGCGTGGACCGTCAACGATGAGCAGCGCATCCGTGAACTCATGCGCGATGACGCTGACGGGATCATCACCGACCTCGCCTCTGAAGGGGTCGCAGAACGCGAGAGCATGCAGGAGTCCACCGGGCTCTCCGACGTGCTGTTCGATGCGCTCATGCGCTACGTCGTCATCTTCTGAGGTGCCAGACTCATTCCATGCTCATCGTCGGCCTGATTCTCGCCGCCCTCGCGGCCGCCTTCCACGTGTTCATCTTCGTGCTCGAGTCCGTGCGGTGGACACAGCCCGCGACCCGCAAGATCTTCGGCGTTGCCAGCGAAGCGGATGCTGAGACCACGAAGCCGCTGGCATTCAACCAGGGCTTCTACAACCTGTTCCTGGCGCTGGCGACCCTGCTGGGAATCGTGCTCGTGCTGTCGGGACAGCCCACAGTCGGGCTGACGCTCGTGTTCGCCGGAACCGGCATGATGCTCGCGGCGGCACTGGTGCTGGTGCTGTCGAACGTGAAGATGGCGCGGTCTGCACTGATGCAGGGCACGTTGCCGCTGCTGGCGGTTATCGTCACGGCGGTCGCCGTGGGAATCAGCTGAGCGCTTCGACTGGCTGTCGCAGGATCGTGCGGCGGCGTTCCGGTGCGCCCCTGCGCGGGTCGCTGAAGTAGATCTCGTGGTGCTTACCGGTGAGTGCGAGGCCGTACTGCGGGATGAACTCGTCGTGCATCTCAGCGAGCACCGGGCCTTCCTCATCGAAGGCACCGACATGCAGGGTCTGCACGCAGAGGCCCTCGGCGAAGGATCCGAATCGGACTTCGTGGATGCGTCGGTCGGGGTTCTTCGCGGATGCGGTGGCCACGGCATCCGCGAACATCTCGTGATCGATCCAATCGGGCTGCATGATCATGAGCGTCCAGTGCCACTGTGATTTGTCGCGGGAGACGGTGAAGGCGGCGTGGTCATCGGCCCACCACAACCCCTCGAGAGGCATGACGGTGTAGTCGCGTTCGAGCAGACGTTTGCTGGTGAACTTCAGGGTGCACGCGACGGGATAGAGCGCCTCGATGGCGCCGGCGAATTCCGGCGAACTGTTCGGATCACCGTGCCCGTCGATCATGAGGTAGTTGAGCTCGGGGACGTCGATGATGTCGAAGCGACCCTTGCGGGCACGGTATGCGTCGATCGTCTTCTTGAAGTCGATCTTCGCGGTCATGGTCGTCAGCTCAGCGCGCGTTCGGAGATGTATGCCCGCAGCTGCTGCTCGTCGTCCGGCATCTCGATGACGCGTTGCGGAGCGTCGAGCAGCGCCTGCGTGTCAGCATCCGGTTTGACGCTCTGACCGATCGCCTCCTCGATGAGGTCGGCGAATTTGGCGGGCTTGGCCGTTTCGAGAACGAGCATCGGGATGCCGTTCTCGATGCGCTCGCGGGCGACTTTGACACCGTCGGCGGTGTGCGGGTCGATCGTGACGCCGGTCTTGTCGTGGAGGTCGCGGATGGTGGCGAGCCGGTCGTCATGGGTGCTGGTGCCGCTGACGATGCCGAACTCGTCCTGGAAGCGGTCGAGCTCGGCTGACAGGTCGATCTCGTCGCGCTCCTCGAGCTCGTGCCATGCGGCGGCGGTGCGCTCGGGGTCGCGGCCGAGCAGGTCGAACACGAAGCGCTCGAGGTTCGAGGCGCGGGAGACATCCATCGACGGGCTCGAGGTCGCGAGCGTGTCCGCCGAGGTGCGCGGGCGGTAGTGGCCGGTGCGGAAGAACTCGTCGAGCACGTTGTTCTCGTTGGTCGCGAGGACGAGCTGGTGGATCGGGACGCCCATGGTGCGGGCGTAGTGGCCGGAGAGAATGTTGCCGAAGTTGCCGGAGGGGACGGCGAACGAGACCTCGAAGCCTGCGCGCTCGCTTTCGGCGACGGCATCCGTTGTGCGCAGCCATGCCCACACGTAGTAGACGATCTGGGCTGCGATGCGACCGAAGTTGATGGAGTTGACGGCGCCGATGCTGTGCCTGCGCTTGAAATCGAGGTCGGTGTTCAGTCGCTTGACGAGGTTCTGGCAGTCATCGAAGACGCCCGCCACAGCGATGTTGTGGACGTTCTCGTCCTGCAGCGAGTACATCTGCGCGCGCTGGAAGGCGCTCATGCGGCCCTGCGGGGAGAGCATGAACACCGAGACGCGGTCGAGGCCGCGCAGCGCGTGCTCGGCAGCTGAACCGGTGTCGCCGGAGGTGGCGCCGAGCACGTTGAGGACGCGGTCGCGCTTTTCGAGCACGTACTCGAGCGCCTCGCCGAGGAACTGCATGGCCATGTCCTTGAACGCGAGGGTCGGGCCCTCGGAGAGACCGACGAGCGTCATGCCGTCGACCGCCGTGAGCGGCACGATCTCTTCTGCTGCGAACTTGCCGCCGCCGTAGGCGTTCTCGGTGAGGCGGGCGAGGTCCGCACGGGGGATGTCGGTGGCGAAGAGTCCGATGATCTCGGTGGCGAGTTGCGGGTACGTCAGCACGCGCACGCGCTCGAGGTCGTCGGCGGAGAGCCGGGGGAGCTGCTCGGGAACGGCGAGACCGCCATTGGGGGCGAGCCCTTCGAGAAGGACATCGCTGAACTGTCCGAGCGTGCCGCCGCGTGTGGAGATGTACTGCAAGTCTCGAACCTCGTTCGTGCTGGAGATGGATGCCGGGATCTTCGGTTCCATCGTACGGCGTGGGTGGGGTGCGTTACGCCGATCGTTGTGGTCAGCGTGGTCAGCGTGGTCAGCGTGGTCAGCGGATGAAGCCTGCTTGCACACGTCCGCCTGCCGCGCGGAGTTCGCGTTCGACAGCATCCGCCATTTTGTCGAAGTCACAGCGCACGTACGGGACGCTGAGTGCATCGACTCGATCTGCTGGCAGTTCGCGCAGGCGACGCGGGAGGTACTTGCCGGTGGCGATCCATTTGCCGGCGGTGAGCAGCATGAGCTCGGCGGTGCGTTCGAACAGCGTCGCGGCAATCACCTGACGCTCGAGGGGATCCGTAGCGTCACGGAGATCATCGAGGACGTCGGTGATGACGTAGCGGCGGAACTCCAATTCGTGGCTGTCGGGCGTCGGGCCGTTATCCAGCACTGCGGCCCACTTCGTGCGCAGCGCGTCGAGTTCTTCGTCGCCGCGGACTCGAATTCCTTCGACGAGCATGTGGACGATCACGGGCCGGTGCTGGGCGATGCTGCGCTGCGCCCACTCGTCGAACCCGTCTGGTGTGTATGCGAACACCTCGAAGATCTCGTCCTCGAACGCCAGCGTGAGCGCGGCGCCCGACTCGCCGTCGGGCAGCAGATCATCACCGATCAGGAGCAGGTCGATGTCGCTCGTACGAGTACGCTCGCCACGCGATGTGCTGCCGCCGATCACCGCGGTGGATGCCTTCGGGTAATGCGCGGCGATGAATCGCTCCGCGAGCTCGATGTACTGCATCCGGAAATTCTAGAGCTGGCTGCGGGTACGTGACCTATCGCAGTGCACGCAGATATCTGCGGCGCACGATCACCTGGGCGACCCGTAGGAATGGGTAGAGCGCGCGCCAGGGCTGTTGCGGTGCGGGGCGCGTGAGTGAGCGGACGGTCAGGAACACTTCGTCGGCGCGGCGGTGCACGATGAAGGCTTCTTCGCCGCTGACGGGGTGGCCGGGGAGCGTGCGGTACGAGAAGCCGACCCGATCGGGTTCGTTCACCACGTTCACGACTTCCACGGGCTCGACGATCTTCATCCCGAGCACGCGTGCTGTGACGAGTACGCGATCACCCTCAGTGGTGGGCGTGTCATTGTCGACCGTGAATCCGCTTCTGGTCTTGACCTTCCAACGGAGCACATCGCGACTCGCTCGCTCCCACACGGCATCGCCATGACCGATGGATGCCGTGGCCTCCGAGCGGCGGTGACGATTGTCAGTCGGCGGCCATTCAATGCGAGCCGGGTAGGTCATACGCGCGCGCCCCAGGCTGACCTCAGTGGGTGGACTCGGTCGCACTGAAGTGGATCGGCGAGCGCAGCCCATTCCTCGTCCGTCCACCACATCGCGCAATCGTATCTGTCCGGTCGAGAGAAACGCGCGGAACTCTGCGCGAATCGAGCGCAGGCCGCACCGGTGATATTGTCGATCAGTACGCCTCCGTAGCTCAGTGGATAGAGCGCCGGTTTCCGGTACCGTAGGTCGCAGGTTCAACTCCTGTCGGGGGCACAAGATTGTACGAAAAGGGCTGTCCATTTGGACGGCCCTTTCCGCGTTGTAGCTACCACTCCAAGGTTGAGCTAGTTTCATTTAAGTAAGTTTAAAACTACACTAGGCGTAGGTTTTTACTTACCTAAAGGGGAGTGGTGGACGACGTCGAGCTGATCCGCACCATCGAGCGTGCTCCAATGCGAACGGTTCGTACGGAAGATGTGCGAAACATCGTCTCCAATGCGACGCGCACCATTTCGCGCCTTGTCGGCAAAGGAGCTCTGACGAAGCTTGCCCATGGCGTGTATACGGTTCCTCCCGATGGTGCGGACGCGCGTCGTTGGCGCCCACCGCTGGAAGCGGGCGCTCTAGCCTTGGCCACGGCTCGGTTCGGGCCTCGTGCTGCCATCCTCATGGGCCCGGGCGCAGCACGGCAGTGGCACGCGGTCCCGCGCGCCATCGGCGTCACGACAATTGCGGTCGGGGAACGCGGCATCAAACCCGTCGAACTCGCGATAGGGGGGCGCATTCATTTCGTCTTCCGGCGCATCGATGATGTTGACGCAACGCTTGAGCACACAATTCTCGGCGATGCGCTCGTGACCACCCCCGCGCAGACATTATTCGACCTCCTGGCTCATCGCGGGTCGCGCGTCTTACTGGGGGAAGTTCAGTACGCCGAGGCCGTAACCAACCTCACTGAGCGCGTCACAAGAGCGCAGTTCGAGGATGTGCTCGGCAGAAGCGGGCGCGTACCCGCGTCGGCACGCACACTCCTGCAGACGCTGGAGACCTGAGATGGCCGGGCATCGCACAGCTCTGGTCCCATCACCCGCCGAGTGGAACGACGCTCTCGCGCATCAGGGGATCGTGCGCGTCACAGCTGCTGAGGCCGCTGCGACGGTTGCTCGCGCGTGGAGGTCCTGACACCAGCTGTCATCGACAACTGCGCCGAGGCCCCCGCGCAGCATCCGCGCCCCCTCTGAAACACGCGATTCAGAGGGGGCGCGGGTAACCAGAGGGGGCCTCGGCGAAAGTAAGTGAGGGGCTTGACCTGGGTCAAGGACGGGGACGGGGCACACGGGTAGCGTCGACATCGGACGACAGGAATATACCTGGTCCGATGGAAAACTCAACCGTGAGAAAGGTGCTGTCATGAACAACACGACCCAGACCACACACACCCTGTTGCGCGCCGAAGGATTCTCCTGCCCGTCGTGCGTGTCGAAGATCGAGAAGCAGGTCGGCCGCATGGACGGCGTCGAGAACGTGAAGGTGCACTTCGCATCCGGCCGCGTCGAAGTCGACCATGACGCAGCGAGGGCCTCGGTCGATGAGCTGATCGCTGCCGTGGGCAAAGCCGGCTACAAATCCAGCGCCTCTGCGTTCTGACCCGGTCCGCTGACACAGACATCACTACACAGGAAGGCGGCGGGTTCGTGAACGCGCTTCGTGCCTGGCAGCACAGCAACTGGTTCATCCCGGTGATCTCCGGGATGCTGATCCTCCTCTCGTTCGGCACGGAGCACCTCTTCGCGGGCGACGGGAACGTCACCCTCAGCCCGCAGTGGTGGGTGCACGCCGGCGAACACGCCCACGGCTCCGGGGACGCGTTCACGCTGGCGAACGCGTTCATGATCGCCGCGGCGGTCGTCGCGGGCTACGGGATCGTCATCAAGGCGACCCGTGCCCTGATGGTGAAGTTCGTGAGCATCGACCTGCTCGTGTCGATCGCCGCGATCGGCGCGATCATCATCGGCAACTTCTGGGAAGCAGCCGCGGTGACCTTCCTGTTCTCGGTCGGACACGCGCTCGAGGCCGGCACGATGAACAAGACCCGCGCCGCTCTCGCAGCCCTTGTCGCCGTCGCCCCGGACCGTGCGCTTGTGCTGCGCGACGGAGACCAGATCGAGATCCCCGCCGGACAGGTGCGCGCAGGGGAGACCGTGCTCGTGAAGAACGGGTCGAAGGTGCCCGTCGACGGGGAGGTCATCTCCGGCACGGGCGCGATCGATGAGGCATCCATCACCGGTGAATCCATCCCGGTGGAGAAGACCGCATCGGATCGTGTCTTCGCCGGCACGATCTCCCGCAGCGGCTTCCTGCAAGTGCTCGCGACGGGAATCGGAGCGGACACGACCCTCGCACGCATCATCCACCGTGTGGAAGAAGCCCAGGATGCGAAGGCGAAAACCCAGGCATTCATCGACCGGTTCTCGAAGTGGTACACGCCGGCGGTGATGGCGCTCGCGCTCGCCGCAGGTCTGCTCTCCGGTGACGTCGTGCTCGCGCTCACCCTGCTCGTCATCGGCTGCCCCGGCGCCCTAGTGATCTCGATTCCCGTGGCGATCGTGGCCGGCATCGGCCGGTCGGCACGGAACGGAATCCTCATCAAGGGCGGCGAGTATCTGGAGACCTCCGCGAAGATCTCGGCTGTCGCCGTCGATAAGACAGGCACCCTGACCGAGGGACGCCCGGTGCTGACCGATGTCGTCGTGCTCGATCCCGCGCTGACGCGCACGGACGTGCTGCGGTGGGCGGCAGTCGCAGAAGCAGGCTCCGAGCATCCACTGGCCCGGCCGATTCTCGACACTGCGCGGGCCGAGGGCGTCGCTCCCGTCGGCATCCCGGGCGTCGTCACCCCCGTCATCGGCAAGGGAATCGTCTCGGACGTCGACGGTCGGAGGATTCTCATCGGCAACGCTGCGCTCCTCAAGCAGTGCGGAATTCCGGATGCCGCGGACGCGGCAGCGGCGGCAGCCGAGCTGTCCGCGGCGGGCAGGACTCCGATGATCGTCGCCGTCGATGATGCGGTGATCGGTGTGATCGCCGTCGCGGATGCCATCCGTGAGGATGCTCCGGAAATGATCCGGCGACTGCACGCGAGCGGAGTCGAGAAGGTCGTCATGCTCACCGGTGACACCCGGCTCGTGGCCGAGGCCATCGCCAGGGCGACCGGTATCGATGAGGTGCACGCCTCGCTCCTGCCGGAGGACAAACTGGCTGCGGTGGCGCAGCTGCAGCGCGAGGGATACACCGTCGCGATGGTCGGAGACGGCGTCAACGACGCCCCGGCGCTCGCCACGGCCGACATCGGCGTCGCGATGGGTGCTGCGGGGTCCGCGGTGGCGGTGGAGACCGCAGATATCGCGCTCATGGGCGACAACCTGCTCAAGCTTCCCGAAGCGATTCTCCTGGCCAAGCGCACGGTGAACGTGATGCGACAGAACATCGCGATAGCACTGATCACCGTTGTGCTGCTCCTGATCGGCGTCTTCGCCGGTGGGGTGACGATGGCGCTCGGCATGCTCGTGCACGAGGGGTCGGTTCTCGTGGTCATTCTCAACGCGATGCGGTTGCTGCGCAACGCACAAGGTGCGACAGCCATGCCCAGCTCCGGACGATCCGTTGCCATACTGGATGACGAGCGTGTGACCCAGCGACAGGAGCACCAGTGACGACGAGTGCGGAGCGCCCAGGGGATCTGTGCGTCAGTCGGGTGCCGCTGTTTCAGGGACTGACCTACGACCAGCAGGTCGAGGTCGCCGGCGTCGCGCGTCCCACGCACCTCGATCGTGCAGAGCAGGTGTACTCCGCGGGGGAGGACGTCTCCCAGCTGATGGTGGTGCACACCGGACGCGTGAAGATCGCGCGGACGAGCTCCGACGGCCACGAGCAGATCATCCGGGTGCTCGGCCCTGGCGACTTCATCGGCGAATCCGCGTTTCTCACCGGCATCCGCCCCGACCACACAGCGACCGCTCTCGAAGACGCTCAATTGTGCGTGTTCGACCACGGTGATCTCGGCCGTCTCGTGGAGAAGCACACGAGCATCGGACTGCGGATGCTGCAGGGGGTGAGCAGGCGGCTGGGGGAGGCTGAAGCTCGACTTGCCGCCGTGATTTCAAGCGATGTCAGCTCGCGTCTCGCGGACTATCTGCTCGCGCTTCCTGCGCAGTCCCGCTCCGAGGGGCACATCGACGTCGTGCTGCCGTTGGCGAAGAAGGACATCGCCTCGCTGCTCGACACCACTCCGGAGTCGCTCAGCCGCCAGCTGCGCGCACTCAGCGATGCCGGAGTCATCGTGCAGGGGAGCGGCAGCCGGATCACGATCGCGGATGCGGATGCCCTGAGCGCTCTCGCGACCGATACGTGAGTTCCCGTCCGGACACCTGCGCCGAGGCCCCCGCGCAGCATCCGCGCCCCCGCTGAAATACGTGATTCAGAGGGGGCGCGGATCACCAGAGGGGGCCTCGGCGAAGGTGGTCCGGCGAGCGGGGCCCGCGGATCGTGGGTCAGGGGGCGGGCGCGGGGGTGGTCTCCGCGCCGCCGGCCTCGGTCACGGGAGCCGCTTCGATGTCGGCGAGCGCCGCGGCGACCTTCTCAGCGAGGTAGTGGTGCCCGGCCGTGGATGGATGCTTGTTTCCGAAGTCGACATCGATGACGTCGAGGTAGTTCTGCTCCGTGATCCAGCTCTGCTGGACGGGGGAGATGTACCACCAGCCGCGCGCTCCCGCCAGAGCCGCGAGCTCGTGATCGATCCGAGCGGTCCCTGCGCCGACAGGAAGCTCGTGCGGGGCAGGGCCCAGCACGACGATCGGAGCCTCGGGATACGTCGCTGCGAGAGCATCCCATGCCGACGTCACCGCCTCGCGGTACCCCTCCGCACCCTGCTCGCGGTCATTGATCGATCCCTGGATGATCACGAGATCGGGAGCGATCGCCGGGTCCAGTGCTGCGATGCGGTCGCCGAAGTCCGGCCCGTCGATTCCGGGCTTGAGGTATCCGCTGCCGCGGACGCCATCGACGACCGTGTCGCCGTCCAGCAGATCCGCGAGCACATACGCGTAGCCGAGCGTTGGATCGCTCGCCGCGGTCCCGTATGTCCAGGAGTCGCCGAAGACGAGAACCTGCGGATGCTCCGGCAGCAGGATCGGCGTAGGAGCCACCGTCACGACGTCGTCGGAGGCGAGAACGGGTGCGTCCATCGCCGCCGGAATCCACGGGCGCCACACGCCCAGAACGGCAGCCGAAACGGCTGCTGTCAGCACTACTGCCAGTACCGCTACGCGGCCGCGTCGCCGCGTCATGCCCCAACCCATGGGACGAGGGTAAGCGATCGAAAGGCGGGCACCAACTCGCGGCCTAGAATTGAAGGGATATGAACCCCGATACTCTCGCCGAAGCCATCCTCGCCGTCGTCACGCCGATCGCCGCATCTCTGCGACCCGACGAGTCGCTCGCCCTCGACGTCACGGACGTTCCGCTGGAGCGACCCCGCAATCGCGACCACGGGGACTGGGCATCGAACATCGCGATGCGCCTGGCCAAGAAGCTCGGGACGAACCCGCGCGAGCTCGCGCAGCGGATCGCCGACGAGGTCGCGCAGGTCGACGGTGTGGCCAGCGCCGAGGTCGCCGGTCCCGGGTTCATCAACTTTCGACTGGATGCTGCCGCCGCCGGCGTTCTTGCGAAGACCATCGTCGACGCGGGCGACGCGTATGGCACGAATGACTCGCAGGCCGGCGTCAGCGTGAACGTCGAGTTCGTCTCGGCGAACCCCACCGGTCCGCTGCACATCGCCCACACGCGCTGGGCTGCTCTCGGCGATTCCATCGTGCGACTACTCCTCGCCAGCGGCGCGAACGCCGTCCGTGAGTACTACATCAACGATGCTGGCGCGCAGATGCAGCGGTTCGCGGCATCCCTCGTAGCTGCGGCGAAGGGGGAGCCGACCCCCGAGGGCGGCTACCCGGGTGAGTACATCGCGACGCTCGCCGCTCGGGTCCTCGAGGCCCGCCCCGACCTGCTCGAACTGCCTGAGACAGAGCAGATGCAGGTCGCAGAAGACCTCGGCTACGAGTACCAGCTCGCCGAGATCAAGAGCTCGCTGGAGCGGTTCAACGTTCCCTTCGACGTGTGGTTCTCGGAGCGCACGCTGCACGCGAAGGGAGCCGATGGCACCAGCCTGATCGATCAGGCCGTCGACCGGCTCCGCGAGCAGGGTCACGTCTTCGACGAGGAGGGCGCCGTCTGGGTGCGCACCACCGAGTTCGGCGATGACAAGGACCGCGTGATCCGCCGCTCGAACGGGGAGTACACGTACTTCGCAGCCGACGCCGCCTACTACCTGAACAAGGGCGACCGCGGGTTCCAGAACAAGATCTACCTGCTCGGCGCCGATCACCACGGCTACGTCCACCGTCTCAAGGCCGTTGCCGGTGCGGCGGGTGAAGATCCGGAGAAGAACATCCAGGTCCTCATCGGCCAGATGGTGTCGATCAATGGTGCGCGCCTGTCCAAGCGCGCCGGAAACATCATCGAGATGGACGATCTTCTCGAGTGGCTGGGCACTGATGCTCTGCGGTACTCGCTCGAGCGCTCGCCGGCTGATTCGCCGCTCGACCTCGATCCTGAGCTGCTGCAGAAGCGCACCAACGACAACCCCGTCTTCTATGTGCAGTACGCCCACGCACGCACGCACAACGTCGGCCGCAACGCCGCGGACTCCGGAGTGAACCGTTCCGAGTTCGCCCCCGAGACGCTCACGCACGAGACGGAGTCAGCGCTGCTCGGAGCCCTCCAGGAGTTCCCGCGCATCGTCGCTTTTGCAGCATCCGTCCGCGAACCGCACCGCATCGCGCGCTACCTCGAGGAACTGGCAGGTCTCTACCACCGCTGGTACGACAACTGCCGCGTGACACCGCTGGGCGATGCCCCGATCGAGAGCGTCCACCGGACCCGCCTGTGGCTGAACGACGCCACCGGCCAGGTGCTGCGCAACGGACTGGGACTGCTCGGCGTCTCCGCGCCCGAGCGCATGTAGCGGCCAGAACGCGAGGATCCCATGAGCGACGAGCACCCCACACTTCCGTATCCGGAACCCTCCTCGGAGCATCCGACACTCGTGATCCCCGGCGAGCGACGCGGCGGTCCGCAGCATCCGGTGACGCGCCGTGCGCGCTGGCCCTGGGTGGTCCTCATCGTCGTGGTCGTGCTCGCCCTCCTGGTCGTCGCGGCGGAGCTCCTCACCCGCGCCCTCCTGCCGGGCATCGTTCGTGGCGCGGTGATCGAACAGCTCGATCTTCCCCAGGGTCAGCAGCTCGAGGTCGACGCCGACGGCATCCTGCTCCCGCAGCTCATCGGCGGTCGCCTCGACGAGCTGCACTTGTCGACCGACTCGGTCACGCTCGGCGGCGTCACTGGCTCGGCGGATGTCACAGCCATCGGCGTTCCGCTGCGCGGTGGGAACCTCACCGAAGCGCAGGGCACCGTTCGCATCGATCAGCAGCAGTTCACAGATCTGGTCCTGGCATCCGATCTGCCGATCGATGAGGTCACGTTCGCAGAGCCCGATGTCACGGCATCCGGAAGCTTTTCGGTGTTCGGGGTGCCCGTGCCGATCTCGCTGACGGTGACGCCCGGGGCGGATGACGGAGATCTGCTGCTCACGCCCGTCGGTCTTCAGCTCGCCGGTGTCACGCTGAACGCCGCCGATATCGCCGAACGCTTCGGCGACATGGCAGCGCAGATCACTCAGCCCCAGCGCATCTGCATCGCCGATCAGCTGCCGGCAGGTCTCACGATGACCGATATCGCCATCAAGGGCTCCGAAGCGGTGATCGACCTCGACGTCGATGGAGCGATCGTCACGGACGCGGCGCTTCAGGCGAACGGCGTCTGCGACTAATTGCCGTTCCGCTCCGCGGACTCCACCTTCTCCGCCGCACGCAGAGCCTTCGTCGCGATCATCACATCCTGCTGCGCACGCTGCACGCGTCGCTGGGCGAACGTTCGTGCGCCCTCTGTCGATGCCACCCGGTCGTGCGCTTCCTCTGCGCCGGTGGTGATGTACGCGCAGGCGATGAGAATCACCTGCGATGACAGATTCATCCAGATCAACAGCGCGAGCAGCGACGCGAATGACGCCAGTAGGGGATTGGATGTCGCGCCGCCGACGAACAGACTCGACAGCTCCTGCAGCACCAGCAGACCGACCCCGCCGAGCACAGCACCAGCCCACACCGATCGTGCGGGTGCCCGCTCTCCGGACAGGAGCCGGTAGATCCCGAAGATCAACAGGACGTCGAGGGCGAACACCACTACCAGCGAGACGAGCCGCACCCCCCACGCCGCTGCTGCAGAATCCGCGGGCAGACCGAGCAGCTCGGTGATGAACCCCAGCCCGATCCCGGCGATGAAGGTCACGCCCGCCGCGGCGATGAATGCGACGGCGATGCCGATCGCGAGCGCGAGGTTGCGCAGGATCACCCAGACGAACAGAGTGTCCTCCAGGGCAGTGCCCGCGATGGTGCGAACGGCGATGCGCAGGGAGCCGATCGCACCGAGAGCAGCACCGATGAGTGCGACCAGGGAGATGATTCCGGCGATCGACAGTCCCGCGGGTGCTTCGATGACGGTGGGATCCTTCACGACGCCGTTCGGGCCGACGAGCCCCGGAATGGCGGAATCGACCGCTTTCAGGACCGCCTTCCATGCCTCTGGATTACCGACCAACCAGATCGACGCGATCGAGAATCCGAGCAGGAGCCCGGCGAATACGCTGAACAGCGCGCGGTACGTGACGCTGTCCGCGAGCATCGCGCCGCGCCGCTCGGAGTAGAGCAGATACGCGCGCACGACCTTCAGTCCCAGGACCCAGGCGATCACCGACTTCACCATCTTCATACCATCACCGTAATGAATCGTGATCTTCCTGCGTGAGGGGCTTGCCGGATGCCGGGTGATCTGGGCCGGTGCCATAGAATCGGGGCATCCTCGCTCGACCCGTCTTCGACCGGGGCTCCCCTCACGATTGGTGCTCTGTGCTTTCTCCTGCAGATTCCCTCGCCCCGGACTGGCTCGTCGTGCCCGACGATGCGAATAGCCTGGCGCAGGCGGTCTGGCCGGCGGCCGCGGATCGCGATGCAGGCGGTGCGCTGGTGCTCGGGGGGATGCCGGTGGCCGAGCTCGTCCGGCAGTACGGCACACCGCTTCTCGTCCTCGACGAGGACGAAGTGCGCGAGCGTGCTCGCGCATTCCATGATGCATTCGCGAGGGCCACGGCAGAACACGGCACGAGTTCCCGTGTCTACTACGCCGGGAAGGCGTTCCTCTCGACAGCCGTCGCGCGCTGGGTGACCGAGGAAGGTCTGAACGTCGATGTCTGCACGTGCGGCGAGCTCGAGGTCGCGCTCGCAGCCGGGGTCGATCCCGCGCGGATCGGCTTTCACGGCAACAACAAGTCCGTCAGCGAGATCGAACGAGCGGTTTCGGTCGGCATCGGCACGATCATCGTCGACAGTGCGGTCGAGATCGAACGCGTCGCCGTCGCCGCAGCGCGCATCGGCACCGTTCAACGCGTGCTCGTGCGGGTGAACAGTGGCGTGCACGCCGAGACGCACGATTTCCTCGCCACCGCACATGAGGACCAGAAGTTCGGGATGCCGTTCGGGGATGCTGAAATCGCCGTCGCGCGCATCCGCGAACTCCCCGCACTCGAATTCGTGGGGCTCCACTGCCACATCGGATCGCAGATCTTCGGCGTTGCCGGCTTCCGCGAGTCGGCCTCTCGAGTGCTCGAACTGCACGAGAAGCTGCTTGCGGGCGGCGAGATTCCGCTCCTCAATCTCGGCGGCGGATTCGGCATCGCCTACACGAGCGTCGACGACCCGACACCGATCGGCCAGCTCGCAGCAGAAATCGTCGGTGCTGTCGCGGCCGGGTGCGCCGAGCGCGGCATCCCGCTGCCGATCCTCGCCTTCGAACCAGGGCGCGCGATCGTCGGTACTGCCGGCGTGACGGTGTACGAAGTGGGCACCACCAAGGCCGTCACGCTGGATTCCGGTGCGAGCAGGCTGTACGTCAGCGTCGATGGCGGCATGAGTGACAACGCGAGACCGGCCCTCTACGGTGCTCAGTTCTCAGCACGCATCGCCTCGCGCACCAGCGACGTGCCATCTGCGCTCGTGCGGGTGGTCGGCAAGCACTGCGAGTCCGGTGACATCGTCGTCGATCACGAGTACCTTCCCGGCGATGTCGCACCCGGCGATCTGCTGGCGGTGCCCGCCACGGGGGCTTACTGCATGTCGCTCGCCAGCAACTACAACCACGTCCCCCGTCCCGCTGTCGTCGCGGTCACGCGCGGTTCCTCCCGCGTCATCGTTCGCGGCGAGAGCCTCGATGATCTGCTGGCACGGGATACCGGAATCAGCATCACAGAAGGAGCATGATGACCCTGCCACAATCGAGCGATCAGTACCGCCGTCTCAGGGTGGCGCTCCTCGGCGCTGGCGCTGTGGGATCGCAGGTCGCCGATCTGCTGCTGCGTCACGGTGACGAACTCGCAGATCGTGCCGGCGCATCTCTTGAGCTGTCCGGCATCGCCGTTCGCGATGTGGATGCTCCGCGCGATGTGGATCTTCCGAAGGAGCTGTTCACGACCGATGCCGAGACGCTCATCGTCGGCAGCGATATCGTCATCGAACTCATGGGCGGGATCGAACCGGCGCGCGAGAACATCCTGCTGGCACTGACTTCCGGAGCAGACGTCGTCACCGCCAACAAGGCTCTGCTCGCAACGCACGGCAATGAGCTGTTCGAAGCGGCCGATCAGGTCGGCGCATCGGTGTACTACGAGGCGGCAGCAGCCGGGGCGATCCCGATCATCCGCCCCCTGCGCGATTCTCTCGCCGGCGACCGGGTCGTGCGCATCATGGGCATCGTCAACGGCACGACCAACTACATCCTCGACCGCATGGACTCCGAGGGCGCGGACTTCGCCGACGTGCTCGCCGATGCTCAGCGACTGGGCTATGCCGAGGCCGACCCCACCGCCGACGTCGAGGGCTTCGACGCCGCGCAGAAGGCGGCGATCCTGGCATCGCTCGCGTTCCACACCAAAGTGCCGTTGGATGCCGTGCACCGCGAGGGCATCACTTCGATCACTCCGTCGATGATCGAAGAGGCCCGTTCGGCCGGTTTCGTCATCAAGCTGCTCGCGGTCTGCGAGCGTCTCACGGTCGATGGCGCCGAGTCCATCTCGGTCCGGGTGTACCCGGCGTTGGTATCGCGCACGCACCCGCTCGCCTCCGTGCACGGTGCGAACAATGCCGTCTTCGTCGAGGCGGAGGCCGCCGGATCCCTGATGTTCTACGGCGCGGGGGCCGGTGGTGTGCAGACCGCATCCGCCGTGCTCGGCGATGTCGTCTCGGCCGCCCGCCGCCACATCGCCGGAGGCGTCGGCGTGGGCGAGTCCACGCGCGCGAACCTTCCCACGGTGCCGATCGGGCACGTCGTCACCCGCTACCAGATCACCCTCGAGGTCACAGATCAGCCGGGTGTGCTCGCGACGGTCGCCGGGATCCTCTCGGACGGCGGCGTATCGGTGGCGACCGTCGTTCAGACCGTCGACGAATCGGAGTCCGATGCGATCGCGCGACTCGTGATCGGCACGCACCGGGCTACCGAACGTGCGCTGAGCGACACCGTGGCAGACCTCGCCGCGAGCGATGTCGTCGACCGTGTCGTGTCGGTGCTGCGCGTGGAAGGCGAGTGATGGCGGCCGATCGTGTCGACGGGCGGACCGTCCAGGTTCAGGTTCCGGCCACGAGCGCCAATCTCGGTCCGGGGTTCGACACGTTGGGGCTTGCGCTGAGTGTCTACGACGAGCTGACCATCACCGCGCTCGGCGAGGACCGCCTCGACATCGAGGTGACCGGGTCGGGGGCGTCCGAGATCGCCCGCGACGAGTCGAATCTCATCGTCCGCTCCATCGAACACGTGTACAACGACGTCGGCCGTGAGATGCCGGGGCTGCGGATCCGCGCGCACAACGGCGTTCCGCACGGCCGCGGGCTCGGCTCATCGGGTGCCGCCGTCACTGCGGGCGTGCTGGCAGCCAAGGGCCTGCTCACCGGTGACGTGGAGTTCTCGGATGCTGCGCTTCTGCGCCTGGCAACGGAGCTCGAAGGACACCCCGACAACGTCGCCCCGGCGCTGTTCGGCGGACTGACCATCGCGTGGACGGGCGAGAGCGGGCCGCAGCACAAGAAGCTCCTCGTGCACCGCGGAGTCGCACCGCTGGTTCTGGTGCCGGAGCGCATGATGTCGACGACGCTGGCACGATCGTTGCAGCCACCGCAGGTCTCCCGCGAGGATGCCGTGTTCAACGTCTCCCGCACCGCTCTGCTCATCGCCGCTCTGATGCAGAGCCCGGAGCTGCTCCTTGATGCGACGGCCGACAGGCTGCACCAGGACTATCGCGCCGAGGCCATGCCCGAGACCCACAGCCTGGTCACAGCCCTGCGCGCGGCAGGCTTCGCCGCGGTGGTGTCCGGGGCAGGGCCGAGCGTTCTCGTGCTCGCAGACGGTCCTGGCCACCGCCAGGACGCCGTAGAACTCGCCGATTCCGTGACGGACACCCCGTGGGAGGGCCTCATGCTGGCCGTCGACGTGCGTGGTGGTACAGTTAGGGAACGAGCGGAGGGCTCCACGTAAATTCGTGAATCTGGCCCCCATCGCAATTCTGCGAGATCCGCACGCAACCCCCAGAACTGATTTTCCGGTCCTGGCTGGCGGACGCCGAGCGTCTGCCCGTGCGATCGCGCGCAGCACCCGTTGTGCGCGAGACATGCTCATTTCCCACGACATATAAGGGAGTACTCGTGGAGAATTTCTCCGAGACCCAGAACGATCAGGCAGCACCCGCCGTCCAGGCGCCCGCAGCCGAAACCCCCGCCGCTGAGGCACCGACGGCCCCGCGCAAGCGCGCTCCGCGCCGTGCGACCACGGCCACCGCAGCTGCCAAGGCAGAACAGGCCGCCGAGGCCGCTACCGCAGCGCCGGCCGCCGCCGAGGCGAGCGCACCGGCCGAG
>NZ_JBQDSX010000030.1:14264-39473 GCF_052099035.1 Microbacterium sp. | reverse complement strand
CCGCAGATCCAGAGCTTCGCGCTGTCGATCGGCTTCATCGTCGGCGGCACGATCGTCATGGAGATGGTGTTCAGCTATCCCGGTGTCGGCAAGCTGCTGTTGGATGCGACCAACGCCAAGGACTACGCGCTCATGCAGGGCGTCTTCCTCGTTATCACACTGTCGGTGCTGGTCGCGAACATCCTCGCCGACCTCGCCTATGCATTCCTCGATCCGCGCACGCGTCAGACGGAGGCCTGAGCCATGACGACGACATCCTCGCCGCGCAAGAGCGCCGGTACCCCCGAGACGCTGCTGCTGCGCACGAGCCCGCAGGGCGGCCATCGCCCTGAGCAGAGCTTCTGGTCCAAGGTCGTGGGCGCCTTCGCGATGTTCCGCAACGGCAAGTCGATCACGGGTCTTGCGATCCTCGGCTTCTTCGTGCTTGTCGCGATCTTCGCCGACCTGATCGCGCCGTACTCGCCGACCAAGGTGAACAACGCTGCACGCCTGCAGCCGCCGTCCGCGGCACACTGGCTCGGCACGACGCACATCGGCGAAGACGTGCTGAGCCAGGTGATCTACGGCACCCGCGGTGTGATCGTCGTCGGCTTCCTCGCCGCGATCATCGCGACGCTCATCGCCATCACGGTCGGTGTGATCGCCGGATACTTGTCGGGCTGGAAGAGCGAGGCGCTCTCGGCGCTGACCAATGTGTTCCTCGTGATCCCGGGGCTCCCACTGATCATCATCGTCGCCTCGATGTTCGAGGATCCGCCGCTGGTGATCATCGCCGCGGTGCTCGGTATCACGGGGTGGGCGTGGGGTGCGCGGGTGCTGCGTGCGCAGACGATGTCGCTGCGCAACCGCGATTTCATCCAGGCGGCCCGCGCGAACGGCGAACCGCTGAGCCGGATCATCACGGTCGAGATGCTGCCGAACCTCATGGCACTCATCGCCGCGAGCTTCGTCGGCACGGTGACCGCCGCCATCCTCGGGCTCACCACGCTGTCGTACATCGGCGTGATCCCGGTGACCACCTACAACTGGGGCACGATCCTGAACTGGGCATCCGCCCAGGGCGCCTTCGGCCAGAACCAGTGGTGGTGGTACATGCCTCCGGGGCTCTGCATCGCCGCGATCGGCGTCGCACTGTCGCTGATCAACTTCGGCATCGACGAGTACGTCAACCCGCGCCTGCGCTCCGCCGGAGAACGCGCCCGCGCCATGAAGAAGAAGGGCCTCGACGTCAATGACGCCGTGACCGCCGTTCGCACCGACCTGAAGAACTCTGGAAATGACTGAAACGCTCGCTGCCACCCACCCGTACCGCGATCCCGCCCTCTCGATCTCCGAGCGCGTCGCCGACCTCCTCGGGCGGATGACGCTCGAGGAGAAGGTCGGTCAGATGCTGCAGCTCGACGCGCGTGACGATCTCGACGACCACGTGTTGCGTCGGAACGCCGGATCGATTCTGCACACTTCGCCGGAGCGCATCGTCGCAGCGCGCGAGCTCACCCTGCGCACGCGCCTGCAGATTCCGCTGATCGTCGGCGAGGACTGCGTCCACGGTCACTCGTTCTGGCCCGGCGCGACGATCTATCCGACACAGCTGGGCATGGCAGCATCCTGGGATGCCGCGCTCGTCGAGCGCGTGGCACGTGCGACCGCCGTCGAGGTATCGGCCACCGGCATCCACTGGACGTTCTCGCCGGTCCTCTGCATCGCCCGCGACCTGCGCTGGGGCCGGGTGAACGAGACGTTCGGCGAGGACCCGCACCTCATCGGCGAGTTCGCGAGCGCGATGGTGCGCGGCTACCAGGGCGATGGCCTCGATGACCCGACCGCGATCCTCGCAACGGCGAAGCACTTCGCCGGATACTCCGAGACGCAAGGCGGACGGGATGCCAGCGAGGCCGACATCTCGCGCCGCAAGCTCATCTCCTGGTTCCTGCCGCCGTTCGAGCGCGTCGCCCGCGAGGGATGCCGCTCGTTCATGCTCGGCTACCAGACCACCGACGGCGTGCCGATCACGCTCAACGAGTGGCTGCTCAGCGATGTGCTGCGCGGCGAGTGGGGCTACACCGGCACACTCATCACCGACTGGGACAACGTCGGCCGGATGATCTGGGAGCAGCGCGTGCAGCCCGACATCACGCATGCCGCGGCCGCCGCCGTGAAGGCCGGTAACGACATGATCATGACGACGCCGACCTTCTTCGAGGGGGCGTTGGATGCTGTCGCTTCCGGGATGCTGACGGAGGATGCCTTCGATGCTGCCGTCGCACGGATCCTGACGCTGAAGTTCGAGCTGGGGCTGTTCGAGAACCCGCGCACCCCGCGCGCCGATCTCGACACGGTTGTCGGTGCGGATGCGCACGCCGAGCTCAACCTCGAGGTGGCCCGGCGCTCGCTCGTGCTGCTGGAGAACGACGGGCTGCTTCCGCTTGCGCCCGCCGAGACGAAGCGCATCGCGGTCGTCGGCCCGCTCGCCGACGACGATCAGGAGCAGCTCGGTGACTGGGCGGGCGGTTCCGGCCAGGCGGGCTGGCTCGACGGACAGCCGCGCGAGATGATCACGACCGTGCTCGACGGGCTGCGCGAGATCGCCCCGTGGGAGGTCGTGCACGCTCGCGGCGCGGACATCATCGCGCTCGAGCCCGATCCCGCCGGTGCCACCTGGCCGGATGGGCAGCCGAGGCCGCCCGTCGTGAGATCGATTCCGGCAGACGAGGTGCAGATTGCCGAGGCGGTCGCTCTTGCCGAGGGAGCGGATGCCGTCATCGCCGTCGTCGGCGACGCACGAGGACTCTACGGCGAGGGACGATCGACGGCGACGCTTGAACTGCTCGGCGGTCAGATCGCGCTGCTGGATGCACTCGTCGAGACCGGCACGCCTGTGGTCGTCGTGCTGATGGCATCGAAGCCGCTGGTACTGCCGGCATCCGTTTCGAGGGCCGCGGCTGTGCTGTGGGTTGCGAACCCGGGCATGCAGGGCGGACGAGCGATCGCCGAGCTGATCACCGGAGCTATCGAGCCGACAGGCCGCTTGCCGATCTCGTTCGCCCGGCATGCCGGCCAGCAGCCGACCTACTACAACCAGATCCGCGGCCAGCACGGCGACCGCTATGCCGACCTCACTCAGTCACCAGCATGGGCATTCGGGGAGGGACGGTCGTACACGACCGTCGCGTACGACGATCTGACTCTCGAGCAGCCCGAGCTCGTGGCATCCGACACCATCGCGGCGTACGTGACGGTCACGAACACCGGCGATCGCCCGACGATCGAGACGGTGCAGGTCTACGTGCGGGATGCCGTCACGAGCGTGAGCTGGGCGGATCGTGAGCTCAAGACGTTCCGGCAGGTGTCGCTTGCGGCGGGGGAGAGCGCGCGTGTGCGTCTCGATCTGCCCGTCACCGAATGCACGATCGTGGATGCCGCGGGCAATCGCGTCGTGGAATCCGGGGAGTTCGCACTGCTGGTGGGTCCTTCGTCCCGCGAGGACGTACTGCTCTCCGCCCCCTTCACCGTCTCCTGACGTCGGCTTCGTCTCGCTCCGCTCGCTCACCCCAGTGATCCCTGAGCCCCCACCCGTCGGTCCCTGAGCCTGTCGAAGGGTCGAGCCCACTCCCGCCGGCCGAATGCTCTCTCTCCGCGGGTCATTGAGCGAGCGCCAGCGAGACGAAATGGCTTGAGCGACGAGTCGAAAGCGCTGTAGCCAATTCAGCTCGCCGGATGTTCAGCCTTCGTATACACAATCATCCATTTTCGTATACGTTAAGAACATGAGTGAACGACTGATTCACGGAAAGCCCGCAACTGACGAGCAGATTCCGGCATGGGCTGATGAGGCCGAAGCTGGTTATGACCTCTCGAAACTTCCCAAACCGCGCCGGGGACGCCCGCCTGTGGGCGACGGACCTGGTGCGGTCGTTCCGGTGCGGTTGGACGCCGCGACTGTCGCGGCATTGGAGGCTCGCGCTGAGGCTGAAGGAATCACTACACGCTCAGAAGCAATCCGCGCCGCAGTGCGTGAATGGGCGCACGTTGCCTGAACTGCACCAATCAGCCCGGAAGCACTACGAGCGCGACCGGCTCGATGATGTAGCAGTTCTTTATGCCGCCGCTCACGTCTTGAACTCACGGCCCGCGCTCAGTACCTCGACCAGATCTGACGGCACCGAAGGGTCCCGTTGATCGGTTGCGCTCGGGGCGAAGCGACCGTTGCCTCGAGCAACGGAGACGGCAAGGATGGTCGGACTATGAGATCCAGCGAACCGATGCCGGGCAACCCGTGGCCGCACGACATGTCGATCACCATTGAGGACAGGCCGAACAGCCTCCTGGAGGTGCTCTGGGTCCGGGAAGCACATGAACTCAAGCCTCACGGTGATGACCTCCCTCCGGTGCTGCTGGATACGCCTGTGACCATTCAAGGTCTCGCGGTCACCGCCAAGACTCGCGACGAGTGGGAGGCTGCATGGCCCAGCATCTGGCATGCCGCCCTGGCGCACGCGGGTCAGGACAATGACCCACGACTGTTCGATCAGCTGCACACCACCGCGGACGGGTCGATCGAACGCGCCGATCTCCTCCACCGAATAGTCGGACCCAACTGGCGCGACACCTTCGGAGACGGTGCATTCGACGACGACTCGCACAGCATCTGGTCGCAACGCGGCATGGATGCTCACCTGTCGACTCTGCCGACGCGATTGGAGGACCAGCCCGAGCGGCGCGATCTGGCCGCGCTGATCCCGGCATGGCGAGCAGGCCTTACGAAAATCGTGAGCATCCCCTGCGCAGGCGAATTCACGCGCAGAGTCGGCGAGAATGCCCTGCTCATGACCTCCGCAACGCGTGAGAACAGCGACAGCTACCGGCGTGCGCTGAGCACGTTCGCATGACCAACCCGGAAAAGCGTCGATCAGCACTCAGGACCATGCTTCGTCACCACGCGCCCGAACCGCCATCTTTCTCCACAGCAGCGAGCATGGACGTCTCCTTCGCTGAGTCGCCGTTCCACGCCTTCAACCAGTCGGGGCATGGCAGATCGGCGAGCCCAGTTTTACCACTAGCTCGATCTGCCGTGAACGAGCCGCAGGCGTAGAGCGCATTGGATTCCTGCGTCAATCCCCCGCCAGTAGTTGCGCTTGTCGCCACGAACACCGAGATGCTGACCGAATCCGGTTCGTTATCGAGTTCATAGATAGTGGTGCCGCGCCGCAGCTCGGCCGTCGTTTGGGCGTCTGGCTCAACAAGCACATGCGCTGCAACCGAGGCAAGGGCGTCTGGCGACATCTGGACGCTGGGATCCGTCGCCACAACCTCATCAAACGATGCGCCGATGTAGTCCGCACTCACCGCGATACCTTCCAGCGCTCGACGCTGCGACTCTCCCGCTGCCACGTACAGGCCGGAACAGCCGGTAAGACCGAACGCGAGGAGCATGGTCGCGGCAGCAGCAATCGGGGCTCTCAGAAGGACAACTGTGCGTGCTATGGCTGCGTGTTTCCCCAACAGTTGAGCCCAACGACTTCGTGGACGAACCTGGCGGCCTCGGCCGCATCCCAGAGGGGCGCCCCTGACTCAGGCTGCATAGATGTCCTGCGCGCTCCTGAGGACCGACGCTTTGAAGAACGGGTTCGACACCGAGCGCTCCATGATGAGGTCAATTTCTCGACCGACAATCCGTTCTAGCTCGAACTTCAGGTCGAAGTAGTCGTCGAACAGATTCTCCCGCTCGGGCTGGAAATCGACGAGAAAATCGATATCGCTCGTCTCCGGATCGAAGCGGTCAGTGAGTGCCGACCCGAAGACACGGAGCCGTTCCACGCCGTACCGCTCGCAGGCGCGATGGATCGCGTCGATGTCGAGGAGCCTGGCGGTTTCCATGCATCCAGTCTCGCAGATGGGATGCCACGCGGCCAGGCATCTGCTCAGTCGTGAACAGCGGCGATCGCTTCGATCTCTACGAGTTGATCGGCATATCCGAGAACGGTGACTCCCAGGAGTGTGCTCGGCACGTCGTGATCAGTGAACGTTTCGCGCACGACGTCCCACGCTGTGACGAGGTCAGCTCGCCGTGCTGACGCAACGAGAACGCGGGTGGTGATGACGTCGTTGATGTCAGCGCCGGCCTCTGCGAGGGCGACGGTCATGTTCTCAACGCACTTTGCGGCCTGAGCTGCGACGTCTCCGACTCCGGCTGTAGACCCATCGTCATTCAGAGGGCACGAGCCGGCGAGAAAGATCAATCGTGCCTCCGCTGGAGCCGTGGCGGCGTACGCGTACGGAGCCACGGCAAGCGAGGATGAACGTATCAGGGTTACTGCGCTGGGCACGTTGTACCTTTCACTGATCGAGACAGTCCAACGCTACCGATATTCGCAGACTCAGAACGGGTGGTCACGCCGTACTCTGGGGAGGTGCCGACCGGGTTGATGCGTACGGAGCGTCTGCTGCTCCAACCGATGGGCGCGGGCGATGGTCAACGACTTTTCCCGCTGTTCAACGATGACTCCGTCTGGTGGTACGCGCCGGACAGCAGACACCGCGATCCATCATCGACTGAGGCTTATGCGGCCAGAGCTGGAAGACGATGGAAGCAGGATGCTCTGAGCTACTGGGTCGCTGTCCTTGCGGAGTCGCCAGATGTCGTCGTCGGCTCTGGCGGTGCGCAGCGTCACCGCAGCGGAGTGTGGAATCTCAACTACCGGATCGTGCCTGACTTTCAGCGCCAAGGGTTCGGCGTCGAACTCGCCCGTGCCGGCATTGAAGCGGCGAACACGGCGGATCCTGATCTCGCCGTCGTTGCATGGATCGACTCGATCAACGTGCAATCGCACGCAACCGCCCGAGCCGCTGGTCTTCACTTCGTGGGCGAAGGCGTCGACTCGTCGGACGGCACGACGCGGCTCGCGTTTGCTGACCGTATGTGGTCCCCGGCCCCAGCCGGCTGAACTCCCTGTGAAGGCGAAACCTCGGCAGCCGGGGCGAAGACCACGGCGGTAGGCTCGACGAATCCGCGTGTGTGCGATGCGGACCGAGGGAGTGCGATGCGGCGTGGTCTGATCAGCGGAGGCGTACTCGCTGTCCTGTGGTTTCTCTGCGGGTGGGTACCGTTCTTTCTGTACTCGGCCGGCGGGAGCATGGCGACTCTGGCTCAGCTGGTTCCCTCCCCCATGAGCCGCGGGGTCTTCGGAAGCCCGGTCTTGTGGGCGACGATCGTGCAGATACTGATGGCGGTCGCGCTCGTCGCCGGGTTCGCCGTGCTTGCCTCCGCATTCTCGACGGCGCGCGCTGCCTTCGCCGCCGGATGGCTCGCCGCCGTTCTGATCGCCTTCGCCATCGGTGCTGTCCTGGATCTGGGGAATTTCGTCTCGTGGGTCGGGGACTTCGGCATCCGTGGCGCCGCTGGAACCATGGGTGCTGCGTCTTTGACGACCTTGTGGGCGGTGCTTGTGGGGTGGATTCCAGCGCTCGTGTGGGTACGGTCGGGACGGCTGCCGGACTCCGATTCGATGCCTTCGCGCCGCCGCTCCGGTGCGCCGGCGCCGACTGTGGTCATCTCCCTCTTGGCCGCCGTCGCGCTGATAGCTCTTCCGTTCGCGGCCGTCGCCGGCCACAACGCGACGCAGGAGCAACTGCGCGAGGATCAGGCGGCGGCACAGGTGCAGGCAGATCCGGAAGGAGCAGCTGCCCCGGATCCGTCCGCACCGGGTGAACCGGTGCCGACGTCGGCGCCCTCCGAAGAGAGCTCGACCGAAGGCGCGTGCACGTCGGCGGATACGACGATCCTGGCACCGGCGCCGGATGCCGCGACCGGACATCGAGGGCAGGCGCTGTCGCTCGTGAATGTCTCGGAGGAGCCGTGCGTCGTCGACGGGTATCCGGACGTCGCGTACGGAGACCAGAACGGGCATCTTCTTGACGTGACGATCGAGCATGGCCGTTCATTCATGGCGGAGGACCCAGGCGCGTCGCCGATCACTCTCCAGCCGGGGGAGTCGGCTTCGGCGGTGATGGGGTGGGATGCGAACTCGGTGCACGGGCAGCTTGCGGCCCGCAGTCTGTGGGTCGCGGTGCTCCCGGGAGAGGAACGGTCCACCTGGGAGATCTCGTTGGACATCGTCCCGGGCGCGATCGTGCATGTGACCGCTTGGCAGGCAGCCACTCCGCCAGGGGGCTGATGACTCCTGCCATCGAGGCGACCCCCTCCCGCACTACAGTTGATCTGGCCCTTCCCGGGCCGCCAACCCTGGAGTCTGCATGACAACCGTCGACGAGCGTTCCCGCTACCGGCCGAACCCGTCTGTGCTCGACGCGCTGAAGTCGCCGAGGCTACTGACCCGCGAAGTCCTCGCAGGCCTCGTCGTCGGTCTCGCGCTGATCCCTGAGGCGATCGCGTTCTCGATCATTGCCGGGGTCGACCCGAAGGTCGGGCTCTTCTCCGCATTCGTGATGGCCGTCTCGATCGCCTTCGTCGGTGGCCGTCCTGCGATGATCAGTGCGGCCACGGGTGCGGTTGCCCTGGTGATCGCTCCGGTGATGCGCGAGCACGGGATGGATTACTTCATCGCGACGGTCATCCTCGCGGGGATCTTCCAGGTCTTGCTTGCCGTGCTCGGGGTCGCGAAGCTCATGCGCTTCATTCCGCGCAGTGTCATGGTGGGCTTCGTCAACGCCCTCGCGATCCTCGTCTTCATCGCGCAGCTCCCGCATCTGATCGACGTGCCCTGGCTGGTGTATCCACTGGTCGCCGGCGGCATCCTGATCATGGTGCTGATGCCGCGCATCACCAAGGTGATCCCCGGGCCGCTGGTCTCGATCGTCCTCGTCACCGCGGTCGTGGTGATTTTTGCGCTCAACGTTCCCACGGTCGGCGACGAGGGCGAACTGCCCCGGAGTCTTCCCGAGCTCTTCGTCCCGAACGTTCCGCTCACCTGGGAGACTCTCGCGATCATCGCACCGTTCTCACTCGGGATGGCGCTGGTCGGCCTGCTCGAATCGCTCATGACGGCGAAGCTCGTCGACGAGATTACCGACACCCACTCGCGCAAGACGCGCGAGGCCTGGGGGCAGGGCGTCGCGAACATGATCTCCGGTTTCTTCGGCGGCATGGGCGGCTGCGCGATGATCGGGCAGACGATGATGAACGTGAAGGTCTCCGGCGCCCGCACCCGGATCTCAACATTCTTCGCGGGCGTTTTCCTGCTCGTGCTCGTCGTCACCCTCGGCGACATCGTCGCCATCATCCCGATGGCAGCCCTCGTCGCCGTGATGATCATGGTGTGCGTGGCGACATTCGACTGGCACAGCATCCGACCGTCGACCCTCAGGCGGATGCCGAAGAGCGAGACGATCGTCATGCTCTCAACCGTCGTGCTCGTCGTGATCACCTCGAACCTCGCCATCGGCGTCGTCGCCGGTGTGCTCGTGGCATCCATTCTTTTCGTGCGCCGCGTCGCGCACTTCGCGACCGTCACGAGGACGGTGACAGCGGATGCTGCGCACTACGTCGTCGACGGTGAGCTGTTCTTCGCCTCGAGCAACGACCTCACCACCCAGTTCGAGTACGCAGATGACCCGGAGCGCGTCGTCATCGATCTGTCGCGCTCGCACATCTGGGACGCGTCGACGGTGGCGGCGCTGGACGCGATCCAGACGAAGTACGTCGCACACGGCAAGCGTGTGGAGCTCGTGGGGCTGAACGATGCGAGCGGACTGTTCCACGGGCGGCTCAGCGGCGGGTTCCCGCCCGCCTGATCACGGCATGGCAACGAGCCGCCGGTAGCGGCGATTCCGAATGCCGAGCAGGATGGACGCCGCGGCGGCAGCTACGACAGACGCGGTGAGGATCGCGACCTTGCTGTGGTCGTAGTGCGGGCTACCCGCGGCGAAGCTCAGCTCGGCCACGAGCAGAGAGACGGTGAATCCGATGCCGGCGAGGATGCCGACGCCCGCGATGTCGATCCAGCGCAGGGACGGATCCAGGTTGATGCGGCGGATCCTGGTGATGAGCCAGGTCGCTACTGTGATGCCGATGGGCTTGCCGACCACGAGGCCTAGGACGATCCCGATCAGCACCGGATCTGTGAGCGCTGAGGCGAATCCATCGACGCCGCCGATCGCGACGCCTGCGGAGAAGAACGCGAACACCGGAACGGCGAAGCCTGCGGAAAGCGGCCGGAATCGATGCTCGAAGAGCTCGGCGAGGCCCGGCCCGGCGTCCGCGGATCGATCGGCCTTCTTGTGCAGCACAGGGATCGTGAACCCGAGCAGTACGCCGGCGATAGTGGCGTGGATCCCCGAGGCGTGCATCAGGGCCCACGCGGCGAATCCGATGGGCAGCAGGATCAGCCAGGCAGCACCAGGACGAACATGGAAGAGCTGCCGGAAGCGCTGTGCGATCGCACCGTAGACAGCGATCGCCACGAGCGCGAGCAGCAGCGGCACGAGCTCGATGGACTCGGTGTAGAAGATGGCGATGATCCCGATCGCGATGAGGTCGTCCACGACAGCGAGAGTCAGCAGGAAGATCCGCAGAGCGCTGGGCAGATGCGATCCGATGAGCGCGAGAACGGCGACCGCGAATGCGATGTCGGTCGCCGTCGGGATCGCCCAGCCGTGGGCCTCACTTGTAGTGGTGCCCACAACTGACACGTAGAGAAGCGCGGGGACGGCGACGCCTCCCACAGCGGCGACGATCGGCACGATCGCAGTGCTGGGCTTTCGGAGATCGCCGGCGACGAACTCGCGTTTGAGCTCGAGTCCGACGAGGAAGAAGAAGATCGCCAGCAGGCCGTCGGCAGCCCACGCGCCCAGCGAAAGCTTCAGATGCCACGGTTCGTAGCCGATCTCGAAGTCGCGGATCGCGAAGTACGAATCAGCCCAGGGCGAGTTGGCCCAGATCAGCGCGATGGCTGCGAAGGTGACCAGAAGTATGCCGCCGACCGTCTCCTTGCGCAGGATCTCGGTGACGCGGATCGACTCTTCTCGGGATGCCGAGGGGAAGATGCTGCGTACGCGGGAGAAACGGGGCTTGGGTGACATGAAGCGGCTTTCGGGTCGACGGCGATGACGTCGACCAGGCTTCCCGACTCTCCGCGGACTAGCCTATCCGAACGGCTCAGGTGCCGCGGTTTGCACGCCCGCTGAGTCGTGCGGTGGTTCCTCGCACGATGAGTTCGAACGGCAGTGCGGCGTGCGCGGTTGACTCCGCCGTGGCCTCGAGCTTCGCGAGCACGGCCTCTGCCGCCCTCTCGCCCTGCGCGAGCGGGAATTGGTCGACCGTCGTGAGACGGAAGAACTCGCCGAGCTCGTGCCCGTCGATGCCGACGACGGAGAGGTCTTCGGGCACCCGGTAGCCGAGATCGCGCGCCGCGAGCACCGCGCCGATCGCCATTTCATCGGATGCTGCGAACACCGCCGTCGGGCGCGCCCCTGGCCGCCCGAGCAGCTGCTTCGCAGCACGGTACCCGCCCTCGACGGTGAAGTCGGCTGGCTCCAGATATGCCGGATTCGGGGTGATCCCAGCATCCGCCAACGCCTTCTCGAAACCGAGCCGGCGGTGGGTGGGAATGTGGAAGTCGATGTCGAACTCGGGGTTCGCACCGATGTGTGCGATCTCGGTATGGCCGAGGCTCAGCAGGTGCTCGGTCGCAAGCTGCGCGAGCGCGCCGTCATCGACCGTGAGCGTGTCCAGGCCCGGGTTTGGACCGCCGATTGCGATCACCGGCAGCCCGAGCGCGATCAACTGCCCGGTCTCCTGCTCGTCGAGCTCGATCGATACCGCGATCACGGCATCCACGCGCTGTCGGCGCAGCGCCGTCTCGAACACGTCTTTTCGCGCGTCCGCGTCGGCGGTGATGTTGTAGAGCGTGATGTCGTAGCCGCGGCGCATCAGCGCGCTGGAGACTCCGGAGAGCACCATACTGAAGAACCAGCGATCGAGGAACGGCACGACCACACCGATGTTCCTCGTGCGCCCCGATGCCAGGCTCGATGCCCGCGAGGAGACGACGTAGCCGAGCTCCTGCGCGGCCAACTGCACCTTCGCTCGAGATGCCGCGGACACATAGCCGCGACCGCTGAGGGCGCGCGAGACCGTGGCTGTGGAAAGTCCGGCCTTGCGCGCGACCTCATCGATGCTGACCATGCGGCAGTATCAGCCCTTCGTGTACCAGGCGGCGTGATCTGTCGGCACAGCGGTGCCGTCGAACGGCTGGCTCTGCACGACGAACGTCACGTCGTCACCGAGGTCGAGGGGCTCCGCGCCGAGGTTGGCCACGACATGCAGGTCACCGCGGCGGAAGGCGATGGCCGCTTCTCCCCGGTCTTCCCACACCAGCGAGCCGGTGCCGAGCCCGCGCTCGCGGCGCAGGCGCAGCAGCTCCTTGTACAGGTTGAGCGTGGACGCGGCATCGGGAGCCTCGACGTCGCGAGCGAATCGAGCCCACTCATCGGGCTGCGGCAGCCACGCGTCGCCGGTGGTGTTGAAGCCGTATGCCGGAGCATCCGCCTCCCATGGGATCGGCACGCGGCATCCGTCGCGACCGTAGCGCTCACCGTTCGTGCGGAACCAGGTCGGGTCCTGGCGGAACGCGTCGGGGATATCCATGGCCTCGGGAAGCCCCAGCTCCTCGCCCTGGTACAGGTAGGAGGAGCCGGGGAGAGCGAGCATCACCGTGGTCGCCGCGCGAGCGCGAGCCAGGCCCGTCGCCTCGTCGGGCTTGCCGGCCGAGAGCGGTCCGATGCCGTCGCCCTGCGGGCTGTCGGCGGTGAGCGCCAGGCGTGAAGCGTGACGGATGACGTCGTGGTTCGAGAGCACCCAGGTGCTGGGAGCGCCGACCTTGCCGAACTCATCAAGCGACTCACGGATGACGTCGCGGATCTTCGTGGCGTCCCACTCGGTCATCATGTACGGGAAGTTGAACGTCTGGTGCATCTCGTCCGGGCGCACCCACAGAGCGGTCTTCTGCAGCGTCGGCAGCCAGGCCTCGCCGCACAGCGCGCGGTCGCCGTCGTACTCGGCGAGCACCTCATGCCAATCGCGGTATATGTCGTGCACGCCGTCCTGACCCCAGTACGGCACGTCGTCCTCGCCGCCGCCCATCGAGTCCGATTCGGTCGGAGGGGTGTAGTCGGGAAGTCCATCGGCCTTGATCATGCCGTGGGCGACATCTACCCGGAATCCGTCGACGCCACGGTCGAGCCAGAACCGCAGCACGCCACGGAACTCCTCGCGCACTTCTTCGTTCGTCCAGTCGAAGTCCGGCTGCGAGGGGTCGAAGATGTGCAGGTACCACTGCCCGAGCGTGCCGTCGGGCTCGGTGATGCGGGTCCACTGACCGCCACCGAAGACGCTCTCCCAGTTGTTCGGGGGAAGCTCGCCGTTCTCGCCCTTGCCGTCGCGGAAGATGTAGCGGGCGCGCTCGGGGCTGCCCGGCGCCGCCTTCAGCGCCTGCTGGAACCAGACATGCTGGTCGCTGGAGTGGTTCGGGACGAGGTCGACGATGACGCGGATGCCGCGGTCATGAGCGCCGGCGAGCATCGTGTCGAAGTCGGCGAGCGTGCCGAACAGCGGGTCGACGTCGCGGTAGTCGGCGACGTCGTATCCGGCATCCTTCTGCGGACTCGTCATGAACGGGCTCAGCCAGATCGCGTCGATGCCGAGGCTCTTCAGCGCCTCCAGTCGGCTCGTCACGCCCGGCAGATCTCCGATGCCGTCTCCGGAGACGTCAGCGAAGGAACGCGGGTAGATCTGGTAGATCACGGCGCTGCGCCACCACTCGGAACCGGGCGCGGCGAACTGCTCAAGCTCTGTCATGGGGACAGCATACTGTAAACGCTTGCAGACCCGCTAGATCGCCGATAGAAACGGTTCGGCGTCGCGTCAGCCGCCGAGCACGATGTTCGCGGGGGCTTCGCCGCGCAGCATCCGCTCGACCTGCTTGCGGATCAGGCGCGCGATCCGCGGGTTCATCGCGGTCGATGCGCCGCCGACGTGCGGTGAGATGAGGACCCCGGGCGTCTTCCAGAGCGGATGCTCCGCCGGCAACGGCTCCGGGTCGAGAACATCGAGCGCCGCGCGGATACGGCCCTGCTGGCGTACGAGCGCATCGGTATCGATGAGGGTGCCGCGACCGACATTCACCAGGAGTGCGCCGTCCGCCATGCGGCCGAGCATCTCGTCGTTGAACAGGTGATGCGTCGCCGCGCCGCCGGGGAGGGCGAGGATGACGATCTCCGCGTCTTCGAGCAGCGCGGGGAGCTCATCGATCGCGTGCACCTGCACGCGCCCCAGCCGCTCGTGCCATACCGGCCGGGCCGTGCGAGCGACGACGGTGAGGTCGATCTCGAAGGGCTCCAAGCGCATCGCAATCGCCTCGCCGACCCCGCCGAAGCCCACCAGAAGAACTTTGCGATCGGCAAGGCTGTCGGCGAATACCGGGGACCACTGGCCATCCTGCTGAGCGAGGACGAAGCGGGGGAGCTGCCGCTGCGCGGCCAGCGTCAGTGCGAGCGCGATCTCCGCCGTGGACGTCTCGTGGACGCTCGCGGCGTTCGCGAACGGGATGCCTTCCGGCAAGCGGTCGGCAACGCCGTCGTAGCCGATGGACTGGCTCTGGACGAGACCGACGTCGACGCCCTCCAGGGCATCGAGAAATGCCCCGCCGCCCATGTACGGCGGCACGACCAGGTCGATGCGCTCACGCGGCGCAGGAGATTGCAGGTCCCAGACCTCGAGCTCGACGTCGTCGGGCAGCGCGCCGATGTTCTCGGCGAGTCGTGCGGTGGGAACGGTGACGAAGAGGCTCACACCCCGAGCCTATCGACTGTGTTCCCCGCCCCGGAGTACGCTCGGCCTCAACCCCACCGGAGGAGACGTCATGATTCCTGAGATCAACTACTGGGCCGTGCTGCTCGCGACGCTCTCGACCATGGTCATCGGCACGCTCTGGTACGCGCCGAAGGTGTTCGGCACGCGCTGGGCGCGGCTCGCGAACGTCGATCTGTCCGGCTCGGCACGCAGTGCGGTGTGGCCGATCATCACCACGGTCATCGTCAGCTTCATCACGGCATGGGTGCTCGCGGGAGCATCCGCCATCGCCTGGCACTTCTACGGCGGGTCTTTTTTCAGCGGAGCGATTGTGACGGCGATCCTGCTGTGGGCCGGGTTCACCGCCGCACGGTTCATCACGCACGACGCCTTCGAAGGGCGCCCGACGGCGCTCACGACGCTGAACATCGCTCACGAGTTGGTCACGGTTCTCGTCATGGCGGTGATCATCGGCGTCTGGCCTCCTGCCGGCACCGTCTGAGAGGTCGAGGCTGGGACCTGACCTACGCGGCGACGCGGGCGACGGCGGCGATCGCGCTCGTGAAGAAGCCCAACCCGTCGATGCCCGACCGCATGGCGTCAGCCGTGTCCGGTCCGAAGCCGGCCTCGGTGGCATGCTCGGGGTGCGGCATGAGCCCCACGACGTTCCCGGCCTCGTTAGTGACTCCGGCGATGTCGCGCAGCGACCCGTTCGGGTTCACGCCCGCATAGCGGAAAGCCACGAGGCCCTCGCCCTCGAGTCGATCCAGCGTCTCCTCAGAGGCGACGTAGCCGCCCTCGCCGTTCTTCAGCGGGATGACGGTCTCCTGGCCGCGGCGGAATTCATTCGTCCACGCGGTGTCGGAGTTCTCGACCGTGAGCTTCTGGTCGCGCCGCACGAAGTGCTGGTGGTCGTTGCGGATCAGCCCGCCGGGCAGCAGGTGCGCCTCAACAAGCATCTGGAAGCCGTTGCAGATGCCGAGCACCGGCATGCCCCGTCCGGCAGCATCCTTCACCTCGGCCATGATCGGCGAGAGCGCGGCGATCGCACCGGAGCGCAGGTAGTCGCCGTAGCTGAACCCGCCGGGCAGGACGAGAGCGTCGACGCCCTCGAGATCGTGCGAGCCGTGCCAGAGGGCGACGGCCTCGCCGCCGGCGAGCCGAACGGCGCGCTGTGCGTCGCGATCGTCGAGCGATCCCGGCCATGTGATGACGCCGATGCGTACGGTCACTGGATGACCTCGATGCCGACGACGTCCTCGATCACGGAGTTGGAGAGCACGTCCTCGGCGATCTTCTTCGCCTCGGCGAGGACCGCATCGGTGACCTCGCCGTCGACGGTGAGCTCGAAGCGCTTGCCGATGCGGACGTCGCTGAAGTCACTCACCCCGAGGCGCGCGAATGCGCCGGAGACGGCCTTCCCCTGCGGGTCGAGCAGTTCAGACTTGGGCATGACGTCGACAACGATGGTGGGCATGAATGGCTCCGGAAGTCGCGGGAAGGCGGGCACGCCCAGTCTACTGGGCGCTCAGGAATGGAACACGGTGTGCAGATCGCCGATCGCTTCGCGTCCGCCGAGCCCGTCGATCTCGAAGAGCACCGCGATGCCGACGACGTGCGAGCCCAGGCGCTCGATCAACTGACGTCCCGCGGCCAGCGTGCCGCCTGTGGCGAGGACGTCGTCGATCAGCAGCACGCGGGATCCGGTCGGCAGGTCGTCGTGCATCTCGATCGTGGCGTTGCCGTACTCCAGCGAGTAGTCCACGGATGCCGCGGGCCGGGGCAGCTTGCCCGCCTTGCGGATCGGGATCAGGCCGACATCTGCCGCGATCGCGGCGGTTCCCGCGATCAGGAATCCGCGTGCTTCGATGCCGGCGACGTAGTCGAACGTGCCGGCGAAGGGCTCGATGAGCGCCTCGGTGGTGGCGCGCAGCGCGTCGCGGTCGGCCAGCAGCGGCGTGATGTCGCGGAACAGGACGCCGGGCTCCGGATAGTCCGGGATGCTGCGGATCAGCGATTCGGCGCGGGCGAGGGCGGGTGACTGGTCGCGGGAGGGCACCGCTCAAGGGTACCCGTCCTGTAACGACGGTCCGCGACGCTTGACAACCGTGGGAGCGCTCCCATATCGTTACTCGTCGGCCGTGGGAGCGCTCCCATGTTCGATGAGCCAAGCAGTGAACCCCACCCGCACAAAGGAGTGAACCGTGAACACACCCATCCGTCGACGGATGCTGGCAACAGCTGCCGTCGCGTCCATCTCTGCCCTTGCCCTCGCCGGCTGCGCCTCGTCCGGCGACAGCGACGCAGGAGCCGGTGACGACGAGAAGATCACTCTCACCGTCACCACGTTCGGCACCTTCGGCTACGAAGACCTCTACAAGCAGTACGAGGACGAGCACCCGAACATCACCATCGAGGCATCCAACATCGACACCGGCGGAAACGCCCGTACCGACGCCTTCACCAAGATCGCCGCAGGCTCCGGCCTCAGCGACATCGTCGCCATCGAAGAGGGCTGGCTCGGCGCCATCATGGACGTCTCCGACACCTTCGTCGACCTGCGCGATTACGGCATCGAGGATCGCAAGGATGACTGGGTCGACTGGAAGTACGCGCAGGGCACCGACGCCGAGGGCCGCGTGATCGGCTACGGAACTGACATCGGCCCCAGCGGCATCTGCTACAACGGTCCGGCACTCGAGGCCGCAGGTCTCCCGAGCGACCGCGAGTCGGTTGCCACGCTGCTCGACGGCGACTGGGAGAACTTCTTCGCGGTCGGTCAGGAGTACACCGACAAGACCGGTAAGGCCTGGTATGACCACTCCGGCTTCGTCTGGAACTCGATGGTCAACCAGCTCGACGAGGGCTACTACACCGCTGACGGTGAGCTGAACGTCGAGGGCAACGCGGAACTCAAGGAGCGCTTCGAGCTTCTGGGAGCTGCGACCGAGGGCGGCCAGTCGGCCGCGCAGGCCGCATGGGACTGGAACGGCGGAAAGTCGTTCGTCGACGGCACCTTCGCGACCTTCGTCTGCCCCGGATGGATGCTGGGCACGATCGCCGGCCAGCTCGAAGCCGGCGGCGGCGACGCATCGACCGGTTGGGACTTCGCCGATGTGTTCCCCGGAGGAGCTGCCAACTGGGGCGGCGCATTCCTCGCGGTGCCCGAGACGTCTGAGCACAAGGAAGCAGCCGCGGCTCTCGCCGACTGGCTGACGCAGCCCGAGCAGCAGGTCAAGCAGTCCGCGGCCGCCGGCAACTTCCCGTCGACGATCAAGGCCCAGGAGGAGCTGGCAGCTGCCGCGACTCCGAACCCGCTGTTCAACGATGCACCCACCGGCGCGATCCTCGCCGAGCGTGCAAAGGGCGTCGTCGCGCAGTTCAAGGGCGCGGATGACTCGGTCATTCAGGAGAACGTCTTCGGACCGGCGCTCAACTCGCTCGACCGCGGCGAAACCGACACCGCCGGTGCGTGGAAGCAGGCCAACGACCTTCTGAACGAGCTCGTCGGATGATCACTTCGACAGGCTCGGTGACCGAGCCGAAGATCTCCGTGACCGAAAGCTCGGATGCTGAGCCTGTCGAAGCATCACGTCCCGCGCGTCGCCCCCGCGATCCGCACGGCGCTCGTCCCTCGTGGCGCCACCGCGTCTCCCGGTTCGATCAGAAGTCCTCGCCGTACTTCTACATCTCGCCGTTCTTCCTGGTCTTCGGACTGGTGGGGCTTTTCCCGCTTCTCTACACCGTGTATGTGGCGGTGTTCGACTGGGATCTTCTCAAGGGTCAGGGCGACTTCGTCGGGGTCGGCAACTTCGTCGAGATCCTCGGCGACTCGATGTTCTGGAACTCGATCTTCAACACCCTGAGCATCTTCCTGCTCTCGGCCATCCCGCAGCTCGCCGTAGCACTCGTCGTCGCCTATCTCCTTGACCGGGGGCTTCGTGCGCCGACGTTCTGGCGGATGAGCATCCTCATCCCGTTCGTCGTCACCCCGGTCGCCGTGGCGATCATCTTCTCCAGCATCTTCAACGAGGCCGATGGCCTCGCCAACAACCTGCTGAACCTCATCGGCATCGTCGATCAGGAGTGGAAGCACAACACGTTCCTCTCGCACATCGCGATCGCGACGATGGTCAACTTCCGGTGGACCGGGTACAACGCGCTCATCCTGCTCGCCGCGATGCAGGCGGTGCCGCGCGACCTCTACGAGTCCGCCGCGATCGACGGTGCAGGCCCCATCCGCCGCTTCTTCTCGATCACGATCCCGACCATCCGCCCGACCCTCATCTTCGTGATCATCACCGCGACGATCGGCGGGCTGCAGGTCTTCGCCGAACCGCGGCTGTTCGATGTGTCCACCGCCGGCGGCATTGGCGGCAGCGACCGGCAGTTCCAGACCACGGTGCTGTTCCTGTGGGAGATGGCGTTCTTCCGCCGGAACCTCGGTGAAGCATCCGCCGTCGCGATCCTGCTGTTCCTGCTCATCGTCGGAATCGGAGTGATCAACTTCCTGCTCACCCGGCGGATCTCTACCGGTGATGCACCCCCGAACCGTGCGGCCCGGCGCCGCGCTCGTAAGAGCACGGCCCAGAAGTCAGGAGCACAGCGATGACCGCGACGCAGGCACTTAGCGTGCCGGAGAAGATCCGTCGTCGTCGGGGTGCAGGCACAGGCGGCACCGCGGGCGTCGGGAGCCGGCCCGGCTTGCTCACCTATGGGCTGCTCGCCGCCTTCATCATCGGCAGTGTGTATCCGCTGTGGTGGTCTGTCGTGGTCGCCAGCGGCACGAACTCCACCCGCGGCGAGACCCTCCCGATGATCCCGGGCGGAAACTTCTTCGCCAACGCGGCCAAGGTGCTCGACGCCATTCCGTTCTGGCTCGCGCTGGGCAACTCGTTCGTGATCTCGGCGGTCATAACCCTCTCGGTCGTGACCTTCTCGACCCTCGCCGGCTACGCCTTCGCGAAGCTGCGCTTCAAGGGACGAGACGGGCTCATGATCTTCGTCATCGCGACGATGGCGATTCCGACCCAGCTGGGCATCATCCCGCTGTTCATGGTGATGCGCGAACTCGGCTGGACCGGCTCGATCGGCGCGGTCATCGTGCCGACGCTGGTGACCGCGTTCGGCGTGTTCTTCATGCGCCAGTACCTCGTCGACGTCATCCCCGACGAGCTCATCGAAGCCGCGCGCATGGATGGCGCGAACCAGTTCCGCACTTTCCTCACCGTCGGGCTGCCCGCGGCGCGGCCGGCGATGGCGATCCTCGGACTGTTCACCTTCATGACGGCGTGGACCGACTACCTGTGGCCGCTGATCGTGCTCTCCCCGCAGAATCCGACCTTGCAGACGGCGCTCAGCCAGCTGCAGTCGGGCTATTACATCGACTATTCGATCGTGCTCACCGGTGCGGTGCTCGCGACCCTGCCCCTGCTCATCCTCTTCGTGGTGGCAGGCAAGCAGCTGGTCAGTGGCATCATGGCGGGCGCGGTGAAAGGATGACCTCTATGACCAGGCCCTTCCCCGAGAACTTCCTCTTCGGCGCGGCCACCGCCGCGTACCAGATCGAGGGGGCGACGTTCGAAGACGGGCGCACCGCCTCGATCTGGGACGAGTTCAGCCGTCTGCCCGGAGCAGTCGTCGGTGGCGACAACGGCGATGTGGCATGCGACCACTATCACCGGTACCAGGACGATGTCGCGCTGATGCGTGACCTCGGCCTGCAGACGTACCGCTTCTCGACCTCGTGGTCACGGGTGCGCCCCGACGGCGGTGCCGTCAACGAGAAGGGCATCGACTTCTACAAGCGACTCGTCGACGAGCTGCTCGGTGTCGGCATCCTGCCTTGGTTGACGCTCTACCACTGGGATATGCCGCAGGCGCTGCAGGAGCGCGGCGGCTGGACGAATCGCGATGTCGTCGACAGGTTCCTCGACTATGCCGGAACCATGCACGATGCGCTCGGCGACCGCGTGAACGTCTGGACGACGCTGAACGAGCCGTGGTGCTCGTCGTTCCTCTCCTATACGGGTGGCGAACACGCCCCCGGGCACACGAGCATCGCGGAGGGGCTGCTCGCAGCCCACCACCAGTTGCTCGCACACGGCGAGACGATCCGCGAGCTGCGCTCACGAGATGCGAGCCTGAATCTCGGCATCACGCTCAATCACACGGTCACGGACCCGGCCGACCCGCAGAACCCTGCAGATGTGGATGCTGCCAGGCGAGTGGACGGCCAGTTCAACCGCTGGTTCCTCGACCCGATCTACCGCGGCGAGTACCCCGCCGACATTGTCGAGGACATCCGTGCCGTCGATGCGGATGCTGTGGCGCAGTTCGAGTCGGCCATCCGCAGCGGTGACCTCGAGACGATCTCGCAGCCCATCGACACGCAGGGCGTCAACTATTACCACGGGGACCTGCTCTCGGGCACGGCACCCGAGCACCCGCCCGTCTCGGGAGGGCCGGCGACCGAGCGCGCTCGCCGCAGTCCGTATCCCTCGGATGCCGGCATCCATGCCGTTGAACGCGGCCTGCCGCGCACGGCGCAGAACTGGGAGATTCAGCCCGAGGGCCTGACCCGCCTGCTGCACCGACTGTCCGACGAGTACACCGCCGAGCGCGGTGTGACCCTCTACGTCACCGAGAACGGCGCGGCTTTCGATGATGTCGTCGCCGCCGACGGCCAGGTGCATGACGCGGATCGCACCGACTTCGTGCGCGCTCACCTGTCGGCCGTGCTGGATGCCGCTGATGCCGGCGTCGACGTCCGGGGCTTCTTCTACTGGTCGCTGATGGACAACTATGAGTGGGCATGGGGCTACGACAAGCGCTTCGGCATCGTCCGCGTCGACTACGACACCCAGCAGCGCACCGTGAAAGACAGCGGCCACGAGTACGCTCGGATCATCGCCGCACGCTCCCTCTGACTGCCGGGAGACGCGGCAGAAAGGAGAGCCGTGCCCTCGCGTGCGACGATCGAAGAGGTGGCCGCCGCTGCCGGTGTGTCCCGGTCCACGGTGTCTCGCGTGGTCAATGGCTCGACCTCCGTCAGCCCGGAGGCGCTCCAGGCGGTGCAGTCGGCGATCGCCGAGCTCAACTACGTACCCAATCGCGCCGCGCGATCGCTGGCCTCGCGGCAGACGAACGCGATCGCGCTGATCGTTCCTGAAGACACGACGCGCTTCTTCCGCGACCCGTTCTTCGCGTCAATCGTCGCCGGCATCACCGGTGCGCTGGGCGGCTCGGACTACCTGCTGAATCTGCTGATCGCCAGCGACGACCCCGGTGACAAGATGACGAGTTTCGTGCGCAATGGCGGTGTCGACGGTGCTCTGATCGTCTCGCATCACAGCAGTGACGCGTTCGTGGAGCGGATGGCGGATGCCGTGCCCGTCGTCTGGGGTGGCAGGCCCGTGCACCAGCGACCGAGCGAGTACGTCGTCGACGTCGATAACACGGCGGCCGCGCGCATGGCGACGCAGCATCTCATCGATCTCGGACGCACCCGGATCGCGACGATCACCGGGCCCCTGACGATGCTCGCCTCCGTCGATCGCCGACAGGGCTTTCGTGCAGCGCTGGCGGATGCCGGGCTCTCTCCGCTCGCGGAGGTGGAGGGCGACTACAGCGAGACCAGTGGCGCAGAGGCCGTCCGACGGGTGCTCGCCGACGGGCGCCCGGACGCGATCTTCGTCGCCAGCGACCTCATGGCGCGGGGCGCCCTGACCGCGTTGCTCGCCGAGGGCCTGCGAGTTCCGGAAGATGTCGCTGTGGTGGGCTTCGACGATTCGCCGGTGGCGCTCAGCGCGGAACCTCAGCTGACGACGGTGCGCCAGCCGATGTACGAGATGGGCGAGACGATGGCCGCGGTGCTCCTGTCGCGTCTGCGCGGTGAAGAGCCGCCCCCCGTCACGATCCTGTCGACCGAACTGATCGTTCGCGCATCGGCGTGAGGGGCGAACCCCATGTGGCGGCCGTCCCGATCTGCTGACCTTGTCCCGATCTGCTGACGAATCGGCGGAAAAGGTCCGCTGATCGGGACCGGCCCAGCAGATCGGGCGCGCTGTCGGGCTAGGCCAGCTAGGCCAGCTGCGCTTTGAGCGTGTTGTTCCACGGGTCGCTGAAGGTGAGCGTGCGCCCGTCGTCGGCGACCTGTGTGCCGAAGTGCGTGAGCCGCTCGCCGAGTTCGCCGAGAGCGTCGGCGTTCGGCAGCGCGAGATCGACCTGGCCGAGGCCGAGGGCTGGCATCCGGGGGCCAGCACCGCGAGAGTTCCAGACGTTCATGGCCATGTGGTGGTGGTATCCGCCGGCGCTGACGAACAGCGCCTGCTCGCCGAGGGATGCTGTCGCGTCGAAGCCCAGGCGCTGCACGTAGAAATCGCGCGCCGTGGCGACATCGCCGACAGACAGGTGCACGTGGCCGATCTGGGCGGGGGCCGTGTCGGTCGGCTCCTCGCCGAGGTGCTCCTGGAGGAACGTATTCGGGTCGAGGTAGAGGGTTGCCATCTCGACCTCCCCGTGCGTCCACGACCACTCGGAGCGATCGCGATCCCAGTACAGCTCGATGCCGTTGCCCTCGGGGTCGGTGAGGTAGAACGCCTGGCTGACGAGGTGGTCGGCGCTCCCGGTGAATGTCTGCGGTGCGCGCTGCGCGACCGACGCGAGAGCGGATGCCAGGGCCGCCTGCGACTCGAACACGATGGCGGTGTGGAACAGGCCCGCCGAGCCCTGGGCTGCGTGGCTGAGCGAGGGGGAGTGCTGGAGGACGACGATCGGTGTGCCTGCGCGGCCGAGGACGACCGAGTCGCCTTCGGCGCTCAGCGCCTGCAGGGTGATGACGTCGCGGTAGAAGGCCGTCATCGCGTCGAGGTCGGCGACGAACAGGGTGACAGCTCCCATTGTTGTTGCCGCGGCAAGTTTTTTGTTCATGTCGGTTGAAACCCCCGTCCTCGCGAATCTATTCCGAGTATCGTCTGGATCATGGCGAACATCGACCTCAACTCGGATCTCGGTGAGAACGTCCCGGATCGAATCGTCAGCGATGACGTGAGGATGTTGGACCTCGTCACGAGCGCGAACATCTCGTGCGGTTTCCATGCCGGCAGCCCCGAGGGGATCCGTGCGACGCTCGCCGCCGCCGTACGCGCCGGTGTCGTCATCGGTGCGCACCCGAGCTATCGCGACTACGAGAACTTCGGCCGACTCGACGTCGAGATCGACTCAGCGACGCTGCAGGCGCAGGTCGAGTACCAGCTCGGTGCGCTGATCGGACTCGCCTCGGCTGCCGGCGGGACGGTTTCGTACGTCAAACCGCACGGCGCGCTGTACAACACGATCGCCCGAGACGAGCAGAAAGCGTCGGATGTCGTCGCGGCTGTCCGTGCGATCGACCCGGGCCTGGTGCTGCTGGGGCTCGCGGGTGGAGTGGTGCTCGATATCGCGGAGCAGGCAGGGCTCGCCGTGGCATCCGAGGCGTTCGCCGACCGCGCGTACCTGCCTGACGGGCAGCTCGTCTCGCGCGCCCAGGACGGCGCCGTGCTCCATGACCCCGTCATCGTCGCCCAGCGGATGGTTCGCCTTGCCTCGGAAGGGGTGATCCGCGCGATCGATGGAACCGACGTGCACATCGATGCGCAGTCGATCTGCGTGCACGGCGATAGCCCAGACTCGGTCGCGATGGCCGCCGAGACGAAGCGTGCGCTTCAGGATGCCGGAGTCACGATCACCCCGTTCGTGCGGAGGTGACGTCATGCGGATCCTCACAGCATCCGATCGCGCGCTTCTGATCGAAGCCGCGGATCTCGACGAGGCCATGTGCTGGAACCTCGCGTGGGAGAACCTGCCCGGCGTCATCGAGCGGGTGCCCGGCGCGCGCACGGTGCTCGTGCGATTCGATCCGGCGCTGACATCTGCCGCGGAAGTCGCCGAGGCGCTGACGGCTGAGCGGGTGGATGCTGGGCACCGGCCGCCCTTGCGTGAGGCGACGATCCCGGTGCACTACGACGGAGAGGACCTTGCGGAGGCGGCCTCTGTGCTTGGCGTCTCGGTCGAGGAGCTCGTGCGGCGCCATCTCGCTGCGCGGTGGCGGGTGGCGTTCTCGGGCTTCGCGCCCGGTTTCGGATATCTCGTCAGCGACGACCCGCTGTTCGACGTACCGCGCAGGTCATCGCCGCGCACGCGCGTACCGGCAGGATCGGTCGCACTTGCCGGACGATTCACCGGTGTGTATCCGCGGGAGAGTCCGGGTGGCTGGCAGCTCATCGGCCGCACGGATGCCGTCATGTGGGACATCACGCGCGACCCGCCGGCACTGCTGGTGCCGGGAACGGCAGTGACGTTCGAGCCGGCGGAGGCGGGTTCTTCTCGCGGGCCGTTGAGCGAGGGGAGCGAGACGAAACGCG
>NZ_JBQDSX010000030.1:0-14164 GCF_052099035.1 Microbacterium sp. | reverse complement strand
TGAGCGAGCGAAGCGAGTCGAAGCGACGAAACCAGCAGCCATAGAGATCGTCACCTCGTCCCTGCAGCTCCTGATCCAAGACCTCGGTCGCCCCGGCCACGCGGCCCTCGGCGTCTCGGCATCTGGCGCTGCCGATCGCACAGCCTTGCGCGATGCGAGCCGTGCTGTCGGCAATGCACCGGATGCCGCGGTGCTGGAGAGCGTGGGCGGAGCGGTGCTGCGCTTCCACGGTGCGGGCGTTGCCGTCGTGACCGGCGCCGTCGGCGAGCTCACTCTCACCAGCGTCGACGGATGCGACCGCCCGGCCCTGCACGGGGCCCCGTTCGCCACCTTCGACGGCGACGAGCTGGACCTCGGTCATCCGGAGCGAGGGCTGCGCTACGTCATCGGTGTCCGTGGCGGGGTGGATGCGACATCCGCACTCGGCAGCAGTTCCACCGACACTCTCGCCGGTCTCGGTCCTGACCCGCTCACAAACGGTGACGTTCTGCACATCGGCACCGATGCGGAGCGCGCGGTCGATCCCCTGGTTGTGCCGCGGAGACTTCCGGCGCCCGGGGACCTCGTCGAACTGGAGATCACCCTCGGTCCGCGGGATGACTGGTTCACAGCATCCGCTCTGGAGACCCTGACGACGCAGGAGTGGGCGGTCACGCTGCGATCTGATCGGGTCGGCATCCGTCTGCAGGGCGAGGTGCCGCTTGAGCGCGCTGTTGGGGGAGAGCTGCCTAGCGAGGGAGCGGTGACCGGTGCGATCCAGGTGCCCGCCGACGGGCAGCCGGTGCTGTTCCTGCCCGATCATCCGCTCACCGGCGGATACCCGATCATCGGCGCGCTCACCGATCGGTTCCTGGACCTCGCAGCGCAGCTGCCGCCCGGAGTGCGGGTGCGGTTCCGGGTGCGGTGAGCTGCAGCATCCGCCCGCCTTCGGCAGGTCCCGATCTGCGGAGGCGGTCCCGATCTGCTGACGTTTTCGGTGGATCAGTCAGCAGATCGGGACAGTGTCAGCAAATCGGGACGGCGGCCCCCTACTCCGGGTCGCCGCCCAGCGGGCCGACGGCGGGGATGGGGCCGCCGTCGTCCGCGCCGGAGCGGCGCCAGCGGGCGATCGCGTTGCCCAGGTGGTAGATCAGCAGCGCCGCGACCGTGCCGAGGACGATGGCTCCGAGCTGGAACTGGCCCCACGACATCGCGTATCCGCCGACGGCGATCACGAATGACACGGCCACTGTGTACTGGTTGACCGGGCGTGAGAAGTCGACGCGGTTGTCGACCCAGATCTTGATGCCGATGACGCCGATCAGCCCGTACAGGGCCGTAGTGACGCCACCGAGGACTCCCGGGGGGATCGTGTTGAAGATGACGCCGATCTTCGGTGAGAAGGCGAGCAGGATCGCGGCGATTCCCGCCACCCAGTACGCCGCCGTCGAGTAGACGCGAGTCGCTGCCATCACGCCGATGTTCTCGCCGTACGTGGTGGTGGCCGAGCCGCCGAAGCCGCCCGCGAGCGTCGTGGCGACGCCGTCGGCGATGAGGGCGCGCCCGGTGTGCTTGTTGATCGACGGGTCGTTCGTCATCGTGGCGACGCCGCGCACGTGGCCGACGTTCTCGGCGATGAGGACGAGCACGATCGGGAGGAACATCGGCACGAACGCCCATGCGCCCGGGTCGGTGACACCAGCCAGGTGGAAGTCGGGCAGGCCGATCCAGGCCGCTTCCTCGACGCCCTCGAACTGCACCTGTCCGGTGAAGATCGCGACGATGTAGCCGACGATCACGCCGAGGAAGATCGAGATGCGACCGAGGAATCCGCGGAAGAGCACACTGAACAGCACCACCGCGATGAGCGTCACCGAGGCGAGCTCCGGCTGCAGGGTGAAGTTGTTCCACGCCGCGGGGGCGAGGTTAAACCCGATCAGGGCGACGATGGACCCGGCAACGACCGGCGGCATGAGCCGGTCGACCCAGCCGACGCCGACCGCCTGCACAAGAAAGCCGATGGCCGCCAGCAGCACGCCCACGACGACCACGCCGACGAGAGCCTGGGTGATTTGTCCGGGTGTCTCGAGCGCCTGGCCGGCGTTGATCGCGGTGATCGGGGCGAGGAACGCGAACGATGAACCCAGATAGCTGGGCAGGCGGTTGCGGGTGATCACGAGGAAGAGCAGTGTGCCGATACCCGAGAACAGCAACGTCGTCGAGACGGGGAAGCCGGTGATGATCGGCACGAGGAACGTCGCACCGAACATCGCGATGATGTGCTGCGCGCCGATCGCGAGGGTGGCTGGCCAGTTCAGTCGCTCTTCGGGCTTCACGACCTGGTCGGGTGCGACGTTGCGGCCGTCGCCATGAATCTTCCACACGGGCATGCGGGTGCTCCTCAGTTTTGGGGTCGGAGCAACATTACCGATTCGACGGCGCCATCGATGGTGCAGACGAAGGCGGATGCTGGTGTCGGATGCCGAGGGTAGAAAGGTAGCCAGCAGGGTAGAAAGGTGGAAAAATGGATGCCATGAGCCTGAACATCAAGAACGAGAAGGTGCACGAGATGGTGCGCCGGCTCGCCGAGCTCACCGGGCAGAGTCAGACGAGCGCCGTTGAGGATGCTGTGCGGCGAAGGCTCGAAGAAGTGGATGGTGAGAAGGAGCGGCGCCAGGCGGAGAAGCTTGCCGCGATCAACAGGGTTGTGGCCAACGTTCGACGGCTTCCCGTGGTCGGTCCGAGTTACGAAGAGATCATGGAGGAGATGTACGACGAGCGGGGGCTGCCACGATGATCGTCGATTCCTCCGCAATCATCGCAATCCTGACCGATGAGGATGACGCTCATGCGATGCGTGCGGCGATCCTTCACGCCGACAGCATCATCGTGTCGGCCGCGACGCTTCTCGAATCGCACCTTGTGATGCGGGGCCGGTACGGTGAGGCCGGGCCTCAGAAGGTGGATGTCTTTCTTGCCAGCGTCAACGCCGTGATCGCGAGCGTGAGTGAGGAGCAGGCGCGGAAGGCGACTGTCGGGCACGCGCGCTACGGCCGCGGCTCCGGCAGTCCGGCGAAACTCAACTACGGAGACTGCTTCAGCTACGCCCTCGCGATGACCCGTGATGAGCCGTTGCTATTCAAAGGAGACGACTTCATCCACACCGATGTGCGAGTTGCAATCTAGTCAGGCGGTCACGCCGTCAGGCGCTCGATGAGCTCTCGGTAGCGGTCGGCAGTGCGCTGGACAATCTGGTCGGGAAGTGCGGGCGGCTCGCCCTGCTTGTCCCAGTTCGCGGCCAGCCAGTCTCGGACGATCTGCTTGTCGAAGCTCGCCATCCGCTCGGCTGGTGTCGTGCCGGACTCCCAGGTCGCGGCATCCCAATACCTCGACGAATCGCTCGTGAGCACTTCGTCGGCCAGACGCAGGGTGCCTTCGGTATCCGTTCCGAACTCGAATTTGGTGTCGGCGAGGATGAGTCCGTGCTGCTCCGCGATCGCGGCGGCACGCGCATACAGCGACAACGACGCATCGCGCAGCTCGGCGGCGCGCTCGGCGCCGACCAGTTCGACCACGCGCTCGAAAGTGATGTTCTCGTCGTGCTCGCCCATCGGTGCCTTGTACGCCGGGGTGAAGATCGGCTCGGGCAGTCGGTCGCCGTTGGAAAGACCGGCGGGCAGCGGGATGCCGCAGACAGTGCCGCTTTCCTGGTACTCGAGCCACCCGGTGCCGGTGATGTACCCGCGCACGACGCACTCGATCGGCAGCATCTCCAGCGACTGCGCGAGCATGGCGCGGTCAGCGACGGCATCCGGAATCTCGCCGTCTGAGAGATGGTTGGGGAAGTCCAGCTGCTCGAACCACCAGCGGCTCAGCCGCGTGAGCAGGGCGCCCTTCTCGGTGATGCCGGGGGAGAGCACGAAGTCGAATGCGCTGACCCGATCGGATGCCACGACGAGGATGCGCGTGTCGGCGGCATCCTCCGACGCGTACAGGTCGCGGACTTTGCCGGAATAGAGATGACGCCAGCCCGGAATGCTCACTGCGTCGTTCGAAGAAGTGCTCATCCGCCCATTATCCCGGTTGGCGCAGCACAGCGGCGCCGGCGCCCGAGAGCCACCGACGCCGCCGCGCAGCACAGTCCTACTTCTGGGGAACGGCTGCGACCACGTCGATCTCGACGAGGATGTTCGCCAGCTGCGATCCGACGGTCGTGCGCACGGGGTACGGCTCGCTGAAGAACTCCTTGTACGCCTCGTTGAACTCCGTGAAATCGGCGAGATCGGCCAGGTGCACCGTGGTCTTCACGCTGTCGTCGAGGGTGAGCCCGTGCTCGGCGAGGATGGCGCTGACATTGCGCAGCACCTGACGGGTCTGGTCGCCCACGGACTCGGGCACCGCTCCGGTCGCCGGGTCCTGCGGGCCGAAACCGGCGGTGTAGAAGAAGCCGTTCGCCATGACGCCCTGGCTGTAGGGGCCGGCCGGCTGAGGTGCGTTGGTGGTGTGAAAAGCGGTCTTGCTCATATGATGCTCCGTTCTGGGCTGGGTGATGGTCCGGGGTCGGAAAAGTGGTCGGAAAGCGAGGGTCAGGCGCGTCGCAGCCCGCGGCCGGGAAGCTCAGAACCGGATGCTGCGGCGACGAGTTCGCCCGCAGCGAGGACAGGCACTCCCGCCACAAAGACGTCATCGATGCCTACGGAATCGCGCAGCGGCTCCTCGTATGTAGCGGCGTCCGCGACAGCATCCGGCAGCACGACGATCACGTCGGCGACGGCTCCGGGGACGATCGCACCGCGCTGTCCCAGCCCGAATCGGGCGGCGGGTGCGGCGGACAGGTGCGCCACGGCATCCGCCCACGACCACGTGCCGGTCTCGCGCACGTACTCGCGCAGGAAGCGGGCGAACGATCCGCGCGCACGCGGGTGCGGGTGCGCGCCGATGAAGATGCCGTCGGATCCGCCGATGTGCCCCGGGTGCGAGAAGATGCGCGCGAGTTCCGTGACGGGACGCTCGTAGCGCACGGCCATGATGATGTTCGCCTGCAGGCGACAGGCGAGCAGCGTGTCGAGCACGAAGTCGATGACGTCGGTGCCTGCGCGCTCTGCCGCTTGCGCGAGTGTCAGCCGGTGCGCCCACGACAGCGCAGGAGTGGACAGATGCGCCAGTGTGATCATGTCGGGCCATGCCGGGCCGAGGCTCGGGTTGTTCGCGATGCGCGGGAACCAGTCCCGTCGCAGGCGGTCGCGCTCGGCCGGATCTGCCAGCGTCCGCAGGATGTCTTCGATCGGCTGCGCGGAAAGCTCCGGCGGCAGCAGCGGCATGCCCATCAGACTGCAGCCGCGGATGTACGGATACGAGTCGAACGTCGCGTCGATTCCGGATGCTTCGAGCGCATCGAGCTGCGCGAGAACGACGTCTGCTTCGGCATGGAAATGCGAGACGTGCACGCGCAGCGCCGCGCCCGAGAGCGAGCCCGCGCGGCGGGAGATCTCGGCGATTTCGTTCACGCCGGCGGCGGAGTTCGCCTCGTACCCGCCGCGCATGTGACTGACGTACACGCCGCCGGCCTCGGCGACCGGCACGCACAGCGCAGCGATCTCCTCGGCGCTCTGGAAGATGCCGGGAACGTAGTCCAGTCCGGTCGACAGTCCGACCGCGCCGTCGCGCATACCCTCGTGCACGAGGTTCGACATCGCCTCGCGCTCCGCCTCGGCGGCCGGTTCCTGCGAGCGTCCGCACACCTCGAACCGCACCGTGCCGGCCGGCACCAGGTAGGCGGTGTTGACCCGGGACGTGCCGTCGGCGCTCGCCAGGTAGGCGGCCACGCCTCCCCCCGAATAGGTCGGGTGCGGACCGTTGATCGCGGCGAAGTACTCGCTTGCGTACGCGCCGTCGCCGGGGGCGTACGAGACGCCGTCCTGTCCGGCGATGATCGACGTCACGCCCTGCCGCAGCAGCGAGCGCTGCACATTCTCATCGTGCAGCAGTCCGTCGGCGTGCGAATGAGCGTCGATGAGGCCCGGCATCACCAGGCGCCCGGTGCAATCGATCACGGTGTCGTCCGGGCGAGGGGTCGCATCACCGACGTCGGTAATGAGTCCGTGCTCGATGGTCACATCGGCGCGGCGCTCGCCGGAGGCATCGACGACCGTTCCGCCGGACAGGATGATGCGCGAGGGCGCTGAGTCAGTCATCAGAAGTACGTGCGCACCAGGTCGATCACGACACCGGAGTCCCAGGAATCCACCACGGGCAGCACACGCCACTTGTCGAACGCGGTGCACGGGTGCGACAGGCCGAGCGCGACGACATCGCCCACTGGCGGGGGGCCCGCATCGGAACGGACAAAGGAGTGCTGGTCGTTCATCGCCGTCAGCGTCGTACCGTCGAGCGTCTGCCATGGCGCGCCCAGCTCGGATGCCGTCTGCCGAGGGATCGGAAGACCCTCGTCGTAGGGGAAGTCGCGCTTGCCGCCATCGATGAGCGAGAGGTTCGGCTCGGGCTGCGAGACGACCCGGCCGATGCCGTGCATGGCCGTGCGCAACCGCGGGGCGTCGGCGGACGTGCGGGCCTCGTCGAACGGCGAGATCTGCCGGTAGAAGCCGTCGTCGTGCACGATGTAGGCGCCCGAACGCAGTGTGAAGCGCGTGCGGGAGTCGGTGCCCGCCCCAGCTTCGGCGTACACCTCGGCCACGATGTCGAAGTAGGCGCTGCCGCCCGCAGTGACGTAGATGTCGCCCGTGCCGTAGAGATCTCCGATGCGCTCGTGCAGCGACACCTGCGCCCGCAGGTACTCTCGGACGATCTCCTCAGACGCCTCGGCGCGGTCGTGCGCCAGAGCACCCTCATACCCGGCCACGCCCGCGAGTCGCAGAGTGGATGCCGCGGCCACGCGCTCAGCGACCTCGATCGCCGCCTCGATCGTGCGAGCCCCGGTGCGGCCCCCCGGCGCACCGAGCTCGACCAGCACATCCACCGGGCGCGAACTGCCGGCGTTCTGCAGCGCGCGATCCATCGCCTCGACCGTCTGGAGCGAATCGACCCAGCAGATGAACCGAAAAGCCGGGTCCGCCAGCTCGGATGCCAGATAGCGCAGTGACCGCTCGTCGACGGCGCTGTTCGCGAGCATGATCGACGAGAAACCGAGGCTTCGGGCCGTGCGCACCTGACCCATGGTGGCCAGCGTGATTCCGGTCGCACCCGCGTCGAGCTGACGCTGCCACAGCGTCGGTGCCATGGTCGTCTTGCCGTGCGGCATGATCTCCAGCCCGCGCTCGCGGCACCAGGACGCCATCGTCTCGACGTTGTGGCGCATCGCGCTGTCGTCGAGGACGACGAGCGGTGTCCAGAACTCCTCAAGCCGAGGAGAGGATGCCAGGAACTTGGCGATCGTCAGACCGATCGCACGCTCCGGGATGCCTTTGTCCCGAGCGGTCAGCAGTTCGGAGTTCGTCATCATGGTCTCCTTACGCCAGCAGCTTGGCGAGCGCGGGCAGCTGTGCGGGATCTTCCAGTGCCGAACCGACGGCGACGACGCGGACGCCCGCGTCGAGGAAGGCCGGTGCTGTCCCGGCATCCATCCCGCCCGTCGCGACGAAGTTCACGCCGGGGAAGGGTCCCCGCATCGCGGGGAACCAGCCGGTGCTCAGAAGGGAGGCCGGGAACGCCTTGAGCCAGGTCAGACCCTCTTTGGATGCTGCCTGAACTTCACTCGCCGTCGATACGCCGGGGAGTGCGGGCATGCCGGCCTCGTGGGATGCGCGCACGATCTCGGCGTCGAACCCCGGGCTCACGGTGAACGCAGCGCCGGCGTCCTTGGCCTGGCGCACGTGCTCGAGCGAGACGACGGTGCCTGCACCGACCTGCAGCCCGCGGGCGGCGGCGGCCTCGGCCAGCACGCGCAGCGCCTCGACATCCGTGCGGGTCTGCACCGGCACTTCGACGGCGGTGATGCCGAGGTCCCATGCCGTCGTCGCAACCGCGAGGCTGCGTTCGACGCCCATACCGCGCAGGATCGCCATCAGCGGCACGTCGGCGAAGAGCTCGGTGAATGAGGAGTTGTCTGTCGTCATGATCGACCTTTCACTGGGAATCGTCCTCGACGAAGTCACTCGTCGAGAGAAGTACGAGATGCGCACGGGAATGCCCTGCGCGCAGGCGCTCATCGGCGTCGGCGCCCTGCAGCAGCGCGGCGAGGTACCCGGCGGCGAATGCATCGCCGGCGCCGACCGCTTCGACCACCTCTGTTGGGATCGCCGGCACGAATGTCTTCGCATCGGTCGCACCGGGGACGCCGTCTCGCGACGCGCCGTCTCGTGCGAACTCCGTCGCACCGACGTCGCCGTCCTTCACGATCAGCCGGGCGGGTTCGGGGAGCAGCGCCCGCACGTCATCGACCGTGGCACATCCCCACACCGTTTCGGCTTCGTCGAGCCCGACGAGCACGATGTCGGCACGGCGCGCCAGCGCGAGCAGAGCGGGTGCGGCCTCACCCGGTGCCCACAGCGCCGCACGATGGTTGACATCGAAGCTGAGGAGCGCGTCGCTCGCGTCGACGCGCTCGATCACGGCGTCGACGAGGGCGGCGCACTCCGCGGAGAGCGCAGGAGTGATGCCGGACAGATGCACGATCTCAGCATCCTCGAATGGCACCTCCGCGACAGCATCCGCAGTGAGACGGGATGCCGCGGAACCGGCGCGGTAGTAGAGCACGCCGTGGCCGGGGTCTTTGAAATACACCCCGGTGGGCGCGGCTGGGTCGGTACGGACCCACCGCACGTCGACCCCGCGCGCCGCGATCGAGTCGCGGACGCGGGTTCCGAGGACGTCAGCGCCGACCGCGCTCACCCACGCGGTGTCGATGCCGAGGGCAGCGACGTGGGAGGCGGCATTCGACTCGGCGCCACCCACATGCACCTGCAGCTGGGCCGCCTCGGCGAGCGACTGCGCACGACCGGGCGTGAGCATCACCATCGTCTCGCCCAGCGTGATCAGACGCGGGATGCTGGTCACTTCAACGCGCCCTTTCCACTGACCGTCGGGATGTTCTGCGTCGCGGCCAGCACGTGCAGACGTCCGGCATCTTCGGTGTCGGGACGGACGGATGCCATCAGCGTAGCGATCACGCCCACCACGGCGATCACCGCGGAATAGACGACGACCGGCCAGAAGGCTCCGCCTGCGGCTGCGACGAGCGCGGTGCAGATCAGCGGGGCGAATCCGCCGCCGAGGGTGTTGGAGAACTGGTAGCCGATGTTCACACCGGTGGTGCGCGCCTCCGCGTCGAACATCTCGACCGGCATCGTCGAGAGGGTCGCCTGCATCGCAACGCCGAACACCACGAAACCGAGGATCTGTCCGAGCCAGATCAGCCACATGTTGCCCGTGGTGAACAGCATGAACGTCGGGTAGACCATGGCGGCGAAGCCGAGGCATCCGATGATGTAGACCGCGCGCCGCCCGATCCGATCCGAGATCGCGCCCCACAGGGGGAGCGACAAAGATCTGCAGGAGCCCCACGATCATCGTGCCGGTGAAGCCCATCCATGCGGGCAGGTGCTGGTCGGAGACCATGAAGCTGAGGCCATAGGTGAGCACGACGTAGCCGGCGATCGACTGGGGGAGGCCGATGAGGATTCCCATGATCGCGTTCTTCGGGTGGCGGAACACCTCGACCAGCGGGTTGGCCTTCTTGCCGGCCGCGGCGATCTGCTGGGTCTGGGTTTCGATGAACTCGTCGGACTCTTCGAGTCGGTGACGCAGGATGATGGCCACGATGGCGAGCACCATCGAGAACACGAACGGGATGCGCCAGCCCCACTCGATGAACCAGGAGCCTTCACCGAGGCCGAGGGCAGCCATGAATCCGCCGGAGACGACGTTGGCGATACCCGCACCGCTGATGAGGAACGCGCCGTACATGCCCTTCTTGCCGACCGGGGCGTTCTCGACGACCATGGTCGCAGCGCCTCCCATCTCACCGCCGACGAAGAAGCCCTGGAACATGCGGAAGATGATCAGCAGGATGGGCGCTGCCGCGCCGATCAGGTGGTCCGGCGGGATCAGGCCGATCGCCGTTGTCGCGATGCCCATGCCGACGACGGTGATCATGAGCACGGCCTTGCGTCCCACGCGGTCGCCGACGATGCCCCAGACGATGCCGCCCACGGGGCGCAGCAGGAACCCGACCGCGAACGTCGCGAACGACGAGAGCTGCGCGATGATCGGGTCGTTGGTGGAGAAGAACACCGCCGGGAAGACCGCGGCAGAAGCGAGGCCGTACAGGTAGTAGTCGTAGTACTCCATCAGCGTGCCGATGGAACCGCCGGCGATCGTGCGCTTCTGCTTGGAAGTGAGCCCGGGACGGGTGCTCGCTGTGGTCATGAGAGCTTCCTTACTCTTTCGGGTCTGAACTCTCGGGGCTGATCATGGGGTTGAGCCTGGGGGCGTGAGCAAAGTTAGCTTAGGTCGAACACATTGTCTAGATGGGATACATTTAGTTCAGAAGCGATCTGGGGTGCAGAGTGGTAACCATGGGAGTTCAGACGCACGACACGTTCGAGGGCGCGGCCGAGGTCCTCGCATCGTTCCGGCCGATCATGCGGGCCATCGCGGCTGCGGGAGGGCCATCCTGCGAGGTCGTGCTTCACAATCTCGACGGAGCCGATGTCGACCTCGGGCACACGATCGCCGCGATCGAGAACGGACACGTCACCGGACGCGAGGTCGGCGGGCCCTCGACCAGCCTGGGGCTGCGAGTGTTGCAGAACCGCAAGGAAGACCATGATGCGTTCGGCTATCGCGGGTTCACCGACGACGGGCGCGAGCTGCGCTGCTCGAGTGTCTACTTCCGCAACCGGGCTGGGGACATCATCGCCGCGCTGTGCATCAATGTCGATCTCAGTGCCATGCAGCAGGCTCGAACTCTGCTGGATGCGCTGCTGCCTGCGCAGGGAAGTTCGGCGACAGCATCCCCGGACGAGTACTTCGGTCGGGACCTCGTCTCGGTGATGGACAGCATGATCGGCGAAGCGATCCGCGAGGTCGGGCGGCCGGTCGCGCAGATGACGCGCGACGAGAAGATCAGCGTGCTCGAACGTCTCGATGAGCGCGGGGCCACGCAGATGCGCAAGTCGGTCGAGACGATCGCTGTGCGGCTCGGCATCTCGCGCGTGACGGCCTATGCCTACCTGGATGAGGCGCGACGCGCGGGGGAGTGAATCTGAGCGGCAGCCGCTCCGTGACGGCGATGTCGGCGCACGCGTGTACCGTTGCCGAGTGACCGACGCACCCGCCTCCCGCGCAGCATCCACACAGGCCCCTGAACGCAGCCCGTGGCCGGCCCTGTGGGCTCTGGTCATCGGCTTCTTCATGATCCTCGTCGACACGACGATCGTGAGCGTCGCGAACCCGGCGATCAAGGCAGCGCTCGACCCCGACTCCAGCAACCTCGACCGCGTCGTGTGGGTCACCAGCGCTTACCTTCTCGCGTACGCCGTGCCGCTTCTGGTCACCGGCCGGCTCGGTGACCGCTTCGGTCCGAAGAACATCTATCTCGCAGGGCTCGCGATTTTCACGCTGTCCTCACTGTGGTGCGGACTGTCCACGACTCTCGACGGACTCATCTGGGCGCGTGCGGCGCAGGGGCTCGGCGCAGCTCTCCTGACGCCGCAGACGATGGCGGTCATCACGCGCACTTTCCCTCCCGAGCACCGAGGTGCCGCGATGGGGCTGTGGGGCGGAGCATCCGGTGTCGCGATGCTCGTCGGCCCGCTCGCCGGCGGGTTCCTCGTCGACGGACTCGGCTGGGAATGGATCTTCTTCATCAACCTTCCGGTCGGTGTCATCGGATTCATCCTCGCGTGCATCCTCGTCCCGCAGCTCGAGACCCACAAGCACCGTTTCGACATCCCCGGCGTCTTCCTCAGTGCGATCGCGATGTTCCTCATCGTGTTCGGCCTGCAAGAGGCAGAGGCCTATGACTGGGGCGTCATCTGGGGCCCGATCTCGGTGTGGGGTCTGATCATCTCGGGCGTCGTCGTGCTCGGACTGTTCCTCTGGTACCAGACGCGCACGAAGAATGAGCCGCTCGTGCCGATGGAGCTTTTCCGCAATCGCAACTTCGCGTGGTCGAACATCACGATCGTCACCGTCGGATTCACCGTGACCGCTCAGGCGCTGCCGCTGATGTTCTTCCTGCAGCTGGCCCGAGGGCTCATGCCCACCGAGTCCGCGCTGCTGCTGATCCCGATGGCGCTCGCCGCCGGTGTCGTCTCACCGTTCGCCGGCAAGCTGCTCGACCGGATCGACCCGCGGCTCATGCTCGTGCCGGGGCTGCTGCTGGTCTCGATCTCGCTATTCATGTTCGCGATGATGATGAACACCGACATCGCCATCGAGTGGCTGCTGGTGCCCTCGGCGCTTCTCGGGTTCGGCAACGCCGGCATGTGGGGTCCGCTGGCGACGACGGCGACGCGTGATCTTCCGCTGCACCAGGCGGGCGCGGGCGCGGGCATCTACAACACCATGCGCACGATCGGATCGGTGCTCGGCTCTGCCGCGATCGCCGTCTTCATGCAGAGTCGTCTCGTGGCGAACCTGCCGGGTGTCGAAGATGCCTCGGGCGGGTTCGGCGAGGGCCAGGTGCCGGATGCTGTCGCAGCCCCGTTCGCGGATGCCATGGCTCAGACGATGATGCTGCCCGCGGCGTTCATGCTGCTCGGCGTCGTGGCGGTGCTGTTCCTGCGGCGCCCGGCGCACCTGCCCGCGCGCAAGAAGTAGCCCGCGCGCGCTTCGCGCTGTCGTGTTCTGTTCGCGCTGCTGCTTCCCCACTTCGCGCTGTCGATTTCTGTTCGCGCTGCTGAAAAACTTGCAGCGTCGGCAGCGAACAGCAGCGCGAGCATGCGCGGGCGAGCGTCACTGTCGTTATCCACAGCAGCCATTGCTGACGTCGTTATCCACAGTGGACGGATGACGGTGATTCCGGAGGTGAAGCGGTGCGTAGTGTGCCCATCGGAGGTGAGTATGCCGACGGTAATGTGGGTGAGGGGCTACCGACTCTTTTTCTACAGCAACGAGGGATCCGAACCTCCGCATGTCCACGTGGAGCGGGCGAGCGCCACTGCCAAGTTCTGGCTGCGGCCGGTAGAATTGGCATCGAGGTCGGCGTTCGACGATCGTGAGTTGCGCAGGATCGAGCGAATCGTCAACATCCACCGACGGGTGATCGAGGAGGCGTGGCATGAGTACTTCAATCGATGATGTCTGCGTCGTGGATGTTCACGTCGATCACGAAACAGTGCATGTAAAAGTCAGTGATGGTCGAACGATCAGTGCTCCGCTTTCATGGTTTCCACGTCTTGCCAGTGCATCTGTCGGTGAGCGCGCCGATTGGAGATTGATCGGCGCGGGTGAAGGAATTCATTGGCAGCAGATCGATGAGGACATCTCGCTGTCGGCGCTCCTTCGGGGTCGATGAACGACGTCTATTTGCGCAGTCCTGCGCGGTCGTGATGGGCTGGCGCGATGACGATCGCACTCACCCGGCCCACCGCTGACCTCTTCGAATCGTGGTCGGCAGCGGTCACGGAGTTCGGTGGCATGCACATCGACGGCTCCGGCATGACGATACCGAGCAGTGGTGATCGCGCGACGCTGGATGAGTTGATCACCTGGGCTGAGCGCGTGGCGGACACGACTATTCCGGTACCCGAGGGCCACGTGCACATGGATCTGTACTGGATCACCGATGGCGACGAGGTCGTCGGGTTCGTCTCGTTGCGGCATGAGCTCGATGACTGGCTGCGGCAGTTCGGCGGAAATATCGGCTCTTCCGTAAGGCCGACGCGTCGTCGGCAGGGCTACGCGCGCACAGGGTTGGCCCTCGCACTGGACCGCGCCCGCGAGCTCGGCCTGGAACGCGTGATGGTCAGCTGCGACGACGAAAATCCCGGCTCGTACCGCACGATCGAGGGCGCAGGAGGCGTGCTCGAGAACATAGTGGATGCTACGACGCAGGGCCATCCGCGCCTGCGCCGCTACTGGATCGAGCTGTAGCCCGATCCGGCGGCAGTGACCCGGCCCTCAACCGCCCGTCGCGCTGCTGATATCTGTCCGCGCTGCAGAAGTAACAGCTGTTATGTCTCAGGACATTGGTGACGGTTCTGTATCAGGACATTGGTGACAG
>NZ_JBQDSX010000029.1:13570-39702 GCF_052099035.1 Microbacterium sp. | reverse complement strand
TTCTCGACACTGTGCGGGTCAGTGCTTTTGATTATGCCGCGTTGAGTTCCGGGATCGCCGCCTCCTCTTCGGTCGTGAACAGGAGCCTCATGGAGTGCTCGCTGAAGTAGCGGCGGTCGGCGCCGTTCCATTCGTCGTGCGGCTCGATGAGGACATGCCCGGCGAGGCGCAGCAGCGCTGCCGATGGCCTTGACGAGATCTACGCTCACGCGGATGAGATTCGGGCAGCGGTGCGACGGTACCGGGACTAACGTCCGCGGACCAGTGTTCAGCTCGCAGTTGCATCGACGGCTCGGACGATCCGCCGCGGCGGCCGCAAATCAATCGTCGGCAACCCCGTCGCATCGACCCCGCGTCGCGCAAGCATCTCGACCATGTCTTCCTGTCGCGGTTGCCCGAGCGTAAGCCGATACAACGTCAACGCGGAACGCAGCCGCTCGTAACGGTCGATGTCGCGGCTCAGCGGATACCAGCTCAGCACCCGGTGAATACGCGCTGGTCCCGGGTACATCCACCACGGCGAGAACTCGCCCAGAGTCGTGTCTTCTCCGGCTGCCGCGTCGAACGCCGCCCGCCACGCACGCAAGTCGGACGACTTGAGCACTTGAGGCCAGTGCTTCTGCGCGACGTTCTTACGAACGGCGTGACCGGCAAAGCGATTCACCCGACCCTCACGCTGCTCGAAATCGACCGGGTTCGATGGCAGATTCCAGTGCACGACCGAGTGGCTCCACCAATGGAAGTCGATGCCCTCCTGCCCGACGCTCGTCGACGCGAGCACGAATGGTGCGAACGGACTATTGAACGCTGCGCGAACCTCACCCTGACGGATGCCGGCCTGCTCGTTGGCATCCGACTCTTGGCGTCCGCCGTATCGCACGGCGAAGCGCGCACTCAGCGAGATCTCATTCCGCTCGGGTGAGTTGTCACGAGCGACGTAACGCGCAGGTCGCAGGGACATGGCCTCGGCAGCGCGTTGCGCGATGAGCATCAGGCCACGATCGTCAAGCTCGACCGTGCCGAGCTCACTGACGAGCTGAAACAGGTACTCATCGAGCACAGCACGCAGATTGCCATCGGCGCAGTACGCGAGCACGTACTTCCAATACGGCTGCGTCTCCGAGTAGAGCGTTTCGAGCAGGGCGATCGTCTCGGTCCTGTTGAAGAGCGTACGGAGCCCCTCGGCGAGCACGAACGCTGCCTTCCATGCGCCAGCCGCCGTCGCTTCTGGGCCGGAGATGGCTTTCAAAGCACGGAAAGCGATGTTCCCCGGCGCGAAGGCAGCGAGGTCGGCGAGGTCTGGATGGAATGCAGCATCCTCGGTACTGACGGCCGCCGCGACGTGTTCACGGAAACCCGCAGAAGCCTCAACATCCTCACGAATGGTCAACGTGTCGATATCGGCAGCGCTGATGCCTTCGGGAACGAAGCCGGCAACCGAGAAATACGCCTGCCAGGCCTGTTCCGCCGGCACCTGATCGCTGGCAGTGGCGAATGAGGCCATGAAGTCTGACGATTGCACCCGACCCTGCGCGGCGCGCGCAGCAGACAGTTCATCATTGCGACTGGCAAGCGCAGCGTGCGGCCAGAACAAGGAAAGCGTGGACATCGCCGCGGGGCGCCCCTCGTTGAGGCGGTACTGCAGACGAGCGCTCACAGCCCTGCGGGCTTCCGGATTGTTGCTGCGGAGAAGTTCCTTATCCCCAGCGGCGAGACGGTCGGCTTCGTAGCTGAGTAGCGACGCGATCGCTGTCGGCGCTGCGGTCCACGCCGAGAACAGCACCTGCTTGGTGACCGAGCCATCCGAGAGGGGTTCGAAGATCTGCCCCGGCGCCAGATATGGCATCGTCGGCGGGATCCACAAGAGCTTCCACCAACCCGCCGACACTGTCTCATCGGCCAATGCCCGAAGGTTTCCGTTGCCGAAGTCGATGGGGTCGAAGTTCTCGAGCGACTGAGCTGGCAGCGTCCTTGCGGCGCCCAATGCCGTGACCGCGAGCGGGTCGGCTTCGGCGAGACGCTGACGAAGCCGCTCGGCCGGCTTGTACCCATCCATGAAGCTCGCGAAGTAGGGAACCGACTTCCAGTACTCCAGATCGATTGGAGCATTCACCGTCGCCCCGAGCTCTCGCAGCGCTGACCAGCCCTTGAGGTCGGCCACGGTCGGGTTCGCGGTCGCCAGGTTCCGGACACGCACCATGTCCTCGCGCTCACCGATCGGCGGTCTCTCACACCTGGTCATCAGCGGAAGCAGCTCGTTTCTGACCTGCTGGGCGGGCACGTGAGCATCCTGTCCGAGGACGAGCGACTGCCGATAGTCCGCGAGCGCCTGGGCGGCCTTGCCCTCGGCACCTTCTTCTCCGCCGGCGAGGAACCTCACTGTTGCGAGGAAGTCCTTGTAATGGTCGTCTTCCGTGTCGGATGCGTTCGTGAACGGTTTGTACGGCGTTGCCGAGAGAAGGAGGACCCGCGCGTCTGCATGGTCGAAGAGCGCGTGGGCGAGCTCTGCGGCGTCACCGGTGCGAGGGTCGAGGAGCTGCCGGAACCGCTGAAACTCGTCGAGGATGATCAGGTCCGGTTCCAACGTGTCGACGCCGGCTTTGGCGAGCGAGTGCCGGAACGCCGCGATCAGCTTCTGCGTCTCCTGCCAGAGTTCGGCGGGAAGTTTTTGTTTTCCGCGCAGCTGCTCGCGGAGCGTGAGGAACTGCGTGAGCGATCCGTCCGCCCGGATGAGCTTCTCGAAGGCGCCCACGATGACCGGGTCCGGCGACCCATGGAGGTCATCTTTCAGGTGGTTGATCGTGTACCTGAAGCTGCTCTTGGAACGGACGGCTCCCTGCATCAGCATCCGAGTGATTCGACGATCTGACGAGGTCTCGTTGACGAGCTGATCGAGGATGAGCGTCAGCATGGCGCGCTCTGGCGCGGAACCCTGACGCCAGCCGCCATCGCTGAACGATGTCCCCGGCGTGAATGAGACGAGATTGACCTTCTTACCCGTGCCCGGAGCCTGCTCGTTGAGTCGGCGGCTCTCTTTCGCCAGCATGGTGAGCCGGGTCGTCATGCCGATGTGCTCGCGATCGGTCACGTTCAGCCGTCGAAGGTTCTGCGCGGCGAGGTCGACATTGCTGCAGATGTAGACGATGTCGATGCGGTCGATATCGTCCACGTTCTCGAGATGTTCGATTGCACGCGCGATCACGCCGCGCGCGACGATGCTTTTGCCGAGTCCTGTCTCATCGGCGACAAGAAAACGACCGGATGCATCCGCGCTCGACGGGCCATAGAACCGGTCGAAGACGTGGTTCACGGTGTCTTGCTGGAAGGCCTTGAGGCCCTCCATGACGGTGGAGGCATCGAAAGCAGCCATCAGCGCCTCCTCGTAAGCGTCTGGTGTGCTTGCCACACGTTGGACCAGAGCGTTTCGAACCCGTCGGGGAGCAAGTCGCGTGCATCATCGTGCTCGCGCACGAAATCGATGATTCGCCGGGCGTCGGCAAGCCCGTGGTTTCCGTTGCCGACGGCACGGACGAGTGCTTCGAACAGCCCGGAACCTTCTGAGGGTGATGCGGCACTGTCCGGGGTGAAGCCGCCTCCGCCTCCGCCGAATATTGCGTTTTCGCCGAGGTCGAGCAACAGGGCGAGCAGCCGGAGGAAGGCGGCGCGGTCCGTGAGCTGTCGGGCGATGATCGCTTCTTTGCGGGAGGGGACATCGTCGAGCAGCTCAGCGAGCACGATCGTGCGACGCTCGTTCTCATCGCTGTCGCGGGCGACGATCACGATGAACGGTGTGATGTCGGTCAGAGGAACGGGACCGATCGAGGAGGTTTCGTCTTCATCGGCTGCCAGAGTGCTACCGCCGAGATCAGCGCGCGTAAGGAGATGCCACCGGACACTCACACCAGCGCGGGTGAGCCGGTCAACCTGCTTCGCTGCTCCGTCCGCCCATACGCGGAGTGACCATGGATCACCGGGCAGCACGCGAGCGGTGAAACGCAGCTCTGCCAGGTGGCGCACGAGTGTTTCCAGCTGCCGCTGAGCTTCTTCGTCCGCCGATTCCTCCTCGCCACCGACGGAGACATACTCTTCCTTCAACTCGCCGAGGGCGGTGAGAGTCGCTTCGACGCCGAGCCGCGGCGTCGGTCCGGTGAGCCGAATCATCACTTCGACGTTGGCGTTCCACGCAGCATCCGTCGCGTTCGCCGACCCGATCAGCACCTGGGATCCTTCGAACCGGTCCACCACGACGACCTTCGCGTGAAGTCCGCTGAGATGGTCACGCTGGGCGCTCGCTTCATCATCATCATCGATGATCGCCGCGTCGTCGAGCACATAGGTCGACAACGTGTCGTCGAACGATTCCGGCGACAGGCGGTCGATGGAGGCTGCGCGCGACAGCAAGTGGGTCTTCCGGCGGACGCCGGTGCGCAGCATCCGCAATCCATCATCCGAAACGAAAGGCGAGACGATCAGACTGCGGATGCCGGAAACGTCGGGGAGTTCGGATCCAGGAAGTCCGAGTACGTGGAAGTCGACGCTGCGCACATCACTGGGCAGTTCCCAGCGCACGTGGTGGAAGTGCTCTGCGAGTCGGTCGATGTTCGCGCGTCGCTCTGGCGGGAGGTTCTGAACGGCGAGAGTCGGCAGCGCGCGCAGCAACTCGACAAGCGGCTTATTGCTGGCGTGCTTCTCGTCGGTGATCGTGCCGTCGAGACGAACGAGCGTGTCCCAGCTGCGGTCCTCTGTGAGGTTGCGGCTCGCGCAGAGGAATCTGTACGCGTAGCGCTCGCCCGATCGGTACTCAAGGAACCACACCTTCGGGTGGAAAAGTCCGCGGGGTGCCTTGACGGGGTGGAGCATCGGCTCAAGGAACGCCACGAGATCGGATGGGCTGCCCATCGCGATCTCACCCGCCTGCGGAAAGACATCGATGCGGTCGGCGCTGCGGCGCACCGCGTCGAGTACGCCGATCTTGTCATCGGCCGAGGACACATGGCGCGAGGCGAACGACAGGGGGACGCTCAGCGCTGTCACGAGATCGATGGTGAACGTGGTGCCCACCGCGTACGAGAGCTCGAATCCGCTCGGCGGCGCGAGCTGCTCGGTGAGCGTTGCGCGGGTCTGTGGTTCAAGCATTGTCAGCCTCATAGGGGCGTGCGAGTCCGTCATGAATATCGAGGAGGATGCCGCGGACTGTCGGCCACCGGAACGTCAGAGCGCCCGCACCAGACGTACCGCCCCAGGTTTGGAGACGCCGTCGGTTTCCGATCCGCGCTTGAGCGCCCTTGGTCTGCTTCTCACGGTGAGTGATGAATGCTCGCGCCGCATCGTCGCTGCTGATGCGTGCGAGATCGGTGGTCCTCAAGAAAGCCAGCCATTCGCGGACGAACTGAGCCGATCGCGGGTGGACGGGTGTGCTGCGGATGACGGCGACTCGTGCAAACAGGTCTTCGACGTTCCAAGCATCCACATTGACAGCGCCCGGCAGCGTCGCCGACCACCGGTCGAGGCGCTCGCGGTACGCGTCTGCGGACGAGTCGATCGAGTCGAACCCGGCAGATTCGTACTGCTCGGCGAGCATGAGGTTGTAGAGCAGCTGCGCACCGTGCATCACCGTCGAGAACGTTTGAGCGTGCTCGAGAAGCTCGTGCGGCTCGCCGCTGAGCGTCAGCGCGGCGGCATCGAGCCATGGTGCGGGACTGTCGTCCTCGGGCCGATGGATGACGAAGTGGGCAAGGACCGTTCCGGATGCTTCGTCGAGGATGCGATCACGGAGCCATCCGGCTTCTTCGGGGCGGAGCGCGAACCCGCCATCGACCGTGTTCGGGAACCCGTCGGGGGCCGGCGGCATCGTCGTCGACCACGCGCGGAAGCGGCTGCCGGCCGCGTCGTCGAGCTCGTCGAAGCCGAGTGCTCTCCCCTCGAACGTGAGCGCGTTGCGCTGAGTCAGTGACGGGTCTCGGAGAATGCGATATCGGCGCAGCATCGACCAGTAGATCGACGACGGGAGCGTCTTCAACCTGCTGCCCGCTTGGAGTCCCAGCAGGCCGGCGTAGTCGTCGGTCTCGCGCATCGTGGCGATGAGTTTGCGCTCGAGCCGGTCGGCCTCGGCGGCGGGGTCTTTATGGCGGGATGCGAGTTGGAAGATCCATGGGATGAAGAGGAGGTAACGTGCGCGGGTATGCAGAGTCGATGTGCCGGGGAACAAGCCGTCACCCAGCGCATCACGGATCTGGCCGAGGCCGAGCTCATCGCGGCTATCGCGATCGGAGAACAACCGGATGATGTCGCGCATCCGACGTTGTTCTTCGCTGGAGGCATCCAGCCAGGCGATCAGAGAGGGCATGTGACCTGTCTAGCGCAGATGGGGGACATCGTCGGTGGGGCCTTGCGCAGCGCGTTTGGCATCGTGAGCTTCCTTCACCCGCAGTTTGATCTCTTGTGCGTCGTCATCGGCTTTTCGCATGAGCGCGAGGATTCGCTTGTGATGATCCCAGTGGCGTTGCCAGAGTTCGTCCCCGACCGTGGCTTCGAAGTCGATCTGGGTCGGGGTGCCACGCTGCTCATATGCCTGGAGCCGCGCGATTCGTGCATCAATATCGTGGATGCCGCGTGAGAGCGGGGACAAGCGCGCGCTGCTTCGCATCCAGATGAGCCAATTCTTATTGCCCTTGCTCTGATTGCATTTGCCGCATGCCGGCACGAGATTGTGAATCTCGGAGATGTACCCCGTGGGCCGCTGCTTCTCGACTAGGGGACGCAGGTGGTCCCACTCGGTCGCGGTATCGCCGCAATATGCGCAGAAGACGCCGTCGAGCATTCCCAACGCATCGAGTGCGTCGCGCACCTCTGCTTCCGTTGGCTTGACCACAGGGATCACGCCGTTGACGAATGAGTTGGTGATGCTTGAACTTCGCCCGGTGATGCGCACCGGCTTCGGCATGGCGAACATGCTCAGATACGACGGAGAATCCATGGTTTGATCATCTCGCAGTGAGCGGACGCGGGCGTGCGTCCGCCGACGACTCTTTTCCTCAGTAGCATCCACTCATGACCCGGATGATTCCCGAACGCCCTCGCAACGGCGCGAACGTATCCGAGAAACGCATCTTCGATGCGTTCGCCGGAGCACACAATGCTGATGACTGGATTGTGCTGCACAGCCTGGAGGTCAGGCGTCATGCAGCACAGTTCCAGGGCGAAGCGGACTTCATCGTTCTGATTCCCGGGCGGGGGATCGTCGTGATCGAAGCGAAGAGCCCGGAGTACGTCGAGTACAAAGACGGCGACTGGCGGCTCGATCGCGTGCCGAACCCGGGCAAGAGCCCACTGGCTCAGCTCGACGGAAGCATCCGGAGCCTGCGCGGGTACCTCAAGCAGCGGGAGATTCTCAACGGTGCAGAACCGATCGCCCGGCTCGTCTGGTTTACGTCACTCGACCGGCACCTGTTCAAGAACGGCTCGCCCGGTGACATGCAGTTCTTCGAGTGGGAGCTCGCATGGCGCTCTGATCTGCAGCATCCCATTTCGGCTATTGAGCATCTCCTCGACGAGCACGATTCCTGGTACTCCGGGATCGACGACGTCGAGCACGATCCGGCAGTGATGACACCCGATCACGTGGATGAGATCGCGCGAGCATTGCTCGGTGATTTCGCCGGTGGCCGGTCGCTCGCGGATCGCAAGCTCGAACGGTTGGACGATGAGAGCCGTCTGCTGAAAGAGCAGCGCATTGTGCTCGAGATGATCGAGCGCAACGACCACGTGTACTTCGACGGGCCAGCGGGAACGGGAAAGAGCTATCTGATCACTCAGCTCGCGAAGCGGTGGCGGGCCAGTCATCGCACGCTCGTCACGTGCTGGAACCTTCTCATGGCAGACGAACTGCGGGACGCTCTCCATAACCAGCGGGACATCGTGGTCGATGATCTCAACGCCTTGATGCTCCGTCTCGCGGGCCTCGATGAGAATCCCGAGGGCGCATCTCAGGACTGGTACACGCAGGAACTTCCAGCGTTGGCGCTCGAGGCACTTCATGTGGATCCGACGCGCGGCGATTACGACGCCATATGCGTCGATGAGTTCCAAGACATCGCAGGGTTCCCGGCCGTCCTGGACCTTCTGTTCGCATTGGGGCGGGGCGGTTCGGCGGACACGGTGAAATTCGCTTTCGCTGGGGATGCGCGGCAGCAGATTCTTCGACCGAGCACCGCACGAGTCGATCCTTATGAGATTGCTCGGGATCGGATTCCTGACCTCATGCACGTGGCCCTTCGTCGCGGGCTGCGTCAGGTCGGGGCGCTAACGACGTCTGCCGAATCACTGCTGTCCCGTCAGTTCGGCTATCGCGGGCACCGTGTCACCTCCACGCTCGAGACGCCGTTGACGGTGAAGGCCGTGACCGGATCAGCGTCGGCTGCGCTTGCCGAGTCATTGCGCGAGCTTCTCGAGCACTATCAGGCGCACGACATTGTCATTCTCAGTCCCTTCGGCGCCCACAACTCGCTGGCGGGCCGTCTGCTCGTGGCCGAACACTTCACCAAGGACGAGCGATGGCTGCGCGAGAGGCTCAAGGTCGATCCCGTCGCCGGGGCGGATCTCGGACCTGTCGATTCGACGACAACCGGCGCCTCGGTCGAGGTGACCGCAGCGCCACGACCGATTGCATCGCCGAAAGCGCCGTCTGGTCGGGTTCGCTGGGGATCGATCTTCAAGTACAAGGGGCTCGACGCTGAAGCGGTCATCCTGACCGACATCGGTGATGATGGTGTGGCCTTCGTGCAGCGCGAAGGACTCGACTGGTTCGACCTGCTGTACGTCGGGCTGACGCGGGCTCGGTACCGGTGTGTGGTGATTGCGAACTGAGCGGGATTTGGACCGGGCTGCGATCGGATTTGCATCGGCAGAAGTGACCTAGAGTCAGAACGCACGATCGTTATATAGGAGAACGCGTATGGATCAGTCGCTCGCACCGGACAGTTCGGCCGATCGTTCGCAACCGGCCTCTGCGGGTCGGCGCAAGTACGAATCACTGGACCAAGCGCTTCAGTCTTTTCGCGTTCCCCTGGAAAACCACGCACTCATACGACGCTTTGTCGAGACAGTAGGCATTTCGGCGCTCTACCAGACGTCGGGGTATATCAAGGCGGTGCGCTCTGGCGGCGGACCCGACTTGCACATCGCCTACGGATGGAGCGGTGGCTTCATATCCGAAGACGAAGTTATCGACGTTGCCGGTGATGTTCACCGATGGGAGAGCTCTCGAAAAGGGCTTTGGGGCATCACCCACCCGGCCAATCGGGGCTCGGCTTCAGCGGGCGCCTCCTCGTCGAGAGAACACCGTGACTACGGAACATGTCCTGAGTGCTTCATGACGTTTCATGCGAATGGCTCGTGCGGTTGCTCCGACTGACTTGGTTCGGACGGACGCTGGGAGGGCTCGATCTAGTCCCGACTACAGTTGTAACGCGATGCGTTACGCGTTACAGTTGAACAATGATCGTGAGCTTCCGCCACAAGGGGCTGGAGTTGCTCTATCGGGACGGTTCGAAGAAAGGCATCCAGCCCGCGCACGCAGCGAAGTTGACCCGTCTGCTGGCGGCGCTTGATGTCGCACAGAACGCCGCAGACCTGAGCATCCCATCGTTTCGATTGCACGAGCTCAAAGGGTCGCTGGCCGGGTACTGGTCGATCTGGGTGAACGGGAATTGGCGAGTCACTTTCCGATTCATCGGGCAAGACGTCGAACTCGTCGACTACCAGGACTATCACTGAAGGGGAGAGAGCACATGATGAAGAATCCACCGCATCCCGGCGCACTTCTTCGGGAAGACGTGATCGCAGAGCTGGGGCTCACGGTCGCCGAAGCTGCGTCGCGTCTCGGAATGTCTCGCGTCGCGCTCAGCCGGGTGCTCAACGAACACGCGGCGATCAGCGCGAACCTCGCCGTGCGCCTGGAGTACGCGGGTGTTGGCACTGCCCGCTCGTGGCTTGCGATGCAGTCGAATCATGACCTTGCCCGCGAGCTTGCGAATAAGACGCACGACGTGCGGCCGCTTACTGCCGCGTAACCCACTGAAAGCAGCGGAGCCCGGCTCCCCAGCCCGGGCCCCGCCGCACTTCACGCCTTACGGCTGAACGAAGACCTCGTCCGCGAGCATCCCGGGACGAACCCGGATCAGCACCGTCTCGCCGTCGGGTACGAGGAACGCCGCCGACCCGGTGGCGGATGCGCCGTTGTACAGCTCGTCCATGCCGAAGCTATCGGCCAACGAGACGAAGTTGTCGAAGCTGTCGACAACGTTGCCGGCGCTCGTGACGACGGCGACCCCGACCTCGGCGGCAAGCCCCGACTCGTCGCCCGTGTACGTGACCGTGTAGTTCACGATCTCGTAGTGCGATCCGGCGGGGGCCGCTTCGTTGAACATGTTGCCGTCGGCCACCGCTGCCGCGCCGTCCGCCGTGTAACTGTTCACGACGACGGTCCAGTCGTTCGAGCTGATCTGCGACGCCAGCGGATACGGGTTCTCGCGTGTGCCCTGCTCCGCGGTATCCGTGGGCTCTTCGTCTACTGCGACCTCGGCATCCTCTTCGACCGGCTGCGTGACCGTCGTGTCACCGCTGCCGATCTCGTCGAACGCCTCGCTCGCCGCATTCGCGACCACGGCGAAGAACACGACGAAGCCGACGATCGTCCCCACGATCGAGACGATCAGGCCGACGACGCCCATCCACTTGCGGTCGCCCTTGAGGAACAGCGACACGATGCTGAGGACGAAGGCGATCGGCAGGAGGATCCAGCCGACGATCAGTGCGCCAGGGATGCACGCGAAGATGAAGCCCACGGCGGCGACGATGAGCGCGACGAGCGCGAGCGTATTCGTCTTCTTCGGGGCGGATGCCGACGGGCCCGCAGGCGGCATGGGCGGAGGCATCTGCTGCGGAGAGGGAGCAGCGGGAGGGTTGGGTACGGACATGTGATTCTCCTTCAGGAGTGTGCGTGGAGCACCGGCCTGCCCCACGACGGATGCCGTGGAGCGCGGGTACGCACGCACGACGAATATCGCCCAGAATCAGGGCGCGATTCGGGAACTCGGGAAGGGTTCCAGGGCCCGTGCGGACCAGCTGAGGATCAAGGTAGAGGGGGCCTCGGACATTGGTTGTGGCGTCTCGCTGTTCGTCGCGGCGGGCGCGGTGACTGGAACGTCCGACCATCCCGATAGCATCCGATCATGGGATCAATCGCAACGCTCACTGGCCGTCAGTCCGTCGAAGACGCACTCGACGAGTTCGACCGTCTCGGCCGTTTTGGGTTCTTGGAGAAGTACGGTTTTGGCGAGGCGAAGGAGTACTTCGTCGTCACCGAGAACGGGAACTACGACTCGAAAGCAATCTTCGCGGCGGCGTACGAGCGCGAGCACGGCGAGCATCTGACGAACGAAGACTTCTCCGGTGGCAGGACCGGTGCAGCGAAGTGGCTCAGTGAACTCGGGTACACGATCACTGGACTCGAGTCGAAGATTGGTCGACTGACCTTCGACTCTTTTGAGCCGGCAATGGATGCGTTCCGGCTGTCTGTGGAGAACATCACCGCGGCACGCGACTTCGTCGCCAGCAAAGACTTCGAAACGTTCTACCTGCCTCCGAGCCGCACCTACATCGCCATGATTCCGCGCGGCGGCGAGCGACCCACAGCGTGGATCAACAAGGGGTACGTGTGGTTCCGCAACGACGACGGCACTCAAGAGGGCGTCGCGTTTCCGTACAACAAGCTCCGCGACGGTGGCCGCAACTCGCGTCAACGTAAGCGCGAAGAGGCCGAGCGTCCGTGCCCGACCTGCGGAATGATTCTCTCCGTGAGCGGCGTCTGCAACATCTGCGGCTGAGCCCGCGAGCACTCAATCGCGTTCGATACGTGATGAAGACCGTCCCGTGGCCACACCTGGTAAACTTGTACATATTTATGTACAAGGATTGATATGGAAGTCGTCTCCGTTGCCAATGCGCGCGCGGGCCTGTCGCGCCTCATCGCCGGACTCCGCGACGATCCCACCGCGACTCCGGTTACGATCGGGTCCCATCGCAAACCCGAGGTCGTGATGCTCTCAGTCGACGAGTACCGGCGGATCCTTAATCACCCGTCGACGCGAGTGACCTTGCAGTACGTGCGCAGGCTGAAACCTGTGATCGAGAGGCTCGCACATGCCGCACACCTCGGTGAGGTCAAGGTCTACGGTTCCGTCGCTCGTGGCGATCAAACCGCAGAAAGTGATCTCGACCTGCTGGTGACACCCACAGAAGACGCCACTTTGTTCGATATTGCACAGTTCGAGATGGACATGGAAGTCCTTGTTGGAACCCCCGTATCGGCAGTGTCCGTCGCATCCCTCGAGAAGAAGCGAGATGCGCGCATCCTGAATGAAGCGATTCCGCTGTGAATGAAGATGCGCGGGTTCCGCGCTGGCTTGACGATCTCCGTGCCACTCTCAATACGGCTGCCGAGCTGTCGGCTCGTGGGCGCGAGGCTTTCGATACGGATCCGGCCGTGTCATTGGCGTTCGAGGCGCTCTCGAATCGCGTAGGCGACCTCGCGAAGCGGCTTCTCGCGGCAGACGCGGAACGCTTCACAGATCCGATCTGGCGTCAGGCGGCTCGGCAGCGCGATTTCGTCGTGCATCACTACGACCGAGTGGATGCTGACCTCCTCTGGCGCACCGTGACCGAAAGCTTTCCGAAGCTCGCCTACGCGGTCGGCGAGGCCTTCGATCCGATCACGGTGCGGCGCTCGGCTTAGAGTTGCCGCGTCTGAGCGTGGTCGTCTGCGGCCGCTTTCCGGGCACTTCGCTCGGAGATGTGCACGTTCTTCGGAGCAGAAGCGGGCTTTCTCTGCGAAGAAGCTGCACTTCTCCGAAATAACGGTACGCGGCCAGCGCCGATGGTGTCTGCTGTGACCGATACGGTCATGTATGTGTCTGCTTCCCCCGCCGTCGAACCGGCCCTGCGTCGCGCCCGCGTCGGCGTCGCGCTGCTGTTCCTCACCAACGGCGCACTGTTCGCCAACATCCTGCCGCGCTATCCCGAGATCAAGGCGGCGCTCGGTCTGGATGCTGCCACCTACGGCCTCGCGATTGCAGCCTTCCCTGCCGGCGCGATCGTTGCGGGGCTGGCCGCGGCGATGTTCATCCGCCGCTTCGGCTCGGCGAAGGTCGCGGTCGTCGGAACCATCATCACCAGCCTGGGTATCCTCGCCGCCGGCTTCTCCCCGTCCATCCTCTTTTTTGCACTCGGCCTGTTTATCGGCGGCGCCGCGGATGCCATCACCGACGTCGCCCAGAACGCCCACGGCCTGCGCGTGCAGCGGGGCTTCGGCCGCTCGATCATCAACTCATTCCACGCGATCTGGTCGATCGGTGCGGTTCTCGGCGGATCGATGGCGGCTGTGGCGATCGCGACCGGTCTGCCCATCGGCATCCATCTGATCATCTCGGCAGTGATCTTCTGCATCGTCTCGCTCATCGCTCTGCGCCTGTGCCTCTCCGGCCGCGACGACCGCACCGAGGAGGACGCGATCGCCGGCGGCGAGGAGATCGGTGGCGCCCTGCAACGCATCACCGCGAAGACCGTCATCATCATCGTCGCGCTGGTGCTGATCTCGATTGCGGGCGCGCTCGTCGAGGATGCTGGAATGTCCTGGGCGACCCTCTACCTTGCCACCTCGCTCGATGCCCCGGCGGCCCTGGCCGCCACCGGATACATCGCTCTCGTCGGCGCCCAGTTCATCGGACGCCTCGTCGGCGACCGTCTGACCGACCGTTTTGGTCAGCGTGCCGTCGCGATCGCCGGAGGGCTCATCGCCTCGGTCGGCATGGGACTCGCGCTCGCCTTCCCCTCGATCCCGGGCACGATCATCGGCTTCGCGGCTGCGGGTTACGGTGTCGCCACGCTCATCCCCGCGGCCATGAACGTCGCCGACGACCTGCCGGGTCTCAAGCACGGTGCGGGGTTGACGATCGTGTCGTGGCTGCTGCGACTGGGGTTCCTGTTCTCACCGCCGATCGTCGGGCTCGTCGCGGATAACGCTGGCCTGCGTGCCGGGCTGCTCGTCGTGCCACTCGCGGGAATCGTGGCGGTGCTGTTCGCCTGGGCGCTGCAGGGGCGGGAGAAACGGGAGTGAGTGTTGCGGTGCACGTCGGAGCGAGTGATGACGTCACCTGTTCATCTCGGTCTGGATGCGCCGGTCGAGGTCATCGAGTTCGGCGAGCAACTCTGCGGCGACCCACACGCGATCCCGCTTGCGACCGGTGATCTCCTGAATGAAGCCCGCGTTCGCAAGCTGCGTGATCGCCTTGTACGTCTGCTGCTCTGATGCGCCGGAGCGCTGCTCGATCTCGGCCGATGCCATCACGGGGTGATCGTAGAAGGCGGGGATGAGCGATGCGACTGCCGAACCGGCACGGGGGTGCAGTTCCGTGTTCCACTCGTCTGGGAGTGCCTTGATGCGTGCGATCGAGTCGCGTGAGCAGACCGCTGCGGCGTGCGCGGAGCGTGCGAACAGCTCGATCAGCGGTGCCGGCTTCCCACGCCGGTACTCCCCGAGAGCCGCGAAGTAGTCGTCGCGCTTCGCTAAGAGGCCGCTCGCGATAGGGACGACAGTGTGGCGAGTCACTCCTCTGCGGCGGAGCGTGGCCGACACCAGGGCGCGCCCGATACGGCCGTTGCCGTCGGTGAACGCGTGTATCGATTCGAACTGAGCATGGGCGATCGCAGCCTGCACCATCACTGGGACGTCGTCGCGGTTGAGGTAGTCGATGAGGTCTTCCAACAACGCCTGCACTCGCTCTGGTGCAGGAGGAACATGCAGTGCGTCGCGAGGTGAGTGGTCACTGCCGCCGATCCAGTTCTGCATATCTCGTATGCGGCCGGCGTATGCGACTTCGTGGGGATCGTCCTGCATCAGAGCGTGGTGAGCCGTGAGCAGATCATCGAGCGCGAACCGGCCGTTCTCGCCCGTCGTCGTCACGAGCCCGTGCAACGCGGAGCTTGCCGCCACCATGCTCGTGGCGGAGGCGTTCGAGCGGTTTCCTGACAGTGCCTTCGCATAGTCGACGGCACTGGCGGAGATTCGCTCGATCTTCGACGACGCCACGGATTCCGTCCTGATCATGAAACGGCTCAGGGCGGCCGAGTGTCCTTGAGCGTCGGTATCGGTCTGTGCAACGGCGAGAAGAGCATCCTCTGATGCAATGATCGTCGCCAATGGTGGGGTGTAGTCGAGGGAGGAGATCAGTGGAGGGATCGTCGCATCTACCGAAGACATCATGCGATCGGCTCGTGTGCCGCCTCGGACCTGCTGGTGCCACGGAACGGTCTCGATGCCGTGCGCAGGCCAGGACAGCGGTGGTGTTGAGCTGTCTTCGAAATCGTTCATAAACCTGAGTATGGCACGATGTAATCAGGTTTAGCATGTGTAAACACGAGTAACGAGCGGGATGCTCGGCCTTACCGATCTCTCGAACGGGGTGCTGCGTGAACCGCACTGGATATGCTGACCGCATGCGCACCGCACCACGTGTCATCCACGCCGGGCAGGCTCTGGTCGATCTGACCATCGAAGTTCCAGATCTTCCGGCGCGAGGGCAGAACGTGATGGCTGCCTCCGTCGCCCAGTACGCGGGCGGGGCCGTCACGGTGCTCCTGGCGGCAGCCCGCCTCGGCGCGCAGTGCGTGCACGCCGGAGCCCTCGGCACCGGCCCGAACGGCGACCTGATCCGCGCCGCGCTCGCCGTCGACGGCATCACGGCATCCGCCCCTCCGGTGACCACGCAAGACACGGGGGTGTGCGTCGTGCTGGTCGAACCGACCGCCGAGCGCACCTTCGTCACGACGCTCGGCGCCGAGCGCGACATCACCGTCGACTCCCTCGCGACCGCCGACGTCCATCCCGGTGACCTCATCTGCGTCACCGGGTACTCGCTGGCCGTGGCGCAGACCCGCGACCCGTTGCTGGATTGGCTGGCATCGCTCCCGGAAGCCGCTGTGGTCGTGCTCGACCCCGGCGCCGCATTCGCCGAGCTGCCCGCCGACGTGCGCGACACGATGCTCGCACGCACCGATGTCTGGACCAGCAACGCCGAAGAGGCAACCGATCTTCTGGCCGCGCTGTCGGTGCCGGTGACTGCCGGTGGACGCGAGATCGCCGCCCAAGCCCAGGCTCTCGCGCCGGTGCTGCGCGCCGAGGCTGTCACCATCGTCCGCGACGGCGCGGAGGGGTGCACGGTGCACGTGGCAGGCGAGGCGACCTACGTTCCCGGCTTCCCGCAGACCCCGGTCGACACCAACGGCGCCGGCGACACTCACACCGGCGCGCTGCTCGCCAGCATCGCCACCGGCGCGACCTGGGTCGATGCCTGTCTCCGCGCCAACGCCGCCGCCGCGATCAAGGTCACCCGACGCGGGCCGACGACGGCTCCGACCGCCGCTGAGGTCGAGGAGTTCCTGCTGCGATCCAACGCCTGACACTGCGCGTCATTGTCTTCGGGACGCAGAAGCGGGGCCCGCAGAGAATCTCCGGGCCCCGCTTCGTACCGGCTGAGTCTCAGACCCGAGTGATCCGGCGCCGAATCAGCAACCCGGCACCGGCGAGCAGTGCGAGAACTCCCAAGACCCAGAGGGCCGTGGCCGCGCCACCGGTTGTAGCCAGTGCGCCGTCGTCCATCGCAGATCCACCCGTGCCTGTGCTGGAATCCCCGCCCTGACCGGGATCGGTGGGCGCCGACCCGCTCACGACGACCACTGCGCTTTCGGCCACGGCAGTCGTGCCGTAGTCGTCGGTGACCGTGTAGACCAGCGTGTAGCTGTCGACAGCAGGCGACACCATCCGCGCGAACGCTCGGGACTCGACGAGCTCGACCGTGATGCGATCGGTGATGTCCTCACCATTGGCATCCATGGCCGATATCCCCTCGAGTTCGTCAAATTCCTCGCCCGAGACGACCTCACGGGTCGGCGGAACACCGCTGAACGTCGGCTCGACCGCGGTCACCGTCACCATCCGCTCGAACTCCGTCGCATTGCCCGCCGCATCCGTGACCCGGTACGTCAGCGTGTACGCACCGGGGGTGCGCACGTCGACGTCGCCGGAGACCTCGATCGCGGCAGTGACATCGCCATCGATCTCATCCGTGGCGGTGACGCCGGCGAGTGGCTCGAACGGCTGCCCCTGGGCGACCTCCGACTCAGCATCCAGACCCGCGAATTCCGGACCCTTCTCATCGTCGACCGTGCGCGTCAGCGTGACCTCGTCGATCACCGTGCGATCCATCGTCTGATACGTCGTCAGCGTGATCGCCGCTGGCGACACGTCGACATCGGTGTACTGCGGCTGGTTCGACTGGTTCTTGATCGCAGCCTCGGGGGAGGCAGCATCCAGACCATAGAACTTGCTGCCGCTGGAAGAGTTCCCGGTCACGTAGAGGACCTGACCCTCCTCAGCCGCCAGCGTCACACCCGACTGCTCCTGCTCAGCACGATCGCCGACCGGGGTCGTGCCATCCATGAGATAGCTGCGCGTGTAGATGTGGTCGTGGCCGGCGAGCACCAGATCGACACCCAACTCGCTGAACACCGGCGCGAGAGCCTCACGCCGTTCGATGACGTCCTGCTCGACCGAGTGGAACGCCGCCGAGTACAGCGAGTGGTGCATGCTCACCACGATCCAGTTCGCTGCTTCGCCCTGGTCCTCGACCACCGAGCGCAGGAACGCGGCGTGGTCCTCTTCATCGGCGCTGCGCGCATTCGTGTTGATGTTGAGGTAGAGCACCCCGTTGTAGGTGTACCAGTAGTCGCCTCCGGCACGGCCCTCCTGGCTCTCGTACCCGTGGGTCTGCGAGCGATTCGGTGTGAAGAAGTGCGAGTTGAACTGGTTCGACTGGTTGTCGTGGTTGCCCACCGTGGCCTGGAACGGCAACTGCTTGAGCAGCTCCGGCGCGATCAGCGAGGCGTACTCGTTCTCGGACGTGTGCGACTCGACCTGGTCACCACCGCTCACGATCATCGACGCATCCTTTTCGAACTGATCGATCTGGTCGAGCGATGCGGCCCAGCGGTCACGATCGTTCTCCCAGCTGCCGGATGCGCCGATCTGAGCATCCGTGAGGAACACGAAGCTGTACGTGTCATCGAACGTTCCGGTCCACAGCTCGTACGAGCGCGACCAGCCCATCTCGTCATTGCCGACCCGGTACAGGTAAGCCGTCTCCTCCTTCAGCTCATCGATGACGACCTGATTCGAGAACCGGCCGTCGCGAGCCTCCGCCGTCGCCGCATCGATCACGCGTGCATCCTCGACCGGGAACAGCTCGCCGGTGCGCGCCGATGCCGGTGCGACCTGCACCTGCGCCTCGATCTCGCGGTCGGTGTAGAAGGTCAGGTTGCGCTGCGTCTCATCCGCACCGACGTGCAGGAGCACATCCGCGATGGCTGCCGGAGCATCCTTCGCGGCGATCGTCAGCGAACGCAGCTGCATGAACACATCCGAGCTGTTGTCGTTCGTGTTGTGCACCTGCACCGAGATCGTGTTCGCACCCGCCTGCAGAGCGGATGCCGGAACCGTGAACGATCCCGTCTGCGGGGCCGACCCGTTGCCACCGGCGTAGACCATGTTGCTGGTCTCGCTGGCATCGATCCGCTCATCGGCGAAGCCGCCCACCTGCTGACCGTTGACGTACACGCGAGCCGCATCATCGTAGGCGACCTCGCCGTTCAGCTGTGTGATCCGCGCGAGGTCGTCCTCCGAGATATCGAACGTCGTGCGGAAGAAGAACGTCTCGACATTCTTGCCGTCCTCCTTGTACTGCGAAACGAGTGTGTTCGGAGTGAACCCGCCACCGAGATCGGCGATGTTGCCGTTCTTGGCACCGAAGCTCGTGGTGCCGGTCTTCCACGACGCGTCGTCGTAGTCCGCGGCAGTCCACTCGGTCTTCGATTCCAGGCCGGCAGCCGGGTCGTCGGCGGTGTCGTGGAAACGCCATTCAGCGTCGCCATCCACCACCGGGGCGCCATCCAGATCGGTCGGCTCGGGGATCGTCGGCGCGGTCGGCTCCTGCGGGTCCGGACGCGTCGGCAGTGTCGGCTCTTCGGGATCAACAGTGTTGACCGGGCGCAGTGCCACGTCGAAGACATGCATGATGCCCTTGCTGACCTCGGTCGGCAGAGTCACGCTGCGCACGGTCTTCGTCGCATCCAGCGGCACGACGGACGTGCCGAAGACGGTCGGCTTGGTCGTGTCGGATCCGCCACTGAGCGAGTTGCGCTTCGTGAGGTCGATCAGGCGGAAATTGCCCGCCTCGACATTGCCGGGCACCCAGTCGCTCAGCCGCACGTCGACATTCTGCGAGCTGCCATCGGAGTAGGTCACCACTGCGGTGCCGCGCGATGGTCCGTTCGTCGCAAGCCCCATGAAGGAGATGCCGGATGCCGCGGTGTCACCGAACTCGAGCACTTGGCCGCTGGGGATCCAGTGGTCCATCTCGCCGGCCGCGGTGTCGGGCCAGGTGAAGACCACGCCGGTCTCGCCGAGCGGGATCTCACTGCCGGCGGTGACGCCGGCCTTCTCGAGGTCCTGACGCGAGAGGCTGACGCCACCGGCATCCAGACCGCCCATGTTCACCGCACCATCGTCCGTGACGCCCACGGAGTTGCGAGCGTCGACGCCGTCGCGGTACGACGGCGGGACATCGTCCGCACCGGTGCCCCACGCTCCGCGGGTGGCGCCCATGGTGAAGTCGAGCGTGCCGCCGCTGCGCGCGAAGTCTGCTGGCAACCAGGATGCCGACTGCGCCGTGCCATTCACAGACAGCGCCGTGGTGTACTTGCTGGCGTCGCCCGCATCGGGTGCGTTGATCGTGATCGAGCGATCTGAGCCCACCGAGTTGATCTCGATGCGTTCGAACATGGGCGCGGAGACCAGCAGGTCGGCCGTGCCCCAGATCGCTGGCATCAGCCCGATGTTGGCCCAGACGTACCAGGCGCTCAACGAGCCGAGGTCGTCGTTGCCGGCCAGGCCGTCCGGAGCAGTGGTGAACAGCTCGTCGGCTGCGCGGTACAGCGTGTCGGTCGTCTTGTGCGGAGCCTGCAGCCAGTTGTACACCCACGGCAGCCCGAAGCTCGGCTGGTTGGCAATGTACGCAGCATCGCTGAATGCGCCACCATCCAGATCGCGCAGGATGCTGTCGAGCTCCGTCGTCGCCTTCTCCACGCCGCCGCGCGCTTCGATGAGGTCCTTCATGTTGTGCGTCACGTTGAAGCCGTACTGCAGGCCGGTGGACTGCTCGAACTGCGCGCCCTGCGTCGTGAGCGACGTGTTCATGAAGCCGTTGCGGTTACGGGCGTCGATGTGCTCACGGCTGTAGTTGAAGACGTTCTTCCAGTTCTGCGAGCGGACCGAGAACTGCTCGTAGGCGGCCTCGTTGCCGAGTCGCTCCGCCATCTGCGCGATAGCGAAGTCGTTCGTCGCGTACTCCAGAGTGCGAGAGGTGGCAGCGCCCTTCTTGTCGCCGTCGACCCACCCCTGGATGCCGTACATCACAGCATCCGAACGCCCGGTGTTCGCCATCGGCAGCGTCTGCGTCTCGAGCATCGTGGCCAGAGCCGTCTCGCGGTCGTAGTCCGTCGAGCCGAAGTCATCTGTCGCCGCGATGATGTTCTGCAGAGAGTCGCCACTCATCTTCGTCTGGATCTGGTTGTAGGTCGGCCAGCTCGTCCACTTGCCGGACTGCGACACCATGTCCACGATCGACTGGTTGATGTCGCTCGCACGATCGGGGAAGAGCATTGCCACCAGCTGCGACTGCCCGCGATAGGTGTCCCAACCGGAGAAGTTCACGTAGAAGTCGCGTCCCTCTTCGACCTGCTGCAGTTCGCCGTCGTAGCCGACATAACTTCCATCGACGTCCTGGAAGGTGTTCGGGTGCAGCAGCGAGTGGTACAGCGAGGTGTAGAAGGTGATGCGGTCGCGGTCGCTGCCTCCGGTGGCATCGATCGAACCGAGCGCCTCCTCCCAGGTCGCGCGAGCCGTGGAACGGGCGCCGTCGAAGTCGAGCGTCTCGGTCTCAGTCGCCGCGTTGGCTCGGGCGCCGTCAACAGAGACGTAGCTCAGACCGATTTTCGCGGTGACATCTGTGCCGTCGGCGAAGGTCAGCCAGGCGCCGGCGCCGTGCTTGGTCGCTGCCGAGGCGGTTGTCGCTCCCGCCGCTGCGCCGTCCGGAGTCCAGGCGCCGTACGACTCGACGGGCTGGTCGAAGGTCGCGGAGAAGTGGGCGGTGTACTGCGAACCGCCGTTGCAGACGATGTTCGCGTTCACCGTACCGCTGAGCTCACCGGTGCTGGGGTCGAACGTGATGTCCGATGCGTGCACGTCGTTGTTGGATCCGCCCGCTTCGAAGAGCAGGGTGGCGTTGTCGTCGAACGAGTAGCGGCTGACCGCAGTGCGGGTGGTGCTGGTCAGTTCGGCCTGCACGCCTTCGAGGTCGACCGAATAGTAGCCGGGCTCGGCGATCTCGCCCTCGTGAGAGAAATCGAGGAAGTAATCGTCGATCGCGGATGCCGGATTCGACGGTAGCGTGTCGTCGGCGAGCTCGTCGGTGAACGGGAGCACCGGGAAGTCGAAGCCGCCGAAGTTGGAGCGGCATCCAGTGCCCGACAGACGCGTCATGCCGAACCCGCGGATCTGGTCGGCCTGGTATTCGTACCCGCCGTACTGCTCGCCGGTCTCGGTCTCGAATGTGGTCGGGCTGGACTGCACCATGCCGAACGGGACCGTTGCTCCGGGAAAAGTGTTGCCGTAGTGGTCGTTGCCGCGGCCGGTGTTGGTGTCGTTCATCTCGGTGCCGATGAATGGGTCGACGGCATCGAATGCTGACAGCGTGGATGCCTCGGCAGCATACGCGACCGGTGTCACGAGTGCTGAGGACGTGGCGAGGACGGCGATGACGCCTCCCGCGATGAGGGTGCGCCGTTGTCGCGGGGATGACTTCGGCTGATTGGGCGCATCGGCGAGCATGCGTTGCCTCCGTAACTGTGGTGGGGGACCGCGGATTATGACACCGCTGTCAGACAGCATAGGGAATGCAAGTCTCCCGTGGTCAAACATCGGGTGAACGAACAGTGATCGGGCGACGATCGGGTTCCCTGCATGCGGCTAACGATATATCGTTGACTATCGCTCGTCTTCAGGAGGTCAACATGAACGGTTCATTCCCCACCGGCGGTTTCGGATCCGGTTCGCCTTTCGGCGGATCCGGCGGATCAGGTGGTCCGGGAGCGGCGATCTTCGATGCCCTCGACCAGCTCCGCAAATCCTTCGACCAGCGCCCCGGCGGATCCACGCGCATGGCGCGCGGTGACGTCCGGGCGGCAGTCCTCAGCCTGCTCGCCGAGGAACCCATGCACGGCTACCAGATCATCCGCGAGATCGAAGATCGCTCCGGCGGATCGTGGAAGCCGAGCGCGGGTTCCGTCTATCCGACCCTGCAGCTGCTCGCCGACGAAGGTCTCGTCTCCGCCGAAGAGCAGAACGGCCGAAAGACGTACTCGCTCACCGAAGCCGGTCGCGCCGTGGCCGATGAAGCGGATGCTCCGGCTCCGTGGAAGTCCAGCGACAGCAGCCGCGGCGCTCACCACCACGCGGCACTGGCGAAGGCCGGAATGGACCTCGCTGGGGCGGCCGCGCAGTTCGCGCGCAGCGGCGACTCCGAGCAGATCGACAAGGCTGTGGAAGTCCTCGACGACGCCCGGCGTAAGCTGTACGCGATCCTTGCCCAGGACTGAACCGCAGAGGGGCGCCATGGCTGACGAGCAGCACCCCCTGCCCCCGCAGGCACAGCCGCACCGCGCTCGCTACCGACGCATCCTTCGCTTCGCATCTGCGCAACTCGTGCAGCTGTGGTGGTTCGAACTGTTCCTGCCCCGCTTCGGATTCGCCCGGGTCAGCGAACGCACTCGTCCAGATCGGATGCGGCGCCTCGCCGAGCGATTCCACGTGCTCGCCGTCGAGCTCGGCGGCCTCATGATCAAGGTCGGACAGTTCCTCTCGTCCCGCATGGACGTGCTCCCGCCCGAAATCACCGCGGAGCTTGCCGGGCTGCAGGACGAGGTTCCGGCTGTCCCGTTCGCCGATATCAAGAGGCGGGCTGAAGCCGAGCTCGGTGTTCCTCTCGATCGCGCGTACGCCTGGTTCGACGAGGTGCCGGTGGCTGCGGCATCCCTCGGCCAGGCGCATCGCGCCCGCCTTTCCGACCTCGACGCCGCCGATACGGGCTTCGCCGACGTCGTCGTGAAGGTGCAGCGCCCCGGAATCGACGAGATCATCGCAGTCGATCTTGCGGCCCTGCGCAAAGTGGGCGGCTGGCTGCGACGCATCCGGATCGTGTCGGACCGCGTTGACGCTCCCGCCCTCGTCGAGGAGTTCGCCCACACCAGCCTGGAAGAGATCGACTATCTGCACGAGGCCGCCAGCGCCGAACGCTTCACGGAGAATTTTGCGGATAATCCGCGGGTCGCCGCCCCGCTCGTCGCGTGGGAGCGCACCACCCGCCGAGTGCTGACCCTGTCGGATGTCACCGCGATCAAGATCAACGATACCGACGCACTGCGCGCCGCGGGCATCGACCCGGCCGAGGTCGCCGACCTGTTCGCCGAGGTGATGTTCGAGCAGGTGTTCACGCACAGCTTCTTCCACGCCGACCCGCACCCGGGCAACATTTTCGTGACGCCGGTCGGTCAGCCCGTCGAAGGGGTGGATGCTGACGCGCCGGCGTGGCGACTGACCTTCATCGACTTCGGGATGATGGGCGAAGTGCCCGAGGGACTGCGCGCGGGACTGCGGGGGCTGGTGATCGCGGTCGGCTCCCGCGACGGCAAGCGGCTCGTCGACGCGGTGCAGGAGGTCGGCGTGCTGCTGCCATCCGCCGACACGAAGAGCTTCGAGCGCGCCGTGACCCAGCTGTTCGCACGCTTCGGCGGGATGGGCTTCGCCGAGCTGAGCACCGTCGACCCGCGTGAATTCCGCGACTTCGCGCACGAGTTCGGCGATACCGTCCGCTCGCTTCCGTTCCAGCTTCCCGAGGGAATGCTCCTGCTCTTCCGCGCAGTGTCCCTGACCTCGGGGATGTGCAGCGGACTCGACCCGAAGTTCAACGTCTGGGACGCGGTCGAACCGTTCGCGGGCCAGTTGCTGCGGGACGAGACCGGCAATACGGTGAAGGCCCTCGCCGAACATGCCTGGGAGTCCGTGAGCACGACGGCCCGGCTGCCCGGTCGTATCGATGCCGTCATCACCCAGATCGAAGACGGCACGGTCTCGTTCGACACCTCACGGCTCGAGCACCGCATGGACGTTCTCGTGGGCATCGGTCTGCGAGTGGTGTCGGCCGTGCTGTTCGCCGGCCTCGCGATCGGCGGCGCGGTGCTGATCGTGCCCGCCCTTCCGCTGGGGATCGTGCTGCTCTCGATCTCTCTCGTCCCGCTCGCGCATGCCGTGTTCGCCGGGCTGTTCGGTCGCCAGGGGCGACCGAGTCGGCACTGAGCGGGAGACGTAGGCTGGGCGCCATGGAACTGCAGGATCTTCTGGATGCCATGGATGCTGGACGCACCATCACCGCTGACTCACCGCTGCACGAGGTGATGCACCTCGCCAGCCAGGATGCCCAGCGCATCACCGGTGAGCTCAACGGCAGCTATCACGAGCCAGAGCGCGTGCGTGAACTCCTTGCGGATCTGATCGGCAAGCCTGTGGACGAGACAGTCACGCTCTTCCCACCCTTCACCTCGGACTTCGGCAAGAACATCACGCTCGGCAAGCGGGTGTTCATCAACTCCGGATGCCGCTTCCAGGACCAGGGCGGAATCACGATCGGCGACGACTGCCTCATCGGACACAACGTCGTCATCGCCACGCTGAATCACGACCTTGCCCCGAGCCGTCGTGCCGACATGCATCCCGCCCGCGTCACCATCGGCCGGAACGTCTGGATCGGCGCGAATGCGACGATTCTGCCCGGGGTCACGGTCGGCGATGACGCGGTGGTGGGCGCGGCATCCGTCGTGACGAAAGACGTGCCGGCCGGCGCAATCGTCGTCGGCTCCCCGGCGCGGGTGGTGCGCTCCGTTCCGGAGTGACGATGTAAACACGCGCCCGCCGGTATCCATGCCAGTATGTCTGGCATGGATACACCCGGCGATCAGTCGAAACCCTCTGAGTCTCACCGTGGCGGCCCGCCCACAACAGGCAGCGTTCCGCAGGGCGCAGTGGCGAAGTCCACGAATGCGGCGCGCAAGATCGTGCACGACCTTTCCGTAGCCCCGCCGCGGGGCTTGCACCCGGCGCTGGTCCCCGGCGTCTCGGTCGAATCGACCGGTCGCACGTACCGCACCGATCCGCTCGTCTTCGGTGTAGCCATCACGCTGATGCTCGCCTTCATCGCCTGGGGCGTGTTCGCCGGTGACAACCTCGCCGGCACGAGCAAGGCGGTGCTCGACTGGGTTCTCGAATACTTCGGCGTTTTCTTCACCGTCATCGCCACCATCGTGCTGTTCTTCATGCTGTTCATCGGCTTCAGCAAGTTCGGCCGCATCCCGCTCGGACGCGACGACGAGGTTCCCGAGTATTCGATGTTCTCGTGGATCTCGATGCTGTTCGCCGCGGGCATGGGAATCGGGCTGGTGTTCTGGGGCGCGGCCGAGCCGCTCACGATGTTCGAGTCACCGCCACCGGGCACCGTGGAGGCGAACACACTCGACGCCATGCACACCGCCCAGGTGCAGGTGCTCTATCACTGGGGCCCGCAGGCCTGGGCCTTCTACGCTCTCGTGGGCGGGGCGATCGCCTACGGGGCATACCGCCGTGGTCGCACCCCTCTCATCTCATCGATCTTCGCCCCGCTCCTGGGAGAGAATCGCACCACGGGTCCCATCGGCCGTACCATCGACATCTTCTCGATCATCGTGACGCTGTTCGGCACGGCGGCCTCGCTCGGACTTGGCGCCTTGCAGATCGGTCACGGCCTGGAGATCGTCTCCGGTGCGGGCAAGCTCGGCAACGGCATCCTCATCGCGGTCATCGCGGTGCTGACCGCGTG
>NZ_JBQDSX010000029.1:0-13470 GCF_052099035.1 Microbacterium sp. | reverse complement strand
TACGCCGCGACCGAGGCGATCGACATCATTCCGGATGCCGTGGATGACGCCCCTGTTGTGGAGGACACCGAAGAAGCTCTCTGACGCGGTGGCCGCTAGCGTCCGCTGGAGTTGCGAGACCTGCGTGCCATCGCATCCAGAGCCACGGCAATCAGCACGACCGCGCCGGTCACGATGAAGCGGATCGACGAGTCGAGGTTGAGCAGTGTCAACCCGCTCGAGATCGACTGGATCACGAGGACTCCGACAAGCGCCGCGAATGCAGAACCTCGACCGCCGAACAGGCTCGTCCCACCGATCACCGCAGCTGCGATCGCGTTGAGGTTCACGTCTCCCGTTCCGGTCTGCGGTCCTGCCGAGTTCAGGCGAGCCGCCGCCATCAGGCCACCGAGCGCGGCGAACGCGGAGCAGAGCATGAACGCCGACATGTACACACCGGAGACGTTGATGCCGGAGCGCCGAGCGGCCTCCTTGTTGCCTCCGACCGCGAACATGGAACGCCCCCATGAGGTGCGGGTCAAGGCGTAATTCATCACCAGGACCAGCGCGATGAAGAAGACGAACATCCAGCCCACGCCGCGGCTCTGATTGAGGAACCAGGCCGCAAACCCCAGAATGACGAGCAGGGTCCCGGATGCTGCGACGTTCATGCCGAGCGGTCGAGCAGACAGTCCCGCTGCGGTGCGCCGACGGGCCTTGATGTAGTTGCTCAGGAACAGGGCGACTGCCGCGAGCACCACGATCACGTAGGACAGCGGTTTCGGCACGAACGCCTGCTGTCCGAGGTACACCAAAAATGAATCGACGGGGAGGTTGATCGTTCCGGACTTGCCCAGCGTCAGCAACTGCAGTCCGAGGAATCCGAGCAGCCCCGCCAGTGTGATCACGAACGAGGGCACGCCGAGGCGCACGTAGATCACTCCGTAGAAGGCGCCGATGGCGAGGCCCGCGGCGACGGAAGCGAGGATTGCCAGAGGCAACGGCCAGCCGAGATTCACAAAGGTGACGGCGACGACGGCCGCAGAGAGGCCGCTGACGGAACCGACCGACAGGTCGATCTCCCCGACGAGTAGCACGCAGACGATTCCGAGTGCGAGGATTCCCACCGGCACCGACTGCATGAGCAGATTCGCGAGGTTGTTGCTGGAGAGGAAGAACGGGTTGAGGATCTGGAAGATGGTCCAGATCAGCGCAAGCCCGATGATCACAGGAAGGAGCCCGAGATCTCCTCCGCGGATGCGACCCACGGTGCCTGTGAGCATCCCGCGGAACCCGCCGGCTTCTTCGCGGAGGCGCTCGTCCTGCAGATCGGTCGGGCGGGATGGCGGGATTGTCGTATCAGTCATGATCCTGTCTTCCTGTCTCGCCCGCGACCGGGCCGGCGGTGGCTGTGGCTGCCGACTGAGCGGCGAGAGCACTGCGTCGGGTGACGGCGTTGTCGGTTGCGCCGGTGATAGCGGCGATCAGTTCCTGGTTGCTGGTGTCCTTCACCGCGAACTCGCCGTTGTTGCGTCCCAGACGCAGCACGACGACTCGGTCGGCTACCGCGCGCACGTCTTCCATGTTGTGGCTGATGAGGATGACCCCGAGGCCCTGTTCGCGCAGACGCTCAACCAGGTTCAGTACCTCCGCAGTCTGTGCCACCCCGAGTGCTGCCGTCGGCTCGTCGAGGATGATGAGCTTCGGCTCGCCCAGGAGCGATCTGGCGATCGCGACCGTCTGGCGCTGCCCGCCCGACAGGGATGCGATCGGGATGCGCACCGACGGGATCTTCGCGGACAGCTGCCGCAGCAGGTCCCACGCCTTGATCTCCATAGCGACTTCGTCGAGGCGGAGCGGCTTCAGCTCCTGACCGAGAAACAGATTCTGCACCACATCGAGGTTGTCGCACAGCGCAAGGTCCTGAAAAACAGTAGCGATACCGCGTTCGATCGCGTCCGTCGGCGACTCGATGCTCACCTCGTCACCCGCGAACACGATGCTGCCCGCATCGGGCCGATGCACTCCGGACAGCACCTTCACCAGCGTCGACTTGCCGGCGCCGTTATCACCGACGATGGCGACGACTTCACTCGAGTCGACGGTGAGATCGACGTCCGTGAGGGCGGCCACTGCGCCGAAATTCTTGGTGATACCGCGCATGGTGAGCACGTTATGGATATTGGGGCGGGTCGACGAGCCGTTACTCACGACGCAGGCCTTTCTGCTCGGTGCGGCACCCTTGGCGGCGACGCAATGTCTCCTGGTGCACCGGTCGCTGCGCGGGATCGATGCACCAGGAGCCGGGTTGACTACTCGATGCCGAGGGCCGCGCAGGCGTCCGCGTACTCAGCGGTGCAGACCTGGTCTGCCGTGTAGATGCCGCCGTCGAAGATGACTTCCTTGACGTTCTCGGTCGTCACGACAGTCGGCGTGAACAGCTGCGAAGGCGTGTCGAACAGCTCAGCATCCGACTTGGGCTTCTCGCCGTTCATCAGCTGCACTGCCACCTCGGCTGCGGCCTCCGCCACCGTCTTGATCGGCTTGGAGATCGTGTTGTACTGCGTGCCGGCGATGATGCGCTGGATGGCGGCGATCTCGGCGTCGTTTCCGGTCACCGGAGGAATCGGGGTGACTCCCGCGGCCTGGAAGGCCGCGATCGTGCCGCCGCCGGTGCCGTCGTTGGCGGCGACGACGCCAACGATGTCGGTGAACTGCGTCAGCTGCCCGCTCACCCAGTCCTGCGCCTTCTGCGGGTCCCACTCGGGGGTGTCGAACTGAGCGAGGATCGGGAACGGTCCTGCCTCGACCCCGTCGTTCATGCCCTTCTTGATGAGCTGTGCGGCATCGTCGGTGGGAGAGCCGTTGACGATCAGCACTCCGCCGTCCACGCCGTCCGACTCGAGCTTCTCGACGAGCGACGTGGCGATGAGGTTTCCGATCTCTTCGTTGTCGAAGGAGACGTAGAAGTCGGCCGGTGCCGTGGTGATCGGGCGGTCATAGGTGATGACCGGGATTCCGGCGGCCTGCGCGTTCGTCACGATCGTCGCGGCTGCCTTGGTATCGACGGCGTCGAGCACGATCGCCTTGGCGCCCTGTGTGATTGCCGACTCCGCCTGCTGCTGCTGTTTCGCCGGGTCGGAATCGGCGTTCTGGTAGACGACGTCGCAGTCGGGGCACAGTTCGCCCACCTTGGCCGTGAACAGCGGAGCATCCTGCTCTTCATAGCGGGTCGAAGCCATGTCGGGCATGAGGAAGGCGATCATGCCGCTGTCTCCTGCACCGTCCTCTGAGCCGCTGTCCGAGCTGCCGCCGTCCGATCCGGGTGAGCAAGCAACCAGAGAGGTGCCCAGCACGATCGCGCCCAGAGTGGCTGCGAGTCGCAGATGTGATTTCTTCATCGAATCTCCTCGTCGAGTCCCCGAGGTTCGGGGGTGTGATGATGCAGTGACGGTCAGGCGTCAGTGAAAGGGAAGAGCACGACCGCTAGCGGGAACTATACCAACTTTTACGTTAGAACTGTCAAATCATGTGATAATTAGTGTTTCGCCCCTGTCAAAGCAGTCGTGCCAGCGAGTCGCTCCTCGGTAACATTCAAGAAGTCTGAAAGGTGAACCGGATGACATCGACTCCGTCGACCACGAACTCGAGAGCGTCGCGTCAGCGGCTGATTCTCGATCATGTTCTGCAGGTCGGGTCGGCGAGCGCGGCCGAGCTCACAGAGCTGACCGGGCGCAGTCTCATGACTGTGCACCGAGACCTCGAGGATCTGGCTGCGCGAAACCTGGTGCGCAAGTTCCATGGTGGTGTCTCTGCGCTGCCGACGAGCGTGTTCGAGTCGAGCTCCGACTTCCGCAGGCTGCGCCGGATGGAGGAGAAATCGGCCCTCGCACAGGTTGCAGCGAGCTTCATCGAGCCCGGTATGTCGCTGATGCTCGATGACTCGACAACCGTGCTCGCACTGGCCGGATTGATCACCGATAAAGCCCCACTCACTGTCGTCACCAACTACCGACAGGTGCTGGAGTCGCTCCGGGACTCCCCGGATGTGCACGTCATCATGATCGGTGGCGCCTATTCGCGCACCCACGACTCGTTCATCGGTCCGCCTGATCAGACGAACCTCGATGCGTACGCGGTGGATATCGCGTTTCAGTCCACATCGACGATGGATGAGCGGATGACCTACCACCAGGAGCAGGACATCGTGAGCATGAAGCGCATCATGCTCCAGACCGGGAGACGGCGAGTGCTCATGATGGACGGATCCAAGGTGGGGCACACGTCGCTGCACCGTTTCCTGCCGATCACGGACTTCACCGATGTCATCCTCACGGAAGACGTCGACGAAGGGATGCGAGCTCGCATCGCAGATCAAGCGACCGTGCACATCGCACCGCTGCTGGCACGGTGAGCGGGAAACGCACCTCATCTTCGGATTTGATAAAACTACCATCGTGGATGGTAAACTCCCTGCGATCGGGCGCAGACGCCGTGTCGGCCCGGCTGAAAGCAGGAAAGCTGAAATGCCACACATTGCGATAGCCGGCGATCACTTCGTCACCCCCAGCGTGTTCCGGGATGCCCTGGAGGAAGAACTCGGGCAGGATGCCGCAACGTTCAGCGAGTCGACTCTGCCCTGGCCGCACGAGCCGTTCGGCCCCATCGGTGACGTCATCGAGGCCAGCGGCAGCATCGAGACCAGTATCGAGCTTCTCGAGGGAGCCGAGATCGCTGTCACGCAGATGGCGCCCTTCACCCGTGAGGTGTTTGCCGCCCGTCCCGAACTGAAGATGGTCGGCATCTGCCGAGGCGGCCCCGTCAACGTCGATCTCGCCGCCGCCACGGCGGCCGGAGTGCTCGTCACGTTCGCACCGGGACGCAACGCCCAGGCTGCCGCGGAGTTCACCATCGGCCTCATCCTGGCGGCGATGCGCCGCATTCCACTGACCGATGCGGAGCTCAAGCGCGGGGTCTGGCGAGGCGACTACTACGCCTGGGAGAACGTCGGCGGCGAACTGGATGGCGCCACCGTGGGCCTCGTCGGCTACGGGGCGATCGGACGCATCGTCGCGCGCATCCTGCAGGCCTTCGGGTCCACGGTGATCGCCTACGACCCCTATGCGGATGAGGCGGCGCTCGCGGCAGACGGTGTCAGCACGGTCGATCTCGACACGCTGCTGCGCCGCAGCAGCGTGGTCAGCCTGCATGCCCGGCTGACACCGGAGACGAAGCACATGATCGACGAGCGCGCGCTCGGGCTTCTCCCGCACGGCGCAGTGCTGGTGAACGCCGCGCGAGGCGGATTGCTCGACTACGGTCCTCTGCCGGACCTGCTCCGGTCCGGTCGCCTGGGCGCCCTGGCCCTCGACGTCTATGACATCGAGCCGCCGCCAGCCGATTGGCCGCTGTTCTCCGCACCGAACGTGGTGGTCTCGCCGCACTTGGCGGGTGCCACGACGCAGACAGCCACCCGCGCGGCTGAGATCGTCGCGAAAGACGTTGCGGACTTCGTGAGCGGCCGAGTTCCTGCGCATGTCGCAAATCCCGAGGTCCTCGACGTGCTCCACCTGGCTGCCGCGCGATGACGGATCCTCGCGGAGCCACTCTCGCCGTCGATGCAGGCACCAGTCTCATCAAGGCGGTGGTCTTTGACGAGCGCGGACGTGAGCAGGTCGTCGTCCGCCGGTCCACGGTGATCGACAGTCCGCATCCCGGCTGGGCCGAGCAGGACATGACCGAGGTTCTCGATGTCGTGCGCAGCTGCATCGCTGACGCAGCACGCCAGTACGCTCGCCCGATTGCGCGGCTCGCGATCACCGGGCAGGGGGATGGCGCCTGGATGGTCGGTCACGACGGGAAGCCGGTCCGACCCGCCGTGCTGTGGAACGATGCGCGAGCCGTCGGCGTCGTCGACGAGTGGACGCGCGATGGCACACTCGACGAGGCGTTCCGGCTGAACGGGTCCCTCGGAAATCTCGGGCTTCCCAACGCGATCTTGGCCTGGTTCCTCGCCGAAGACCCCGATGCGATCGGCGATGTGCGCGACGTCGTGACCTGCGGAAGCTGGCTGTTCGAGTCGCTGACGGGCGCACGCGGCCTGCATCCATCCGATGCATCCGCCCCCTGGCTCGACGCGATGACCGGTCAGTACTCCGATGATCTGTTCGAGCTCTTCGGCCTCTGCTCGGTGCGAGGGCTGATTCCGCCCGTGCTCACCGCTGACGAACTCACCCAGCCGCTGCGCGCCTCCGTGGCTGAAAGCGTCGGTCTCGAGGCTGGTATTCCCGTGACGCTCGCGCCATACGACGTCGTCACCACAGCCACGGGAGGGGGCAGTATCGCGACCGGGTCTGCCTTCTGCATTCTCGGCACGACACTGTGCACGGGGGCGGTCGTGGAGACGATCAGCACGGAGGGTGCTCCGACGGGCCTCACCCTGCACGGCGGCGAAGGCCAAGCGGTCACCCGGGCATTCCCGACCCTGGCCGGGACCGGCGTCGTCGAATGGGTGCGCGAAATGCTCGGCGTCGAAGACGCGGCGGCCCTCACGGAGCTCGCGCGCGGATCGGAGCCGGGCGCGCGCGGCGTCCGGATGTGGCCGTATCTGTCTCCGGCGGGCGAGCGGATGCCGTTCCTCGACGCCGATGCGCGCGGCGTGATCGGCGGCATCACCTTCAGCACCGCACGCGCGGACATCGCACGAGCAACGCTGGAGGGCCTCGCGCACGTCATTCGAGACTGCCTGAACGCGAGCGGGGCGCAGATCACAGAACTCGTCGTCTCAGGCGGTGGGTCCGCTAGCGATCTGTGGTGTCAGGTGATCGCCGATATCACCGGTGTCGAGACTGTTCGCGTCGCCGGCACTCAGGTCGGAGCAAAAGGCGCAATGCTCTATGCCGTCGTCGCAGCCGGCGATTACGAGAACCTTCAGGCCGCAGCCAGAGCGCTGGTCGACCGTGCAGACAAATTCACTCCGGATCGGTCGGCTCGCGCGCTCTTCGATGAACGGCATGAAGACTTCCTGCAGACACGTGACGCCCTTTCGGGGCGCTGGCGCGGGTGGCACCGCGGACTGGCGCAGTCCTCATCATGACCGAGTCGGCCTGGGTGGGAATTGATCTCGGCACGCAGAGCGTGCGGGCGATCGTTCTCGATGATGACGGACGGGAGCTTGCCGCGGCATCCGCGCCGCTCCACAGCAGTCGAGTGGCTGACCGGCATGAACAGGATCCGCAGCAGTGGCTGGTTCAGGCGAAGAAGGTGCTGCAGAAGGCCGTCGCCGAGCTACCACCCGGCTATACGCCGCGTGCCGTCGCCGTTTCGGGCACGTCGGGAACTCTCGTGCCGCTGGATCGGGAGACGGGATCACCGCGCGGGCCGGCCGTGATGTACGACGACCGGCGCGGGGCGCCGCATCTGGAAAGGGTCGCCGCTGCGGGGGCAGGCCTCTGGCAGCGGCTGGGATATCGCATGCAGGCGTCCTGGGGGCTGCCGAAGCTGCTCGAACTGTTGGATGAGCGGGCAGATGACGGACACTCGGTGATCGGGCATCAGCCGGATGTCGTCACGAGCATGCTCGCGGGGCACCGCGTAGCATCCGATCTCAGCTCGGCATTGAAGACCGGAGCCGACCTCGACAGCGTCAGCTGGCCAGAAGGCGTACTGGACTCCCTCGGCATATCGCTGGCGACGGTGAACGCACTTGCCGCTTCGGGGTCGGTCATCGGAGAAGTGGGAGAGTCCGGGGCCGCAGCAACCGGACTGCCCGTCGGATGCCTGATCGTGGCGGGGATGACCGACGGCTGCGCCGCCCAGCTGTCTGCTGGCGCGCTCACTCCTGGGGCGTGGAACAGCGTGCTGGGGACGACGCTCGTCCTGAAGGGGGTCTCCGCGCAACGCCACACCGATCCCACCGGAGCGGTGTACGCGCATCGGGCTCCGTTCGACGGCGGCTGGTATCCGGGGGGCGCGTCGAACGCCGGCGCGGGGGTCATCTCCGAACTGCTGCCGGGCCGAGACCTGGCCGCGCTGACCGCCGCAGTGGACTTCTTTGGCGAGGCACCCATCGCGTATCCCCTGCGAGGGCGCGGCGAGCGCTTCCCGTTCGTCGCGTCGGATGCTGTTGCTCTGCTGCCGAATGACGGCGATGACGTGACGATGTTCTCTGCGATCCTGCACGGTGTTGCCTACGTCGAGCGACTCGCCTTCGATCTTCTCGCGATGACGGGCTACGACCTGGGCGGCAGCATCTATGTCACGGGCGGCGGTGCGCGCAATACGGCGTGGACGCAACTGCGGGCCGACACGTTGCAGAGTGAGCTGAACGTGCCGGTGCAGAGCGAAGGGGCAGCCGGGATGGCGATGCTCGCGGCAGCCGGATGTCTCGCGCACGAAGGAGCGGCTGGCGCCGACCCGCTCGCGACCGTCGCACGACGTATGGCGCCGGCATCGTCGCTCGTCGAACCGCGTCCACAGCGCCGCGAACCGCTTGCCGAAGCATATTCCGGTTTCATAGACAACCTTGCGGAAAACGGCTGGCTCGCGCCGGAGTTGTGCGCCGCAGCTCGAGAAGGATTGAACGCATGATCACGCTCCACTTCATCCGCCATGGTGAGACCGTCTGGCACGCAGAGAACCGGTATGCCGGTGCCTCAGATATCGAGCTCACTGAGCGCGGGAAGGCGCAGGCTCGCTTGCTCGCCCCCTGGGCGGAGGCCGCCTCGATCGATGTGCTGGCCACTTCTGATCTGCGCCGCGCGGTGGAGACCGGTGCCGTCGTCGCGCAGGCAGGGGGAGTGGCCGCGGTCATCGATCCCCGGCTTCGCGAGGTGAGCTTCGGCGAAGCAGAGGGCTTGACCCGCACGGAGATGCAGGAAAAGTTCCCCGGGGCGCTCGCCGCATTCCTCGAGGCGCCGGCCTCGTCGCCGCTGCCGGAAGGCGAGTTCGGCGCTCACGCGGCGGACCGCGGCCTTGAGAGCATCGTCGAGCTGATGCAGACAGGGTCGGAGCGGGTGACGATCGCCGTTGTCGCGCACACCACGCTGATTCGGCTCATCCTCTGTCGGACTCTGGGCATCCCGCTGGACGAGTATCGGCGGAAGTTCCCTTCGCTCGGAAACGCCACGATCACCACGCTCTCGCTCCCCTGGGTTTCAGCCGCAGAGGATCTCGTCGCAGCCGGAGCGCTGCTGCAGTACAACGCACCGGCTGTCGGGTGAACGGGAGCGGAGCTCGGGTGCGACGCGGCTCGCTCTGCCGATAACGACACGGAGTACGGCTCTGATGCGCAACCCTTGACGCAGCATCCGCTCGGGCGTAACGTACAACCAAATGGTTGCACAAGCTGAAGTGAGCGAAGCGGAGATCGACCGTGTGTTCCACGCACTGGCGACGGCCACTCGGCGCGACATCCTGCGCCGCACGATCAGTGAAGAGCAGTCGGTGTCGACCCTCGCGGGCGACTATGACATGTCTTTCGCTGCCGTGCAGAAGCACGTCGCCGTCCTCGAGGCTGCCGGCCTCATCATCAAACGCGCCGAGGGACGCGAGCGGCTCGTCCGTGCGAATCCCGAGATGATCGCGCGCGCCCGGGCGCTGCTTGCCCGCTACGAGGAGATGTGGCGAGCACGCGTCTCCCGCCTCGACGAATTGCTCTTAGAAGACAACGAAAGAGACTGAAATGCCTGTCACCGATATCACCACGGATGCCGAGAACCTCACCATGACCGTCATCGCCGACTTCGCGGCACCGGTTGAGCGCGTGTGGACGGCGTACGCCGATCCGCGTCAGCTCGAACGGTTCTGGGGCCCTCCCGGATGGCCCGCGACGTTCACCACTTGGGACCACACCGTCGGCGGCCGCGCGATTTACCACATGACCAGTCCGCAGGGAGAGAAGTCCTCCGGTGCCTGGGAGTTCCTCACGATCGAGGCGCCGCACCGGTTCGAAGTGCTCGACTCGTTCGTCGACGCCGACGGCAACCCATTGGACGGCTTCCCCGCGATGCGCATGGCGTTCGGTTTCGAAGCATCCGGATCAGGCGGCGACAGCACCCGCATGACCACGACGACGTACTTCACCTCGGTCGAAGCACTCGAGCAGGTCACCGCGATGGGCATGATGGAGGGCACGCGGATGGCGATGAGCCAGATCGACGCCGTGCTGCAGGACCTTCGCGAGTACGCGCAGGGCAAGGGCACTGTCGTCGAGTTCCTCGACGACACGCACGTGAAGATCACCCGGCTCGTCGACGGACCGCGCGAGCTCGTCTGGCGCGCGCACCACGAGCCGGACCTCATCAAGCAGTGGATGCTGGGACCCGACGGCTGGGAGATGATGGAGTGCACCGTCTCGGCCACCGTCGGCGACAGCTACCGCACCTCGTGGGCGCCGACCGGCGACACCAAGGGTGAACCCTTCGGGTTCGAAGGCGAGGTGCTGCTCGTCGACGCCCCGTTCCGCGCCGTGACGACCGAGCGGATGCAGGGGCTGCCGACCCAGACCCTCAACGATCTCAACCTCTACGAGGAAGACGGCGCGACGCTGGTCACTGTGCTCATCGAGTACCCCGACAAGGAGACCCGCGACATGATCCTCGCCACCGGCATGGCCGACGGCATGGAGGAGTCGTTCAAGCGGTTGGAGCGCGAGGTGCTGCGCGGCGCGCGTTCATAACTCCGGAGAAATTGCCGCCAGGGGCGGATGCGGCACCGTAAATACGCGGAATCTGCGAAAAGCTCCGGAGTTATACGGGCCGGCGCTCAGATCAGGCGGCGCACCGCGTCTTCCAGAGAGATGCCCTGCGCGTCGGCGCGGTCGCGCAGGCGCGCGTGCTCGGCGGCAGTGAGCTGGATGCGCAGGTCGACGGGCGCAGGGGCGTCGAAGACGTCGAGGAGCGAGGATGCCTCGGCCCAAAGCGGTGCTGCCGCGACGGGCTCAAGGACTGGAATCTCGGTCGCTGACGTTTCACCGGTCGAAGCAGGCTCAGCGGTCGAAGCGTCCGAGCCAGCGACCGTGAACCCGGGCCCGCGCTTCGGCTCCTGCTTCGCCTGATACGCCTTCGCCGCCGCGTTCGCCCGCACGTCGGCGGCCTCGTTCAGATCGTGTCCGGCATGCCCCTTGACCCATTCGAACCGCACATCGCGGCCCTGCATCGCCTCGTCCAGCGACTCCATGAGGTCGCGGTTCAGCACGGGGGCGCCGTCGGCCTTGCGCCAGCCGCGGCGCTTCCACCCCGGCATCCACTTGGTGATCGAGTCGATCACGTACTTGCTGTCGCAGAGGATCCGCAGCGGCTCACCCGAAGCCGCCGTCGCCTGCAGCAGCTCGAGTACCGCCCGCAGCTCACCCTGATTGTTCGTGCCGTGCGGGGAACCGCCGGCAGCCCAGCTGTCGTCGTCGATGTACCAGGCCCAGCCGTTCGGACCGGGATTGCCGAGGGCGGAGCCGTCTGCCGCGGCGGTGATCGTCATCCTTCAACCGTAACGGCTCGCACCAGCGCGCCCCGCGCGGCGGTCAGGATGCGGAGTCGTCGTTCTCGTCGGAGCTCTCTGCCGCAGCATCCTCCGGGACGGGCATGACCGGGAGCTCGATCGACGTGACCTCGCCACTGGACTCGAGGCCCAGCCCGATGTCGAGCGGATCGACGGGGATCTCGGGAAGCGAGTCGACGGATCGGTCGCGTTCGAGCGGTTCGCCGGGCAGTGCTGCCCAGGCATCCTTCTCTGCGGGGTTCTGCGAGAAAAGTCCCATGAGCTCCAGTATGCACGCAAGTCGTGTCTTGCCTGGCCAACTTGTCTAGCCTGGGATGATGGCATCTTTCGCAGAACTCGAATTCGAATTCGAATGGAACGCCTGGGTGGGCACTCTCGTCGCCGCACTCCTGGCGATCGTGATCGTCGTGGCTATCGTGATCAGTGCACGGTTCATCGCAGGACGGGCGCGCGGGCGTTCCGCCTGGGTCGCGGACTTCGAGCACCGCATTCGGATGCCCGGCATGGTGCTCGCCTTCGTCGTGGCCGCCTGGATCGTGTGCGCAGGCACTGCGCCGGGCCTCCAGCTCTGGTGGCCGGTGCTCGAGCGCGTCCTACTCATCGTGACGGTGCTGATCGGGGCGTGGCTGCTGTCGACCATCGTCACGTTCGGCATGGAACGGCTCATGCAGTACGACGGACGGCGGGATGCCGCGAGCCCTGAAGCCCGCCGCCGACAGACGCAGCTCACCATCATGAACCGTCTCGTCGTGGTGCTGATCTCCGTCATCGCCGTCGGTGTCGTACTGTTCTCGTTCCCCGAGGTCAGAGCGGTGGGCACCAGCATCCTGGCCTCCGCCGGCGTGGTCAGCATCGTCGCGGGACTTGCCGCGCAGTCGACGCTCGGCAACCTCATCGCCGGCATCCAGATCGCGTTCATGGATGCGATCCGTGTCGGCGACGTCGTCGTGATCGAGGATGAGTGGGGGCACATCGGCGAGATCAACCTCTCCTACGTCGTCGTCTACATCTGGGACGAACGCCGGCTCATCCTCCCCTGCACGTATTTCACCAGCAACCCTGTCGAGAGCTGGACGCGCACGTCCGACAAGATCCTCGGCACCGTCTACATGGACCTCGATTGGCGTGTGCCGGTGGATGCTGTGCGCGAGAAGTTCATGGAGATCATCGAAGGCTCGAAATTGTGGGATCGACGATCTGCGAACGTGCTCGTGACCGGATCCGAGGGTGGATACGTGTCATTGCGCTTCAAGATTTCGGCGGCGAACTCCGACGATCAGTGGGATCTGCGGTGCCTGGTGCGGGAGAAGATCATCACCTGGCTGCAGCAGGAGCATCCCGAAGCGCTTCCCGTTACGCGCATTTCGATGGAGCGGTCACGCATGGGCGCGGGTACAGAGGCGGTCGCAGAACCCCTCGCATGACGGCCTCGTCGGCGGGATGCTTGACCTATGAGCGAGGCAAGGTCACCGAGCGGGGCACGTGAAGTCGACTGTGTGATCGTCGGCGGCGGGCCCGCGGGTCTCATGCTCGCGCTGCTCATGCTGCGCCAGGGCTTCCAGGTCACAGTGATCGAGAAGCACGCCGACTTCCTGCGCGACTTCCGCGGTGACACCATCCACCCCTCCACCCAGCAACTGCTCGCCGATCTCGGACTCCTCGATGAGTTCCTCGCCCGCCCGCATGCCGACATGGACCGCGTCAGCGTCAGCTGGAACGGCACCGAGCTGACCATGGCTGACTTCACGCACCTGCCCACGCGCCGCAAGACGATGACGTTCATGCCGCAGTGGGACTTCCTCGACCTCATCGCCGACACCTGTGCGCGGTATCCGGGTTTCCACCTGCTGCGCCTGACCCGCATCGATGGGTTGATCCGCGAGCGAGGTCGTGTCGTCGGAGTCACCGGCACCGGGCCGGATGGTGATGTCTCGCTGCGCGGGCGCCTGGTGGTCGATGCCTCCGGCCGCGACTCGGATGTGCGCGCGGCAGCCG
>NZ_JBQDSX010000028.1:0-40910 GCF_052099035.1 Microbacterium sp. | reverse complement strand
GCTCAGGCCCCGGCGAGCCACTCTCCGAACGCGTCGAACGAGTACTCCCGTCCGAGGAACGCTGCGACGAGGTCCGCAGCATCCGCTGATCCGCCGCGCGCGAGGACCTCTTCGCGATAGCGACGGGCGACATCGGGTGCGAACAGGTCAGCGGAATCGAACGCGCTGAACATGTCCTTCGCGATAACCAGACTCCACATGTACGTGTAATACGCCGAGCTGTAACCGGTGAGGTGTCCGAATCCGGCCTGCATGTGCGTGTCGGAGAGCGGCGTGATCACCGAGTAGCGTGCGGCGAGCTCTGCGATCGCGGCATCGTGATCGTCTGGTCGCTCGCGGTGGAGATAGTACGAGACCGCGGCGTAGAACATCTGCGTGCGCACCCAGCGACCGCGCCCGAATGCCTCGGCACGGATCATTCGATCGACGAGGTCCGCAGGAATCGGATCACCGTTCTCGTCGACGGCGAAGGTGCGCAGCACATCGGCATCCCAGGTCCACTCCTCGAGCATCTGCGAGGGGGCTTCGACGAAATCCCACTCGGTGGCGACGCCCGAGAAGCGCGCCCAGTGCTGGTCGCCGCCGAACACGTGATGCAGCAGGTGACCGAACTCGTGGAAGAACGTCTCGACCTGGTCGTGGTCCATGAGCCCACGCGAGAAGTTGCACACCAGCACGCCCTCGGGAAGCTGTGCCCCCTGCACCCCGCGCACCAGGTCGAACTGCGCGGCGTGCTTGTACTTGCCCTCGCGCGGATGCAGATCGAGATGGATGCGGCCGATGCGCTCGCCGTCGCGCAGCACGTCGTAGCTGGTGACGTCATCCGCCCAGGCCGTGGCTTCGACGGGCTGGTACTCGATGCCGAACAGGCGAGCCGTCACAGACATCACGCCGTCACGCACCCGGGAGAAGTCGAAGTAACGGCGCACGCGCTGCGCATCGACGTCGTACTTCTCGCGCCGGATGAGCTCGCCGTAGTAGTCCGAGTCTGCGGTGGTGATCTCGGTCAGCGTCGGGTCATCCTGTTGCGCGCGAGCGTGGAGAGCATCGACATCGGCCTGGGCCGCGCTGGTGCTCAGCTCAGTGATGCGGTCGACGAACTCGGCGATCGCGGAGCCGGTGCCGATCATCTTCACCTCGGCGTCGTAATCGGGCCACGAGTCGTAGCCGAGCGTGGTCGCCTGCTCGTGCCGCAGCGCGAACAGCTCATGCAGCAGCGCATCATTGGCGGGCCAGCCGCGCTGATTGAACAGCCGGGAAATATCGCGGCGTGCCTCGTGGTCGTGCGCGAACGTGCGGAACGGGCGCACGTCCGGATAATCCGTCGTGATCTCGACGAGCCCGTCGGGGCCGGCGGGGTGGGCTTCGCGGAAATCGCCGGGCAGTCCATCGAGGCGCTCAGGAGAGATGCGGATGCTGCGCACATCATCCCGCACGTTGCGCGAGAAGTCCTGCTCGATCACGGTGATGCGGGCCGCGATCTCGGAGAGTCGGGCGCGGGTCGCATCGTCCTGGTCGACTCCGCCGCGGCGGAAGTCGCGCAGGGTGCGATCGAGGAGTCGTGCGGGATCGGCATCCAGGCCAGCGGGATCGAGAGCAGCGAACACTGCGTAGAGATCCTGGTCCTGATCGCGCTCGGTGACGAAGGATGCGGCGTTCTGCATCCGGTCCTCCGCGAGTTCGCGGACCGCGGCATCGGGGTGAACCTCAGAGAGCAGCTCGGTCATGCTCGCGGCGTTCATCACCGCGGTCTCGCCGGTGTTCCACAGCTCGAGCGTCTCGAGCGCGGTGCGGGAGGTGCCGTCCTTCAGCTGTGCGACGACGTCGCGGGCCTGGGCGAGGGAAGAGTCCGCGCGTTCGGCGACGAAGGCCGCCCAGTCGGATGCGGGAAAGGAGAGAGGTTCGAGAGGCATCGAATCAGCGTACGTTGGGGTGGCTTGGGCAGAGGCTTCGACTCGCCTGCGGCTCGCTCAGCCCGTTTCGGCTCCGTCGCTGCGCTCCTGCGCTCAACGACCGGCATACGAAGTGGCTTCTGCGCTCAGCGACCCGCATATGAAGTGGGCTTCCGGCGGAGGGCCTTGCATCCGAAGTGGCCCCCCGCTCAACGACCGGCATACGAAGTGGCTTCTGCGCTCAACGTCCCGCATCCGAAGTGCGCCCCCGCTCAACGACCGGCATACGACGTTCCCCCACTCAACGTCCCGCATAACTCCGGAGCTTTTTGCGAAATCCCCGGAATCAGCGTCGACCGGAGCCGGAATCGGACAGTTTCTCCGGAGTTATGCGGGCAGACCGCCGCCGCAGGCGCTTCCCGATCACGCCCTGGCGCGGGGCGAACAGGTACACGAGCGCGAACACGCACCCCTGCACGACGACCACCAGCCCGCCGGATGCCGCATCCACCCAGTAGCTCAGGTAGATTCCCACGACGCTGCACAGAGCAGACAGGACCGGGGCGATCACCAGCATCCGCCCGAATCGGTCGGTGAGCAGATACGCCGTGGCTCCCGGGATGATCAGCATCGCAACCACCAGCACGACGCCGACGACCTGCAGGGCGACCACCGCGGTCAGGGCGAGCACGCCCAGCAGCAGCGCCCCGAGGAACCGCGGCGACAGCCCGATCGCGAACGCGTGCGTGGGGTCGAAGGCGTAGAGCGTCAGGTCGCGCCGCTTCACGACGAGCACCGTGAACGCGACGGCTGCGAGGACGCAGATCTGTACAAGGTCCCCGTTCGAGACACCGAGGATGTTCCCGAAGATGATGTGGTTGAGGTCCGTCTGGCTCGGCGTCACCGAGATCATCACGAGCCCGAGCGCGAACAGCGTCGAGAAGACGATGCCGATCGCAGCATCCTCCTTCACCCTGCTCGTCCCGCGGATCAGCCCGATCAGCCCGACTGCGAGGAACCCGAATACCAGCGCCCCGAGCGCGAACGGCGCCCCGAACACGTACGCGAGCACGACGCCGGGCAGCACCGCGTGCGAGACGGCATCTCCCATCAGTGACCAGCCCACCAGCACCAGCCAGCACGACAGCAGTGCGCATACGACCGCCGCGATCACCGTCGTCACGAGGGCCCGCACCATGAAGTCGTACTGGAGAGGTTCGAGAATCCAGTCCCAGATCATGACGACTCCAACCCGAACGCGCGGGCGAGCTGCGCGGGCTCGAGCGCCTCGGCAACCGACCCGTGGAACAGCACTCGGCGCAGCAGCAGCACGGCCTCGTCGGCGAGCGATGGCAGCGCGTGCAGGTCGTGGGTCGAGACGAGTACCGTGCTTCCGGATGCCGCGAGCTCGCGCAGCAGCCGCACGATCGTCGCCTCGCTGCGCTTGTCGACCCCCGCGAACGGTTCATCGAGTAGCAGGATGCCGGCACCGGAGCCCACACCCTGGGCGATTCCTCGGGCGACGAAGGCGCGCTTGCGCTGCCCGCCGGAGAGTGCGCCGATCTGCCGGTCGGCGAGGTCGGTGAGCTCGACGCGTTCGAGTGCCTCGTCGACGGCATCCCGATCTGCCGGCCGCGCTCGCCGCAGGAATCCCTGCCGTCCGTATCGCCCCATCATCACGACGTCGCGCACCGAGACGGGGAACGCCCAGTCGACGTCCTCGCTCTGCGGCACGTATCCGATGCGACCGCGCCGGCGAGCGGATGCCGGATCGCCGCCGTCGATCGTCACAGATCCGGATGCCGGGTGCACCAGCCCCAGGATCGTCTTGAACAGCGTCGACTTTCCCGAACCGTTCATGCCGATGAGCCCGGTGACCAGACCGGGCTCGACGGTCACGGAGACGTCGTCGAGCGCGAGGACGTCTGCATATCGCACCGTGACCGCGGAAACCGAGATGGCGCTCATGAGGCGTACCCCTCGGCATCCGCTCGTCCGGTGAGACCCGTGATGATGACGTCCGCGTCGTGCCGGATCAGATCGAGGTACGTCGGAACGGGCCCGTCGGGCATCGACAGCGAGTCGACGTACAGGATGCCGCCGAAGTCGGCGCCGGATGCTTCAACGACCTGCTGCATGGCGCGATCGGACACCGTCGACTCGCAGAACACCGCGGGCACATCGTTCGCCTTCACGAACTCGATCGTGGCGGCGATCTGTCGCGGCGTCGCCTGCTGCTCGGCGTTGACCGGCCAGATGTACGCCTCGGTGAGTCCGGCATCCCGGGCGAGGTACGAGAACGCGCCCTCGCACGTCACGAGCGCCCGCTCGTTCTCGGGGATCTCCGACAGGGAGGCGACGAGGTCGTCCCGCACCTGCTGCAGCTCACGCGAGTACGCCTCGGCGTTCGTTGCGAAATCCTCGGCGTGCGCCGGATCGAGTTCAGCGAATGCCGCCGCCATGTTCTGGGCGTACTGCTGCACGTTCATCGGACTCATCCACGCGTGCGGGTTGGGCTTGCCGGCGTAGGCGTCGGCGGTGACATCCATGACGTCGATGCCGTCCGAGACCACGACGTGCGGGACGTGCACGGAGTCGACGAACTGCGCGAACCAGGCCTCGAGGTTCAGTCCGTTATCGAGGATGAGTGACGCCTCGGCGGCTTGGCGCACATCTCCGGGTGTCGGCTCGTAACCGTGGATCTCGGCACCGGGCTTGGTGATCGACTCCACGCGCAGGTGGTCGCCGGCGACATTTTGCGCGATATCGGCGAGGACGGTGAAGGTCGTGAGGACTACCAGACGGTCGTCTTGTGTGCCGAGATCGGGACCGGCGCAGCCCGCGAGCACGACGGCGCTGATCGCGGTCAGTGCAAGCACACCTCGAAGATTTTTAGGCACACCGAAAACCTATCTTTTAGGCGAGCCGAAAACAATCCCGCCGCACGTGTTCCGCAGAGGCGTTTGTGGGTGCAGTACAAGAAACCAAGTGTCAGTGCTCATGAAACTTAGTTCCCTCGGGCAAAGCCGCGGCGTTTCGGCGATCCCGCGCTTACGATCGCCACTGGCAACGACGCCACTGACCCCTGGAGTCTCAATGACGAGTTCTACGCCTCACGCGCACGGAAACGGCCTGCGCATCACCGTCACCATCCTTGCCGTGCTGCTCGCGGCGATGGTCGTCCTCTTCTTCGTGACCACCGGAAAGATCGCCGCGGGTGCCGCGGAGCTCTCCGATGGAACCGTGACCGCGCACGAGGGCTCGAGTGACCTCGCTGCCGGTGCGCAGGAGCTTTCGGCCGGCGCGGGCACGCTCGCCGCCGGTACCGAAGATCTCGCTGACGGCGCGGAGAGCGCCCACGCCGGGTCGCAGAAGCTGTCCGCCGGTGCGCTGAGCGCCGCCACGGGCGCCGCCGCACTCGCCGCCGGCGCCGACACGCTCGCCACGGGCGCCGTGAGCGCTCAGGACGGCGCTGGCCGACTCGACAGCGGCGCGCAGTCTGCTCTGACCGGTGCGCAGGATCTCGCAGCCGGTCTGCAGAAGGCGGATGCTGGCGCGCAGACCGCCGTCGGCGGCGCGCAGGCGCTGTCCAGTGGTGCGCAGCAGGTGGATGCTGGCGCGCAGACCGCCGTCAACGGTGCGCAGTCGCTTTCCGGCGGTGCGCAGCAGGTGGATGCTGGTGCGCAGACCGCGATCGAGGGCGCACAGAAGCTGTCCGGCGGTGCGCAGGGCGTGGATGCCGGAGCGAAGCAGCTCCTCGGTGGCGTCAGCAGTCTTGCCGCCGGTGTCGCCGGAGCTCATAACGTCGCCGGTCAGGTGCTGGCAGGAGCGGACCAGCTCAGTGCCCGTCTCTCCGGTGCCGTGACACCGCAGCTTGAGGGACTCGCCGCTAACAAGGACGCGATCGCGGGCGCTGCGGCCGATGTTCCCGTGAACTCGCAGAACCTCGCGGATGGGCTGGCGGCTTTCGCCGCCGCACACCCCGAGGACGCGCAGCTGCAGCAGCTCGCAGCCCTCGCCGCCGGCGTCGATGCACAGGTCGACGGCATCGCCGGTGCTGCAGCCGCCGCACCGCTGCTCGCGCAGGGCACGATCGATGCCGCGGCGGGAGCGCAGGGGCTTGCCGCCGGAGCGAACGCACTCATCAACGGCAACGGCGCCGAGTGGCCCGGCACCGTGGCACTGGTCGACGCCGAACGTGGTGCTCCGGCGCTGGTGCAGGGAGCGACAGCACTGGAGGAGGGCACCGCGCAACTCTCGGCCGGTGCGCAGCAGCTCGTCACAGGCCTGCAGCCGCTGAAGGCGGGCACCGCGCAGCTTTCCTCCGGTGCGCAGCAGCTCGCAACCGGACTGCAGCCACTGAAGGCCGGCACCTCGCAGGTCGCCTCCGGTGCGCAGCAGCTCGCCACGGGTCTGCAGCCGCTGAAGTCGGGAACGTCCGATCTCGCAGCGGGAGCTGGGCGTTTGACGGGTGGCCTGGCGGCGCTGTCGGAGGGCGCCACCTCGCTACACGAGGGCGCGGCACGACTGAGCTCGGGCGCCGGAAGCCTCAACGAGGGCGCCGCGTCACTCGCCGAGGGCACCTCGACGCTGCAGAAGGGCGCTACGGACCTCAACACCGGAATCGGCACGCTGTCCGAGGGCGCGACGGCTGTCGCCGCCGGTTCGACCGAGATCGCTGATGGCACCGGACTGCTCGAGACCGGCGCCGCCTCCCTCGCCGACGGCAATGGTCAGATCGCCGACGGTTCCGGAACGCTCGCGACGGCGACCGCAGGAGCTGCACCGTCGATGCTGCCCTGGATGCTCGGTGTGGTGCTCATCGGTCTGATCGCGATCGGATTCTGGGTCGGCCACCGGGTCAGCTACCGGCGCACTCTCGCGATCGCGTAGGCGGACGCGGGCGAATCCGCTCACGGCAGAGCGGCTGTGAGCGGATTCGCGCCGCGGGGATCCTCCCGGCGCTCAGGGTGGAGTCATGAGCGAAGAATCTCCCATCCCGCAGTTCGGCCCCGAAGCCCGTCGCGCACTGTTCCACGATCGCGTGCTCGTGCTCGACGGTGGCCTCGACGATGACAACGGCACGCTGCTGATGACGCAGCTGCTGTCGCTGTCCGCAGAGGATCCCACCGCCGACATCGCCCTGTGGATCCACTCGCCGGGCGGCTCCGTTCCGGCGATGCTCGCGATCCGCGACATCATCAAGCTGATCCCCAACGACGTCGCAACGCTCGCACTCGGAGTCGCCGCCAGTGCCGGACAGTTCCTGCTCTCGGCCGGAACGAAGGGCAAGCGCCGCGCCCTGCCGCACGCCCGCATCCTCATGCATCAGGGATCCTCCGGTATCGGCGGCTCGGCCGGCGAGCTCGAGACGCAGGCCGATGACCTCCGGCACATGCGCGATACCGTCCTCGGACTCATCGCTGACGACACCGGCCAGCAGCCGCAACGCATCTTCGAGGACTCGCTGCACGACCGCTGGTACACCGCGGCGCAGGCCCAGGAGTACGGCTTCATCGACGAGATCGTCGACTCCATCGCGCAGATCTCGCCCCGACGCAGGGCACACGTCGGACTCGGAAGCGAAGGGGAGCAGTCATGAGCAGTTACACGATCCCGAACGTCATCGCGCAGCATCCACGTGGTGAGCGCGTCATGGATGTCTACTCGCATCTGCTCGCTGAGCGCGTCATCTACCTCGGCACCGGCATCGACGCGGGCGTTGTGAACGCGCTGATCGCGCAGCTGCTGCACCTCGACGCCGACAGTCCCGACACCGGCATCCAGTTCTACATCAACAGCGAGGGCGGCGATCCCGGCGCAGCTCTCGCGATCTACGACACCATGCAGCACATCCGCCCGGCCGTCGCGACCACCGTGGTCGGGCAGGCGATCGGTCCGGCGGCGCTCCTGGCCGCAGCCGGTGCGCCCGGGCAGCGGGCGGCCCTCGAGCACGCGCGCATCGTGCTGCATCAGCCCGCCGGTCAGTCGCGCGGAGCGATCCCGGACCTGATCCTCGCGGCGGATGAGGTAGTGCGGGTGAGATCCGACATGGAAGCAGTGCTCGCCCGTCACACCGGTGGCACTGTCGAGGCGCTGCGCGCCGACACCGACCGGGATCGGGTGTTCACGGCATCCGCCGCTCTCGAGTACGGACTGATCGATACCGTGCTGGGGGAGCGAACGGTGTGACGCCGTGCTCAGGCGGCGAGGGCAAACCGCCCGGTTGAGACGACAGCGGATGCCGGCGCCGAGGCCGCCCGCAGCTCATCAGCCACGGTGCTGGTGAGATCGATGAGCGAGGTTTCCAAGGCGCCTGCGATCGCGGCGATCATCTCGCTGGACGGCTCCTTGAGTCCGCGCTCGACCTCGGAGAGGTACTGCGGTGAGACACCGGCCTTCGCCGCGGTCTCGCCGAGGGTCTCTTCGTGCTCATGGCGCAGCCGTCGCAACTGATCGCCGAGCAGATGGCGCCAGAGCGGCTCCGGCTGCAGAGGCTTCGCGGGCTGCGGTAACTTCGAGGGGCGAGGGAACGCGAGGATGTCGGCCATGGTTCACGGTAACGCCGGGATCGTCGCACACGGGAGGTGTTCTGCTCAGAGCAGAACAGCTCCGCACAGAGCAGAACAGGTCTGCGACGGGCGAGTTCAGCCGGCGAGCTGCTCGGCGAGGAACGCGACCTGCTTCTCCCAGTGCAGCCCCTGACCGCCCTCGTGCTCGTTGAAGGGGTAGTCGACGATCTGTGCTGAGCCGCCCCAGTGGTTGTGCGCCGCATACACGGTCGACGGCGGACACACCGGGTCGAGCAGGGCCACGGAGAACAGCGCGGGTGCGGTGGCACGCTGGGCGAAGTTCACTCCGTCGAAGTACGACAGGGTCTCGAACACTCCTGCCGCGGCATCCCGATGAACGGCCAGGTATCGCACGATCTCCTGGTACGGGTCGCGGCCGGTCATACCCACTGCACGTTCGAAGTTGCACAGGAACGGAACCTCGGGCATTGCGGCGGCAAGACCGGTGGCAAGGCCCGCGGCGGCGATGGCGATGCCGCCGCCCTGACTACCGCCACAGATGGCGACGCGGGCGGAGTCGATGCGGTCCAGCGACCGGATCGCATCGATCGCGAGTACGGCGTCGGTGAAGACCCGTCGGTAGTAGTAATCGTGCGGGTCGTCGATTCCGCGGGTCATGTACCCGGGGACGGCAGGGCCGCTGCCGTGCGGGTCGGGTGTGGTGCCACCGGTGCCCCAGCCGCTGCCCTGGCCGCGGGTATCCATGAGGAAGTAGGCGTATCCGGCGACCGCCCATCCGAGACGCTCATGCGGCAGACCGCGCCCGCCGCCGTAGCCGATGTATTCGATCACCGCCGGCAGCTGCTCATCGGCGTCCGCCGGGAGAAGCAGCCATCCACCGACCGGATCACCGCCGAATCCGCTGAAGGTGACGTCGTAGACCTCGACCGACTGCAGCGGCGAATCGATTCGGCGCAGCTCGATGGGCTGCGCGAGCGCGCGGGATTCGGAGAGCGTCTGTTCCCAGAAATCATCGAAGTCTGCGGGCTCGGCCACCTCGGGGCGGTAGCTGCGCAGTTCTTCTACGGGCAGGTCGAAGCGCGGCATTGCGGGGTCCTTCACTCGGGGGTCGACACGCAGTTTATCCATGCCGCGGGTGCGCTCCTGTCGCGACGGACGGGACCGGTTACCGCTGAGGCGACCGCGGCGTGCGCACGAACGCGCTAAGGAGGAAGATCACAGCGCCGGCGATGATGAGCAGAATCCATACCGGAACCGCTGCATGCTCGAACCCGGACTTCATATCTGCCCCGAGCCCCGTGCCGATCAGGGCGCCGGCGATCGCAACGCCGAGCACCTGTCCAAACTGGCGGCTCATCGAGATGAGGCTGGCTGCGAGACCTGCTTTCTCATCGGGCAGCTGCGAGATCGCCGTGACGTTGACCGGGTCGTTCAGCGCACTGAAGCCGATTCCCATCACGAAGAACGCGATGAGCATGAACCATACGATTCCGTCGGCGGTGATCCAGAAGCCGAGACCGGCCAGAGCGATGGTCGCACCGGCGAACAAGAGCACAGCACGCGCGCTGCCCTTCGCAACGAGCCGTGCTGCGACGAGAGCTGCGATCATCGATGCGAGAGCCATCGGCATCATGAACAGGCCGGCCTCGAGCGGGGTCAGGCCGCGATAGTTCTGCAGGAAGAGGCTCGCCGTGAACATGGTCGCCCCCGCGGCGAGGACGCCGCTCATGAGGCTGAGGATCGCCGTGGTGAAGGCGCGGTTGCGGAACAGATCCAACGGGATGAGGGCCTCGGGCTTGGGCCGTTCGTAGAGGATGAGCCCGATCAGGCTCAGCACGGAGATGACGGCCGCGCCGAGCAGGACAGGGGAGGTCCAGCCGAGCTTCGACGCCTCGATCACGACGAAGACGAGGGGAACGAGGAAGGTGATGAGAAGGATCTGGCCGATCGGATCGAACGGCTTGGGCTCTTTGGTGTGGGAGTTGCGAACGAAGATGAGCAGCAGAATGATCGCCGCGATGCCCGGTATGACGTTGACCCAGAAGATCGACCGTTATCCGAATGACTGCACGAGCAGCCCGCCGATGAGAGGTCCGATGGCGAGACCCACGCTCCCGAACACCGACCACCAGCCGAGGTCCGTCGCGCGCTTGGGTCCGGTGAACACGTTCGTCACGATCGACATCGTCGACGGTGAGATCATCGCCGCCCCGATGGCCTGGAAGGCGCGCATCGCGATGAGCATCTCCTCGTTCACCGCGGTGCTGCAGAGTATCGATCCGACAGTGAAGATGACGATGCCGATGAGGAGGATCCGCCGCCGTCCGAATCGGTCGGCGAGCATTCCCGCCATGACGACGATGCTGGCGATCACGAGGATGTAGGCACTGACGATCCACTGCAGCGACTACAGCGTGGCACCCAGATCCTTGGCGATCGAGGGCAGTGCGACGTTCACGATCGTGCCGTCGAGCGTCACCATCAGGAACGGCAGCCCGCACACGAGCATCACCGTGTAGGGGCTCGTGTTGCGGGTCTTCGTCGATGCGGGCGTGCGAGTCGTGAGACATCCTCCGGACACGTGGCTTGGGGGGAGTCTAGGGGAAGAGTCGGCTCATGCATCCTCCCGTCAGAGGTTCCCGACCAGGGGCTGGCCTCTTGCGCACACGCGATTAGGCTGGGAAGCATCCCCCGGCTTGCACCAGAAAGGTGTTCCCTGTGAACGAACCATCCGAGAACCGCACCGAGCAGGGGTCTGACTTCTTCGACCAGCTCGCTCAGGGTCAGTCCCGCGAGCAGGACAGCTTCACCGTCGGCTTCCGCGGGTACGACCGCGGCGAGGTGGATGCTGCGGTCGCAGGCCTGCGCATGCAGGTGCAACGCGCGGAGGCCGAGCTCTCGGATGCGCGCTCCGGTGTGAGCCGCGATGTCGAGTCGGTGCGCGAGGAGCTCGAATCCGCGCGCTCGGAGAGCGACGAGCGGGTCGCCGAGAGCGAAGCGCGCATCGCTGAGATCGAGAAGCAGCAGGACGAGAAGCTGGCAGAGGCCCGTGCCGCAGACGAAGAGCGCATCACCGCGCTCGAGGCCGATCTCGCAGCCGCCCGTGCGCAGGTCGAAGAGGCTGAGCAGCAGGTCACCGCGCTGTCGAACGAACTCGTCGATGCGCCGCGCGACGAGGACGATGCCGCGGGCTCACGCCTGCAGTTCGAAGCGGTTCTCCGTGTCGCTGAGGAGCAGGCATCCGTCCTCATCCAGAACGCGGCCGTGCAGGCCGAGCGGCTGCTCGAGGCGGCACGCGAAGAGGCTGACGGCCGCCGCGCCGAGCTCGCGGCCGAGGTCGACCGCGTCACCACGCAGGCCCAGCACGACGCCGACCAGGTGCGCCTGCGCATTGACACCGAGTACACCGCTCACGAGGCCCGCATCCAACGCGAAGCCGCGCACGCGTCCGAGAAGGTCAACCAGGCCGAGCAGGAGGCGGCGACGATCCGCACCGAGGCCGAGAAGGGCGCAGCAGCGCTGCGCTCGATGGTCACCCGCGAGACGACCCAGCAGCGAGCGGATGCTGAGCGCGAAGTCCGCGAGATGAATGCACGCGTCCTCGAATTCGAAGAGACCCTGACCCGCCGTCAGGACGACGCCCAGCAGGAGTTCCTGCTGCTGCACAATCAGGCGGTCGCCCACGCAGAGCGCATCACCACCGATGCGAACGAGCAGGTCGCGTCATCTCTCGAGCACTCGAAGCGGATCTCGGCGAAGGCCGACGACTACGAGCGGCTCATGCGCTCGCAGTCGCAGGCGATCGAGGCCGACGCGCATGTGCGCGCACGAGAGACCCTCGACCGCGCGCGCCAGAAGGCGCAGAAGATCGTGTCCACGGTCACCGGCCACACCACCGAGGTGCTGCGTGACGCCGAGGACCGCACCCGCCAGCTGCGCTGGCAGCAGCAGCAGCTGAACAGCTTCATGGCCGAGGTGCGCGAGCTGATCCGTCCAGAAGGTGTTATCGCCGGTGCTGACGCGGATGAAGATGAGGACGAGGCCGAGGCCGAGGTCGACGAGCTCGACGAAGAGGTTGAGAACGAGACTGACGAAGAGGTCGAGAACGAAGCTGACGACGAGGACGACGACGACCAGGACTGATCTGTGCGTGCCCTCAGGTCACGGTGACCGTGACGGTGTCCCAGCCTTCAGCGCCGTCCGGAACCACAGGGACCGGCGTGCCGCTCTGGGTCTGTCCGGCCTGATCGGTCGCACGGACTTCGAGCTCGTGTTGGCCGGCCGCGGCATCCCACTCATAGACCCACTGCACCCACGTGTCGGATGAGATCGGGGTCGCGAGCCGGGCGGGCTCCCAGGAGCCTCCGTCCACGCGAACCTCCACACTCGCGATTCCGGTGTGCTGAGCCCATGCCACGCCGGCGACAGCGACGGTTCCACTGGTCACGTTCGACCTGACTCCGGGCACATCGATGCGTGACCCGATCTTGATCGGGCCCTTCTCGGACCATCCGCGATCGGTCCAATAGGCCCGGTCCTGATCGAATCGGGTGACCCGCAGCTCGGTGACCCACTTGGTGGCCGAGACGTATCCGTAGAGGCCCGGAACGACCATCCGCACCGGGAAGCCGTGCACGGCGGGCAGCGGATCGCCGTTCATCCCGACGGCGAGGATGCTGTCGCGGTTCTCGTCGAGCAGGATCTCCAGCGGTGTGCTCGCTGTGAAACCGTCGATGCTGCGTGAGAGCACCATGTCGGCACCCTCCTGGGGCTTCGCCCTGGCGAGCAGCTCGCGGATCGGATAACCGAGCCACACGGCGTTGCCGATGAGGTCACCACCCACCTCGTTCGACACGCAGGCGAGGGTGACGACGGTCTCGATGAGTGGCAGCGCGAGCAGCTCGTCGAAGGAGATCTCGATCTCGTTCTCGACCATTCCGGTCACGCGCAGCCGCCAGTTCGCCGGGTCGACGGCGGGTACTTGCAGCGCGGTGTCGATGCGGTAGAACTGGTCATTCGGCGTGATCAGCGGCGAGATTCCTTCGATATCGAGCGTGGATGCCGCGGGAATCGGCGCCGCGGCACGGGAAGGCTTCGGAAGCGATATCGCTGCTCGCACGGCGTCGGCTGCGAGGCTCGCCGCATTCGCAACCCGCGCCCCGACGCCGACGACGACAGCCGCAGCCGCGGCTCCGAGCAGGAGGGCGAGGAAGCGGCGACGGGTGGGCGCGGCATCCGCTCTGTCCGCATCGTCGCGTTCCGCATCGTCGCGTTCCGCGTCGTCGTGTGCGGCAGGGGATGTCCAGTCGCGAAGGCGACGAATCGATGCACGCAGCAGCAGGCTTGCCCCGAGCATCCCGATGACCGTTGGCGCGGCCCACATCCAGGTAGATTGCGATCGGGTCGTCACGGCCACGCCGGCGACGACGCCGAGAGCGATGAAGATCATCACGCCCCAGGGCGGGCGGTATCGCTCGATGAGCCCCGCCGTCGCCGCGACGACGGCGAGCACGGCGAGCAGCAGTGCGACGAAGAACACCTTGTCGCCGGTGCCGAACAGCGCGATGACGGCATCCTTGACCCCGGGAGGCGCGAGATCGATCGTCAGCGATCCGATCGCCAGGACGGGACTGCTCTGCGCGGCGATGAGCACTGCGGTGGCTTCCGCGATCGCGAGGCCGGCGCCCGCGCTGACGAGACCCGTGAGAGCCGCCCACCTTCGCTCGATCTTCGCGCGCACGTCGCAATGATAGGTACGCAAGCTTGGGCCGTTCCCAGGGTTCGCGCGGACCCGCTCGAGTCGTACCCTGGACGCATGTCGAATCTGGTGAGTCCCGCTGAGCTGTCGAGTCTGTCGGATGCTGGGGCGCGCATCCTCGACGTGCGCTTCCGCCTGGAGAAACCCGACGGCCACGACGACTATCTCGCGGGGCACATTCCCGGCGCGGTGTACGTCGACCTCGAGACGGAGCTGTCGACGCATGGCCTGCCGGAAGACGGGCGGCACCCGCTGCCCGACACTGCCACGGTGCAGACCGCCGCACGGCGGTGGGGGCTGAACGAGGGCGATGTCGTCGTCGTGTACGACGACTACCGAGGTCTCGCCGCTGCGCGGGCGTGGTGGTTGCTGCGACACGGCGGCATCGATGTGCGGGTACTCGATGGCGGATGGAGCGCGTGGCAGGCCGCGGGCGGAGCTGTCGAAACCGGCGAGGTGACACCGGAACCGGGTGCGGTGGAACTCGCGGATGTCTCGGGGGACAGCCTCACGATCGACGAGGCGGCGGCGTTCCCGGCATCCGGTGTGCTGCTCGACGTGCGCGCTCCGGAGCGGTTCCGCGGCGAGGTCGAGCCGCTGGACCCGATCGCCGGCCACATCCCGGGTGCGGTGAATCTGCCGACCGTTCTGCACTTCGCCGCCGACGGCGCACTTCTTGCACCGGACGCGCTGCGCGACACCTTCGCAGGCGCGGGAATCGCAGAAGGCACCCCGGTCGCGGCGTACTGCGGGTCGGGACTCACCGCCGCGCACACCGCGCTCGCGCTCGCCGAGGCTGGGATCGACGCGAAGCTGTTCCACGGCTCATGGAGCCAGTGGTCGAACACTCCGGGGCGCCCGGTGGCCACAGGGGAGTAGCCGCGGAGAGCGCGCCGAATCCCAGACGCTCCGTACCTCGCACGGCGTGCCTACCTGGCGACACGCCGCCACACGAGGGGATCGTCTGGGATTCGGACCGGCAGGCCGCGGCCGGGATGCGCCGGTGACCGGGTCCCCCGGGCGCGCGTAGACTGGAGAGACCACCCCGGAAGACCGAGGAACTGTCATGTCTGCCCCTGCTCGCACGTTCACCGTGCGCCACGTTCAGCTGTTGCGCGCGCTCTTCGCGGCAGCATCCGCACTCATGATCACGTTCTCGCCGGACCACTCCGCGGCTGTCGGCTTCGCCGTCTTCGGCGGGTTCGTCGCTGCGAGCGGCTTCCTCCTGATCGTCGCCGCATGGATCGTCGCATCCGCGGGCAACCGCTGGCCGTTCATCCTGCTCGCCATCATCGACCTGCTCGCTGCGATCTCCAGCGGCGTCCCCACCTGGCGCACAGACGGGGCGTTCTTCCTCGCCGTGATCATCTGGGCTGCGGCATCGGGCCTGGTCGAACTGATCGCGGGGCTCCGCGCTCGCCGCACCGATCCGACGGCCAAGGATGCCATCACGATCGGTGCTCTGGGGCTTTTGCTCGCGATCGTGCTGCTGTTCATCCCGGCGAACTATGCGCTGTCGTACTCGGTAGAAGGTACGGCGGGCACGCTCACCGGAATCATCCTCGGCGTCGGCATGTTCGGTGGCTACACGGCGATCGTCGCAGTCTTTCTCGCGATCGCCGGCTTCTCCCCGAACCGCCCGGCATCCTCCGGTGCCGCATCCGCTCAGGATGGTTCGCCGGAGAGCGCAGAGACCACCGTCTCTGATCGCGGATCTGTTGAATCGGGAGGCGCTGCGTGAGCGAGAAGAACACCACCCGCCGGGAGCTGCTGCGTCCGCTGCACCTGCTCGGCATCGCCCTGGGGACGGGCCTGTTCGCTGCCATCGTGACTCTCGTCTCGACCGGCGCGTTCACTTCCCGTGTCACCTCGGCGATCGCCGCCGGCACGTACACCGGTTTGACGCCGGTCGTACTGGGGCTCGTCGTCGGCGGCGGCGCATTCATCGTGACGCTGCTGATCATGTCGATCCTGATCCTCGCCGTCGACCCGCGCGAGTACGAGCAGGAGACGGTCGAGCGTCCGGTGCTGTACGACGAGCCCGACGACGGGCCGGCGAACGACGCCTCTGCGTGATGAAGGCCGTCCAATGACAGAGGCGACTACCCGTGCGTCATCAGACGTGCTTCTCGGTGTCTGGATGTTGGGTCTGGCCGGCTTCGTCGACGCCATTGCGTTCATCGTCCTGAAGGGCAACTTCGTCGCGTTCATGTCGGGGAACTCGACGATCCTGGGATACGCGGTGGCCACCGGTCACTGGAGCCTGGCCGCTCTGTCGGTCACCCTGATCATCCTGTTCTTCATCGGATGCGTCGTCGGCGCATCGATTGCGCGATGGGCAGGTTCCGGAGGCCATCGCGGTGTGATGGTCCTGATCGCCGTTCTGGCCCTCGTGGCCGCGATCGTGGCCAACACCGCATCACCGCAGATGGGCGTGATGCTGATCGCGGTCATCGGCGGCCTGATGAGTTCGGCACTGGCCTCGAACACCGATGTGAAGGTCGGACTGACCTACGTCACCGGCACCGTGGTGAAGGCAGCGCACCAGTTGGTGGCGGGCATCGGGACAGCGCATCCGTGGGCCTGGCTGAAGACATTCGGATTCTGGTCGGTCTTCGCCGTCGGTGCAGCACTGGGCGGTCTCGCCTTTCACGGACTCGACACCGCATCGCTGTGGATCGCTGCCGGGATCGCCGTGGTGGCATGCGTGCTGCCGCACCGGCGGGTGCCCGCCGATCAATGATCGTTATCGGACGGCCTCGGCAGCATCGAGCGCGACGTTCGCGGCTCGGCGTCCTTCCTCGATGAGACGGCCCACGTCCCGCATCGTCCACTGAGCCATCCGCTCCATCTCCGGCTGGATCAGCACGACGTTCGGGTCGCGGGCGAGGTCGGCCGTCTGCGTGATGGTGCGCATCATGCGCACGTTCTCCCACTTCGCATGCAGATGCACGACGATGACGCGTTCCGCTCCGAGCTCTCGCGCTGCCGTGTACGGCACGTTGTCGATCATGCCGCCGTCGGCGAGCAGCCGGCCATGCACACGGACCGGGGGGAGGAGCCCGGGCACCGCGATCGTCGCTCGGAGCGCGGTGCTCAGCGGTCCCGTATCGAGCGTGACGGTCCGCCGAGTGCGAAGGTCCGTTGCGACAGCGCCGAATTTCCGCGGGAGGTCCTCGATGAGGGGATCCTCGCCGAGGAGCCCGTGGATGGCGTTGGTGACTACCGTCGTGTCCAGCAGCCCCCAGCGCGGACGCATCGTCCACTTCGCGATTCTGCTCCAGCGGAAGCGGCGTGCGATCTGCTCGATGGCGGCACCATCCAGGCCCGCCGCGTACGCCGATCCGACCAACGCACCGGAACTCGTCCCGGTCACGATGCCCGGGCGGATGCCGCGCTCTTCGAGCACCTGGAGCACGCCGACGTGGGCCGCGCCGAAGGCACCGCCACCGCTCAGCGTGACAGCGAGTCGTGTGTCATCACCGTTCGACGGCGTATCTGTGTGCACGTGGCGACCGTACCACTGGCAGCGAGAGCGCGCTCGCCGCTGAAACTACTTCGCGAGGCGCTCCGCGATGCCCGTGTAGGTCGCGGGCGTGAGGGCGAGCAGACGCTGCTTGGCGGCATCCCCGATTTCGAGCCCCTCGACGAACTCAGCAAGTTCCGCGGCACCAACGCGGTGGCCGCGAGTGAGTTCCTTCAGCAGGGCGTACGGGTCGCTGATGCTCGATCGGCCTGCGACGACCTCGGCACGGATGACGGTCTGGATGGCCTCGGCGAGGACCTCCCAGTTGTGGTCGAGGTCATCGAGCAGTACCCCACGCGCCAGCGAGATCTCGTTCAGGCCGCGGCGCAGGTTGTCCAGCGCGAGCAGCGAGTGGCCGAATGCGACCCCGATGTTGCGCTGCGTGGTCGAATCGGTGAGGTCGCGCTGCATGCGCGAGGTCACCAGTGTCTGGCTGAGAGTGCCGAGCAGCCCACCGGTGATCTCGAGGTTCGCCTCGGCGTTCTCGAACCGGATCGGGTTGATCTTGTGCGGCATCGTCGAAGAGCCGGTCGCACCCGCGACCGGGATCTGCGTGAAGTACCCGATCGAGATGTAGGTCCAGATGTCGGTGGCGAGGTTGTGCAGGATGCCGCCGGCATGACGCACGCGGTCGTAGAGCTCGACCTGCCAGTCGTGCGACTCGATCTGCGTGGTCAGGATGTTGAAGCCGAGCCCGAGGCCCTCGACGTATTCGCGGGCGATCGTCGGCCAATCGGCGTCGGGGTCGGCGGCGAGGTGCGCAGACCAGGTGCCGGTGGCACCGGAGAACTTCGCCAGATAGTCGGATGCTGCGATCTGAGCGCGCACGCGCTCCAGACGCCACGCGAAGACCGCGAGCTCCTTGCCCATCGTCGAGGGGGTCGCGGGCTGTCCGTGCGTGCGGGAGAGCATCGCGGCATCCGCATGCTCGACGGCCAGCGCGCGCAGCTTGGCGACGACGCCATCCAGGGCCGGCAGCCAGACGTTCTCGACGGCGCGCTTGACAGTCAGCGCGTACGAGACGGAGTTGATGTCCTCGCTCGTGGCCGCGAAGTGCGTGAGTTCGGCGATGGCGTCCAGACCGAGCGATGACAACCGATCGCGCACGAGGTACTCGACGGCCTTCACATCGTGGCGGGTGACGGCTTCCTTCTCGGCGAGCCAGTCGATCTCGGCCTGGCCGAAGTCACGGTACAGGCCGCGCAGTCGTTCCTTGTCAGTATCCGCCAGTGGCGAGGTCTCGAACAACGACCGATCAGTCAGCGCGATGAGCCACTCGATCTCGACCTCGACGCGGGCGCGGTTCAGTCCCGCCTCGGAGAGGTAGTCGCCCAGCGGTGCGACGGCCGGACGGTAGCGTCCGTCGAGGGGGCTCAGCGGCTGGACGGGGAAGGAATTCGGGGAAGTCAGGGGAATCCTCCTGATCGGGCCCCTCAGATCGGGGGCAGCGTGGGGTTCTGGGGCAGCGTGCGGTGCTGAGCGCGAGGCATCATGCGCCTGCTGCGCAGCGCGGGTTCGAGCTGACGGAACAGGCCTCGGGTCGCGGTCTCAATCATAGCGAGCACGGAATCGAACGTCCCGGTGTCAGCGTAATAGGGGTCGGGGACATCGAGAACGTCCGCATTTCGGTCATAGGTGAGAAGGAGGATGATCTTGCCCTCCTGATCCTCGTCGCGTGACCACTGCCGGAGGATGCGCTCGTGCGAGCGGTCCAGGGCGACGACGAGATCGTTGTCGGCGAAGGATGCCGCGGTGAACGGTTTCGCACGATGCTGGGAGCCGTCGTACCCCCGTCGATCGAGCGCGTCGATCGTGCGCTCATCGGCGCGCTCTCCGACGTGCCATTCACTCGTACCCGCGCTCGTCGAGACGATGAGAGGACCCAGTCCCTGGTGCTCGGCGAGGTCGCGGAACACCACCTCCGCCATCGGCGAGCGGCAGATGTTTCCCGTGCACACGAAGATGACGCGGAAGGGGTCCGAGGGTGACACGCGTCCCATTCTGCCGCCCTGGTCCTGTTCTGCACAGAAGGCCTTTGCGGCGAGCTTTGCACGGTTCGCGGATTTCCGGTGTTCCAGCGGCTTCACGGCGGAGCATCCTGGGCGCATGTTGAATGTCATCGCCGCCGACGGATGGTCCTCCGATGCCCTGTGGGCCTGGTACTGCGCACAGCGCGCGCTGCGGGAAGCAGCTGCCGTGCTCGAGGATGCCGGGACGGCGCTGGTGCCCCTCATCGCCGACAGCGAATGGCAGGCGAAGGGAGTCATGGCGCTGCATGAACTCATCGTCGAGATGAGAGCGCGCACGGCATCCGAAGTGGGTGAGCTGAGCGCTCGCCTCTGGGAGATCGAGACGATGGCGGCATCATGAGCGACGAACTCGAGATCACGCACGGCGGTGCGATCGCGGTCGATTCGGATGCCCTCCGCGGCGTTGCCGATGCCCTGGCGGTACTCGCACCGAGATTCGCGGATGCCGCATCCGCGATCCGCCGCGCGCACGGATGCCTGCTCGCGCTGCCGATGGCATCGATGCGCGTCGACACGGTGGCGCTGTGGGGGAGCGTCGATCGCGTCGATGCGCTTCACGAGGAATGCCGGGTGGCGGGGGAGAACACCCGGCTCATGGCCGACGTCTACGAGCTCGTCGAGCACAGGGCTGAGCTCGCGGCGCTCGCCATCCAGGAGCGGCCGCCGTCGAACGCGTTGCTCGACCGGATCGCGGAGCTCGAGGCATCCGATCCTCGCGTGGTCGAGATGGAGACGTGGCTGCTGGCGGGGTGGGAGAAGCGACGCACCGAGGGGCTGCACGCGCAGTTCGACCTCGGCGCCTTCTGGGTCACGCCCGAGGCGGGGCCGAACATGGGGCTGCTCCTGGGAGCGGCGGCATTGGGCGCCGCTGGTGTCGGGCGCCTTCCTCCGTACGCGGCACTCTCCGGGCGCGGTGATCCGGTTTCGGTGACTCCGGTGCGGACGACCGCTCCCATCGGACCGCCGAACAGTATCGCCGAGGCGCTGCGACGATTCCCCGGTGAGTCCGGCGCCCAGATCAAGGTCGAAAAGTACGCGATGGCCGATGGATCGAATCGATTCGTTCTCTACTCGAAGGGGACTCAGCCCAAGAGCCTCATCGATTGGAACGAGCCCTTCGATATGAAGTCGAATCTCGAGCTATACACCGGGCAGGAATCTGCTTCGTACGTGGCAACGGTCGATGCCTTGCGGGCTGCAGGCGCGCAGGCGGGTGATGAGGTTCAGATCTATGCGCATTCGCAGGCCGCGATGAACGCCGCGTATCTGGCATCCGGGAGCGAGTTCGACGTTACGGTCCAGGTGACGGCCGGAAGTCCTGTGCAACCGACACTCGATGACGACCAGTTGCTGATCGAGCTGCGGCACACCGACGACATGGTCAACAGTCTCGCCGGTGGCGGACCGCCAGCGGGCACAGGATCGGCGGACAGCCTCGTCGTCACACGCGTCGGTGATCCGGAGCCGCACATACACGACGTGTGGCTGCATCCCCACATGATGGAGAGCTACACGGAGACGGCCGAGCTTCTCGACGCATCAGACGATGTGCGATTGGAAGCCTGGCGCGACAAGGCCAGGGAACTCACGGACGCCGTGTCGATCGAGTCGACGGAGTACGTCGCCCGGCGGGACTGAAGCGCGTCAGTCGCGACGCTTGTTCTTCTGCGGGCGCAGGATGCCGCCGAACACCGCGTTGATGATCGAGATGATGATCGCCGCCAGCACGCCCCACCAGAAGGATCCGACGGTGAGGCCCCACCCGAAGCCCGAGGTGATCCACGCCGTCAGCCACAGCAGGAATCCGTTGATGACGAGGCCGATCAGGCCGAGCGTGAGGATGTAGAGCGGGAACGCGACGATCTTGAGGACTGTGCCGATGATCGTGTTGACCACAGCGAAGATCGCAGCGATGATCAGCAGCGTCAGGACGAACTGCAGCATCTCGCCCGGGGCGAATGCGGTGACTTCGACCTGCAGTGCGGGGATCAGCGTCACCACCCAGATGGCGAACGCGTTGATGACGACTCGAATGAGGAAACGCATGGTGGATTCAGTCTCGCACGATCGCCGGCTTCCGTGGAAGCGGTCGCGGAATCTGCGAGTTCAGGCCGTCGTACCGCCGCATCGCTCTTATGCGTCCTTCAACCGCTCCATCAATTCGGCGTAGCGCGTGCTGATCTCATCACTCGTGCTGAGAACAGCGGCTGTCTTCGCTTCGTTATCGCTGATAAAACGCTCAATAGCCTCGATCAGCACTGCGTTCTTCGATGTCAGGCGGGAGTGCGCGACGGCCTCGAGCTTTGCATCGAGAGCGGCGGGGAGCTGCACTGTGATCTCCATAACGGCAATGTACTTTGATCGACTCACCGAGACCAGGCCTCGCGCTCGTAGACTCGGACTCGTGACTGAGCCGATCCTTCCCCGCATCCGTCCTGAGATCGCCGCCCTCGCGCCGTACCGGCAAGGCAAGCAGGCAGGTCCCGACGCGTTCAAGCTCTCGAGCAACGAGAACCCGTTCGATCCGCTGCCCTCGGTCACGAAGGCTCTCGAGGGAACGACCCCGATCAACCGGTATCCGGATGCAAGTGCTGCGCGCCTGCGCGAACGCCTCGCCGCCCGCTACGGCGTCGGGCTCGACGAGGTGCACGTCGCCAGCGGCAGCGTCGCCATCCTGTACCAGCTGGTGCAGGCCGCAGCATCCGTCGGTGACGAAGTCATCTACGCCTGGCGCTCGTTCGAGGCCTACCCTGGGCTCGTGCTCGTCTCGGGTGCGACCGCCGTCCAGATTCCGCTGATCGAATCCGATGATCTCGCACTCACCGGACGTCACGACCTCGACGCAATGGCGGATGCTGTCACCTCCCGCACCCGCGCGATCATCGTGTGCACGCCGAACAACCCCACCGGCCCGATCGTGACGAGCGCCGAGTTCGAGGCTTTCGTAAACCGTGTTCCCGCTGACTGCCTCATCATTCTCGATGAGGCATACGCCGAGTTCGTCAGAGCTCAGGGCGCAGTTGATGGTCTCGGCGAGCGGGTGTTCGAGAAGCATCCGAATGTCGTGGTGTTGCGTACGTTCTCCAAGGCGTACGGCCTCGCGGGTCTCCGCGTCGGGTACGCGATCGGGCACGCGAAGGTGCTCGATGCCGCGCGCGCGACGGCCGTTCCGCTGTCGGTCACTTCGGCAGCCGAGGTCGCCGCCATCGCGAGCCTCGACGCCGAGGGCGAACTGCTCAAGCGGGTCGCCGTAATCGTCGAGCGCCGCGGCACGCTGGTGGAGGCACTCCGCGGCCAGGGATGGGCTGTTCCCGACAGCCAGTCGAACTTCGTATGGCTGCCGACGGGCGAGCGCACGGATGAGATCGCCGGGGTGTTCCGCGATGCCGACATCGTTGTTCGCCCCTTCTCCGGTGACGGCATCCGTATATCCGTCGGAGAGCATGAATCCGTGGAGAAGGTCCTACAGGTTGCGCAATCCGTTGTGGCACCTCTCCAGGGACAGAAGTAAGAGAGCGGATAGCGTAGAACGGTGACCTCGTCAGAGACCGAATTCGTCCGCGTCCTGGAAGCGGACGGCCGATATGCGCCGAACGCTGCCGCCGAGCAGTTCCTGCCGCTGATCGAAGCGATCAGCGACAGCGAGCTCGAGCAGTTCTACCGAGACATGGCCGTCACCCGCGCCATCGACAACCAGGCGACGAACCTGCAGCGTCAGGGACAGCTCGCCCTCTGGCCGCCGAGCCGCGGGCAGGAAGCGGCCCAGGTCGGCTCAGCCCGCGCCGCCCGCGCGCAGGACACCATCTTCCCCTCGTACCGCGAGCACGCGGTCACCCGTGTCCGCGGCGTCGACTCGCTCGGCATCATCAAGCTCATGCGCGGTGTTTCGCACGGCGGCTGGGATCCGACCGACCCCCAGAACGGCAACACCCGGCTGTACACACTGGTGCTCGGGTCACAGGTTCTGCACGCCACCGGCTACGCCATGGGCCTCTCCCTCGATGGCCGTACCGGCACGGGCGACCCCGAGCGCGATGAGGCCGTCATCGTCTACTACGGTGACGGGGCATCGAGCCAGGGCGATGTGCACGAGAGCATGGTGTTCGCCGCGAGCTACCAGGCGCCGACGGTCTTCTTCCTGCAGAACAACCAGTGGGCGATCTCGGTGCCGGTCGCCACGCAGACCCGGGCTCCGTTCGCCGAGCGCAGCGCCGGTTACGGCATCCCGAGTGTTCGTGTGGATGGCAACGATGTGCTCGCCAGCTATGCCGTCTCGCGTGTCGCGCTCGACGAGGCGCGCGCCGGCAAGGGGCCGCGCGCGATCGAGGCGGAGACCTACCGGCTCGGCGCGCATACCACCAGCGACGACCCGACCAAGTACCGCACGAGCGACGAGGAGGAGTCCTGGGCGAAGCGCGATCCGATCATGCGCATGCGCGCATTCCTCGAGGGCAAGGGTGCGCCCGGGTCGTTCTTCGACGACGTGGATGCCGAGGGCGCTGCCGCCGCGGATGATCTACGTGTGCGCACCCTCGAACTCGGTCCGCCGCCGGCGAACACGATCTTCGATCACGTCTACAGCGAGCCGCATCCGCTGATGGACGAGCAGCGCGCCTGGCGCGAACAGTACGAAGCATCGTTCGAAGGAGGCGCTCAGTGACGCTCGAGACGATGCCGCTCGCGAAGGCCCTCAACAGCGGTCTGCGCAAGGCGATGGAAGACGACCCGAAGGTCCTGCTCATGGGCGAGGACATCGGCAAGCTCGGTGGGGTGTTCCGCATCACCGAGCACCTGCAGCGCGACTTCGGCGAGAAGCGTGTGCTCGACACCCCGCTGGCCGAATCCGGGATCGTCGGTACGGCGATCGGGCTCGCAATGGCAGGATTCCGCCCGGTGTGCGAGATCCAGTTCGACGGGTTCGTGTTCCCGGCGTTCGATCAGATCACCTCGCAGCTGGCGAAACTGACCAACCGGCACGAGGGCGCGCTGTCGCTGCCGATTGTGATCCGCATTCCTTACGGTGGCCACATTGGCGCCATCGAGCACCACCAGGAGAGCCCCGAAGCGTACTTCGCGCACACTCCGGGTCTGCGGGTCGTGTCGCCGTCGACGCCGAATGATGCGTACTGGATGATCCAGGAGGCCATCGCCTCGAAGGACCCGGTCATCTTCCTCGAGCCGAAGAGCAAGTACTGGCAGAAGGGCGAGGTCGACATCGAGCAGTCCGCTGCGCCGCTGCATGCCTCGCGCGTGGTCCGCACCGGAACCGACATCACCCTGGTCGGGCACGGAGCGATGGTGACGACGCTGCTGCAGGCTGCCGCGCTCGCCGAAGGCGAAGGAACCAGCTGCGAGGTCGTCGATGTGCGTTCGCTCTCGCCGGTCGACTACGCGCCGATCCTGAACTCCGCGCGGAAGACCGGGCGCATGATCTATGCGCAGGAGGCTCCCGCGCACGTCAGCATCGGCAGCGAGATCGCAGCGACCGTCATGGAGCGCGCGTTCTACGCGCTCGAGGCTCCGGTGCTGCGAGTATCCGGGTATGACGCTCCGTTCCCGCCGGCGAACCTCGAGGGCACGTTCCTCCCTGATGCCGACCGCATCCTCGAGGCCGTCGACCGATCCATGGCCTACTGAATCGTTGCCAGAACAGATAGTGTGCGGGTCGCTGAGCGAGCGGAGCGAGACGAAACGCATTGAGCGAGCGAAGCTCGTCGAAATGATCGAAGGGCACCACCCATGAGCACGCAGAACTTCACTCTCCCCGACGTCGGTGAGGGCCTGACCGAGGCCGAGATCGTCACGTGGAAGGTCGCGCCCGGCGACACGGTCGCGATCAATGACGTGATCGTCGAGATCGAGACGGCGAAGTCGCTGGTCGAGCTGCCCTCGCCGTATGCGGGCGTCGTCGGTGAGCTGCTCGTGGCCGAGGGGACCACCGTCGAAGTCGGGGCGCCGATCATCAGCTTCGAATCGGATGCCGCCGCTGCTGCCCCTGCGTCTGCACCCGCACCCGCAGCTGAGGAAGCAGGCGGAGCCGTGCTCGTCGGTTATGGAACCGGCGCCGGGGCGACCTCTCGCCGTACCCGCCCTGCCGTGCGCCCGGTGCGCTCCTCGGTCGGAGTGATCGCGAAGCCCCCGATCCGCAAGCTCGCCCGCGACCTCGGCGTCGACCTGTCGTCGGTCACCGCAACCGGTGCTGACGGAGAAGTGACTCGCGACGACGTCATGAAGAGCGCTTCGCAGGAGAGCGTCTTCCGCAACATCGAGACGCCCGAATGGGGCACTGTGCGCGAGGAGACCGTGCCTGCGCCGACGAGTGCGCCGGCGGGGCTCGCCCGTGGCATCGCCCCCGCGCCGCGATCGAGCGGGGCGGATGCTGAGCGCACGGAGTCGATTCCCGTCAAGGGCGTGCGCAAGGTCAGCGCCTCAGCGATGGTGCAGAGCGCGTATTCTGCTCCCCACGTGACGGTGTGGAAAGAGGTCGATGCGACCCGCACGATGGAACTCGTCAAGCGGCTGAAGTCTTCGCCGGACTACGCCGACATCCGGGTGTCTCCGCTGCTGATCGTCGCTCGCGCGGTGATCTGGGCCGTGCGCCGCAATCCAATGGTGAACGCTGCCTGGGTCGAGACCGACGGCGGCGCCGAGATCGCCGTGCGCCACTACGTGAACCTCGGCATCGCCGCGGCGACTCCGCGCGGTCTGCTCGTGCCGAACATCAAGGATGCACAGGAGCTGAGTATGAAGGACCTCGCTCGCGCCCTGAACCGCCTCACCCTCACCGCGCGCGACGGCAAGACGCCGCCAGCTGATCAGCAGGGCGGAACATTCACGATCACCAACATCGGTGTGTTCGGGATGGATGCTGGCACGCCGATCATCAACCCCGGCGAGGCGGGCATCCTCGCCATGGGCACGATCACTCAGAAGCCGTGGGTCGTCGATGGCGAGGTGCGTCCGCGCTACGTCACGACGGTCGCCGGTTCCTTCGACCACCGCGTCGTAGACGGCGACGGAATGAGCCGCTTCATCGCCGACGTGGCCAGCATCCTCGAGGAACCGGCTCTCCTCGTCAACTGACGGCGTCAATGCTTCGCGGGGCGTCAATGCTCCGCACGGTGTTGATGCTTCGCGGGGCGTTGAGCGAGCGAAGCGAGACGAAACGGCTTGAGTGAGGAGCGCAGCGACGAATCGAAAGCTGCGGCTGGTGAGAAGGCTTCGGCTCGCTCCGCTCGCTCAGCCCGTTTCGGCTTCGGGCTCCGCCCTGCGCTCAACGACCCGCGTATTCGCTGGGCCTACCCTCGTGTTGAGAATGGTTATCATTAGCGTGTAGCATCGAGGAATGCAGAAATTCCGCGCCGCCGCGCTCCTCACAGCATCCGCCCTGGTTCTTGCCGGATGCTCCGGCACAGCCAGTGGCAGCGAGAGCGCCGACGACGGGCTCATCCACGTCACGGCGAGCACGAACGTGTACGGATCTCTCGTCGAGCAGATCGGTGGAGATCGGGTCGACGTGACCACGATCATCGACTCTGCATCGCAGGATCCGCACTCTTACGAGGCCACGGCACGCGACCGCCTCGCCGTGCAGGGAGCCGATCTGATCGTCGAGAACGGCGGCGGATACGACGCCTTCATCGACACGCTCCTCGACGGATCCGACGCGCACGTCTTCACCGCGGCGGAGTTCTCGCACGACTACCCGGGCAACGCCGGCCACGACGGTGAGGATGCTGAGGGTGAGGATGCTGACGCACACGACCACGCGGCCGAAGAAGGCCACGCTGACGAAGACCACGAGGGTCACGATCACATCGAAGGGTTCAACGAGCACGTGTGGTTCGACCCGCACACGATGATCCACGTCGTCGATGGCCTCGCCGATGAGCTCGGTGAACTGGACCCCGATGGCGCCGCCGACTTCACAGCGGCAGCCGGAGAGATCATCGCCGACCTCGAAGAAGCCGAAGCAGAGCTTGCGGCGATCGCGACCGAGGCGAACGGCGCTGGAGTCTTCATGACTGAACCTCTCCCCGGCTACATCGCCGCGGCCGCCGGACTGACGAACCTCACCCCGGAAGGCTTCGCCGAGGCCGTCGAAGAGGGCAGCGACGTCGCACCCGCAACGCTGCTCGAGTCGCTCGATCTCATCAAGAGCGGCGACGTGAAGGTGCTGCTCACCAACGCGCAGACCGGAGGCGCCGAAACCGACCGCGTAGAAGCCGCAGCGGAAGAGGCCGGCATCCCTGTCGTGGCTTTCGCGGAGCTGCTGGGGGATGGATCGTCGTACTCTGAGTGGATGCACGACGCGATTCAGAGCCTCGCCGACGCGCTCCGCTCGTGAGTGCGGGCGGCGGCGCACCAGTCCTCGAGATCGCGGGCGCAGCTCTTCGTCGCGGTGACCGTGAACTGTGGGCGGGCCTTGACCTCACCGTCGAACCCGGCGAGTTCCTCGCGGTCCTCGGGCCATCGGGCTCGGGGAAGACCACTCTGATGCGTGCGATCCTGGGCCTCCAGCCGCTCAGCGCCGGCAGCATCCGGGTTTCAGGCGAGCCTGTGCACCGCGGGAATCCGCGTATCGGATACATCCCGCAGCAGCGTCCTCTTCCGCCCGATACGAGCATGCGCGCGCGGGACGTCGTTGCCCTCGGGGTGAACGGCACGCGCTTCGGTCTGCCGACCCCACGGCGGGGCGACCGGGCCAGAGTCGATGCATTGCTCGAGGGTGTCGGTGCAGCGCACTTCGCCGATCGTCGCGTCGGCCTGCTCTCGGGCGGCGAGCAGCAGCGACTGCGTGTCGGCCAGGCGCTCGCCGATGAGCCGACCCTGCTGCTCTGCGATGAGCCGCTGTCGAACCTGGATCTCGCGAACCAGGTCGGCATCACAGCGATCATCGATCAGCAGCGTCGTGAACGCGATGCCGCCGTGCTGTTCGTCACCCACGACATCAACCCGATCCTCGGTCGCGTCGACCGCATCCTCTACATCGCCGGAGGACGCTTCGTCCTCGGCACCCCCGACGAGGTGCTGCAGAGCCGCGTGCTCACCGACCTCTACGGCACCCCGGTGTTCGTGCTGCGCGCGGGTGACCGGCTGGTGGTCGTCGGCGCCCCGGATGCTACGCCGCACCACGACCATGACCATGACAACGAGGACGACGTATGATCGTCCCCATGCTCGACTGGAACGACGTCTTCTCGTTCCAGGATTACGGTGCCCTCGTCGCCCTGCTCGCCAACTCGATCATCGCGGGTGCCGTCCTCGGCATCGTCGGCGGACTCATCGGTGTCTTCGTCATGCAGCGCGACCTCGCCTTCGCCGTGCACGGGGTGAGCGAGCTGTCCTTCGCGGGAGCCGCTGCAGCTCTGCTGTTCGGCGGCAGCGTCGTCGCCGGCTCGCTCGGTGGAGCGCTCGTCGCCGCGATCCTCATCGGCATCCTCGGTTCACGGGCCCGCGACCGCAACTCGATCGTCGGTGTGCTCATGCCGTTCGGCCTCGGCCTCGGCATCCTGTTCCTCTCGCTCTACGACGGTCGCAGCGCGAACCGCTTCAGCCTGCTGACCGGCCAGATAGTGTCGGTATCCAGCCCCGATCTCGGCTGGCTGATCGGCATCAGCGTGGTGGTGCTGGTGGGTCTCCTACTGATGTGGAACCCGCTGCGATTCGACTCGCTCGATCCGGTCGCGGCATCCGCTCGCGGCATCCCGACGCGTTTCGTGAGCCTGGCGTTCATGGTGCTGCTGGGACTCATCGTCGCCGTCAGCGTGCACATCATCGGCGCATTGCTGGTGATGGCGCTGCTGGTGACCCCGGCCGCCGCCGCGATGCGCGTGACCGCGGGTCCGTTGTCGGTGCCGCTGCTCGCGGCGCTGTTCGGCTTCATCTCCGCTGTCGGCGGCATCCTGCTCGCGCTCGCCGGAACCCTGCCGGTGAGCCCGTACATCACGACGATCTCGTTCCTCATCTATGTCGGATGCTGGATCACGCAGCGCGTGCGCCGACGAGTGCGGCGAACGCCCGCGCTCAGACCCTGACAAGGGTCTCCGGCCTAGAATCGAGAACATGGCTCAGCGGAACACCTGGCAGCGCGAACGCGTGCGCGAAGCGCTCGCCGACGCGCCCGGATTCGTCAGTGCACAGGGCCTGCACGCGACCCTCCGCGAGGAGAACACCGGCATCGGCCTGGCCACGGTCTACCGGGCGCTGTCGGGACTCGCAGCCTCCGGAGATGCGGACTCGCTGCAGAGCCCCGAGGGAGAGGCGCTCTACCGGGCCTGCTCGACCGAGGGTCATCACCACCACCTCATCTGCCGATCCTGCGGGCTGACCGTCGAGATCGAGGCGAAGGACGTCGAATCCTGGGCCCAGCGCACGGCTGCGCTGCACGGCTTCACCGATGCCGAGCACGTCGTCGACATCTTCGGCCTGTGCACCCCCTGCGCCAATAAACGGACCGCCGAAGGGTCGGCGTGAGCACCACGTCCGCGCCGCACCCTTCGACAGGCTCGGGGAGCGGAGGCTCAGGCTCAGGTCGCGAACGCGCAGGCCGAGGGGGCGCGGGCCCAGGCTCGGGGAGAACGAAGCGCTCGCCGTGGATCGGCGTCGGTGTCGGCGTCATCGTCGTGGCCGCACTGTTCCTCATCGACCGGTTCGCACCGGCGCTCTTCACGGACGCCCTGCCGAACCGTGCACAGGACGGCCTGACGCTCGCCCTCAGCGTGCTCATCGAGGCGCTCCCGTTCGTCGTGCTCGGGGTCGTGCTCTCGATCGTCGTGCAGGTGTGGCTGCCGCCGGACCTCATCCACCGGTGGCTTCCGAAAGCAGGCTGGGCGCGCCGCGCGGTGCTGTCGCTGCTCGGAATGCTGATCCCGGTCTGCGAGTGCGGAAACGTTCCCTTCGCACGCGGTCTGATGATGCGCGGACTCGCACCGGCCGAGGCGATGACCTTCCTGATCGCCGCCCCGATCGTGAACCCGATCGTCATCATCACCACGCACGCGGCGTTCGGCTTCGATGGCAACATTCTGATCGCACGTCTCGTCGGCGGCTATCTGATCGCGAACCTCATCGGGTGGATCTACAGCCGTCACCCCGATCCCCAGGGCATGCTCACCCGTCGGTTCACGCAGACGTGTGAGCGCGTCACGCACGAGCACGGCACCCCCACCCGCCGCAGTCTCACACAGTTCCTCATCGAGCTGCGAGCGGTCATGCCGGCACTCGTGATCGGCTCTGCACTCGCGGGTGCGGTGCAGGTGCTCATCCCTCGCGACATGCTCCTCGCGATCGGATCGAATCCCGTCCTGTCGATCGTCGCGATGATGGTGCTGGCGATGACGGTGGCGATCTGCTCCAACGTCGATGCGTTCTTCGCGCTGTCGTTCGCGTCGACGTTCTCGTCCGGAGCGCTGATCGCGTTCCTGCTGGTGGGGCCTCTTGTCGACATCAAGATGCTCGCACTGCTGCGCACCACGTTCACCGCTCGCACCCTCGTCGGCATCGTCGCCGTCGTACTCATGAGCGCCTTTACGATCGGAATCGGGGTGAACGTCCTTGGCTGATTCCACCTCGCGTTCCACCTCGCGCTGGCCCGCGATCGGCACCCGCTGGCTGGGCCTCGGCCTCGCCGCCGTGATCTCGGTCGTGACCCTCGGCCTTGCCCTATCGGGCCAGCTCACCCTCTACATCGCCCCGGAATCGATCTGGTTCGCCTGCGCAGGTGCCATCGTCGTACTCATCGGCGCGATCTGGTCGTGCGCGCTGCCCCTGGGCGCCGAGGCGGGTCACGGCCACGATCACGAAATCGAGGACGAACCCACATCGCGCCGGCGAACGCTCGCCCTCGTCGGAACCGTCTCGGCCGGCGTCGTCGCATCGGGTGTCGTCATCGCAGCGCTCGTGCTTCCGCCGGCGTCACTGTCCGTCGAGCTCGCGATGGCACGTGCGGATGCCGGGGGCGCACTGTTCGCGGGCGCCGACACCCCGACGCTCGGCGTCGCCGACACGACCACATTCGGGGTCGGCGAATGGTCGAGCGTGTTCGCCACCGCGTCGCGACCGGAGATCTACGACGGCTCACCGGTCACGCTGGTCGGCTTCGTCACACCAGGGCAGGCGGATGCTGTGAACCTCACGCGCATGATCATCACGCACTGCGTGATCGATGCCCAGCCTGCGGCGGTGCCGGTGACAATCGATGCCGCAAAGTACGGGTCGGATCTGACCAGCACCGGCCAATGGGTCGAGGTCACCGGTACGGTCAAGGCAGACGACGACGGGTCGCTGCGCGTGCTGCCGACCTCGGTCGTCGCGATCGATGAGCCCGGGGACCCCTATGAGTACTGAGGACGAGTCCGGCGCGGAGCGCCCGCGGACCCGTGCCGAGGCGCGCGCTGCGCGCGAGGCGGCTGAACGGGCGGAAGCTCCGGAGATCCCTGTTGCGCCCGAGGAGGACCGGCTTCGACTCCCTCCGGTCGCTCAGCCCGTTTCGTCTCCGGCTGCTTCGCTGCCTCCGCTCAACGACCCGCAGGACGAGGAACCGACCCAGGCTCAGGGACCCGCTTCCGCAGAGAGCTCCCCCCGCGGGTCGTTGAGCGAGCGGAGCGAGACGAAACGGGGTGAGCGAGCCGAAGGCGAGTCGAAGCCTCCTCACGCCCAGCTCCCCTTAGCCGCCCCTGCGATCCCTGTTGCGCCCGAGGAGGACCGGCTTCGACTCCCTCCGGTCGCTCAGCCCGTTTCGTCTCCGGCTGCTTCGCTGCCTCCGCTCAACGACCCGCAGGACGAGGAACCGACCCAGGCTCAGGGACCCGCTTCCGCAGAGAGCTCCCCCCGCGGGTCGTTGAGCGAGCGGAGCGAGACGAAACGCGTTGAGCGAGCGCCAGCGAGTCGAAACGAAGAGCCCCGCAAGAACCGCCGCTTCCTGTACACGATCCTCGGGGTCATCGGCGTGCTGGTCCTGGTGGGCGCGAGCTTCGCCGTCATCAGCCTCTTCCAGGGCCCGCGCATCAGCGGAGTGCAGGTCGACGCCCGGGAGGCGATCCAGGCCTCCGGCAGTCGCATCATCCTCACAGCCAACCAATCGCTGGAGGCGATCGACGAGGCCCAGGTCTCGGTCGACCCCGAGGTGCCGTTCACCGTGGATGCCACGGGCCGCAGCGTCGGCATCCGCTTCACCGTCCCGCTCGACGACTCGACGAAATACACCGTCAAGGTCGCTGATGTCACGGGAACCGGTGGGGGTCCGGCATCCGACCTCACGACGTCGTTCACGACGCCGGCATCCGAAGTCTTCCTCCTGAACCGTACCGAGGATGACGACTCGATCTTCCGCACCGATCTCACCGGAGAGAAGGCCGTCCCGGTCTTCACGCACGCGCGCATCAACGACTACCGGGCCACGCCCGACCAGCTCGTCGTCGCTGTCGAAGACGACGACGGTTCACGCATCCTGGTCATGGATCAGGACGGAAAGAACAAGCACGAACTCACCCTCCCTGGTGACGGCTACGTGAGCTCCGTGCAGGTGTCCGATCGGGGCGGACTGGTCGGATACACCTACTCGGACAAAAAGATCACCGCCGACAGCGGTCGCGCCAGTGTCTTGGTCACCCAACCGCTCAACGGCGAGGGCGAGCCGCAGATCATCGAGGTGGGTGACGAAGAGGCGAGCATTGCCGAGTGGCAGTTCGTCCCGGATTCCGCCGCGGTGCTCTTCATCGACTTCGCCGGTGCCCTTTCGCTCGATGACCGCTCCGGCGACCAGGGGGCGCAGAACATGGGGCTCGCATCCCGTCTGCTGGGAGTGTCGCGCGGCACCTACACCGCGATCGTGACGCGCGCCGATCAGAGCATCGTCGAGCTGAACCTCGCTGACGGCTCGGAGTCTCCGCTGGCGGCATCCGACCCCGACTACGGTCCGGCGAAGACGATCGTTCCCTTCCCCGGTGGCACGCTACGACACGTCGTCGCCCGGGATGCGGACGGCCTGCCGACCGGTCAGGCGATCATCCGCGTCGACGATGACGGAGTCGCGGAACCGCTGCTCGAGGTCGAGTCCGGCAGCGCGATCCTGCAGGCGTGCGCATCGCCGAGCGGACAGTACGCTGCGGTGACCGTGGCGCCGAAACTCGTCGACAACGCCTATGACGACATGCTCGTCCCGCTGCCGAAGAAGCTCGAGACGCACCTGCTCGACCTGCGCACGGGCGAGGAACTCGTCGCTCTCACCGGATTCGACGTCTCGTGGTGTCAGATGGCGCCGGCCTTCTGAGATGACGCTCATCCGTGCGACCCGATCGGATCTCGAGCACCTTCCGCTCGAGATCGCCCCGCGACTGCTCGGTGCACAGCTGCGCACCGTCGTCGACGGTACGGAAGTGCGCCTGCGGATCACAGAGACCGAGGCCTATCACGGGCAGGGCACGGGAGACGTCCCTGACCCGGGGTCGCATGCGCGGATGGGGCGCACTGCGCGCAATGCGACGATGTGGGGCGAACCCGGTCACCTCTACGTGTACCTCAGCCACGGCATCCACTCGTGCGTCAACGTCGTCTGCGGACCCGAGGGGACGGCGGGTGGAGTCCTGCTGCGCGCGGGCGCGGTGATCGAAGGGGCGGATGCCGCGGCATCCCGATCCGGAAGATCAGGACGCGACCTGGCGCGCGGTCCTGGCCGGCTCGGCCAGGTGATGGGCCTGCGGCACGCACTGCACGACGGGATCGATTTCGTCTCACGGGAACCGCTGAACGGGGCGAGTGCGGAGCTGTGGTGGGATGACGTGCCCGTCGACGTGGCATCCGGGCCCCGGGTCGGTGTCGCCGGTGTGGCGGGGACGGATGCTTTCCCCTGGCGCTTCTGGATCACCGGCGACAGAACGGTCTCGCCGTTCCGCTGGGGGCGCGGTGCGGCCGACGCCCAGGCCATGCTAAACTGAACGAGTCTGTGCACACTCCTGTGCGCAGTTCGTGTGCTGCTTTCCTTCGAAATGCTCCCTGAGCCTGTCGAAGGGCGGCGCGCAGACAAGGGATCTTGGGTGAGGCCGTCCGGTCTCACGGTAATGAAGGAGTAATCACATGGCAGCAGTGTGCCAGGTGACAGGAGCTGTTCCCGGCTTCGGTCACAACATCTCGCACTCGCACCGCCGGACGAAGCGCCGCTTCGACCCGAACGTGCAGAAGAAGACCTATTTCGTGCCGTCGCTCGGCCGTAAGATCACGCTGAACGTGTCCGCCAAGGGCATCAAGGTGATCGACGCCCGTGGCATCGAGAAGGTTGTCGCAGACCTCAAGGCGAAGGGTGTGAAGCTCTAATGGCTAAGAAGTCTCAGGACGTCCGTCCGATCATCAAGCTGCGTTCAACGGCAGGCACTGGGTTCACGTACGTGACCAAGAAGAACCGTCGCAACACCCCTGACCGCCTCGTGCTGAAGAAGTACGACCCGGTCGTCCGCAAGCATGTCGATTTCCGCGAGGAGCGCTAAATATGGCTAAGAAGAGCAAGATCGCTCGTAACGAGCAGCGCAAGGTCATCGTCGAGCGCTACGCCGAGCGTCGCCTCGAGCTGAAGAAGGCCCTCGTCGACCCGAACGGCACCGACGAGTCCCGTGAAGCTGCACGCCTCGGCCTGCAGAAGCTTCCGCGCAACGCGTCGCCGGTGCGCGTGCGTTCGCGTGACGCCATCGACGGTCGCCCCCGCGGAATGCTGACGAAGTTCGGCATCTCCCGCGTGCGCTTCCGCGACATGGCTCACCGTGGCGAACTGCCCGGTGTCACCAAGTCGAGCTGGTAAGCATCGCTTGAAAGGGGCGAGGATCTTCGGATCCTCGCCCCTTTTGCGTCCCCGTAGCCTCGCCTTTCTGTGACGAAAGTGACCAATGTGACTCGACACGCCTAGAAAAACACGAAAACCCGCGAAATGACGCGGAAAAACGGGTCTCGGTTGATACATTCGAGGCGGTCACTCGACCAGCGGGCGGCATCCGCCACCCGAACCACAAACAGATGCGACACTTCGTCGCTGGAGGATGACATGGCTGACAAGTCCATCACCAAGACCGAGCTCGTCGCGAGCATCGCTTCCGCCACCGGCCAGAGCCAGGCCACCGTCTCGGGCGTCCTCGACTCCCTCTTCGCCACGGTTTCGGATGCTGTTGCCAAGGGCAGCAAGGTCTCGATCCCGGGCTGGATCTCGTTCGAGCAGGTCGACACCGCTGCCCGCACCGGCCGCAACCCGCAGACCGGCGCCGAGATCAAGATCCCGGCCGGCAAGCGCGTCAAGGTCACCGCTGGCTCCAAGCTCAAGGCTTCGGTCAAGTAAGACCGCTTCTGTAACGAAGGCCGTCCCCGCAGGCAGCGGGGACGGCCTTCGTGCGTGGTGCTGGGCGATAGCCTGCGAGCTTAGGCTGGAGGGGTGAGTTCTCCCGGCCCCGGCACCATCCCCGCATCGTCGTATCGTGCTGCCGGCGTCCTGATCCTGATGGTGTCCGCGGCGGTCGCCGTGGTCGCAGCACTCGTCTTCGGTGGCGCAGCCGCCCCGCTCCTGATCGGCGACCCCGGCGATGTCGTCCGGTGGAGTCTTCCGATCGCCCGGTTGGTGAACAACCTCAGCGCGGCGGTGATGATCGGACCCATGGTGCTCGCGCTGTTCGCCCTGCGCGCGGGGGAGAAGTCCTTCGAGACGGCGATGGACACGGCATCCATCGGCGCCGCCCTGTTCACCATCTCTGCAGCGGCGACCGGATTCCTCACATTCCTCGCCGCATTCACCCCGCAGCTCAGCCTCGGCGACCAGTTCGGAACGGACCTCGGACGCTTTCTCCTCGCCCTGCCACTCGGCCAGGCGTGGCTCATCACGACGATCGTCGGCGCGGTCGTCACGATCCTCGCGTTCGCATGGCGCACCTGGACGCCCACGCTCATCACGGCGATCATCGCGCTGGCAGCTCTGCTGCCGATGGCTCAGCAGGGCCACTCCGGTGAGCTGTCCGGCCACGTCACCGCGGTGAACTCGATCCTGCTGCACACGATCGGCGCCGCGGTCTGGCTCGGCGGACTCCTCCTCCTCGTCGTGCTGTACCTCGCCAAGGGCGTCGATGCGCAGGCACTTGTCCGCCGCTACTCGACCCTTGCGATCGCCGCGTTTTTCGTCGTCGCCGTATCGGGTGTCGTGCGCTCCACAGTCGGTCTCGGCAGCTGGGAGGGCCTGTGGAGTCCCTACGGCCTCATCATCATCGCCAAAGCGATTCTGCTCTGCGGGATGGGGCTCCTCGGCGCCTGGTATCGCACTCGTCTCATCCCGCGCATGGACGGCGAGCGCGCTTCGCGTTGGTTCTGGATGCTGGTGCTGTGCGAAGTCGCGCTGATGGGACTGGCATCCGGCGCCGCGGCGGCGCTTGCGCGCACGCCCCCGCCGACCGGGGAGACGGTCGCCGATCGGCAGACGCCCGCTGAGATCCTCACCCGCTCGCCTCTCCCCCCCGAGTTCACGATCGACAAGTGGTTCACGGGCTGGGACATCGACATCCTCTGGGCGCTGGCCGCGGTACTCGGCGCGTTCTTCTACATCGTCGGCGTCTGGCGCCTGCACAAGCGGGGAGATCGCTGGCCGATCCAGCGCACCGTGTTCTGGATGCTGGGGCTGCTGCTGCTCGTCTGGGTCACGTGCGGACCCATCAACCTGTACCAGGAGTACCTGTTCAGCGTGCACATGCTGGGCCACATGATCCTGTCGATGGCGATCCCGCTGCTGCTCGTGTCCGGAGCGCCGGTGACGCTCGCGCTGCGCAGCATCCGCAAACGTGACGATGGCACGCGTGGAGGACGCGAATGGATCCTGTGGGCTGTGCAGTCCCCGATCTCCCGCATCCTCACGCATCCCTTCGTTGCGGCGGGCATCTTCGTCGTGTCGCTGTGGGCGTTCTATTTCACCGACCTCGTGCGGTGGTCGATGTACGAGCACCTCGGGCACGAGTGGATGATCATCCACTTCCTCATCTCGGGCTATCTGTTCGTGCTGAGCCTGGTCGGCGTCGACCCGGTGCCGTACCGGCTGCCGTATGCCGGGCGCTTGATCACCCTCATCGCGGTCATGGCCATGCATGCGTTCTTCGGCATGGCGATCATGATGCAGGAAGGGCTGATGGTCGCCGAATGGTTCGGGTCGATGGGGCGCACCTGGGGCCCGGACCCGATGGAGGATCAGTACATCGGCGGTGGCATCGCCTGGTCGGTGGGCGAGATTCCGACGCTCATCCTCGCCATCACCGTGGCGATCCAGTGGAGCCGTGATGACACCAAGGTGCAGCGGCGCAGCGACCGCAACGCCGACCGCACGGGCGAAGCAGAGCTCGAGGAGTACAACGCGCAGCTCGCGGCGCTCGCCGAGCGGGATCAACGCCAGGCGGCCCGCGAGGGACGCTGACGGCCCGCGAAGGACGCTGACGGCCTCTGATGGGCGCTCGCTCAGCCCAGCGGTGCGCCGACCCGGATCGATGCGGAACCGTCGGGCAGGATCGCGATCGTGCCGTCGACCCGGAACGGCACATCTTCGGAAACGTGCTCGACCGATCCGTCGAACAGCGATTGGATATCGACCTCGATGTGGGCGACCGCCTCTGTCGGCGGGATCATCCACTGCGCGCCATCCGGTTCGACCATGACGACGGGCTGCGTCGTGATCGTCCACACGGGTGGCTCCAGGATGCGGTTGCGCACCTCAAGGCCGAACGGGCAGGCGGTCGGCTGCAGCACCTGCTGCGTGGTGCACTGGGTGAGGTACTCTTCCACACGGGTCTGGACGACCGCGGTGAACTCCTCTGTGGGCTCGGTCTGCACGTCCACCGGCGTCTGCGTGAGCGGAGAATCAGCGAGGACGCTGACTCCCGGTGAGGTGGCGATCGCCGTGTCGACGGTGACCGAGTAGACACCCGGTGTGAACACCAGCAGCGGCAGCGGCTCACCCGGAACGGCCTCGACACCGACGGCCGATACCTGGCGTCGGTCGACCTCGAAGCCGTTCACCGCGAACCGGTCGGCGCCCAGCACCGCGAGCGAGATGGCAGCCAGCGGCGACCGGGTGAAGCGCCAGTTCGGGGTGATGCCGTCCCAGCCATCCTGCTCGACCTGGAACGTGGTGGTTCCGGGATAGGTGCCGGCGACGTACGCCACGGTGACGGAGGTGATGCCGTCGGCGGTCTTCTCGGCGACCACGTCGATATCGCTCAACGGCGCGAGGGCGTCCTTGCGGAGCATGGCCTGGGATGCTGTGGCGTCGATGCCGGCATCCTCGAGGCTCGCGGTGTCGAGGGCGACGCCGGGAACGCGCAGGGCGTCGGCGGCCCGGCCGCTGGAGAGCAGATCGAGGTAGCGGGTGACGAACGCGGAGGGCCCGTAGAACTGGTCGTACAGCACCGTCCCGCCCGCGCCGAGCGCTGCCAGCAGGAGGACTCCGACAACAGTGAGCGCGGTCAGATCGAACCACAAGCGGCGGCGCACGCGCGTCGTCGGGGGCTGATCCATGGCGCCAGTCTAGAAGTGCGGGCTGTGACAGTGCCGAGTTCGCATCCGTGCGCCTTCGCCGTGGCGACGTACGATGAGAGTCGTGTCTTTTCCCACCCTCTCCGACGAGCAGCAGGAGCTGTTCCGGCTCATCGAGGACACCAGGGAGCACGTCTTCATCACGGGTCGTGCCGGGACCGGCAAATCGACGCTGCTGCAGTACTTCGCCTGGCACACCGAGAAGCAGATCGCGATCTGCGCTCCGACCGGCGTCGCGGCGCTCAATGTCGAGGGTCAGACGATCCATTCGCTGTTCCGACTGCCGATCGGGTTGATCGCCGAGAGTGAGATCGAGCAGAACGATGCGACCCGTCGCATCCTGAACGCGATCGACACCCTCGTGATCGACGAGGTCTCGATGGTCAACGCCGACCTCATGGACGGCATGGACCGGGCCCTCCGGCAGGCACGGGGTCGGCGAGCCGAGCCGTTCGGCGGTGTGCAGGTCGTGATGTTCGGCGATCCGTATCAGCTGGCACCGGTGCCGCCGCGGGGTGATGAGCTGCGCTATGTGCAGGATCACTACCGTTCGTTCTGGTTCTTCGACGCGAAGGTGTGGGCCGGAGCGACGATGGGTGAGGCCGATGCGCTGCTGGACCTCGGCCGGCACGGTGCTCCGTTGCACGTGCGCGAACTCGTCCAGATCCACCGGCAGTCCGATGACGGATTCAAGTCGATGCTGAATGCGGTGCGCTACGGGCGGGTCACGGCCGAGATCGCCGAACTGCTCAACACGCAGGGCACGCGCACCCCGCCTGACCCCGAGCCGGGTGAGATCCCCATCATCACGCTCGCGACGCGCAATGACATCGTCAACAACATCAACCGGCGTCATCTCACCGCTCTCGCGGGCAAGGAGCAGACCGCGCGCGCGGAGATCAACGGCGACTTCGGGCGCGGCGACGGAAACTATCCGGCGGATGCCGAGCTGAAGCTCAAGATCGGCGCACAGGTGATGTTCCTGCGCAACGACGTGTCGATGACCGGAGAGCCCCCGCGCTGGGTGAACGGCACGATCGGCACGGTCAAGCGCATCCTCGGCGGATCGGTGCGCGTCGAGATCGACGGCGAGGACGTCGATGTGGAGCCCGCGGTCTGGGAGCGATTCCGCTACTCGTACGACGCGAACTCGAAGACGCTGAGCCGAGACGTGATCGCCGAGTTCATGCAGTTCCCGCTGCGTCTGGCGTGGGCGGTGACGATCCACAAGTCACAGGGCAAGACATACGACCGGGCGATCATCGACCTCGGTGGGGGAGCGTTCGCACCGGGGCAGACGTACGTCGCGCTGTCGCGGCTCACCTCCCTCGAGGGGCTGTACCTGTCACGGCCGCTGCGGCCCAGCGACATCCGCGTCGATCAGGACGTCCGCCGCTTCATGCGCGAGGCGTGGGAGGCGCGGCAGGGTTCGACCCCGCAGGTCGGTGGTAGCTGAGTAACGCTTCGACTCGTCGCTGCGCTCCTCGCTCACCGCGTATCGTCTCGCCTGCGGCTCGCTCAACGACCCGCAGGGGGAGCTCCCGGGGGCGACGAAGGCGGGCGATGGCCCAACTGCGGGTCGTTGAGCGCAGGAGCGGAGCGACGAAGACGAAACGGGTTGAGCGAGCGCCAGCG
>NZ_JBQDSX010000027.1:15895-41520 GCF_052099035.1 Microbacterium sp. | reverse complement strand
ACCGATGTCCTGATACAGAACCGTCACCTATCTCCTGAGACATCACAGCAGAAGTAACAGCAGCGCGGGCAGCGAACAGCAGCGCGACGGGCGCGAACAGCAGTGCGGGCAGCGGACAGCAGCGCGACGGGCGGGAACAGCAGCGCGACGGGCGCGAACAGCAGTGAAGAGCAGCGCGCCAGCTCAGCGCGTGGCGAAGGCCGAGTCGAACGCGGAGTCCGCGGGCTTGTACGTCGACAGCTTCCGCACGAACTCGAGTGCTTCGGGGGCGCCTACGAGGCGGTCCATTCCGGCATCCTCCCATTCGACCGACAGCGGTCCGCCGTAGCCGATGGCATTCAGCATCCGGAATGCGTCCTCCCATGGCACGTCGCCGTGGCCGGTGGAGATGAAGTCCCAACCGCGCCGCGGGTCCGCCCAGGGCAGGTGCGATGAGAGCCGTCCGTTGCGTCCGTTGCCCAGGCGCTTCTTGGTGTCCTTGCAGTGCACGTGGTAGATCCGGTCCTGGAAGTCCCAGAGGAACGCGACGGGATCGATGTCCTGCCACACCATGTGCGAGGGGTCCCAGTTGAGGCCGAACGCCTCACGGTGTCCGATGGCCTCGAGGGTGCGTTTGGTGGTCCAGTAGTCGTAGGCGATCTCGGACGGGTGCACCTCGTGCGCGAAGCGCACGCCGACCTCATCGAACACATCGAGGATCGGGTTCCAGCGGTCCGCGAAGTCCTGGTATCCGGCATCCACCATCTCATCGGTGGCGGGCGGGAACATCGCGACGTACTTCCAGATCGATGAGCCGGTGAATCCGGTCACCGTCTTGACTCCGAGTTTTGCCGCCAGGCGGGCGGTGTTCTTGACTTCCTCCGCAGCCCGCCGGCGAACCCCCTCCGGGTCCCCATCGCCCCACATCTGATCGGACAGCATGTTGCGATGGCGTTGATCGATCGGGTCATCGCAGACGACCTGACCTTTGAGATGGTTGGAGATCGTCCAGACCTTTAGTCCGTTGCGCTCGAGGATGTCGAGTCGATTCTGCACGTAAGCATCATCGTCCCACCGCCACGGATCGAGGTGGTCGCCCCAGCAGGCGACCTCGAGGCCGTCATAGCCCCACTCGCCGGCGAGACGACAGACCTCTTCGAAGGGCAGGTCGGCCCACTGGCCGGTGAACAGAGTGATCGGTCGTGACATCATCGTCCTCTTTCTCTTGCGTTTCGTCGTGGCGTCTTCAGACGCTCGTCCAGTCCGAACCATCGTGCGCACTGCGCTCGACGGCGTCGAGCACGCGCTGCACCCGCAGGCCGTCGGCGAACGTCGGCTGCGGATGAGCACCCGCCGCGATCGCCTCGGTGAGATCCTTCACCTGGTGCGAGAAGCCGTGCTCGTAGCCGAGCATATGCCCGGCCGGCCACCAGCCGGAGAGGTATGGATGCTCGGGCTCGGTGACCAGGATGCGGGCGAAGCCCTGCTCTGCCGCGGGGCGGGTGGCGTCGTAGAAGTCGAGCACGTTCATGTCTTCGAGGTTCCAGTGCAGCGAACCGGCGTCGCCGGAGATCTCGAGGTCGAGGGCGTTCTTGCGCCCGGTCGCGAAACGGGTGGCCTCGAACGTCGCGAGGGTGCCGGACTCGAGGCGGGCGGTGAACAGTGCGACGTCATCGACCGTGACGGTGCCTTTGTCCGTGCCGGCGGTGCCGCCGAGGCCGACCGCCTCAGCCAGCACGGGCCGTTCCTCGACGAGCGTCTCCATCACGCCCGAAACCTGGGTCAGCGCCTGCCCGGTGACGAACTGCGTCATGTCGACGATGTGCGCGCCGATGTCGCCCAGCGCGCCGGAGCCGGCGCGGTCCTTGTCGAGCCGCCAGGTCATCGGCGACTCGGGGTCGGCCAGCCAGTCCTGCCGGTAGCTCGCGCGCACCTGGCGGATCGTGCCGACCCGGCCGGCGGCGATCATGTCGCGCATGAGGGTCACGGCGGGCACGCGACGATAGGTGAAGCCCACCATGGCGCGGATGCCGCGTGCCGCAGCATCCTGCGCAGCCTGCTCCATCGCCTCGGCCTCTTCGACCGAGTTCGCGAGCGGCTTCTCGCACAGCACGTGTTTGCCCGCAGCCAGGGCCGCGATCGCGATCTCGGCGTGCGAGTCCCCGGGGGTGACGATGTCGATCAGGTCGATGTCGTCGCGAGCGATGACCTCGCGCCAGTCTGTGGAGGTCTCGTCCCACCCCCACGCGCGGGCGGCAGCGGCAGTCTTCTCAGCATCCCGGCCGACCAGCACAGTCATCCGCGGGGTGAGGGGGAGGTCGAACGCGGCGGGCGCCTGCCGCCAGCCGACGGAGTGCGCCGCTCCCATGAATCCGTGGCCGATCAGGGCCACTCGCAGCTCGGTTGTCATCTTCTACTCCCCGGAACGGTGCGGATTGGAACAGTGCGGATAGAACAGGCGGGGCGAGCACCGAGGCGCTCGCCCCGCAGTCGAGGGTCAGGACTCGAACGCGAGATCCATGAAGTCCGCGACGTTGTCCTTGGTGACCACGGGCGCATCCAGCACGACCCGGTATGGCACGCTCGGGGTGATCAGGTCGCTCATCGTCTTGTCCTGAGCGATCAGTCGCGCTAGGGCGATGCCATCGGCGGCCTGCGTGGACGGGTAGATGACGGTCGCCTTGATGACGCTGTCGTCGGCCTCGATGCGGTCCATCATGTTGATGCTGCCGGCGCCGCCGACGAGGAAGAACTCGTCGCGACCCGCTGCTTCGATCGCGGCCAGCACGCCGACGCCCTGGTCGTCGTCGTGGTTCCAGATCGCGTCGATCTCGGGGTTCGCCGAGAGCAGCTGGGATGCTGCGGTCTCGCCACCGGCGACGGTGAAGTCCGCCGCGACACGCGGGCCGACCTCGAGGCCGCAGGCGTCGAGTGCATCCGCGAAGCCCTCCGAACGATCCTGCGTCAGCGGCAGCGAGTCGATGCCGGCGATCTCGCCGACGATCGCATCGCTCTGGCCGTCGAGCTGCTCGCAGATGTAGGTGCCGGCGCTGACGCCCATGCCGTAGTTGTCGCCGAGGACCGTCGCGCGAGACGCGAACGTGCTCGAGAACTCACGGTCGACGTTGATGACGGGGATGCCGGCATCCATCGCCTTCTGAGCGACCTGGGTGAGAGCTGCGCCATCGGTCGGCAGGAGCACGATGGCATCCACGTCCTCGTTGATGAACTGCTCGACCGCGGCGATCTGCTGGTTGGCGTCGTTGGTGCCCTCCGCCTGACGCAGCTCGACGTCGTCGAAGCCCTCTGCGGCGTTGATGGCGCCGGTGTTGATCGCGCCGAGCCAGCCGTGGTCGGCCTCGGGACCCGACCAGCCGATGACGACGGTGTCGCCCGACGCCGTGTTCTCTTCGCTGGTGGTGCCCTGGTTGCCGGAGTCTCCTTCGGACTCGGTGCCGTCGCTGGTGCAACCGGCCAGCAGGGTGACGGCGAACAGTGCTGCCGCTCCTGCGATCAGCGGGCGGAACCCGCGGGTGCGCATGCCGTGCATGTCTTTCCTCCTTGAAATGTGATGCAGATGGGTGCGATGCGGGCCATTGCGATCGGGATCGGAGTCGGTGGCGCACCAGCACTGTCAGCCTCAAGCTAACAGAAGGCGTCACAGATTAGCCAGCTTTCGTCGACAAATAATCAAAAGTCACGAAAGGAGCACATCTCCCTTGATCGTGCGGGAGTCGAAGGATGCCAGGCGGGTCGTGCTCGCTGTCGAGGCGGAGCTGTTACCTCTCGCATTCGCGAATTCGGCATGTTATGTTCACTCCTGTGATCAAAGATGACCAGGCCTCGTCATTACTCGAGATGCGCGGGGTGGAGAAGACCTTCGGCGCCGTCCGTGCGCTGCGCGGCGTGGATCTGGAAGTCCACCCGGGGGAGGTCCACTGCCTGCTCGGTCAGAACGGTGCGGGAAAGTCCACGCTCATCAAGACTCTCGCCGGTGTGCATCAGCCCGATTCGGGCGAGATCCGCTGGAACGGTGAGGTCGTGACGATCGGCGACCCGCAGGCGGCCATCGACCTCGGCATCGCCACGATGTACCAGGAGCTCGACGTCGTCGACGATCTGACCGTTGCCGAGAACATCTTTCTCGGTCACGAGCTCTCCAGGGCGGGGTTCAGTCGTCGCAGTGAGACGACCGCTCAGACGCGAGCTCTGCTGAAGCGGCTCGGTCACGAGTCGATGTCACCGCACACCGAGGTCAGTACGCTCAGCGCCGCCGAGAAGCAGATCGTGAGCATGGCCAGGGCGCTCTCGCACGACATCAAGTTGATCGTGATGGATGAGCCCTCTGCGGTGCTGGATTCTGAAGAGGTGCGCAATCTCTTCCATATCGTGAAGGAGCTCACCGCCCAGGGGATCGCAGTGATCTACATCACTCACCGGCTGGAGGAGATCCGCACGATCGGCGACCGGATCACCGTCCTCAAGGACGGCGCGAGCACGGCCAGCAACCTCCTTGTCGCCGAGACCCCCACGCAGACGCTTATCAAGCACATGACGGGCCGGATCGTCGAGAACGTCTTCCCGGCTCCTGTGCCGATCCCCGCAGATGCCCCCGTGCTTCTCGAGGTCGACGACCTCAGCCTGGAGGGCGTCTTCGAGAACGTCTCGTTCACGGTGCGGGCCGGCGAGATCATCGGGCTCGCCGGGCTCGTCGGATCAGGGCGCTCCGAGATCGTCGAGACCATCTACGGAGCGCGCCCCGCGACCTCGGGAAGAGTGAGCGTGGAGGGCAAGCCGCTGCCGCGCGGATCAGTGCCGGCCGCCGTCCGTGCGGGGCTCGGGCTCAGCCCGGAGGAGCGCAAGTCGCAGGGGCTCGTCCTCGGCGAGCCGATCTTCCGCAACATCACCCTCTCGTCGTTCAGCCGCGAGGCGAAGGCCGGCTGGCTCGACGAACGGGCCGAGCGCAGGATCGCCCGCGACCAGATCGCGGCGATGGAGCTGCGACCTGCCGATCCCGAGTTGCCGGCCGGTACTCTCTCCGGCGGCAATCAGCAGAAGATCCTGCTCTCGCGCTGGCTCGTGCACGGCAGTCGCATCCTGTTGCTGGACGAGCCCACCCGAGGCGTCGATGTCGGCGCCCGCGCAGAGATCTACGCACTGATCCGCAATCTGGCCGCGGACGGCCATGCGATCGTCATCATCTCGAGCGAGATCGAGGAAGTCCTCGGTCTCGCCGACACCGTGCTCGTCGTCGGCGACGGGCGCGTGCTTACCTCTCTTCCCGCCTCCGAGATCGATGAGCCAGGTGTTCTCGACCTCGTCATGAAAGGAACCGCCGCGTGAGCGAGCAGACCCAGACCACCGCCCCCGAGCAGAGGGCGTCGTCGCCGCTGAAGTCGCTGTTCTCCGGTGCCGCAGCACGCAACCTCGGCCTCGTGCTCGCGCTGCTGGCGATCCTCGCCGTCGGCATGATCACCGCCTTCGACAACTTCTTCAACTTCGGCAATGCGCTGGTGATCCTGCGACAGGCGTCGATCATCGGCGTGATCAGCATCGGGATGACCTTCGTCATCATCTCCGGCGGCATCGACCTGTCCGTCGGCGCAGTGCTGGCACTGGCATCCGTCGTCGGTTCCCTCACCGCCATTCAGGACATCGCCAAATCGTCGCACTGGATCGTCACGGTCGTCGTCGCGCTGCTTGTCGGCGTCGGCGCGGGGCTCATCAACGGGGTGATCATCGCCTACGGCAAGGTCGCGGCATTCATGGCGACCCTCGCCATGATGGTTGGGGCCCGAGGGCTTGCTGAAGTGCTGGCCAACAACCGCACGCTCGTCGTCTCGGACCGGGACTTCCTCAAGGCGATGAATGTCGACCTTCTCGGTGTCGACATTCTCATCTGGATCTTCGCAGCCGTCGCCGTCGCAGGCTGGCTGCTGCTGAACCGTACGACCTTCGGTCGTCGCACGGTCGCGATCGGAGGCAACCGCGAGGCCGCGCGCCTGGCCGGCATCAAAGTGAAGCAGCACATCATGTGGCTGTACGCGCTCTGCGGCCTGACCGCTGGCATCGCCGCGGTGATGATTCTCGGGCGCACCAACGCGGGAACCTCGACGCACGGCAACCTCTACGAGCTGGATGCGATCGCCGCGGTGGTCGTGGGCGGAACCCTGCTGATCGGCGGGCGGGGAACCATCACCGGAACCGTGTTCGGCGTGCTCATCTTCGCGACGCTGAACAACGTCTTCGTGCAGAACAACATGTCGTCGTCGCTGCAGGCGATCGCGAAGGGCGCGATCATCGTCATCGCCGTGCTGCTGCAGCAGCGGTTCGCGGTCGGACGCGCTAAGCAGGGCCGCCTGCGCCCGGCGGGGCGGCAGGCGCCTCCCGCGTAGACTTCGATTCGACGCAGAAGTGCTGAATCGATCGCCTCTAGTGCGTCGATGAAGTGCGGGCCTGGCCAAGCGGGTCGTTCACGAGAAGTGCAGGGTGGGAATGGCAAGTAATCTCAGTGCGGTCGGCGTCGGCCAGCTCTTCCAGCTGCTGCGGGACGGCGCACCCCGCACGCGTGCGGAGCTGGCGAAGTCATCCGGCCTTGCCCGATCGACCGTGGCGGCGCGCGTGGACGAGCTCATGCGCATGGGGCTGGTCGCCCCCGTCGCCGATGCCGCCTCGACAGGCGGACGCCCACCGTCGCAGTTCGCGCTGAACCCGGCTGCGAAGGTGGTCGTGGCCGCCGACATCGGCGCCTCGCACACCACGGTCGCAGTCACCGATCTCGCCGGCACCATCCTCGCCGAGCGCACCGCCAGCATGGCGGTGTCGCTGGGGCCTGAGCCGGTGCTGACCTGGATGGTCGACACCGTGAACGAGCTGATCATCCAGGCTGGGCTCGATCATGATCAGGTCGCGGCGATCGGCGTCGGCGTGCCGGGGCCTGTGGAGTACTCGACCGGACGACCGGCGAAGCCGCCGATCATGCCAGGCTGGGACGGCTTCGACGTTCCGGGCTGGGTGCAGCAGCACCTGCAGGTGCCCGTGCTCGTCGACAACGACGTCAACATCTCCGCTTTGGGCGAGCGCGCCGTCGCCTGGCCGACGACCGATCACCTCATCTTCGTGAAGGTCGCCACCGGCATCGGAGCAGGCATCATCTCGGATGGCAGGCTGCTGCGCGGGGCGCAGGGGATCGCGGGCGACTTCGGGCACGTGCGCGTTGCGCGCGCCGCCGATGTGCCCTGCCACTGCGGCAATACCGGATGCCTGGAGGCGCTGGCCTCCGGACCAGCCATCGCCCGGTCCCTCGCCGCGCGCGGCATCGAGGCGAAGGACGGCAACGACGTCGTCGAACTGGTCAAGGGCGGGAGCCTGGAAGCGATCCAGGCGGTACGGCAGGCCGGCCGCGACCTGGGAGAGGTGCTCACGGCATCCGTGAGTCTGCTGAACCCGTCGGTGATCTCGATCGGCGGGGCCATGGCGCGCGTGGGCGAGCACCTCATCGCCGGTGTGCGAGAGGTCGTCTACACGCGGTCGATGCCGCTGGCCACCGAGCATCTCGCGATCGTGCAGTCCGTCACCGCCGGGGAGGCCGCAGTGCGAGGTGCGAGCATGCTCGCCGTGGAGTACGCGCTGAGCCCGGAGGTCCTTCCGCAGAGCTTCGGGCTCACGGGCTGAACCCGCGCGCTACTCCGCGACGCCGGCGGCGATGTCGCGGCGGAAGTGCGCGCCGTCCAGGCTGATCCGGCCGATCGCGTCATACGCCTGTGCGCGGGCGGTCGCGAAGTCCGCGCCGACCGAGACGACGTTGAGCACCCGGCCGCCGGTTGCCACCGGGTCTCCGCCGGGAGCATCCGGACCCGCCGTCGCCGCGTGGACGATCCGTACGCCCTCGACGCTCGCGGCATCCGCGAGTCCGCCGATCTGACGGCCGGTCTGCGGCGCCTCAGGGTATCCCTCGCTGGCGAGCACGACGGTGAGGGCGACGTCGTCCGCGAACTCCGGCTGGGGCTCGTCCTCGAGATGACCCGAAGCGGCGGCCAGCAGCAGTTCTGAGAGCGGGGTGCGCAGCCGCGGCAGCACGATCTGGGTCTCGGGGTCGCCGAAGCGCGCGTTGAACTCGATGACCTTCACGCCGGCGTCGGTGAGGATGAGCCCGGCGTACAGCAGGCCGATGAACGGGGTGCCCTCGGCATCCATCTGACGGATCACCGGGAGTGCGACCTGCTCGGTCACGAGCTCGACGAACTCCTGCTCGCTGCCGAAGCGCTCGGCCAGCCAGGGCAGCGGCGAGTACGCGCCCATGCCGCCGGTGTTGGGGCCGGCATCTCCGTCGAAAGCGCGCTTGAAGTCCTGCGCGGGGCTGAGCGCGCGCACGGTGTCGCCGTCGGAGAGGAAGAACAGCGAGACCTCGGGGCCGGAGAGGAACTCCTCGACGAGCACCGGGCCCGACGGAAGATAGTGCACGGCGTGAGCGAGCGCCTCTGCTCGGTCGGAGGTGACGATGACGCCCTTGCCCGCCGCCAGGCCGTCGGCCTTGACGACGTACGGGGCGCCCAGGTCATCGAACGCGGCCTCGACCTCGGACTCGGATGCCGCGCGCACAGCGCGTCCGGTCGGCACGGACGCCGCATCCATCACCCGCTTCGCGAAGGCCTTCGACCCCTCCAACTGGGCGGCGGCCCTGCCCGGACCGAACACGGGGATGCCGCGCTCGCGCAGCTCATCGGCGACGCCGGCGACGAGCGGTGCCTCGGGGCCGATCACGACGAGGTCGATGGAATTCTCGTTCGCGAAGGCGGCGACCGCACCGCCGTCGAGCTGATCGACGGTCGCGAGCGTCGCATCTTCTGCGATGCCGGCGTTGCCGGGGGAGGCGAACAACTCGTGCTCGGCCTCTTCGGCCGCAAGGGCAAGGATGATCGCGTGCTCACGGGCACCGGAACCGAGGACGAGGATCTTCACCCCTCCAGACTACCGAGCCCTCCGCGCGAGGTCAGACCGTCACTGGCCGCTCATCGGTCCGGTCCCACGGCACGGTCCACCCGCACGCGTCGAACAATCGGTCCAGCACCATCGCGGTGAAGCCCCACACGATCGTGCCGTCGACGTCGAACGCCGGACCCTTGAATGTGTCTCGCCCGCGCGTGATGGTCGACGTGTAGCGCGTCGCGGGGTCCAGCAGCTGCGCCACCGGAACCCGGAAGACCTCGACGGTCTCGGCATGATCGACGGCTGCGACCTTGGACGGCTTCGTCCACCACCCGAGCACTGGTGCGACCAGATGGTTGCTGGCGGCCAGCGGCAGATCCGGCAGCGTGGCGAGGATCTCGACCCCGCTCGGGTCCAGCCCGGTCTCTTCTTCGGCCTCGCGCAGGGCCGTGTCGACGAAGTCGCGATCCTCTGGATCGCGCCCGCCGCCGGGGAAGGACACCTGCCCGGGGTGCGAGGAGAGTGTCGAGGCGCGGCGCTGCAGCAGCACGTCGAGATCCTTCGCGACGACCGCATCGATCGTGGGTGCCGGGATGCTGTCGAGCACACCGAACAGGATCAATACTGCCGACCGCCTGGCCGGAACAGTGCCGTCCAGCTGCGGCAGCACCGTGGGATCCCAATCGCCCGACCGTACCGCCCGCAGCAGCTGGGCGCGGGCGCCCTGCGCATGCTGGCTCTCGCTCACCCCTCGAGCCTACGCCGCTGCTGGGAGTGCGTCGTAGGCTGAGCAGATGGCTCGCAAGATCGACACTGCGGACGGACGTGGGGCGCTGGATGCCATCCGCACCGCGATCTCGACAGGCGAGAAGCCCGCACGGGCCTCGCTCGCGACGGCGGTGCGGTACCTGCTGCAGCTGCTCGATGAGAAGGCGCCCGGGAACAGCGTCGAGGTACGCGTACCGCCCTTCGGCGCGGTGCAGGTCGTGCAGGGCCCGCGCCATACCCGCGGCACGCCGCCGAACGTGATCGAGATGGATGCTGCGACCTGGATCGCCCTTGCCACCGGCGAGGAGGAATGGGCGGATGCCGTCGCCGCCGGCCGCGTGCAGGCATCCGGCACGCGCGCCGACCTGGAGGGCCTGCTGCCGCTACGCCCCTGACTCGGGCGCGAGTCGGGCGTACACCACGAAGTTGTCCGGGGCGGTGCCGGCGGTCCCGTCGTAATAGCAGGTGACGATCACGAGCCGCCCGGGTGAGGGCGTCCAAAGGTTTTCGATGTCGGCGAGCTCGGTCTTGGGATGACGTTCCAGGGCCTGAATCAGGTACACCACCGTGCCGTTCTCGGTGTCGACGAGGATCTCGTCGCCGATCTCCAGGGCGCTGCGCGTATCGGCCCGATCGATCAGCGGATCGAACACCGCGGTGCCGGCGGCGGAGCTGTGGCCCGACAGGTACACCGTGCCATCGGCATCCGATCCCGGCATCCCGTACTCGCTCAGCCAGTACGCACGATCGAATGTCGGCGGGTTTATGACCGTGGAGCCCTCGAGCGAGAGCGAATCGACATCGGCCTCGAACTGGATCACCGGGATGCGCACCGTGTGGGGTTCGCCGGCAGGAACAGGCGTGGCCTGTTCCGCCATGCTCGCGGTGACCACCCGCTCGGGTACAGGATGCGCCGGAGGCGTCGCCGCCATCGTCTGCCAGATGCCGCCGCCGATCAGCCCGATGCCGCCGAGCACCAGGATCGTGGTGAAGATCAGCCACACCAGGGGGACACGGCGCCGACGTCCCGCCGTCGCTTGCGTCATGACACCGCTCCCGGTCGACGTTTCGCGCTCAGCAGTACCAGTGCGGCGGCGGCGAGGATGAGGAGTCCGGCACCGAGAAGCATCAGCTGCTCGACGGGGCTGAGCGATAAGCCAGGAGTGCTGATCGATGCGACCGTGATCTCGTCCTCCTCCGTGTTCGACACCGGTGCCTCCTGGGCTGCGGCGGCGCCGGCCGCGATGACGATCTCGACCCAGCCGGCGAACTCCCCCTCGGCATCGGTGAACGCGAAGGCGTACGTTCCGCCCTGCAGGCGTGCGATGTCGATCAGCAGCTCGCCGTCGTCGTTCACGCGGATCCAGTCGATCGGCGTCTTCGACGGGTACACATGCAGAAAGAACCATTCACCGGGTTCGGCATCCGGAATGACCACGTGCGCGATGCCGGATTCGATTCTGGCCGTGATGCTGCCGCGGTTCGCCGCGGTCAACGATTCCGCCGATGCGAACGGCGGATCCGGAACGGTGTTCGGCTTCGGTGCGATCTGCGTGGCCGGCGCGCGACTGGCCGGATCCTGCGCCGCCGGCGCCGGGGCGAGCGCCGGTGCGGGGGTGGGCTCGGCCGGTGACGGGCGCGGCGTGGCAGAGCCGCCACCACCGGGCTTGCCCGGTTCGATCACCGGGGGCTCGGGAACGATGATCTCCGGAGCGGGCGCCTGAGCGTGCTCGGGGGCGGTCCAAGTCACCGCATTCATGAACACCTGGGTGCTTGCCAGCGACCAGGTGCGCACGTCCACCGCGGGCGAGGACCCGTGCAGCGCGAGCAGGACGTGACGGCTGCCTGCCCGCTGGACCACCGCGATCCCCGATCCCACGGCTGTTGTCACGTCGGCGTCCTCGGCGGTTCCGGATGCCGCGACCGTCACCGTCTCGGCGAGCACCTGCACGCCTTCGCCAGTGAGATCTTCGAACCAGGCGTAGTACTTCGGGCCGCCCGCGACGGTGTTCTGACCGATCACGTCACCCGTGGCGAAAGCCTCTGAACTGAGCTCCCCGCCGGCGAAGATCTCGTGGTCGGCGAGCACGCGATATCCGGTGGAGAGGAGTGAGCGGTCGTTCGCGCCGGATCGTACGGCCGGATTCCCGGTGGCGCGCTGCAGCTGTGCGATGCCGCTGTCGGCTGTTGAGCCCTGATCCAGCCAGACCATGCCGACGCCTCCGGCATCGGCGCGATCGATCGCATCGCGCAACTGCTCGTCCGACATGCTGGGCGGAGCATCCCACACCAGCACGTCGTAGTCAGACACCTCGAGGTCATCCGGAAGCGAGGGTGCGCTGGTCGCGGCGTAGCCGTTCTGATTGAGCAGCTCCGCTGTGCGGGCGCCGTTGTCTCCGAGGACGAGCACCTGCTGGAGCTCGGCGAGGCGGTAGTTCACCGTCGTCTGCAGCGCTGCGCGCACCTCGGCATCCGCCGAGACCGCATCGGCGTATCCGGGGGCCGACACCCGAATCCGGTACGAGCCGACCGGCAGATCGGCGATCCGGTAGCCGCCGTCCGCGCCCGTCGTCGCGGTGAGCTCCTGGCCGACGACCTGCACGGATGCTCCGACGATGGGTGTGCCCTCGAGCGCATCGACCACGATGCCGCCAATGGACCCGACCGTGATCGGCGTCATGGCCAGATCGATGCGCACGAAACCGCTCTCGTCGATCGTGATCGGTGCGCTGACGAGGGCCGCATATCCGAAGCGCTCTGCCGTGAACGTGTACGTCCCGGGGGCGAGACGGGCCGTGAAGCGGCCCTGTTCGTCCGTGGTCCAGGTCTCGCCGCGGTCGTCGAAGCTGATCGTCGCGCCGGGGACGGCGGCGCCCGTCGCGGCATCGGTCACCGTGCCGTTCACGCCGGATTGGCCGAGTACGGCGGCGATCGCGGCGTGCACGTCGATGCGTCCGTGTCCGTATCCGGTGTCCGGTGCACTCGCGCCGTCCGGATGCCACGCGGTGCTCTCCAGCGCCTCGGCGATCTGATCAACCGAGAGACCGCCCTGCGCGGAGCGGATCAGTGCGACGGCGCCGGCCACGTGCGGCGTTGCCATCGAGGTCCCGGTGGATTCGCCCCAACGGCCGTTCGGCATGGCGGAGAAGACTGCGGTGCCGGGGGCGGAGGCATCCGGCTTGACGAAGTTCTGCGGCCAGTCGTACTTGTCGCCGATCTGCGCAGGCCACTCGGTGACGCCGCCGCACGAGCCGGGGTCGACCTCGTCGGCGGCGTTCGTCATGCCCACCCCGAAGGCCTCGTAGATGTCTCCGGGTCCGGAGGTGCCTGTCGGGCCGCACGGTGCGTTGCCGATCGCGATCGCCGGGAAGATGCCGGCCTGACGGAGATTGCGCACGAGCGGGATGAAGATCTCGCTGTAGCCGGATGAGCCCAATGACATGTTCACCACATCGGCCGCGCGCCCGGCCGGGTTGCCGTACGCGTCGAAGGGCTGCATCGCCCACTGCATCCCGGCGAGGATCTTCGCGATGCTGCCGCCGCCGCTGCCGCTGAGGACGTTGGCGGCCATGAGCTCTGCGTCGGGCGCGACCCCGATTCGAGTGCCGGAGGCGCTCCCGCCGAGCACGGTCCCCGCGACGTGCGTGCCGTGCGATCCGGGGTCGGATGGACGACTGGCGATCGGCGAGCCGGTGCGATCGAAGCTGATCCATCCGCCCGGAAAAGTCGGATCGCCCAGCCCTGCGCCCACGATGCGGCCGGAGAGATCAGGATGGCTCGCATCGATGCCGGTGTCGAGCACCGCGACGCGCACACCCTGACCGCGTGCGGCGAAGTCGATCCAGCTCTGCGGTGCGCCGATCTTCTCGAGTCCGTACGTCACCGGCGTCCCGGTCTCATCGAGCGCCGCTGTCGCCACCGAAGGCGTCGACAGGGGGACGGGCTCCTCTGACGTGAGGGGTTCGACTTCGAAGTTCGGTACGACCTGAGTCGCACCGGGAAGCGCGGCGAGCGCATCGAGAACGTCCAGCGACGGTTCGGCCGAGACGAGGATGCTGCGGGTGATCCAGAACTCGTTGAGGATGTCGACGCGACCGTCCTCCTGCATTTCGGCGAGCCCCTGCTGGGCGGCATCCCAGGAGATGCGGGCGCTGTCCTGCAGGGCGGATGCTGCGCGTTCCGGGTCGCCCTGTGCGATGGGATCGACCCCGTCGTCCTCGAAGAGGACCAGGATCTCGATCGCCTCATCGGATGAGGCGATCGCGTCGCTCGCGTCGGCGTCAGTGCCCGCTCCGGACCCATCGGGTGCGGATGCGCCGAGGACGGCCGCCTGCAACTGAGGGGCGATCTCGGCGTCTCGCGCGGGCTGGTTCGCGGGGCCGGTGAGAGGAATCCCGTTGGCTGCGGGGGCGCCGAGGGTGAGTGCGAGAGCTATCGCTGCGGTGCTGCCGAGCAGAGCGCGCAGCGCGCGGTGTCGTCGTGAGGGCACGGGGATCCGTCGTCTTCCGTCGCTTGTCGAATGCCATCGCCGGGCATACCTAATGGCGATGAACTTAAGTAAGCCTAACCTAAGCAGTTAGCTGTGAATTAGGTTAGGCTACCCTGCGTGCGACCATCCACCCCCTCTTCACGTCCTCGCCGACGCACTGTGATCCCGGCCGTTGCGGCGCTTCTGGCATTCGTGCTGCCTGCGCTTTCCGGATGCTCGCTCATCCTCGGCGACGACCCCGATATCGCCGCGCTGTCGGACGCATCGGAGCAGAGCCCCAGATTCTTCGAAGGGCCCGAGACGGCGCTGCTCGCGTCGAACGACATCACTCCGATCACCACCGACCCCCAGTCGGAGCTGCCGGTGTCCTTCACTGGACTGGACGATGTCACCGTCGAGGTCGTCGACACGAGCCGCATCCTCGCGCTGGACGGCACGGGAAGCCTCGCCTCCGTCGTGTTCGGCCTCGGTTTCGGTGACTCCGTGGTCGGGCGCGACCTCACCACCGGCTTCGAGTCCGCGAAGGATCTGCCGCTGGTGATGAACAACCACACGCTCAACGCCGAGTCGATCCTCGAGCTGAACCCGACCGTCATCCTCACCGACTACAGCGTCGGTCCCTACGACGTGCAGATGCAGATGCGCAACGCCGGGATCCCGGTGATCTTCTTCGAGCCGGCCTCCGACATGGACTCGATCGGCCGACTGATCGGCGATGTCGCCACCGCGCTGGGCGCACCGGAACTCGGCAAGGAGTACGTCGCCGATTTCGAGAAGCGCCTGGAGGACACCCTGGCGCGGATCCAGCAGGTCGCACCGACAGAGACCGCCGACCGTGTGCGCATGGTCTTCCTGTACATGCGCGGCCGCGCCGGGGTCTACTACATGTACGGCAACGATCCGGATGGAAGTCCCGGTATCGCCGGTGTCCTCATCGACGCGCTCGGAGGCGTCGATGTCGCCGGCGAGGAGAACTGGGTCAGCGGATCGCTCACCGCCGAAGGACTGATGCGGCTCGAACCCGACCTGATGCTCATGCTGACCCTGGGCCTGGAGTCGGTGGGCGGCGTCGACGGACTGCTCGATGTCCCCGGCGTCGCGCAGACGCCCGCCGGGGAGCGTGAACGCGTCGTCGACATGAGCGACTACGAGATGTTCACCTGGGGGCCGCGCACCCCTGACGTGCTCACGGCGCTCGCCGAGTCGATCTATCACGTCGATCTCGCGGAGGTCGAGCTCCCATGACCGCTCCCATACAGGCGCCCGCGACCTCGGACGCACCCCGGCTGCCGCAGGAACCGCTCGTGCTACCCAGGGTGCTGGACTACGAGGCGGATCCCTCGCAGCTGCCGGTTCCCAATCGGCGCAGAGTCATCGTGCTGTTCAGCGCGCTCGGCGTCGGGCTGGTCGCGGCCGTGCTCTTCTCGGCCGCGCTGGGGCAGATGCAGATTCCCATCGTCGAGGTGATCGGCTCGCTCTGCCGCAAGGCGGGGCTCTCGTGCGGAGCTGAGGCGACGCACATGAATGCGGATGCCGCGCTGTGGGAGGTGCGTTTCCCCCGCATCGCGCTCGCAGTGATGGTGGGCGCGGCTCTGTCGGCCGCCGGAGCGATCATGCAGGGCGTGTTCGGCAACCCGCTGGCCGACCCCAGCGTCATCGGCGTCTCGTCCGGAGCCGCCGTGGGCGCGAGCCTGATGATCGTCACGGGGCTCGCGGCGGGCAGCACTTTCGCCATCCCCGCCGGGGCATTCGTCACCGGCATCTTCACCGCCCTGGTGGTGTACTCGATCTCGCGGTCTCGCGGTCGTACCGAGGTGATCACCCTGATCCTCACCGGTATCGCGGTCAATGCGTTCGCGGGCGCCGCACTGGCGCTGATGACGTTCGCCGCCACGACGGACCAGCGCGAGCAGATCGTGTTCTGGCAGATGGGGTCGCTCGCCGGGGCGCTGTGGGATTCGGTCGCCACGGTGCTGCCGCTCGTGATCATCGGCCTCATCCTCGCGATCCTCGTCGCCGGGAAGCTCGACCTGCTGAGCCTCGGCGATGATGCGGCCAGACACCTCGGCGTCAACATCGAACGGCTGCGCATCTGGACGATCGTCATCGTGTCCGTGCTCACGGCGGCCGCGGTCGCCTTCGCGGGGATCATCGGGTTCGTCGGTCTCGTGATTCCGCACCTCATCCGGATGCTCGTCGGGCCGGGCCATCGCGTGCTGGTGCCCGCGAGCGCGCTGGGCGGTGCGCTGCTGCTCGTGCTCGCCGACACTTTCGCGCGCACCGCGGTGCCCTACGCAGAACTGCCGCTGGGCATGCTGACCGCGCTGATCGGCGGCCCGTTCTTCTTCTTCCTGCTCAAGAACAACAAGACCAGGACCGGGGGGTGGATGTGATGCGTCTCGCCCTCACGCGTCCGCCGACGCGCCCGCGCCCCGCGCAGAGCGGTGAGATCGTTCTGGAGGTCGCGGACGTCTCCGTCTCCCTGGGCGGCAACGACATCGTCACCGGCATCTCGTTCGAGGTGCGTGCCGGTGAGGTCCTCGCGATCATCGGACCCAACGGCGCCGGCAAGACCACGCTGCTCGCTGCGCTGTCAGCGGACTATCGCTACGACGGCTCCATCCGTCTCGATGGCAGAGAGCTGACCGAGTGGACGTCGCGGGAGCTCGCGATCCGGCGCTCCGTGCTGCGGCAGCAGAACATGCTGAGCTTCCCGTTCCGCGTCGTCGACGTGGTCAAGATGGGCCGTGCGCCGTGGCGCGACATCGTGCCCGTGGAGGAGGACGACCGCATCGTGGCCGCCGAGCTGTCGCGCACCGATACGCTGCGCTTCGCTGAGCGCACCTTCACATCGCTCTCCGGTGGCGAACGCGCCAGAGTGGCCCTCGCACGCGCGATGGCGCAGCGCACCGGGGTGCTGCTGCTCGATGAGCCCAGCGCGGCCCTGGATGTGAACTATCAGGAGCAGGTGCTCGCCCTCGCGCGCGCCTATGCGGGAGCAGGTAACGCCGTGGTGGTCGTGCTGCACGATCTGGCCGCGGCTGCCGCCTACTCCGACCGGGTGCTGATGATCGACGACGGCACGATGCGCGCCTATGGCACACCCGCCGAGGTGATGCGCAGCGAACTGCTCAGCGAGGTCTACCGCCACCCCATCCGAGTGATCGAAGAGGACGACGGCTCGCTTCTGGTCGTGCCCCGCCGCTTCGCCGATGAGCGCCCCTCCAGCGCCGCCCCCTTCGAGGAGAAGAGAAGATGACGATCCTGTCGTATCCCGGCACCGCGCGGAGCGTCGCAGCCAGAGCCGTGCGGCGTGCACGTGCGGTGGCGATGGTGGTCGCGGTGATGCTTCTGGCGACGCTGATCCTGGGTGCCGGCACTGCTCCCGCGCACGCCGCCTCCCGCGTCGACGTGAGTGAGAATCCCCGCGCCGACGGGTCGACGACCGTGACGTTGCAGGGATCCGGATTCCAGTACCAGCCCAATGCGCCGGGCGGTGTGTACATCTTCTTCGGCGCCGTGTCCGATCCGGGTACGAATGCATGGGCTCCGAGTCAGGGCGGGCAGTCCGGCTCGACGTTCAGCTACGCCTCCACCTCCGGAACCCAGCTGCTTGCGGCCTTCGAAGGCGGATCCTCCGCCGAATCCGCCAACGCCGTCATCCGACCCGATGGCACGTGGACGGCGACCATGACGATCCCCGGGGCGCGCTTTGCGGCGTCTTTCGGAGACCCGCATTCCGGTGCAGCGCAGACGGGGAGTGAGATCGACTGCCTGCAGGTGATGTGCGGGATCATCACGATCGGTGCGCACGGTGCCTGGAACGCCAACAACGAGTCCTTCACCCCGGTGAGCTTCGTCACCGGCAGCGGCGAGGTCGTGCAGGGCTCCGCGGCGCCGAGCTTCGACGACGACGCCACGATCGTGGACGTCCCCGCGTCCGGGACCGAGGAGCAGACGGTGACGGACGAGCAGCCCGCCGACGATACGGCGGATGCCGTCGAGACGACGGTCGAGACTGCTGCCGCTCCGGTCGCAGAACCCGAGGATCAGACCATGACCTACGTGGTCTTCGCCGTGCTCGGCGTCGCTGTCCTCGCGCTCATCGCCGCCATCGTCTTCTTCTTCGTGCGGCGGGCCAAGGAACGCTCCGCCGCCATGGCATCCGTCGACTCCTCTGCGGCAGCAGAGACCTCCACCCCTACGGAAGGACAGGCATGACAACCGTCAGATCGACTCCCCGGAGCCGCCGCATCGGCGCCGTCGCGACCGTCGGGGCGCTGGCCGTCGGAATGCTGGGCTTCGGTCCAGCGGCATTCGGGTCGGTTCAGACGCCCGGCGCGGCGCTCGCCGCACCCGCGGACGCCGGCACCGAGGCATCCGCGTGGGAGGTCGTATCCGGAGACCTGACCTGGGGAGTGCGCCATTCCATCCGCAACTACCTGGAGAACTTCGGCCACACCGAGGGATGGGTCGCCGCCGCCGACGGTGCGACGTACACCAAGGGCGCCGCCGGCGCGGTGTTCCCCGTGGTCGCCGGAGGCACCGTCGACCCGTCCGCAGGGACGGCGTCGCTGAGCTTCCAGGGATCGCTGGAGATGTACGGCTTCGGTGAGGACTGGTTCTACTTCGAGAACGTGCGCATCGAGGTCGCCGACGGCACGGCGGACGTCATCGTCGACCTGCTCGAGAGCTACAACATCAAGGAGCCGGTCGATGACTTCACGATCGCGAGCTATGAACTCGATGCCGACGCGCTGAGCGTGGAGGACGGGACGCTGTCGCTGGTCACGGGGGAGGGGACCTTCAGCGAGGCGACCTGGAGGGATCACCTGCCGAACTACGGCGGTCCGACCTACGCGCCTCCCGGTGACTACACGGATCCGCTCACGATCAGTCTCGCACTCGCGCAGCCCGGCTCGGAGAATCCGGGCGGCGGCGATGAGGGCGACGGCGAAGGCGGCGGGGACGACGGCGAGGACGGTGGGAATGCCGACGGCGCGTACGGCGTGAGCGCGGGTGCCCCGCTCAGCGGCACCGCGGCGTACATCAGGGTCACGCCCGGATACGCCATCGCCGCCGACGGTTCGACCACGGTCACCGTGGAGGGCTTCCACTTCGACCCGGGGCCCGCGGCGGCGCCCGGCGCGGGGTCGGGAGGCATCTACGTCGGGCTGGGCACGATGAAGAACCCCGGCAGCGAGGACTGGCGGCGCAGCAAGGGAGGCTTCAGCGGTCCTGTCGACAGCGGCGATTTCACCTACGGCATCCCGCACTTCGTGGGCAACCAGAACTCGGCGGACGCGGATGTCGCGGACGGCGTGATGGATGCAGACGGGCACTGGAGCATCGAGATGACGATCCCGGGACATGACGTCCCGAGCTTCTTCGGCGATGTCATCGACTGCATCGAACGGCAGTGCGGTGTGTTCAGCTTCGGTGCGCACGGCGCGATCCGGCCGGCCAACGAGGCGTACACCCCGGTGTATCTGGTCGGTCAGGACGAGTCGGGGTGGCCGGACCGAGATGAGGACGACCCCACTACGGTGCCTCCGGTGACCCCGGAGCGACCGGCTTCCGTGCCTTCCGCGCTGCCGACAGCCTCCGAACTCGTCGACGGCGCGCGCGGCGGCGTCGAAGTCCAGTCGGTCACCGACGGTACCGCCACCGTCTTCGTCGGCGCGGCAGCGGTCAACACGTGGGTGGGCCTGTCCGTGCATTCCGACCCGCAGTTCATCGACTGGTTCCTGGTGCCGAGCGGCGGCCGGGTCACCGCGACGCTGCCGGCGAGCCTCGCCGAGGGCGACCACAAGCTCTCGGCGATCACCGCGGAGGAGGAGCTCATCGGCTGGGCTCCGTTCACCTGGGGCACAGCACCCGGTGTCGATGACGGGGACCAGGAGAAGAGCGAGCCCTATGGCAGCAGCACCGGCACCAACCCCTACACCGGCGCGACCTTGACGGTGACGCCCGCCTGGTCGCTGGCCGACAGCGGGCAGACCGTCGATCTGAAGGGCACCGGCTACGCGACCGATCGCGATGGAGACAACGAGGGCGGAGCATACGTGCTGTTCGGCTGGGTCAACCCGGAGTCGGGCGACGACTGGGGCCCCGGCCCCCACAGCGGCAAGAGTTCGATCGGCCGCAGCGGAATCGACTTCACCTACGCCGAGGACGGCGCGGTCGCCGGAACCTTCCAGAGCATGGTCAACTACCCCGGCAACTCGACCGGGCCCGGCCTGCCCTTCATGGACGCGGACGGCTCCTGGGAGATCAAGGGCTTCCCGATCGAGTCGTCGCGGTTCCAGACCCCGCACGGAACGCAGATCGACTGCTACGTGCAGCAGTGCGGCATCCTCACCATCGGCGCACACGGCAGGGCCAACGCCGGAGTAGAGGTCTTCACGCCGGTCTACTTCACCGACGAGCGCCCGCCCAACACCTCGCCCGTCGGCGGTGGCGGCGGCGGAGTCGTCGAGAACCCGAATGTGGCCGGGAGCGCCGCGGCGAACAGCGGCCTGTCCGCCGCCACGGGGCTCGATGCGCTGGCTGTCGCATCCGAAGGCCGCACCACGCTGATCGCCGGTGTGCTGCTGCTCAGCCTCGGCGTCTTCGCCGGAGCGCTGCTCTTCGTGCGCGCACGTCGCACCCCGAGCGCCCCCATCCGTTCCGTCGCCTGACGGGAAAGGCTTCCGTCGCCTGACGGGAAAGGCTCCCGTCGCTTGACGGGCATATCCGAGCGTCCTGGCGCTCACACGAGATCAAGAGGAAGAAATGACATCAACTGCGATGACACGACGCGGCAGACGCCGTGGGCTGCGCTCTGCCGCTGCCTTCGGCGTCGCTGCAGCGGTCGGTCTCAGCGGGCTGGTCGCCACTCCGGCCTTCGCCGCTCCTGGTGGCTCCAGCACCGGAACGGGAACCAACCACGCGACGCTCACGCCGACACTCACGGTCGCTCCCGGGCAGGACGTGAACGCCGAGGGCGACACCGTCCTGACTCTCACCGGGGAGGGATACGCCACCAGCAACGATTTCGGTGCATCCTTCGGCGGCGCATATCTGCTGTTCGGCGTCGTGACGCCGAAGGACGGTGCCGATCCCGGTAGCTGGGCGCCGAGTAAGAGGGGCCTGAGCGGCACCAACTACGATTACGCGGCGGGTGCGGGCACCTACCAGTCGTTGATCAACTACCCGGGCAACACCACCGAACCGGGGCTCGGCTTCATGGATGCCGACGGCGACTGGACCACGACGCTCACCATTCCCGGCGCGAGGTTCACCTCGCAGGCCGGTGCCGAGATCGATTGCTTCGAGCAGCAGTGCGGTGTCATCACCATGGGTGCGCACGGGCAGATGAGCGCCGGCACAGAGGTCTTCACCCCGGTGACCTTCGCCGAGGACGTGCCCGCTGTCGCACCGTCGTTCACGACGCACCCCTCCGACACCTCGGTCGCCGAAGGCGAGAGTGCGTCGTTCGCCGTCGCCGTCGCGGGAGAGCCCGCGCCGACGCTGCAGTGGCAGACCCGCATCGCCGATGACGAGTGGGCGGACATCGCCGACGCCACCGCGTCGGAGCTGACCGTCGAGAACGTCAGCACCGCGGATGACGGACGCCAGTACCGTGCGCTTGCGAGCAACGATGCGGCGACGGATGTCGCATCGGATGCCGCGACGCTCACCGTCGAGGCGACCGCTCCCGAGTATCCCGACGGCTCCGCCGTCGGCACGCCGCTCGAGGGCACCAGCGCGTACATCGTCGTCACCCCCGGTGAGGAGATCGACGGCTCGGACTCCGTCAGTCTCACGCTCGAAGGCTACGGGTTCAATCCCGGTCCCGTCGTCGCACCGGGAACCGGCAGCGGCGGCATCTACGTCGGCTTCGGCACGAAGAAGAACGCCGACAGCAATGAGGAGTGGCGCCGCAGCAAGGGCGGATCGAGCGGACCTGTGGGTATGGGCGACTACACCTACGGCTCACCGGTCTTCGTGGCGAACCAGGGCACCAGCGACGGTGACGTCGCCGATGCTGAGATGAACTCCGACGGCACGTGGACGGCCACGCTGACGGTTCCCGGAAGCAGCCTGCCGAGCTTCTTCGGTGACACGCTCAACTGCCTCGAGTACGAGTGCGGCGTGTTCAGCTTCGGTGCGCACGGTGCCATCAACGCGGCCAACGAGGCCTACACGGCGGTCTCCTTCGCAGAGCCCGCCGTACCCGCGACGCCGACCACGACGTCGATCGGCGCGCAGAACACGGCCGCTGTCGCCCTCGTCGGCGATGAGGTCGAGCTCTCCGCCGCGGTCGATCCGTCGGAAGCCGAGGGAACCGTGGAGTTCTTCCGCGGCGAGACGAGCCTCGGAGAGCAGACGGTCACAGATGGCGCTGCGACGCTGAAGACGAGCGACGTGGTCGCCGGCGCCCAGAGCCTCACCGCGGTCTTCACTCCCGCCGATGAAGCGGGCTTCGAAGCATCCACTTCGGCGGCGAGCACCTTCCGCTTCGTGGACCTCGCGCCTGCTGTCGGTGAGATCGCCGTCGGAGCCGCGACGGCCGAGATCGCGGATGCGACGCTGAACTGGAGCATTGCGAACTTCATCAGCTTCGGTTCCGGGCCCGGCAAGTCGGTCATCTCCGGCGACGTGGAGCTCAGCGAACTCCCCGAAGGCGCCACGGCCATCGATCGTGCCCAGCAGGAGTTCATCTTCTCCGGTGGCGTCGGTACGACCGATGCCGCGGGCAACTCGGTCGTGTCCTTCGAGGGCGCGGTGCTGGTGAACAGCGGAACGATGAACCAGTGGACGTTCGTCGACCCCGAGGTGCGCACGAGCGCGGACGGATCGGGGTACATCACCGCCGAACTCACGACGGAGTACCTCGCTTCACTGCTCGGCGGCGAGGACATCCTCGAGGGGCCGGCTCGCGTGGTGGTCTCGACCTTCACCGGCACCGAAGCGACCACGGCGGACGGAGTGACCTCATTCGAGGTGGCGCCGCTGTTCGAAGGCCAGTTCGCCGCAGGTTCCTGGATGGGCGAGTTCACCGGCGGCACGTTCGCCAATGAGGCGCTCGTGATGCTGAACTCCGGCATCCGCTCCTTCTTCCTGCAGTCCGGGTCCTCGTCGGATTCGACCAAGGCCGGCCGAGCGATCTCGCTCGCATACTCGAGTGCTGAGATCGCCGCCCCCGCGCTGACGATCGAGCCCCTGACCGGTCTTGACCGCGCGGGTGCCGTCATCTCGGTGACCGGATCGAGCTTCGAGGCGACAGCCAAGGCGGCCTATCCCGGTGCGCCGGATGCCCCGTCGGGCTCGTACGTCTCGCTGGGCTGGATCTCTGCTGATGGCTGGAAGCCGTCGGAGGGTGCGGGCTCTGCTTCCCGTGTCGCGGTGACGACGAAGTGGGTGCAGGGCACCCAGCCGACCGGTGACGGATACGTGGAGTGGACGGTCGCACCGAACGGACGCGCATCGTTCGCGTTCGACTTCGATGAGATCGCTTACGCGGATGTGCTCGCCAAGAAGCCGGCGACCGGTGACTACCGCCTCGCCGTCTACTCGGTGGGAGCAAGCGGCGTCGTGCAGGCGGCGAATGAGATCGCCTACGACGTGGAGTTCGCTCCGGCGGCGGCTACGGCCGTCTCGGTCGGGGCGCAGCCCAGCGGCGACTTCTCGACCGACTTCGCCGGTGAGGATGTGACCGTCTCGGCCACCGTCTCCCCTGTCGTCGCAGGTCACGTGGAGTTCTTCGCAGGCACCGTCGGTCTCGGCACCGCCGAGATCATCGACGGCGTCGCCACGATCGTGACCGATGATCTCATCGGCGGATCGAACGCCGTGACGGCTGTGTTCACACCGGAGGATGCGGTGCTGTACGAGGGCTCCACCTCGGCCGCACAGACGTTCCGCATCGTGGACCGTGAGCGCGTGATCGACGACATCGAGGTGGGTGAAGCGGTCGAGCAGATCACCGCTGCCGACCTGGAGTGGACGATCGCGAACTACTGGAGCAGCTTCGGCTACTCCTTCGGCAAGGAGGCGGTCTCGGGCGACGTGACCGTTCCGGGTGATCAGGGCTCGCTGGAGGCCGACTCGAACCGCGCCTTCGCATTCACGAACGGCACGGGACACCGTGACGCTCAGGGCAACGCGGTGATCGACTTCACCGCCACCGCTCGGGTGAGCTCGGGCGACGCGAGCCGGTGGGACTTCACCGATCCGCAGGTGCTCATGGACGCGAACGGCGATGGCTACATCACCGCCGAGTTCAGCGGTTTCTTCCGCATGGAAGGCCTCGCCGAGTTCGACTACGCGCCCCAGCGCGTGACGATCGCCACCTTCACGGGGGCGGATGTCACGGCGGCTGATGGTGCGGAATCGTTCACGGTCACTCCCATCTGGGAGGGGCAGTCGGCATCCGGCACCTGGGCGAACGATCGTACGGGCTCGTTCCCGAACGAGTTCACCTCGCTGCTGTACTCCGGCATCCGTTCGTTCTTCCATGAGTCGGGCTCATCGGCCGACGTCAACAAGGCGGTCAAGCCGATTTCGGTGTCGTTCACCGCTGGCACGGCCCCTGTCGTGTCGGCGCAGCCGACTGGCGCCTCGGTCACCGAGGGTCAGGATGCCGCGTTCGAGGTCGGCGTCACGGGATCTCCGACGCCGCGGATTCAGTGGCAGACGGGTCTCGGCGAGCAGTGGACCGACATCGACGGTGCCACCGGCACCGTACTGACGGTTCCCGCTGTCGCGGTCTCGGCACACGGTGCGCAGTACCGTGCGGTGGTGTCCAACGTGTTCGGCGAGGTCACCACCGACGTCGCTGCGCTGGATGTGCGTCCGACCCAGCCCACCGAGCCGCCGGCCGCACCGTCGATCGGCGATGAGGACGAGGGCGGCTTCGAGATCGTCGGTGTCGATGGACGGGCCATCACCATCGAGGTGCCGGAAGAGTTCGAGAACACCTGGGTGGGCGTGCACCTGCACTCCGCCCCGCAGTTCCTGGGCTGGTACCTCGTCCGTGACGGTCAGATCGTCGTGACGGCCCCGGCCGATGCCTTCGGCGACCACCGTCTGTCGTTCGTCTCGGCGAACGGCGAGCTGATCGGCTCCGTCGCCGTCTCACTGCCGGCGGCTCCGGCCGGAGACGGCGATGACGAGGGCGACGGTCAGGGCGGAAGCACTGGTGGGGGTGCGGGCTCCGACTCCGCCGGCGAAGGCTCCGACTCCGCCGGCGGCCTCGCCACCACCGGCGCAGAGCTGCCCCTGATGGCAGGGGGAGCGGCCCTGCTGCTGCTCCTCGCCGGAGCGGTTCTGCTGCTGGCGCGCCGGCGTCAGCACGTGGCCGCCGAATAGGAAAACCCATGCGGTGGGTGGTGGGGGGGAGCGGCCCCCCCCCCCCCCCCGGACACCGCAAGGCCGCGGCTGTCCCCCCCCCCCCCCCCACCCAAACCCGCCCGCC
>NZ_JBQDSX010000027.1:4101-15885 GCF_052099035.1 Microbacterium sp. | reverse complement strand
GGGGGGGCGCCCCTGGTGCTGCCCGGCCCGGGGGGGTTCGTGCGGGGGGCGCGCCGGCGACTCCCGGGGGCCCCCGTTTATAAACCCCGTGGGGGGGGGTGGGGGGGCCCCCGCCCCCCACCACCCACCCGTTCACCTGAAGGACGAGGAATGACCACCACCACGACCACTGACACTCCCGCGCTCTCCCAGCGCCTGCGCCAGGTCTCCTTTGGAGGCCACACCGACTCGGGCGACTCAGGACCCTCGCACTACTACGACGCGTACACGCGCGGCGGGCTCACCCCCGAGGGCGCCGCGGCGCAGGCCGTGCATCACTACTACATCTACCGCTCCCTGGAGCAGACGGCCGAGAAACAGCGCGAACGTCTCGGCGACGACTTCGCCTTCTGGCTTCCTGAACTGCATCGTCTGCCTTCGCTCCGAGCAGATCTGGAGCACTGGCTCGGAGACGGCGCCGTTGACCGCATCGAATTCCCGGAGGGCCTGCGCCCGTACACCGATCGCATCGACGAGAACGCCGGCGACTCTCTGCCGCACTACGTCGCACACCAGTACACCCGCTACCTGGCCGACCTCTCGGGCGGGCAGCAGATCGGCGAGATGCACCGCCGCGCATACGGCCTCGAACGAGGTGCCGGAGCGACGTTCTACGAGTTCTCCGAGATCCCCGACCCCGCCGCCTTCAAAGTGCGCTACCGAGAGCTGCTGGATGCCGCATCGTTCAGCGAGGACGAGATCCGTCTCATCGAAGACGAGGTCCGACTTGCGTACCGGATGAACAATCAGGTGTTCGCCGATCTCGACGCACGCTTCGAGGAGTACCGGGCATGACGCGCCTGCGCCCAGCAGCAGCCGCTTCCCTTGTCGTCCTGCTCGCGCTGACCGGTCTCCTCAGCGCCTGTGCACCGGGCGATGACGCATCGACCGCGTCGCCGACGGCATCCGAATCCGTCGAGACTCCCGGCATCTCTCTCGCGGAGCTCGAAGTCGCTGAGGTGGATCTCGCCGTCGGCGATGTGCTGACCGTGCTGGTGGACACTCCCGGTGTGTCATGGCGCGCGGAGAGCTCCGATCCGCTGGTGCTCGAGGTCGATGACCCGGGCAGCGGTGACGCGACCAGGAACGTATCGATCACCGCCGTCGCCGAGGGAAGCGCATCGCTCGTCTTCACCGGCGATGGCGATGAGGCGTACGAGGTCATTCGCGAGCTGGACGTCTCGGAATGAGACGCGGTGGGATGCTGGGGGCGGCAGCACTCGCGGTCGTGCTGATGCTGTCGCCCTCGGCGGCCTTCGCAGCGGATGACGGGGCGGCTGATGACGGGGTGACTGAGGCGATCGGCACGGGGGTCCAGGTGGCGTTCCCGGTGCAGGGCGACACCGCCGTCTACCTGCTCGGCCGGGCTGCTCCGGTCTCGGCGACGGTCACGCCGGCAGGGGCGACCGGAATAGTTGAGTTCTACGACGGCGAAGTGCTGCTGGGATCGGCCCAGGTCGACGGCGAAGGGCGCGCCGCGATCGAGACCGATGACTGGGCCGGTTCCGGCGCGAGGTCGGTGACGGCGCGCTTCCTGCCCGATTCGAGCACCCACCTCCCGTCGGCATCCGCATCGATGACCTACCGTGTCGTCGACACGGATCGCATGGTGCCGGATGTTGTCGTGGGGGAGCCCGTCGCCGAGATCACCGGCGCGACCCTCGATTGGAGCATCGCGAACATCTGGTTCAGCAATTTCTCGGTGGGCTTCGAGCGCCAGGTCCTCTCCGGCGACATCACGCTCCCCGAGTCGTCACCCGGCAGCACCCTCGACGAGCTTCGCGCGTACTACAGCCGGCCGTTCACCTTCCATGGCGGCATCGGGAGCACGGATGCCGCCGGCGCCAGCACCATCTCCTTCAGCGGATCCGCGCAGCTGACCAGCGGATCCGCGAACACCTGGGTCTTCACCGATCCCCAGGTGCTCATCGGCGCCGACGGCGACGGGTACATCACCGCAGAGTTCTCCGGCTTCTACCGGATCGGCAGCCTCGATCAGGCCTACGGTCCCGTGCGAGTTGCGATCGCCACCTTCTCGGGCGCGACCTCGCACCCCGGGGCGGACGGAACGACGGTGCTGCAGACACCCCTGAACTGGGAGGGGCAGGCAGGCGGAGCGGGAACGTGGGCCAACGGCTTCGACTCATCGTTCCCGAACGAGTTCGTCGCGCTGCTGAACCCCGGCATCAACCTGTTCTTCGCGGGCAGCGGGGTCTCCACCGATTCCTCGAAGGAGCCGTTGCCGATCACACTGTCGTACCTGTCGGAACAGATCACGGCTGCGCCGGTCATCGCCTCTTCTCCGCAGAGCATCCATGTCGCCGAGGGCGCGGATGCCGCGTTCACGGTTGATGTCGCAGCGAGCGCGCCGTACTCGGTGCGCTGGCAGCGGTTCAGCGACGGCGACTGGGCCGATATTCCCGGTGCCATCGGAGAGCGTCTGGTGATCGCGGAGGTCAACGCCGTCCAGGATGGCGAGAGGTATCGGGCCGTGGTCACCGGAGACGGATTCGAGCTGTTCTCGGAGCCGGCGGTTCTCACCGTCGCCCTCGCGGCCGAACCGCCCGTGTCCTCCGACGAAGACGGCGGTGACGCCATCGAGGTCGCCACGGGAGGCGCCGCGGATCCTGCTGGCCATGCTTCGGGCTCACGCGACGCGGCTCTCGCGACGACGGGGGCGGAGCCCGCGACGGCGCTGATCGTGGCGGGGATCCTCGGTCTCATCGCAGGAGGCGTTCTTCTCATGCGCCGACGCTCCGCACGAGGATGACGGCACGATGACGACGGCACGATGATGACGGAGGGCGCTCTGATGACAGGCATCCGGGAGGATGACGAGTTCACCGCACTGTGGGAGAGCGCCCCCGATGCCGCGCAGGAGGAGGACCTCCTGCCTCCTGTGCCGGGTCGTCGCAGTGCGGGGCTGATGGCACTCGTGGTGCTCTGCGGATGCGGCGGATTCATCACCATCGCCCTGGCCGTACTCCTTCTCGTCACTGGCCAGGACTCACCGGCGCCGGCCGTCGATCCGTCTCCGGCCATCATCAGCGTCCCCGTCGAGTCGGCACCGACCGATGCACCGTCACCGACCCCGGATCCGGCATCCATGACACCTGCCCCCGTCACCGGGCTGGCGGATCCGCGCTGGGTCGCGCGAGTGTCCGATGCCTCCGGCATCCCGGCACGCGCGCTCGACGCGTATGCGGGAGCCGCGATCGCCGTCTCCGACGTGTACCCGCGGTGCGGACTCGGCTGGAACACGCTCGCCGCGATCGGACTGGTGGAGTCCGACCACGGCGCCGCGCAGGGCGCGGTGCTGGGCGGCGACGGCGTCGTGTCTCCGTCGATCGTGGGCATCGCGCTGGACGGCACGGCGAGCGCGCACATCGCCGACACGGACGGCGGTCGCCTCGATGGCGACCAGGTCTGGGACAGAGCCGTTGGTCCGATGCAGTTCATCCCCGGCACCTGGGAGATCTACGGGCGGGACGGCAACGCGGATGGACGGCGCGACCCCGATCAGATCGACGATGCGGCACTGGCCGCCGCTCACTATCTGTGCGATGTGGGCGGCGACCTCACCGTTGCGCAGAACTGGATCACGGCCGTCGCCGACTACAACCCGAACATCGACTACAACCATCGTGTCGCCGAAGCCGCCGACGTGTACGCCGCGTACGGCTGAGCCTCGCGCGGGGTCGCCCTTCCCGCTGGATCAGAGCGCCCGGCGGGGAATGATGATCGGACGCCCGGTGTCCTCGTCGCGGAACACGCGGACGGGCGTGTCATAGACGTCCTCGACGCGTTCCGCAGTGAGCACCTCGTCCGGGCTGCCGTGGGCGACCAGGCGGCCGTCCGCGAGGATCGCCACCACGTCGGCGTACGCGGCGGCGAGCGACAGATCGTGCAGCACGACGATCACGGCGCGCCCCTCGATCGCGAGGCCCCGCGCGATGCGCAGCACGTCCTCCTGGTGCCGCAGGTCGAGCGCGGCCGTCGGCTCGTCGAGCAGGACGATGCGGGAGTCCTGTGCGAGCACGCGGGCGAGCGAGACTCGTGCCTTCTCGCCTCCGGACAGCGTCGGAAACGCCCGCGAGGCCAGGTGCCGCACGTCCGTGGCGGCGATCGCGTCTTCGATGGCGCGTGGATCGTCATCCGAGCGATCGGTGCCGATCCACGGAGCCCTTCCCATCTCGATCACCTGCTGCGCGGTGAACGAGAACGCGACCTGGTTCGACTGCAGCAGGACGGCCCTGGCTCGGGCGAGTTCCTTCGGGTTCCACTCGCCGAGAGCGCGGTCGTCCAGATTCACGACCCCTGCTGTCGGCGCCAGGTCGCCCGCGAGCAGCCCCAGAAGCGTTGATTTGCCGGCGCCGTTGGGTCCCACGAGAGCGAGCACCTCGCCATAGCGGACGTCCATGCCGACGTCCTCCACGAGGGTGACGCCGCCTACTCGATAGCTCACGGATTCGAGACGCTGGGCGCACCCCAGGCTCAGCTGACGGGTCATCCCCAACCTCCGGCCTGGCGCCGGCTGCGCCGGATCAGCCAGTAGAAGAACGGTCCTCCGATGAGCGAGGTGAGCATGCCGATCGGCAGATCGGATGCGACCACGAGTGTCCGGGCGAGCAGATCGGCCCACACGAGCAGAGCAGCGCCGCCGAGTACTGACACCGTGAGCAGCCAGCGATGGGAGGGGCCGAGGAGCATGCGCACGAGATGGGGCACGACGAGTCCGACGAATGCGATGATGCCGACGAAGGCGACGCCGACGCCGGTCATGAGCGCGACGATCACGACCGAGACGATCCGCAGGCGCTCCACCTTGATCCCGAGGTGGGCCGCGGTGCGGTCGCCGAGCGAGAGCAGGTCGTACTGCGGCGCCAGCAGGAGGGCGACCGCGATCGCCGCGAGTCCGACGACGGCGACGATGAAGACCTCGTCCCAGCGGGATCCGTTGAGGGAGCCGAGCTGCCAGAAGACGATCTGCTCACGACTCTGCGTGTCGCCGAGGAAGGTGATGAGGGCGAGACCCGCACCCGCGAAGGCGTTGATCGCGATGCCCGTGAGCAGCAGTGTGACGACCTCGGTGCGTCCTTGCGCGCGGGCGGTCGCGTACACGACGAAAGTCGCGGCGAGTCCTCCGAGGAAGGCGAAGGCAGCGACGGTCCAGCCGCCGAGGAATGACAGCCCGAAGGTGATCGCCGTGGCAGCGCCCAGCGCCGCACCGGAGGACACTCCGACCACACCCGGCTCGGCGAGGGGGTTGCCGAACACCGCCTGCATCACGCCTCCGGCGACGGCGAGGGCTGCGCCGACGAGCAACGACATGATCACGCGGGGGAAGCGGATCTGCCACAGGGTCTGCTCGATGAGCGGGTCCTCCGGCGCCCACGCGTTATCGATCCCGACGCCGCGCAGGAGAGATCCGATCACCTGGCCCGGGCCGATCGGCAGCTGCCCGAGGCTCGCGGACAGCAGGATGCCGACGGCGAGCAGCACGATCATCACCACGATGACGATGACACGTCTGCTCCAGCGCGATCGGACGCTCGGCCCAGCTTCGATCTGGGTGAGGTCGCGGTTCATTCGTCGTCGGTGCCGGCCGAGTCGGTGCCGACGGAGTCCGGTGCATAGATCGCTCGCGCGAGTGCGTCGACCACCGCTGCCGAACGGGGGCCGAAGGAGAGGATCGCGCCGTCTTCCATATCGACGATGCGGCGTTTCTCACCTGCCGTTGTGAGAGCGACGGCAGGTTTCTCCTGCAGCAGGCCGTCTACGCCGCCGACGGACTCGATGCCGCCCGTCATGGTGAGGATCAGATCGGGGTCGGCTGCGACGAGCGCCTCATCGGTCATCGGCCGCATACCCTCCCAGCCGAGCTCGCCTGCGACGTCCACGCCGCCGAGCGCGGAGATGAGATCGTCCGCCCCGGATTCGGAGCCGAACAGGTAATAGACGCCGGCGTTGCCGCGCAGGTAGAGGAACAGGATCCGCAGGCGGTCCGCCTCGTCGTCGGGGACGAGTTCGGCCACCTCGGCGATGGTCGCATCGATCTCCTGCCCGATCCGTTCGGCCAATTTCTCGCCGGCCTCGGGCGCACCGTAAACGCCTGCCACCTGGCGCACCAGATCCTGGGCGCCCTGGAACGAGGGGTCGTTGTCCACGAACACGACAGTGATGCCGACATCCCGCAACTGCTCGATGACATCGCGCGGGCCGACGGTGCCGTCGGTGATGACGACGTCGGGAGCGAGGGCGATGATCGATTCGGCGTTGACTGTGTGGCCACCGGAGGTGACCCGTTCGAGGTCCTCCGTGCCGGAGAACGTCGTCGACTGGTCGACGCCGACAAGAGTCTCGCCGAAGCCCAGCGCCCAAACGCTCGCCGCTATCGACCCGGCGAGATCCACGGCGACCACGCGCTCGGTCTCGGTGATCTCGAACTGCTCTTCGTCGCCCGTCTGGGTGTAGGAGGTGACGGTCGTGGGCAGCTGCTGCTCAGGATCCGCGGTGATCGGCTCGATCGCCGCGTCGAGCAGCACAGCCGTGGAGGGGCCCTCGTGGGCATGCGGATCCTCGAGCGCCGTGATCTCCGACAGTGCAGGCTGCTGTGACGTGCCCTCTTCGACGGAGCCGTGCACGGTGCCGGAGCATCCGGCCATCAGCACCAGGACGGCGGCGAGGCCTGCGACCAGCGCGACGCGACGCCGCCGGGGCATGACAGTCACTGCGCGTCCGCCGGAGGATCGACGGGGGTGCGGTCCGCGTCCGAAGCCGACTCTGGGGCAGGCCGGGGCCGGCGACCGCCGAGCAGCAGCCCGGTGGTCAGCCCGATGACGATGAGGGCCACGCCGCCGATCACGATCGGCAGCCACGGGATGTCGGTCTCCTCTTCGGCGATCGGTGCGGCAGCGACGGGCTCCTCGGCAACGGGCTCCTCGGAGATCGTCGACACCCCGGTGTCGCAGCCGTCGAGCTCGAGCGTGACGCTCACGGGATCGAGCTCGACCCCGGCCTCGTAGAAGCCCGCGAAGGCCGCAGCGCCTGAGTTCGTCAGCGTCGTCGGCTGCTCGGCGATATCGAGCACGCCGTCTGAAGGGATGAGATCCCCGTCGAGGGTGATATCGCCGACCCACTCCTGGGCGGTGTCGACGGCGACCTCGCCCTCCATGTCGGTGCTGCGGGCGTCGAGCAGGAGAGCGGCGCTGCCGCCGCTCTCGAACTCCACGGTGGGGTTCGCCAGCGTGAGGTCGAGAACGCCGTCGTGTCCCGTGAAGTGCACGGTTCCCACGAAGGACACTGATCCCGTTCCCGTCTCGGGATCGAAGGTTCCGGTGCCGCCGGTCCACACGAACTCGGGCGTCTCGTAGTCGGCGCCGTCAGACGTCTCCCACGACCCGTTCGCGATCGATCCGCTGATGTAGGCCCGGAAACTCTCCTTCACGCCCCAGCTCAGCGTGCTGCCGGTCACCTCGCACGCGGCATCGGAGGTCTGAGCGGATGCTGCGGTCGGAGCGACCAGCAGCGCCGAACCCGCAAGGGCGGCCGCGGCCGCCAGTACGCCGATGCGGGAGACGAGATTCGAGTTCATGCGAAGTCCTTCTGCTGTGTCTGGTTGGAGCGCCGTTGCCGGATCGCCAGCACGCTGGTGCATCCGGCGATGGAGACGAGGCTCAGCGCGATCACCCACCACTCCCAGAGCGCCATGCCGCCCGATGGCAGAGGAAGCAGCGCGGCCGCGGCGGGCGTGGCCACCTCGGGAGCGGCGGAGGAGAACGTCGTCGACGCGGACTTCTTCTCCAGGATGTCGATCTCGGCCCCGGCATCCGCACTTCCCTGCAGAGTGAGGACATGGTCGCCCGTGCCCGAGTCGGGGAGCGTGCCGGACCAGTGCACCTGGCCGTCCTCATCGGCGCTCGCGGCGTCGTCGAGCACGATGGGCTCCGCGTCGGCGCCGCTCGGGTAGAGGACGACGAGTACGCCGCTGTCACCGGGGTCGAAGCCCGACGCCTGCACCTGGATGCGCCCGCCCTCGCGGATCCGGTCGGCGGGCGTGAGCACTTCGAGACCGTCCGTGCTCGGCGGCGTCGCCGCGGCTTCGTAACCGCTCTCGGAGTCGCCCGCCGAGGTGGTGCCGAACGTCTGGCTGCTCGGGGTGCCCACGGTGAAGCTGAGGTCGTTGAAGGTGATGCTGTTCTGGCTGCCGCCTCCGGGGCCGCCGGTGAGCGATCCGCGGACGGCGACTCCCGACCAGGTGACCTCGCCGTTCTCGCCGACCGACTTCGTCGCCGACGACAGGTCCAACGCGTAGGACGAAGAGCCGAAGCTCGCCGTGTTCCCGGTGTGGAGCGTGGCGGAGCCGGGGCCAGATACCGTGATCGACGGATTCGACACGCTGAACATCGTCATGCCGTAGCCCTGGAAGCTGACCACGCCCGAGTAGTTCACGGTCCCCGTCTGCGTCTCGGCGTTCCAATCGCCGCCTTCAGCCTGCGGGAACAGGTAGCCGTCCCCCACGCCGCTGGAGGAGATGGATCCCTTCGCGCAGTGCGAGTATCCGAAACGCTCGATGCCGGCGCAGGTCGTGTAGGCGACGAACGCGCTGGAGACGCCCCAGGTCAGTGAACCGGCGGATGCTGTGCTTCTGGCGCTCGCGGGTGCTGCCTGCTGCTGCGAATCGTTCGTCTCGTTCCCCGCTGGTGTGGTCGGAGGCTCGCTGGTGTCGATGTCGCTCGGCGCGCCGATCGTGAACGTGACGCGATCCAGCGCTTCGCCGGGACTGTAGAACTCGTGCCCCTGATAGGAGAAGAACTGCGCACCGGCACTGGTCAGCGTCGTGGCGGCGCTGCTGAATCGCACGGCGTCCCCGTCCAGCTGCTGCTTCGTGGCGGTGGACAGGTCGATGGTCGCGAACGTGATGGTGGAGCCTCGGTAGTCGATCCGCAGGTCGGCACTGGATGCGCTCGTCACCCGGATCTGCGGGTTCGCGACAGTGTGGTTCAGTGCGCCGCTGTGTCCGTAGAAGGTCGCCTGTCCGGCGTACTGCACGGTGCCGGTCTGCCCGTTCCAGTCGGTGCCGGATGAGGCCTGCGGGAAGGTGAAGACACCGTTGCCGGCAGCCTGCTGCGCTCCTTCGGCCACCGTGATGCGGCCGTTCGCGATGTTCCCGGTGACATAGCTGCGGAAGTTGCTCTTCACGCCCCACTGCAGGCTGCCTTCGGTCGATCGCTCCGTCACGGTGATCGCCACCGGATCGGATGTCGAGTCCGCATACGCTTGGTCATCGGGTGCGAAGTACGCGGTGATGCGGTGGTCGCCGACCGGCAGTTTCGTCCGTAGCGCGGCAGTGCCGTCGGCCGTGCGCACGGCGGCGTCGAGGGGGTCGGCGCCGCGCAGGAACGTGACCGTGCCTGCGATGTCCGGGGTGACCGTCGCGGTCAGCGTGATCTCCTGGTCCGCATATGCCGAGGCGGTGTCGGCGGAGAGCGTGACGATGGCCCTGTCCGGCGCGCCGGTGGGGAACAGCGCATCCCAGTCGATCACGATGTCGGCACGCGCATACAGATTCTCGTCGGTCGGGAACGACCGCGACGGCCATGAGATGACCTCGTACTCGGTCCCGGTGTTCAGATCGGCGGCGGGGACGGCCAGCGTTTCGCTGACCCTGCCGTCGGCGTCGATGTTCGCCGAGATCGCGGCCTGTGTGTCCTCCACTGCCGCCAGATCCGACCCCTTCTCGATCACCGTGAAGTACGCGTGCGGGCCGTCCTGGCCGGGCAGCGCCTCCACATCGCCGTATCCGGCGCCCTCGATCGCGATGTCGATCCGCTCGTTCGGAACCTCGGTCACCCCGGTGGTGAACGACGGGGTCTCGGCCGCACTGGCCGCCGGTGCGGAGGTGATCGGGATGCCGATCGCGACGGCTGTCGCGATGACGAGGGCGAGGGTCTTGCGGGACCACGCGGATCGGGCCACGGAAATCACTTCCTACGGTTCTCGGGGACGTTCTCTCGTACAGCGGGTCGGATGCCTCTCCTCGCGATGAGAGAGGCATCCGACCCTTGGATCACAGCTCGCGTCAGACCTGATCGGCCGTCGCTGAGCGGCGTCGCGCCATCACGAGCACTCCCGCGCCCAACAGCATCAGCAGTGCCGCGGCCGAGAGTGCGATACCTGCTCCGTCGGTGCCGGTCACGGCGAGCTGGCCGTTCGCGGACCCGCCGTCGCCCGTCGCTGCGGTGTCGTTGCCGCCTGCGGTGCTGTTGCCGCCTGCGGTGCTGCCGTTGTCGTCCGCACCGTCGCCGTTGTCGTCGCCGCCTGCGCCGTTGTCGTCGCCTTCGTCGTCGGACCCGCCGGACTCTCCGTCCGCGGCGAGCACCTCGAAGACCGCGCTGTACGACGCGGAGGCGGATGCGAAGGTCACGGTGTGCTCACCGGGCTCGAAGTCCTCGGCGACGGTCCAGGTCGCCTGGGCGATGCCGTCCGCGTCGGCGACCGCAAGGTCCGGGAGCGTGATCGGGTCGGACTCGATCGTGACCTCGAACTCCGTGCCGGCCTCGACAGGGCTCAGCGAGAAGGTGACCTCGTCGCCCTGCGTGACCGAAGTGAGGGCCTCGCCGTCAGCACCGGTCACCGTCAAGACCGGCTCCTCCGGCTGCGGCGCCTCGGGGAAGAGGGCGTCCCAGTCGATGGTGATGTCGGCGCGGGCGTAGAGGTTGGCGTCGGTTGGGAAGGAGCGTGAGGGCCAGGAGATGACCTCGTAGCTCTTCGTCTGGTCGAGCTCCTCAGAGGGGATCGGCAGGACGTCGCTGACGTTGCCGTCTGCGTCGATCGTCGCGGAGATCGCCGACTGGGTGTCGGTCACATCCGAGAGGTCTGCGTCCTTCTCGATCAGCGTGAAGTACGCGTGCGGCTCGCTCTGACCGGGCAGCGCCACGACGTCGCCGTACCCGGAGCCTTCGATCGCGATGTCGATCCGGTCGTTCGCGACCTCGGTCACATCGGTCGTGAACGACGGGACGGCGGGCTGCGGCTCGACCGGCTCGGCGAACGCGAGGGTCGCCTTGGCATCCTGCGTGCGATCGGTCTGCGCCGTGTGGTTCGCTGCCGTGTACACGGCGGTAGCGCCATCGTTCAGCTGCTTGACGGTGTACTCGAGCTCGAAGGTGCCGTCCTCAGACGGCGTCACCAGCGCGGCGCCGTCGCGGCAGCCCAGAGCGAGCTGCCACAGGTCTGCGGGAAGATCGACATCCTCGCAGAGGAACACGTAGAGACCCTGCGCCGGGTTGTAGCCCTCGCCCGAGACGGTGACCGTGTCACCCTCCGGGTCCAGGTCCGTCGCGGGGGCGACGCTCAGCTGCGGGTCCCAGGTCGGCTCTTCCTCGGGGAAGAGTGCCGCCCAGTCGATCGTGATGTCGGCGCGGGCGTAGAGGGTCGCCTCGGTGGGGAAGGAGCGTGAGGGCCAGGAGATGATTTCGTACTCGGCTGTCGCGTCGAGCTCGTCGGCGGGAACGGAGAGCGTGTCGCTGACCGTGCCGTCCTCTGCGATGGAAGCCGAGATGGCGGTGTCGGCCTGGCCGACGTCGGCGAGATCCGAGCCCTTCTCGATCAGGGTGAAGTATGCGTGCGGCTCAGACTGGCCCGGCAGCGCCGGGACATCCTCGTAGCCGCTGCCCTCGATCGCGACATCGATCCGCTCATCGGGGACCTCGGTCACCTCGGCCGTGAACGACGGCACAGCGG
>NZ_JBQDSX010000027.1:0-4001 GCF_052099035.1 Microbacterium sp. | reverse complement strand
TCGATCCGCTCATCGGGGACCTCGGTCACCTCGGCCGTGAACGACGGCACAGCGGGTGCCGGCGGCGCCTCGGGGAAGAGGGCGTCCCAGTCGATGGTGATGTCGGCGCGGGCGTAGAGGTTGGCGTCGGTTGGGAAGGAGCGTGAGGGCCAGGAGATGACCTCGTAGCTCTTCGTCTGGTCGAGCTCCTCAGAGGGGATCGGCAGGACGTCGCTGACGTTGCCGTCTGCGTCGATCGTCGCGGAGATCGCCGACTGGGTGTCGGTCACATCCGAGAGGTCTGCGTCCTTCTCGATCAGCGTGAAGTACGCGTGCGGCTCGCTCTGACCGGGCAGCGCCACGACGTCGCCGTACCCGGAGCCTTCGATCGCGATGTCGATCCGGTCGTTCGCGACCTCGGTCACATCGGTCGTGAACGACGGTGATTCCGCAGCCTGCGCGACAACCGGCAACGCCACACTTCCGAGTGCGAGTGCCGTTGTCGCGACGAGACTGAGAAGACGCCTTCTACCGCGTGCGCTGCGCGCCCGGGCGGGCACCGCCGCAACTGATGATTTTGCCATGTGATTGGTGATCCTTGCCGAGTAGACTCAGCGTGGCCGCACGGCCGCGCTGTTTTCAGGCGCGCCAATGGCGCGTGTCAGCCCGAGGCCGGCGGCCGGGAGCGGGCGCTGCTTCTTGGTAGGGAGGGCGCTCGCTCCGTCACACGACTCTGGGTAGAGTCTCGATCTCGGGTGGTCGGTGGGCCCGCATCCGCTCCTGTCTGAGCACGTTCACGGCTAAGGCCTACCTAACTTAGGCAATACTAAGCCATGCCGGTTGAATCTCACAACAGCGCACATGCCATACGGAACGAAGGAAACACATGACCAGCCCAGAGCGTCCCCGCCGCCCCCAACGCCCGCAGATCGTGCTCGAGGTCATCGAGCGCATCCGGCTCACCCCGCACCTGGTGCGGATCGTCGCGGGCGGTCCCGGCATCTCCGCAGTCGCGGACAACGGCTTCACCGACGCCTACACGAAGATGCTCTTCGCGCCGGCCGAGGCCGGGCTCACGCCGCCGTACGACATGGAGCAACTGCGCGAAGAACTGCCGATCGAACTGCTGCCCTCGACGCGCACGTATTCGATCCGCCGGTTCGAGCTCGATGCCGGCCGGGTCTGGATCGACTTCGTCACCCACGGGGACGAGGGCGTCGCCGGGCCCTGGGCGACGAACGCACAGCCCGGTGATCCGGTCGTGCTCGGCGGGATCGGCGGCGGTTACGCTCCGGATGCCGCGGCCGACTGGCACCTGCTCGTCGGCGACGAGTCATCGATCCCGGCGATCGCGGCGGCTCTGGAGGCGATGCCGGCGGATGCCGTCGGCACGGCGCTCCTCGAGGTGCAGAACGAGTCCGAGCAGCTCGATCTGGTCGCCCCGGACGGGATCGAGGTGCGCTGGCTGCACCGCGGTGACAGCCAGGCGGGCACGACCGATCTGCTGGTCGACGCGGTGCGCGCACTGGACTGGCGAGACGGGCGGGTGCAGGTCTTCGCGCACGGCGAGCGCGGCGCGATGAAACAGTTGCGTCCGCACCTGACCGAGGAGCGCGGTCTCGACCGCACGCAGCTGTCGCTGTCGGCGTACTGGGCGCACGGGCGTCGTGAGGATGCGTTCCAGGCTGAGAAGCGCGAGACCGTCGGGCAGATCTGAGAGCGTGGGACAATGGAGGCATGTCCTCCCCCGAACCCCGTGAGACCGTCGAAGCGACCGTGCGGCGCGTGCCGCGCTACGGCGTGCTCATGGCGATCGGGGTCGTGCTGGGCATCATCGCTGCCGGCATCCTGACGATGGTCGGCAGCTACGAGCCGTCCGCGACGCTCGACGTCGTCTACCCGCCCGGGCAGGTCTTCGGGTTCACGCTGCTGTGGACGGCTCCGATCGGCCTGGCGCTCGGCGGCGTCGTGGCCATGGTGCTCGAGCGCATCGCCCGTCGGCACGACCGCGTCGTGCGCGTCGACCACGAGACGATCATCCCCGAGGACTGACCCGCTGCGGCATCCGTCGTTTCGGCTCGCCTCCGGCTCGCTCAACGCGTTTCGTCTCGCTTCGCTCGCTCAACGACCCGCAGGGAGTGCCACCGCTGGTCGTTGAGCGTAGGCGGCGAAGCCGCCGAAGACGAAACGCACTGAGCGAGCGAAGCGAGTCGAAGTGTCCACGCGGCCGCTCAGGCGAGCTCACCGATGATCGGGCGGATGGCGCCGTCGAACGCGACGACATCTCGCCGCAGACCGTCGGTCACGGCCACCGTCAGCGCGCCGATCCACCAGATCCCGCGCTGCGAGAACGGCAGCACCTGCACGTTCAGCTCGAAGGAGTGCGCGCGTCGGCCGACTTCGCGCTCGAACTCGGCGATCGCGCTGGCGTACGCGCGGTACGCCCCACCGCCGGTCGCTGTCTTCATCGCGTCGAAGTAGCGGTTGCGTGCCGCCTTCGCATAGGTCATCGCGGATGCCGCGAGCGGCTCGATCGCAGCGCGCAGCTCTTCGGCGCCGCTGGCAGGCAGGGCGACGAGGGTATCGAAGCCGTCGATGAGCTCCAGCGGACCCTCCGCCGGGTGCGTGCGCGGCTCGATCGTCATGTCCCAGTAGTTCCGCCACTGCTGCTCGAGCGCGGGGGTGGCATCCACAGCATCCGGAGCGCGCACGTCCAGATCGCGCAGCGCAGGCAGGTCGTCGGGCTCGCGGATGCCGAGCATCTGCCGCAGCGCGAGCGCGACCAGCACCGGCACTGCGGCGTCCTCACGGATCAACCACTGGGGCTTGTCGGCCATGGCCCCATCCTAGGGAGGTCTCGGCGACGGCCGGAGAACGCGGCACAACTCACTGGATGGAACACACGTTGCAGGTTTCACCGCTGGTCTTTAGGTTCAGGCTCGAACCACCCATCTCGATCCGGCTCCAACGATCAAGGGAGATCACGTGAAGTCCATACGGGAAGGGAAAACCTGCTACCGCACAGCAGATCTACCTAGACGATGTCAAGGATTACGGCGTCTGTCGCGGCACTGATCCGGCTTGCTACCACGAATGGGGCAACGGCTGGGTGGAGGGGGAAGAGAAGAAGATCCTCATTTGGAGCCGCACCGGTGGTCCTCGTCACGCGCACCTGGGCACCCCGCTCGAGTCAGGACTCAATCCGCCGTTGAATGAGGACAACGTCGCGCAGGCCGGTCTGAAGGCCTGGGCTGAAGACCTTGGCATCACGGTCGATTACACCGAGGATCTCGCAGCCTTCCGCAGACTCAATCAGTACCAGGCCGTGGTGTTCCTCAGCTCGACCCGTGACAGCCTCGATGATGCCGCGCAGACCGCTCTCATGCAGTATGTGCGCGGTGGAGGCGGATTCGTCGGCATCCACAACGCGCTCGGTACCGAGTCGTGCTCGACATGCCGTATTCATGGTTCTCCCACTTCCACGCGGACTCTCCGGTGGCGCCGTCGAAGGCGGTCACACCGCCGCTGGGAGTATCGAGGTAGATCATGCCGTCGACGACGATCGGCGTGGTCTGCTGGCCGACGTCATCGGATGCGGGTGCGACCGCGGAGACGTGGGTGCGCCAGGCGGGTGCGAGCTGGCTGAGATTGCGCTTGGTGATCTGGTCGAGCGCGGAGTAGTGCTGGTTGCCGAGGTTCCCGCCGACAGTCGGCATGTCCTCCTGCGTCGGTTCGGTGGCGGTCAGGTCTTCGTCGTTCTCCTCGACGGCATAGACCGGACTGATGGCGATGGAGAGCATCACCGCTGCCGCGATGCCCGCCACACCCAATCGCGTCGTGAGCTGTCTGGACATCGTTCGTCTCCTTGGTCGTCATTGTTCCCATGGACGCTTTGGAAGCTAGCGATCGGCAGGCCCTCCGCCAACCGTCGACCCATCGGGTGAGACCGTGGGCGGAGAACGGGTGCGCTGTCACCGGTAGTCTTGTGACGTGGCAGATTCCTCCACCAATCCCTATTCCGA
>NZ_JBQDSX010000026.1:0-41837 GCF_052099035.1 Microbacterium sp. | reverse complement strand
GAATCACTCGATCACGCCGCAACGGGGAATCGACGGGAGAAGGGATGTGGTGGGCCTTCCCAAGCGATTCTCAAACACGCGCCCGGCGCTGAAAACCCTGATTCGCCGGGTACTCCGGGGCTCTGAGGGCCGTGGTCCTCGTGATCAAGGCTCCAAGAGACACGACACGCGCGGTCCGGTGGCAAGAAATCCGGCGAAGTCTCAAACACGATTGGCCTCCGAGCGACGGGCTGAGTTGGTCGCGGACTATGAGGCAGGGATGCCGGTTCGGGCGATCACCGCAAAGTACGGAGTGCATCGTGGGACGATCCCGACGTTGGTCACCCGGGCGGGCGGGTTGGTCAGGACGCCTGGGCTGGACGATGGAGGTCGTACCCGCGCGGCCGCCCTTTACGCAGAAGGGTTGACGTTGCAGGAGGTCGCCGAGCGGCTGGACGTCGATCACAAGACGGTGCGCAACGCTGTGATCGCGGAGGGCGGTCAGATTCGACCGCGGGGCCGACGTCCTCAGTTAGCGTCTAAGTGGACCGCCGTGGGGACGGCTGACGCGCATCGCGGCCACGATCTGCTGAGTCGCCCGCTTCTCGTGTAGACGACGACGTTCGTCGCGCCACGCCCACCGTTCCGTGCGCAGCGGAAGCAGCCGCACGGCGCGCGCGTTGGCGTTCGATGGCCTCTGCAATGCGGACGCGAATCAGCAGAACGACGCTGACCGGCCCGATCATGACGAACTTGATCGCGTTCCATCCCGCCCACAGAACCAGGAGGTTGAGCCAAGCGTCGCCGCCGGCCTTGATCAAGGCGACGAAGTGCATTGCGGCGAGCCAGTAGGGGACGGCGAGGAGCATCGCGGGGAGGCCCCATTTCAGGCCGCGGCGGCGAGCTCGGATCGCGTAGAGCACGATGTTGCTCGGCGCGTAACGCAAGACATCGCGGACACGGGTGCTGGCTTCCCAGAGCAGTCGGAACATGACGTGGGGCTTCTCTCTCATCGCACGGTCAGTAGTGAGACAGTGCGTGTAAGAGTGGCCCAATGGGCCTGTCCCGAAGGACGCCAGTCAAGGAGAAATCTGCCTCCTTTACAGAGTACGACCCCGGTGCGACCTACGGAAGCGCCCGGCCGATCTGCCCGCGGCGTAGCGTGGGAGAATGAGTACCGGTTCGTGGGCGAGCAGCCCGCGCGTGGCGAAGGTAATGCGCGGCAACCGTTCTCGCGACACGAAGCCCGAAATGGCGGTGCGACGGCTTCTACACGCTCGTGGCCTGCGCTATCGCGTGAATGCCCGTCCACTGCCGTCACTGCCACGGACAGCCGACATCGTGTTCCCGCGCAAGCGAATCGCGGTTTTCATCGACGGCTGCTTCTGGCACGGATGCCCCGAGCACTACGTGCCGTCGAAGTCGAATCGTGACTACTGGGCTCCGAAGATCGCCGCGAATGCAGCGCGCGATGTCGAAACCACTCGAACGCTGTCCGCTGCCGGCTGGACGATCCTGCGCTACTGGAGCCACACGCCTCCCGAGGAAGTCGCGGTCTTGGTCGAGTCTCATGTGATCGCGCACGACCAGGACCTGCCCGGATAGGTGTTGGTCGGCGTCAGCCCGCTGCGGCTTCGTAGGAGTCGATCATGTCGCGCTCGGGCACGATAGGCTTCCGTGTTCGCGTAGCCGGCATCTCCTCGATCAGCGCATCGACTACGGGCTGAGCCTTCGAACGCGACAAGGTAAGGAGGGAAACCTCGCCGAGCCGGACGGTGGCGCGAAGCGCCACCGGTGAGTATCCAAGCGAACTGAGCAACGCCGTTGCAGCCGCTCGTGCGAGGGGCGGTGGAACGCTGTTGCCGACTTGGCGGTGGCCGTGCCAGTTCGTGGTGTGGAAGCGGAACCAGTCTGGATAGCCGTGCAGCCGGGCAGCTTCACGGACGGTCACCACGCGATCCTCCCGAGGATGAATCGGTCGCGGGGACGTGTGCGAGCCGCGCTCGGAACCAGTACCCGCCCTCAACGTCCGGGAGGGACCATCAAGCGGAAGTCGATACAGGCGGCTCTTGGGTTCAACTGCGCCACGCTCGGTCTCGGCGAATCGCTGAATGGTCTCGGCCGTGTGGATAGTCCGGCGTGAGCCAGTCAGGAGCGATGGGTCCCAGAGACGTGGCCTCGACTTGTCGCCAGGCAGCGGATCGATGCCAGCTAGCCTCCGGGCGTACGCGCTCTTCGTCGCTGTGCGGCGCTCCGCGTCCCCGCTCGTCAACTCTGCTTCGTCGGAATCTAACAACGCCTTGTATTGAACGGGCGACGGCAGCCCATCAAAGGCCTCTTGCACCGACACCTCGCCGTCCACGGTGGCCGGACGCCTCGGCGCCTTGTCGCTGAGGGCGCCGAGCACGATGACTCGTCGACGCGATTGCGGGACGCCGAAGTTGAGGCTGTTGACTACCTTGTCTGTTCCAGAGAGCGAATAACCCGCTTTGCGGAGCCGCTCGAACGCCTCCTCGCGCACCTCGTCGAACTTCGTTTCGAGCAATCCGGCGACGTTCTCCAGGCAAAACGTTCGCGGTTTGAGTTCTTCGATCAGACGAACGAACTCCAAGAGCAGGTCGTTCCGCTCGTCGTCTCGCTCGCGCTTTCCTCCCGTCGAGAACCCTTGGCACGGAGGGCCGCCAATCAGCGCGTCAAGTCGCCCCGACCACGCAACGCCAGGATGGAGCTTCTTGAACCCACGTTTGGCGGCCGCGAGCACGTCAGCGGCAGACAGCCTTGAAGCATCCCGGCAGAGAACCTCGCACTGCGGGAAGTTGAAGGCATGGGTGGCAGCGTGCACAGGGTCGTACTCGACAGCCGCGACCACATCGAACCCGGCTTGCTCGAACCCGAGGCTCATACCACCGGCCCCAGCGAAGAGGTCCACGGCGACAGGCCTGGTCAGGCGCGCGCGAGCAGAGGAATCCGACACACTATGACGATCGCACATCTCGTCCCCGAACGCACGCACCGCCGAGGCCGTGTTTCCACGGAGAGGGGCATAGGTCGGGCATCATGAGTACATGGTCACACCCACCCCCGACACGACGATCGATGCGGGCGCAGAGAAGCGCTTCTTCATCGAGATGCTAACGAAGGACATCGAGCTGCTGCCGGCGATCGTCGATCTCTTGGATAACAGCGTGGACGGTGCACGGGGCCTCCACCCCGACGGCGACTTGTCCGGACAGTGGGTGAAAATCGAGTTCGGGGACGGTTCTTTCACGATCTCGGACAATTCCGGCGGCATCTCCGCCGAAATCGCCCGACACTACGCGTTCCGATTCGGGCGGTCCAAAGACTTTACGGGGGTGAAGCGCTCGGTCGGTCAGTTTGGCGTGGGGATGAAGCGCGCCATCTTCAAGATTGGACGGGCGTTCGCCGTCCAATCCGCCCATCACGGCGAGACTGGCAATAGCGACGGCTCTCGCTTCCAACTCGACGTCGATGTCGAGCGGTGGGCAGTACAGGACGACTGGACGTTCCAGTTCAACAGTGTCGAGGAGAACGTTGCGCTCGCTCCCGACGAGGTGGCCGGCACGACCATCTCGGTAACGCGTCTGCATCCGAGCGTTCAAGATGATCTGAACGATCCCGCCATCGTGCAGGCGCTGCGCACCGAGTTGCGAGTCCGGCATCAAGAGTCGATTCAGAGCGGGTTGCAGCTCTACCTGAACAGTGACAAGCCCCTGACAGCATCGAGACCATCGCTTCAAGCATCCGACGTGGTGCAGCCGGTCTTCAAAGAGTTCCAGGTCCCCGGTCCGAACGGAGGCGTGGTTGACGTCAAGCTCTACGCCGGAACGGTGGCACCGCCGAGGCGCGATAAAGAAACTGACCCCGAGGACGACGGCCAAGCCGAGAACTTCCAAGACCCCGGTGATGCCGGGTGGTACCTCTTCTGCAACGACCGCCTACTACTCGTCGCAGACAGGACCCCGCTTACAGGATGGGGCAACCCAGCCGCCGCCTACCACCCTCAGTATCGCCTGTTCCGAGGCTTCGTCTACCTCTCGGCCGACGACGCCAGCCTGCTGCCGTGGAACACGACTAAGACCGCCGTCGATCGCGATTCGCCAGTGTTCCGAGCGGTCCAGTCACAAATGAAGACGACGCTCTACGCTGTACAAGCGGTGATCAACCGCGCAAAGCAGGTACGAGCCCGTGTCGAGCAGGAGGACCCGAAGCCCGAGCTGCTGATTGCCCTAGACGACACACCGGATCGGCCGATCAGCTCGCTCTCCACATCGTCGCAGATGATCACGCCGGCCCCGCCACCGCCTAAGCCGAAGGCGCCGCCAACGCCCAAGGCTCAGCGCATCCAGTACGCCGTGGACCCAGACCGCTTCGAGGAGGTTGCCGACGCATTGGGGGCCAACAGCGGCTCCGAAGTTGGCCGTCTCACTTTCGATTACTTCTACGACCAAGAAATCGGCTGATGGCTCGGCAGTATGAGTTTCGGCCGGCGAAGGCCGCTCAACGCATGATGATCGTCGATGCCTGTCGGCGGCTGACCGCCATCGCGCCCCTGGTCCAGTACCAATATGTCGGATTCGGCGGGCTGGAGTTCATCGACTTCGTCGAATTCCATCGCGGCCTCGGAGTTCCGCAGATGACCAGCATCGAACGCGATACAAACATGCAGCATCGGCTCGACTTCAACAAGCCGTACAAGAGTATCCGCGTCCTAATGGGTGAGGCCCACGACCAGCTACCGCAAGTCGACTGGACGAAGCTGTCCATCGTGTGGCTCGACTACACCGACCTACTGACAACCGACATCTTGCGGGACGTCGACTATGTCGTGCGTTCCACTCAACCCGGAAGCGTCGTTATCGTCACCGTCAATGGTGCGGCAACTAAGGTGCCGATGCCCGAACGGCTGAGCAACTTGCGCGCCAACCTCGGAGACCTAGTCGATGACGCACTGGCCGACAAAGACATGGCGGGATGGGGGCCAACGCAAGTCGAACGAAGCATCCTCCAAGCGACAGCGCATGCGGCGGGAAGACAAGCTCATGGTCTGCCGTTTCGTCAGCTCTTCAACTTCCACTACGCGGACGACGCCAAGATGCTGACCTGGGGAGGAATGACGACCAGCACCTCCCTAGACCGCGCAATCGACACCTGCCGTTTCGAAGATCTCCACTTCATACGCACCGGCGACGAGGCGTTCGAGATTAGCGTGCCCGTGCTCACCGAGAAAGAGATCGCCTATCTGGAGACGGAGCTCGTGGGCACAGCGACGGGTCTGCCGCAGATCAAGGGAATCCCGTCAACCGATGTCAGGGCGTTCGCTCAGGTGTACCGCTGGCGAGTTGGGACGCGCTGACCGTAACCGACAACGATCGGTTCAGCACAAGATGGACTCCGGGAGCTCTCCGCCCTCTGTTATCCAGAGTCTCGCCAGTCAGGTTCCGCACAGTTTTGCAGTGATCGCGTGGCTGACTCCTGTCTTAGGCGCAACTGCGACCAATCCTGCGGGTTACGCGAGGGATAGTTTGCGTGCTCGGTCGAAACTTGCGCGAGCACGGGCGGCGTCGACCTTCTGTGCCTCGCTCGCCGCCGGTGCATCGAGCGGCCTGCGGTATGTCCTTCCAGAACAACAGAGGCTGTATGGAGTTGGTCGCGCAGAAGGACCGGCGCGGTGGCTATGGTCGGCTGAGAGGATTTAGGGGGCTGTGGTTGCGTGTGCTGGGGATGATGAGCTGGTGCTCGTAGGCGGCGATGACGAGTTGGGCGCGGTCTCGGGCGGCGAGTTTGGCGAGCAGGCTGCTGATGGGGTCTGTCCGTTCCTTTGTGTACGGGGCTTCGGCTTAGTTGATTCCTAGGCGGTCGCCGTAGGTGATGGACAGGGTGTTCAGGATAGCTTTCCAGCCGGCGATCTGCCCGGTCGGGTTCGTGCGATTCGGGCGCCGCTCGAGCACCGTCAGGTAGAGCACCTTCATCGCCGCCTGCTCGTTGGGGAAGTGCCCGCGGCGTCTCGTGGCCTGCCGGAACCTGGCATTGAGCGACTCAATCCCATTCGTCGTATAGATGAGGCGTCTGATCTCCGGCGGGAACTTCAGGAACGGCACGAACTCGCCCCACGCGTTCTCCCACATCTGGATCATCGCCGGATACAGGCTCCGCCATTGCTCGGCGAACTCCGCGAACCTCGCCTCGGCCGCTGCGGCGGTCGGAGCGGTATAGACCTCGCGGAGCTGCCTGGTGATCTTGGACCAGTACTTCTTCGACGCGTATCGAAGTGAGTTCCGCACGAGATGCACGACACACTGCTGCACCGTTGCGAGGGGCCAGATCGCGGTGATCGCATCGGGGAGGCCTTTGAGTCCGTCGCAGCAGACGATGCAGACATCGGCGACACCACGGTTGCGCAGCTCCGTGAGCATGTTCATCCATTGCTTCGCACCCTCCCCGCCGGTCGGTCCCATCCACAACCCGAGAACGTCACGATGCCCCTCCAGATCGATGCCGACAGCGACGTAGACAGGCCGGTTGGCGACCTGCCCGTCGCGGACCTTGATCACGAGCGCGTCGATCAGCACCACCGGATAGATCGCATCGAGAGGACGGGCTTGCCATTCCTGCATGTCGCCGAGCACCTTGTCTGTCACGGTCGACACCAGATCACGAGAGACGTCGGATCCGTAGAGGTCAGAGAGGTGCTTAGCGATATCGCCGGTGGTCATGCCCTTCGCATACAGAGAGATCACCGCCTCGTCGAACCCCGCGATTCGGCGTTGATGCTTGGGCACCACCACCGGCGCGAATGTCCCCGCCCGGTCCCTCGGGACCTGGATCGTGAGATCGCCGATCTCGGTCCGCACCGTCTTCGGCGTGGATCCGTTCCGACTGTTCGGCGTCTGCTTCCCGACCCGGTCGCCCGGGTCGTAGCCGAGGTGTTCGGTCAGCTCCGCCTCCAACGCGGACTGCAGTACCTGCCGGGTCAGCCCCGTCAGCAGCCCGTCCGGGCCAGTCAGCTCGATCCCTTGACCACGAGCGGCGGCCACGAGTTGCTCCGCGACCGCAGTGACATCCGGCGGCGCAGGAAGGATCTCCCCGGTCCGCAGATCGACGGTCTCGGATTGCTCAGTTGGTGTCTTCAATTCAGTGTTCATGACGTGATTCATCTTCCCGGACGACCGAAGCCGAACCGATCACGCCGAACCCCTCACACACAAACTTCCCGACAGACCCGCGGACACTGAGTCGGCGCGGGCTCCGGTGGAAGAGCTGGCCCGCGTCGGCGCTATTCGCTCGCCTCGGCGTCTCCGGTTCGTAGAGTAGCGTCGAGGCCGGCGATGGTGGTGTCGACGACGAAGCGGTAGTAGTCCCAGCGCATCCGGGCGGCGGTCTCGCCGCCTTCCGCGAGCGGGCGTATGAATTCGTGACCCATTGCGCGGACTTCGGCGGATGCGGTGGGTATCTGATGGAACTCGGCCATCATCGTGGCGTGGTCCCGCGGGCCGTCGCCCTCGTGCTGGAGCCGGTCGTCACTCATCGAGACAGTTAGCATGGCGTTGTTGAGAAGCGCCGCATAGGCGAAGTCTGCGCGGCTGCCGAAGCCGGCGCGGTGCAGGACGGCAATGCCTGCCTCGAGGATAGGCAGGGCTACGGGCAGCGTCGGCCCGTGCATGAGCATCCACTTCGCCGAGCCCGGATACTCCGCGGCGCGAGGACCGGCCGAGCATAGCAGCGCGCGGAACCACTCCTGCCAGGGCAGCTCCGCGTCCGGCGGCTCGATCTGCGCGAGCATCCGCTCCACGACCCGGCGGCACAGCAAGTCCTTTCCGCCGACGTGGTGATAGATCACCGAGGCGGCGACGCCGAGCTGCCCGGCGAGGTCGCGGAGCGACCAGCTCATCAGGTGCGACTCACGGGTCAGCTCCACCGCAGCGTCGATGACGCGTTCGGGGGTGAGGCCGGCATGGAACGGCGCGGGCTCCTTTGTGGTCACTGGGGCTCCTCTGGCTGGGTCTCGCGGGTAGCGCCGCCCAATCATTGAGGTAAGGCTTGCCTTACCTGTAGGCTCGCCACAGCGATTAGAACACTGTTCATTCTACTGTGTGATAATCATTCTCAATAGCGCGATGGAAGGAGCACGATGAGCGTGGCACGGAGCGAGGCGTCGGCGGCGGAGGGTTCGTTCTTCGCGCCGGTGCGGGGCAGCCTGGCGGGGGTCATCGCCCTGGCGGTTCTGGGCGCGGCCGGCAGCGTGGTGCCGTTCATCGCTATTGTCGAGCTGGCTCGCACGCTGCTCCCGGCGATCGACGGGTCGCCGGTGGATGCTGGTCGGGTCTGGGTGATCGTGGTCGTCGCCGTGATCGCACTGATCGTGAGCTTCGGCGCGGCTTTCCTGTCCGGCCTGGTCGGTCATTTCGCGGATGCCGAGCTGCAGCACTCGCTGCGCAAGCGGATTGTTGGCCACTTGCAGCGCCTGCCGCTGGGCTGGTTCGATCAGCGCAGCTCGGGGTCGGCGCGCAAGCTCGTGGAGAACGATGTCGTCGCGCTGCACCAGCTGGTCGCGCACTCGATCCAGGACGTCCTGACCGCGATCACGGTGCCCGTGATCAGCTTGGTCTATCTCTTCATCGTGGACTGGCGGATGGCACTCGCCGCTCTCGTGCCGCTCGTGGCGATCTTCCTCCTCTACCCGCTGATGATGCGGGGGGCCGGCGAGAAGTACGTGCAGTACGACCAGGCAACACAGGCCCTGTCCGGCGCGACCGTCGAGTTCGTGCAGGGCATCGCCGTCGTCAAGCGCTTCGGGCAGGTCGGACGCAGCCACCGCCGTTACCGGGACGCGACCGGAGAATACTCGAGGTTCGTCGGCGAGTGGACCCGTGAGACGGCCGTGGTGTTCACGATCGTCGAACTGCTCGCCTCGCCGATCGTCGTGCTCGCCTTGTTGCTGGCGGCCGCGGTGTGGCTGGTCGCGAACGGCGGGGCCTCTCCGGTCGATGTGCTCCCCGGTATCCTCCTCGGGCTCGGGCTCACCGCGCCGCTGATGAAGCTCGGGGCCTCCGGCCAGTTCCTGCGCAACGCGGGCAAGGCCCAGCAGTCCCTCGCCGCGTTCTTCGCCCTCCCTCCCATTGCCCAGCCGGCCTCCCCGCAGACGCCGGAGGGCCGCTCTGTCGGGTTCCAGGATGCGTCCTTCAGCTACGACGGCGAGCACCGTGTGCTCCAAGAGATCGCCGCGTCCTGCGCCCCCGGCACCGTGACCGCCCTCGTCGGCGCCTCGGGGTCGGGAAAGTCGACGCTGGCGAAGCTCGTCCCGCGCTTCTACGACGTGGACGCCGGTGCGATCGAGATCGGCGGAGCGGACGTGCGTCAGATAGCGTCCGGCGAGCTGTACCGGCAGGTCGGGTTCGTGTTCCAGGACGTGCAGCTGCTGCGCGCGAGCCTGCGCGACAACATCCGGCTCACCCGGCCCGACGCGACCGACGCCGAGGTCGAGGACGCTGCACACGCGGCGCAGATCCACGACCGTATCGCGCGCTTCGAGCGGGGCTATGACGCCGTGATCGGCGAGGACGCGAACCTCTCCGGCGGTGAGGCCCAGCGGGTGACGATCGCCCGCGCTCTGCTCGCCGATGCTCCGGTCCTCGTGCTCGACGAGGCGACCGCGTTCGCCGATCCGGACTCGGAGGCGGCGATCCAGCGCGCGCTGAGCACTCTCGCCGCGGACCGCACCGTGCTCGTGATCGCCCATCGGCTGCACACGATCGTCGGGGCCGATCAGATTCTCGTGCTCGACGGCGGTCGCATCATCGAGCAGGGCACGCACCCCGAGCTCGTCGCGAGCGGGGGGCGGTTCGCGGGGATGTGGGCCGACTACCAGGCCAACCATGCCCGCTCTCTACCGGAAGGAGCAGGCGCATGATCGGTCGTCTGCTGCATTACTGCTCGCCCCGTGCCCGGCGCCTGGTGATCGCGGAGCTGAGCTTCGTGGTGGTCGCCGCGGTGCTGCAGGGAATCGCGTTCTTGCTGCTGGTCCCGCTGTTGCGGTCGCTGTTCGTCGGCGACCTCGACGCCTCCTGGGGGTGGCTGATCGCCGTCGTCGGGACCGCCGTGGGCTACGTCGCCGCGTCGTGGTTCGCGTCCCAGATCGGCATGGAAGCATCGACCGCGGTCCTCGACTCGCTGCTGGAGCGGCTCGGCGACAGCGTTGTGTCGCTGCCGGTCTCGTGGTTCTCCACCGACCGGACCGGACTGATCACGGGCCTGGCGACGCAGGGTGCGATGTTCGTCTCGACGATGCCCTACGCGATCCTGCGGCAGATCCTCGCCGGGTTCATCGCCCCCGGCACCGTCCTGGTCGGCATGTACTTCTTCGACTGGCGGCTCGCCCTGGCGATGACGGTGGTGGTTCCGATCATCGTATTCGGCTACCGGTGGCTCAGCCGGGGCATCGGCCGCGGTGACCAGGCCCACTCGCTCGCGGTCGCCGAAGCCTCCAACCGGGTTGTCGAGTTCGCCCGCGCCCAGCCCGCCCTCCGCACTGCCGGCGAAGGCTCGATCGCCGATCGGCTCGTCGACCAGGCGCTGGAAGACCAGCACAACCAGTACCGGGGTCTGTTGATCACCGGGGGCTCGGCCATTGCCCTGTTCGCGGGACTCGTCCAACTCTCGATCACGGTGCTGCTGGTCACAGGCGCGTTCCTCGCCGTCGGCGGCACCGTCGATATCGCGACCCTGATCGCGTTGCTCGTGCTCGGGGTGCGGTTCAACGAGCCGATCGTCACCGCGGGCGACCTCGGCGGCGGCGTCGCCGTGGCGAAGACCACGATCGACCGGCTCGACGAGCTCGCCGCCGTCCCCAGACTGCCCGAGCCCGAGCATCCAGCGACGCCTACCGACTTCGGCATCGAGTTCCAGGATGTCACCTTCGGCTATGGCGGCGACCCTGTGCTCCAGGGGTTGTCCTTCACCGCCCCAGCCGGCGGGATGACCGCGATCGTCGGCCCGTCAGGGTCGGGCAAGACGACGATCACCAAACTCATCGCACGCTTCTACGACCCCGAGGCCGGGACGGTGCTCATCGGCGGCGTGCCGGTGCCCGAGTTGGGCACGGACGTGATCGAACGGGCCGTGGCCCCCGTCTTCCAGGACGTCTACCTGTTCGACGACACCATCCTGAACAACATCTGGATCGGAGGCCCCGACCTGTCCCGCGAGGAGGTCATCGCCGCCGCGACCCGTGCCCGCGTCGACGAGATCATCGAACGCCTCCCCGGCGGATGGGACGCCCGCGTGGGTGAAGGCGGCTCGAACCTCTCCGGCGGAGAACGGCAACGAATCTCCATCGCCCGAGCGCTTCTCAAAGACGCACCCGTCGTGCTGCTCGATGAGGCCACCAGCGCCCTGGACATCGGCAACGAGATCGCCATCGGCGAGGCCATCGACTCGATCCGCGCGGACCGGACGCTGATCGTCGTGGCACACCGGCTGCAGACCATCATGACGGCCGACCGGATCATCATGCTCGACGGCGAAGGCGGCATCCGCGAGACCGGCAGCCACGCCGAACTGCTCGCACAGGACGGCGCCTACGCCGGCTACTGGCGCGAACGCGTCGACGCCACCGGCTGGCAGCTGACCCAGCCCGACTGAACCATCCGAATCCCGAAAGGAACGCCCATGTCAGACACGACCGCCCCACCCCAGCCCGCCACCGCCACGGCGGGACGCTCGCCCTTCTCGTTGACCTTCAAGGCCCGCGACTTCCTGAACGTCGCGATCTTCGCCGTGATCTATATCGTGGTGATCTTTGCCGTCGCGATGCTCGGCATCATCAGCCCGCTCGTGATGGTGATCACCCTGCCCCTCGCGCCGCTGGTCGCCGGCATCCCCTACATGCTGTTCCTCAGCCGTGTGCGCCACGGCGGCATGATCACCCTGTTCGGGATCGTCTTCGGACTTGCCTCGATGGGCTGGGGACACCCGTGGCAGAGCGCCCTCGTCATCGTCGGCTTCTCCCTGATCGGCGAGCTCGTGATGTACGCCGGGCAGTACCGCTCCAAGTGGGCCGCGATCTGGACCTACACGATCTTCTCGGCATGGATGATCGGCCCCTGGATTCCGTTCTTCCTCGACCCATCCGGGTACATCTCGCAGCAGGCCAGCCAGTCGATGGGCAGCGGGTACGCGGAGCAGATGGCGTCGGTCCTGACCGGGCCTGTCGTCCTGGGCGTGTGGGTGGCGGGGATCGTCTTCGGCTTCCTGGGTGGCCTGCTCGGTGCCGCGGTGCTGCGCAAGCACTTCGTGAAGGCGGGACTCGCGTGACCGACACGACCGTGCCCACCGAGGCGAAGCCCGCCCGGCCCCCGTTCTCGCTGCGGTTCAGTGCGCGCGACCTGACCAGCGTCGCGATCTTCGCGGTCATCTTGATCGTCGTCACCTATGCGATCGGGATGCTCGGCATCCTTTCGCCGCTGGTGTGGCTTGCCGCCGTGCCGGTCTCGGTGCTGGTCAACGGGATCGTGTTCATGCTGTTCCTCACACGGGTCGGGCACGCGGGGATGGTGACGCTGCTCGGCGTCGTCGTGGCACTGTTCTACCTGTTGACCGGCAACTCGATCTTCAGCACGATCGGGATCATCGTCCTCGCGGTCCTCGCCGAGGTCGTGCTCTGGGTCGGTGGCTACCGCTCCAGGTGGGCGGCGATGTTCTCGTACACGATCTTCGCGCTGAGCTTCTTCACCCCGTTCCTGCCGCTCGTGTTCGATCGCGAGAACTACTTGCGCAGCCCGAGCTTCACCAGGATGGGTGAGGAGTACGTTGCCGCCGCCGATGCATTCACCACGCTGCCGGTGCTCGGCGTCCTTGCCGTTGCGATCGCGGTGGCTGGGTTCCTCGGCGGACTGCTCGGCTCGGCCGTCCTGCGCAAGCACTTTGTCCGCGCCGGCCTTGCCTGACGTCGCCGCCCCTATCGGCGCCGTCTCGCGTGGTGCCGCGGGGCGAGGGGGGCTCGACCCGCGCAGCAAGATCCTGCTCGTGCTGGCGGTCAGCCTCGCCGTGATGAGTCCTGGCGGGCTGGTGTTCGTGCCGGCGGGGATCGTGCTGGCGACCCTGCTCGCGGTCACGGAAGGCGCGTGGCGCCGCGCCGTGGCGATCCCGGTCCTCGCGGTCCTCATGTACCTGCTCGGCTGGGTGCTCCCGCTGCTCTGGCCCAACCCCCTGGTCACGGTCGTCGCGATCGGCTGCGGATATCTCATCCGCTTCGTCGCCGCGTTCGGTGTCGGCGCACACTTCATCGCCACCACCTCGCCGACCCAGCTGAGCGCGGCGCTGCGGGCCTGGCGCCTGCCGCGGGCGCTGTCGGTCACGCTCGCGGTGATGCTCCGGTTCTTCCCGGTTGTCGCGGCGGAATCTGCCGCGGTGCTCGATGCCATGCGGCTGCGGGGCCTGGCCGGCGCGACGGGCCTTGCCCGGCATCCGATCCTCAGCATGGAACGCTTCACCGTGCCGATGATCGCCGCGAGCCTGCGCGCTAGCGAGGATCTCTCCGCCTCGGCGATCCTGCGCGGGCTCGGCTCACGACACAGGCCGGTGTCTCTTGATCCGCCCCGGTTCGGCTGGCCCGACCTCGTGCTGGTTCTTGCCCTGACCGTCTTCGCGGCGGCGAGCCTGCTGCTGCCGAACCTTTTGACGATGGTGATCGCATGATCGACATCGCGGGCGTGTCCTGGACCTATCCGCACGCCGAGGCTCCGGCGTTGCGCGACCTCGACCTGCATATCGCATCCGGTGAGTTCGTCGTGCTGTGCGGGGCGTCGGGCTCCGGCAAGTCGACGGCCCTGCGGTTGATGAACGGCCTCGTGCCACAGTTCCACGACGACGGAATCCTCACCGGCACCGTCACCGTCGAGGCAGCGGTCACCACCGCTGTCGAGCTCGACGCCCTCGGCCTGGTCACCGGCACCGTGCTCCAGCACCCACGACGCCAGTTCTTTACCGACTCCGCCCGTGAGGAGACGGCGTTCGCGATGGAGAACTTCGGCTTCCCCCGCGACGAGATCCGCGCGCGCGTTGAGGCGATCCTCACCGACCTCGCGGAGCGGGTTCCGATCGAACAGCGACTGCAGCACTTGTCCGGCGGGCAGCAGCAGCAGGTCGCGATCGCCGCCGCGACCGCCCACGACCCGCGCATCCTGCTGCTGGACGAACCCAGCTCCAACCTCTCCGCGGACGCCGTGCGCCGGCTCACCACCACCCTCGCAGAACTCAAAGCAGCAGGGGTGACGATCGTCATCGCGGAGCACCGACTGCGCTACCTGGAGGAACTGATCGACCGGGTCGTCGTCATGCGCGACGGTGCCGTCGACATCGAATGGACCGCAGCGCAGTTCCGCGCGGTCCCCGACGCTGTGCTCGCGAAGGAGGGACTGCGCGGACAGATCCGTTCGCCCGACGTGCCGCTCCTGCCTGCGGCCGGCCGGAGCATGGTCGAGCAGGCCCAGGCAGAGGATGATCCGAGCGGGACGCTGCTGTTGGACGGCATCCGCTGCCGGCTGGGGGGTCGCACGGTCCTCGACCTCGAGCGGGTCGCGTTCGCCGCGGGCGAGGTGACCGCGATCCGCGGCGTCAACGGCGCTGGCAAGTCCACCCTCGCCCGCGTCATCACCGGCCTGCAGAAGTCCGCCGGCACCGTCCGGCTCGACGGGCGCGTGCTGAGCGGGCGCGCGAGACAGCGCGCGAGCGCGATCGTGATGCAGGACGTGCAACGGCAGCTGTTCACTGACAGCGTCCGGGCCGAGATCGACCTCGCCAGCGCCGACGCTCCCGGAGCCCCCCAGACCACCGACGTCCTCGCAGCGCTCGATCTCGATCATCTGGCCGAGCGGCATCCGCTGGCGCTGTCCGGCGGGCAGCAGCAGCGCCTCGTCGTCGCGGCCGTCCGCGTCGCCGGTCGCCGCATCGTGATCTTCGACGAGCCCAGCTCGGGCGTCGACCGACGTCACCTCCAGTCGATCTGCGATCAGATCCGCCAGGTCGCCGCCGCAGGCGCGGTGGTGCTGCTCATCAGCCACGACGACGATCTACTTGCCCTGGCCGCCGACCGGCAGCTCGTCCTGACCCCGCCCGCTGCGGACCGGCAGCTCACGCCCGTTCACGCGGGTGGGAACCAATGAAGGAAGGCAGCATGACCGCCCCCACCCCGACCCCCGCGTCTGAGACGACTGCGCCTCGCCCGCAGATCCCGCTGCTGCTCGCCGCGGTTCTGCTCATCTACCTCGGGCAGATGACGCTCAACCCGATCATCGCGCCGTTGTCGCGCGAGGTCGGCTTGGCCGAATGGCAGATCGGGGTGACCATCAGCACGGCGGCGGTCATGGTCGTGCTCACCAGCCAGTTCTGGGGGCGCCGTTCCCAGTCCTTGGGGCGCAAGCCGGTCCTGGTGGCCGCGTTCGTGCTCGCGACGGTCGCGATGATTCTGTTCGCGCTGCTGGCCTGGCTCGGCATGAGCGGCGCGATCACCGGCGTGAGCCTGTTCCTGCTGTTCGTCGCCCTGCGCGGGATCGGCTTCGGCACCGCGATCGCCGCCGTGCCGCCGAACGCGCAGGCGTACATCGCCGACGTCACGACCGATGAGAAGGCCCGAGTGAAGGGGATGGCCGGCGTCGGCGCGGTGCAGGGCATCGCCATGATCGGCGGGTCCGTCATCGGCGGGCTCCTCTCGGCCTTCGGCCTCATCACGCCGCTGATCGCCGTGCCGGTGCTGCTGCTCGCCGGCCTCGCCCTGATCGTCTTCCGGCTGCGGCGCGAGCCCCGCCATGAACTCATCCAGACCCCGGCCAGGGTCAGCCCGTTCGACTCGCGGGTATGGCCGTTCCTGCTCGCCGGGTTCGGCATGTTCACCGCGCTCGGCTTCATCCAGGTCATCACCGGATTCATCGTCCAAGACCGCCTCGGACTGGATTCAGCGACCACCGGCCTCGTGACCGGCGCCGCGCTCCTGGCCGCCGGCGTCGGCATGATCCTCGCCCAAGCCGTCATCGTGCCCCGCAGCGGCTGGACGCCGCCTACGCTGCTGCGCGTGGGCGGGGTGATCGCGTTCGCGGGCTTCCTGGTGCTCGTCTTCGACGCCGGTCCCGTCCTGCTGTTCGTCGCGATCCTGCTGATCGGTCTGGGTCTGGGCATCGCGATGCCCGGCTACACTGCCGGCCCCACCCTTCTCGTCAGCCGCGAGGAGCAAGGCGGCCTGGCCGGGCTCATCGGCGCGACCACCGGACTCACCTTCGTCATCGCGCCCACCGCGGGCACCGCCCTCTACGGGCTCTGGGCACCGCTGCCGATCATCGTCGGTACCGCGATCATGGCCGTCGTCGCGGTCTTCGTCCTGGCCCACCCGCGCTTCCGCCGTTCTCCCGGAGCGCCGGAGGGCGTCAGCGTCGAAACCTGACCTGCGTCGCAATGTCGACACGCTGCACCAGCCGAACGCGTGGAGAGTGCTGCGCGTGATCTGGGCACGCTGGTGCACTGTGAAACCTTCGGAGTTCACACAGAAGCGTCGGCGGTCGTCGAGGTTGCCGCGTGATGGGTGAGTATCTAGGGGTTCGGCAGCACGAATGTATGTCGCCAGCGGACGTGGCGGTCTCCGTGCTCGGCCTCACAGTCGTGAATCTCGGTGAGCTGCGCAAGTCGGGCAAGGGTCCGGCGTACTTCGAGCCGACGGGAGACCAGGGGAAGGTCATCCTCTGCTCCTGAGTGGACGTGGACGTGTGGATCAGCCAGTCTCGGCGCACGACAAGAGACCAACGCTAGTCATGTCGTGGTGGGGTACTCATGAGGGGACGACACCCCCACGAAAGCTCCTCATCGGCAGCGGGAGGCTTTTCTTGGTCGTCCCCACCGCCCTCAATCAGAGCGACGAAGTGCTGGGCGACGGGCCAGTACGGGATGGCGAGGAGCATAGCGGGGACGCCCCCATTTGAGGCCGCGACGGCAGGTGCGGATCGCCTAGAGCACGAGGTTGCTCGACGCGTAGCGGAGGATGTCGCGGACGCGGGTGCTGTCTTCCCAGAGCAATCGGAACATGATGTGGGCTTCTCTCTTCGCACGGTCAGATGACGAGACAGTGCGTTAGAGAGTGGCCCGAGGGCCTGCGCGCGAGGGGCGCCAGTTCAAGGAGGAATCTGCCTCGTTCCCTACTGTACGCCGCCCTGGCGACACCGGATAGGGTACCGCACTGGTCGGTCGCTGACGGAAGTTCCGATGGGCGATCCCATGTCGTCAGGTGCGCAGGGCACGTTGCAGTCCGTGTGCGAACTCGCTGAGCGCGTTGAGGGTCGCGATGGCGTAGTAGACGATCTGGCTCCGCAGCACACCGTCGATGTCGCGAGGGACGCCGTGCCGGGTGAGGACCCAGATCGCGCTGTTCTGAACGCCGACCTCGTCGCCGACAATGTGGCCGGAGACGGTGTTCCGAATGAGACGCAGGGTCTTGTTGAACTCTTTGTCGTCCCTCATCTCGGACATCGCCTGCTTGAACGCGCCCACTGCTTCATCGAACCTCGCGACATCGAACAGATGAGCGCCGGTGTCGTTGCGGAGAGTCCGCATCGCCCTGGATACGGCATTGACCATTCGCCCGGCCGACTCTTCCGCCTCTTCGAGTGTCAGGGCAAGGAACTTCTCGGCGGTGAGCCGGTTCTGCGGGTCCGCGAGTAACGCACGGAGCATGACACGCATGTCGAAGTCGACGGTGAGGATGAAGAACTCGAGCTGCGTGAATCCACGGTAAATCTCGGAGTCCCGTTCGAGGCCGAGCTTGACGTTCTGAGCAGCCCGTTCCAGCACGCGCTCTTGCTCAGGCAGTATCGCGTCGAACCCCGCGATGATGTCCTCGGCGCGACCAACCGGATTGTCACTCATTGTGCTTCTCGCTCCCCGCGCCATCGCCGCTGTCGATCCGTTCCTGCATTGCCGTCCCTCACCTCGTCAGATGACGGGGTCGCGCTCCCAGTTTGGTGATCGCGGGAAGTCATCGTCTGAGCGCCACCCCTCTGCGTTCGTCCACGGCGATCCGCTGGGCGCATCGGGGGCGTCCCATCGCCATACGTCGGGGTGGCGTCGTTCGGTGTTGGTTGTCGGCCGGGCCGCGTAGCCGAGTGTCTGTCTTGCGGGGACGGTGTAGTGCCACCAGCATCCGACCTGATCTTGCCCGACAGTGAAGGCGTCGGGGTCGAGAATGTGCTTGCTGGCGACCTGCGCGAGTGTCGCGTGAGCGTCGAACGGGCCGGGGCGGAGTAGCACGGCGTTGAGGTACTCCGTGTCGAAGTCGTAGGCGAAGTTCAGCAGGTTGGGGATGTGCCGGTCATCGACCAGCCGACCTGACCCATCGAGTTCCCGCGAGCCGGCGACGGCTTCTTCGTGGAGACGACGCAACCTGGCACCTGCGTCGTCAGCGACCCGTGGGAAATACTCGGCCAGGGCTGCGACGAGCACGATCGTCTTGGTTGAGTTCTCTCGCGTCGCGTAGCCAAGGTCTCGACCGTGCAGGACACCGTGGCGCGAGACGAGCCCGAAGGTCCCGGACTCATCGACGTTCTCGGAGAACACGCGGCGGACGACGGGCAGGTTCTCCTCCATCCCGGCGAGCGTCGCGTCATCGAGGTAGGGGTCCGCGTTGGCCTTGGAGAAGAAGGACTGCCCGGTAAGGTCGCGGCTCATCCCGTCGATCTGCGCCAGGATGATCGGGATGGACGCTTCGTAGGCTCCCGCGAGATGATGCTCGATCGCTTTCTCGATCAGCGTGACGCGATCCCAGAGCACCTGCTTGAAGGGGTAGTGGGAGTTTGACCATCGGCGTATCGGTGCCGCAGCGTGTCGGAGAAGCACCTGGTTGTCGGAGTTCCAGACCTCCGTGATCGCCTCATCAATAGTCGTGGGCTCAGCGCCCTTCGCGGCAAGGCGTAGGACGCGGACGGTTCCGGCTTGGTGCCAGCGATCGCACATCGCCCACCCCAGCGGGGCGAACAGTGCGACTGCTTCGGCGATCTGCGTGACGGCGGGATGCGCGACAACTCCCAGGCGACGCGCCACGTCGGCCGCCAGCTCTGCTTGAGTCATCCCTCGTCCTCCCGTCTCCAACAAGGATGGCAGGTCGCCGTGTTCTGCCTCAGAACCCGAGCCCGCGAGTTACTTGGTTCGCGGGCCGACGCTCACGCGTCGGGGCCCGCTTTGCTTGTGTGATGGCCCGGATTGCAGCGGCGGCACGTTCCTGGTCAATCTTCTGTACATCGTTCTCGGCCGGCGCCCCGAGCGGCGTCAGATCCGCGATGCCGTAGCGGTCGCGGTACGCGGCGACCGTGCGGGCCAGGCGGCGCCAGGTCGCGGCGGTCTTGGCGTCCTTCTTCGGCGGGGTGCCGAGCGCTTTCGTCCACCCCTGGTTCTCGGTGAGCGCGGTGTCGAGGAGGGCGTCGGCGCGGGTCTCGATGAGGTTGCGTCGTTCGGTGAGCGCCTGCCGGAGGTCGGGGCTCATGGTGCCGGTGGCTTCGGGGATGAGCCCGGCGATCAGCCGGGGCGTCTTGCGGGCGCGGCCGGACCCGGCAGGGCGGGCGGTGGCGCGAGTCACGCGGTAGTGGAGGACGCCGGCGATGTCGTCGGCATCGGAGAAGCCCCGTGCCCGGACAAGCCGTGGCAGCAGGGCCTCGATGTCGTGGTGGTTGGCCTCGGCGCGGCGAAGCTCGGCAGTCAAGGCGCCGAACGCTGGGGAGCTGATCGCGGCGTCCGCGTCGTCGTCGGTGAGCCCGGATGCGCGCACGAGGTTCGCCCACCTGTCGCGTTGCGCGGCGGCGGCGATCGTCTCGTACTCCGCAGCGAGCTGGCCGATATTCACCCAAGCATCCTGCTCGGCAGTGATGGTCTCGTGGGCGGAGAGCTCGGCGCCGACGTGCTGGAGCACCCCGAACAGCACCGACCGGGCGGTGGCGTCGGTGTTGTCGCCGGGATGCGGCCCGGCGTGGGAGTCGTCTGGCTTGTCGATGGCGACGTAGGCGAAGTTCGCGTCCCGGCCGCGAGTGAGCGCGACGTACAGGTTCTCCCGCGTCACAGATGGGTCGACCAGGACGTGCGAGGTGTCCACGGTGATGCCCTGCGCCCGGTAGGAGGTCACCGCATAGCCGAGGTCGAGGTGCTCGGCCGCGTACGCGGCGGGGAGCACGACCGACCCGCCCCATCTGCGCCCGGCGCGGCGGAGAGTGACCGACCCGTCGTCGCGGATGTCGGTCACGGTCCACCTGTCGCCGTTGCGGACCCAGGACCGGCCGGCACGCAGGCGGCGGTCGTTGCGGCGGGTGATGACGGTATCCCCGGTCGCGGCGCGGGTGCCGTCGTGCAGCTCGACCTCGCGGGTGCCCCCTATGGTGCCGTCCAGGATCAGGTCGGTGCGGGCGCGTTGGTTGAGCGCGAGGACGGATTCGTTCGAGTCGCTGACCAGCACACTCGCCCTCCCCGCGAGCCGGTCGGCGCGCCAGGCCGCGTACGCGGCGTCGATCATCGCCTCCGTCTCCCCGCCAGTCACCCGGCCATGCTCCACGTAGGTGTCGATGACCTCGGTGTGGCCGTGCCGCAGGCCGAGGGAGGCGGTCTTCTCCCACGGGTTGGTGAACCTGTGGATGTCGACCAGCTCGGGAGCATCGTCCCGGTCGTGGGCCAGCAGCGAGAACGCGCCGCCGGCCTCGACGGACTGGAGCTGCGCGTAGTCGCCAACGAGCAGCACCTTCGCCCCCGCCTCGACCGCCAGCGCGGTGATCCGGTCCAGGGAGAGCGTGCCGGCGAGGGAGGCTTCGTCCACGATCACGAGCTGACCCGTGCGGAACGACTGGCCGGTGCGTTGATGGACCTCCCACCACTTCGCGGTGTTCTCCGTCGCGATCCCGAGGTCGTCGGCGAGGACCTGCGCGGCGACCGCAGACGGCGCCAGCCCGACCACGCTGCCGGGTCCGTGCTCGTGCTCCCATGCCCGCCGCAACGCGGACATCGCCGTGGTCTTCCCCGCTCCGGCTGGGCCGACCAGGACATCGACGATGCGGCCGGACGCGGCGACCGACACCAACGCGGCGGCTTGGTCGTCGCCGAGCACTCGCCCTTCCCGGTCTGGTCTGGCGGCGATCCGTTCCACCGTCGCCAGCGGCACGGTCGGGCCGGTCCTCATGCCGGCGCGCTCGAGGAGACGGTCTTCGGCGGCCAGCAGAGCTTCGGAGGAGAACACCGTCGAGTGCTTCGGCCGGAACACGCTCGTGCCCTCCGGGCGGCGGAACGCCACCGGGCTCGTCGCGAGCTCCGGCGGCGTGAGCCGCAGCGACGCGGCCTCGGCGGCATCCACGACCAGGCCGACAACCGCTTCCCTATCCACGGTGGAGGCGAACCGGTAGCCCATCGTCTGCCGGGCCGCCTCGGCGGTGAGGTTCCACCGCCGCCAGGTGGAGCGCTTCTCACCCACCACCTCCACGACCGACTGGCCGAGGGATGCGATCACGTCCAGGGGGATGTCGTCGGCGCGCAGCAGCAGCGGTGCCTCGTTCGCCGCGACCGTCCGCGCCCACGCGGTCGCGTCCGCGCCGAGGATGCGGCCGGCACGCGCCCGCCACTCGGTAGTCAGATCGGCCAGCGAGCGGACCTGCTTCTCGGGGCGGGTGGTGAGGGTGGCCTGGGCGCGGAGCTTGATGATCGTCGCGGTCGAGGGCTGACGTCCGTGCCTGTCGACGTACTCGGCGATGAGCCGGTTCTTCTCCGCGTCGATGTGCCGGGATCGGGAGGAGAACTCGACCACCAGCTCCTCCGGCACCGCCGACACCGCCCACGCCGGATTACGGTCCCGACCCATCTCGCGGGACTCCCATGCGACGCCGAACAACCTCGTGAGATGGTCGGCGAACACGGCCTCGTGCAACTCCGATAGGGCGACGGTCGCGGCGTGCATGGGCCGGCCGTCGAGAGAGCGCCACTTGCCGTCCAGGACGGTCTGCACCTTGTTGCTGATGACGACGTGCGTGTGCAGATGGGGGTCGCCCGCGCGGGAGTCGTAGTGATCGAACGCGGTGGCGACCAGACCCCGCACGTCGACCTGCGCAACGGCTCCGTCGCGGGCGGTTGCGCCGGTGCGGGTGGCTGCAACCTCCCGTTCCATGAACGCAACCACCTCCGCAACCGCGGCATGGTGCGCGTCCGCGATCAACGCCTGCGTGCCCGCATCCGCAACCGCCCACAGCACCGAGGCGGACTTCGGGATCGAGAACGTGAAGTCGTACCCGGCGACCGCGCGCCGCGTCCCGCGCGCCGCTTCCTCGGCTTCGATCTGCGCCACTGCCTCGGCACGCGAGGCCGGCCCAAGGTCGGGATCGAGGGCCGCGGTGCGCTCCTCAATGCGCTCCGCCACGCTCTTGTACGCGGGATACGCCAGTCCGAGCGGGTCGCCGGTGACGGGGTTCCGGCCCATCCCGACAAGAAGCTGGAGCTGGGACTCGGCGACCTGATCGCCTTCCACAATCACCCCGCCGAGCGCTGCGACGCCCGCGCCGAGCCAGCGACCCGGCGGGCTGCCCTCCTCGGCGTAGTACCTCGTCAACGGCGTGGACAGAGAGCGGTCGCCGTCGCCTGCCGCGACGGTGCGGAGCAGGTACTTGTAGCCATCGCCTGCCGACATGACGCGCATCGAGACCGTCACCCGCTCACCTCCCATCGCTCAACGAGGAGGTGAACGACCGCCGCCGGAAGGGCGGCCCGAGGACCTGCAAGACGCGTGGTGCTTCTGAGGAGCGGTGGAGACGAGGGCTCCGAGCGGTGACGGATCGGTCGACTCGGGACGGTCGCGAGAGGCCACGGGAGGCGACGCGAGCACCTGGCAGGTGACCAGCCCGGTCAGGAGTCGCAGAGACGACGGCCGGGGAGCACCGATTTGCCGGAGTTCTCATGCGCGAGCCGAACGACGCGAACAACGATCGCCGTCTGCGGGTCGGCTCGCTGTTCTCCGGCTACGGCGGCCTCGACCTCGCCGTCGAGGACGTCTTCGACGCTGACACCGTGTGGTTCTCCGAAATCAATGAGCCCGTCGCCCGCGTCTTCGCCCACCACTGGCCCGATGCCCCGAACCTGGGCGACATCACCACCATCGACTGGAGCACCCTCCCGCCGGTGGACATCCTGTGCGGTGGCTTCCCGTGCCAGGACGTGTCGACGGTCGGGAAGATGGCCGGCCTCGCGCCCGGCACGCGTTCGGGCCTGTGGGCGCACATGGCGACGGCCATCGAGCATCTGCAACCCGAGTGGGTGGTGATCGAGAACGTCCGCGGGCTGCTCTCGGCACCCGCGATCCGCCCGGCCCCGGAAGGAGACGACGATGAGCAACGCAACCCCGAAGGCGCAACCGGACCCGCAACCGGTGCCGGTGCCGGTGCAACCCCTGGCGAGGTGGAACCCGACCCGTGGCATCTGGGAGACCAGCCAGCTCGACCTCTCCGGGCGGCCGGCGCCGTACTCGGCGACTTGGTGGACCTCCGCTATGACGCGCAATGGATCGGTCTACCCGCTTCCCACATCGGCGCACCACATCCCCGGTTCCGGGTATTCATCCTCGCCCACCGCACTGTTCCGCACCCCACTCGCCTCCGACGCCGCCAGGGGTGGGGAGAGCTTGCAGAGGGTGAAGGCACGACGCGGCACGATCGCCCTGTCGCACCAGATCATCGACCTCGCCCTCCACGGCCCGAACGGATACCCGCGACCCGAGGAGCCGGAGAGCCTGTGGACGCTGATCGGGGAACTGTTCGACGCTGGGGACGCTACGCCCCTGCCATCACTCGCTGGGAACATCTCACCGGACGACCCGCCCCGGCGCCTGCTCTCCTGAACGACGCCACCGGGCCACGGCCGGCCCCGCCGTTCGTGGAATGGCTCATGGGCCTCGATCCCGGCTGGGTCACCGACCCTCGCCACGAGCTCACCGACGCCCAGCAGCTCACGGCCCTCGGCAACGGCGTCGTCCCCAGACAAGCCGCGCACGCCCTTCGCGCGATGCTGCGCGTGGCCGGGCAGGCGTAACGTCGATCCAGACGACCCCGGTGCACTGCCGGGCAGGACGAGACGAGCACGATGAGCACCGAGCACGCACGGGAGGCCGGGCACACGCAGGGCGCCCCGGTGCGGGTGCCGACCCGCGATGGGCGGAGCCTGTACGCGATGGTGCTTCCCGCCGCCGGGGACCGTGCCGGGGCGCCGGCCGTGGTGTTCGAGGCCGGGGCTGCGGCGACCCGTTCCACCTGGGCGCTCGTGCAGACGCGCGTCGCCGAGTTCGCCCGCGCGATCGTCTACGACCGCTCCGGCCTCGGCCTCTCAGGCCCCGACCCGGCCGGGCGCACCCTGGACCGGATGGCCGACGACCTGAACGACCTCCTCGACCACGTCGAGCCCGGCCCGTTCGTCCTCGTCGGGCACAGCGCCGGCGGACCCATCGTGCGCCTCGCCGCCTCCCGCCGCCCCGAGCGGGTGGCCGGACTTGTGCTGGTCGACCCGAGCGACGAGGCCGCCGACGTGCTGTTCTCCCATCTGTTCCGCGCCGCAGAGCTGCCCGCAACACGGCTCATGGCGTTGTCGGCGCGGCTCGGCCTGCTGCAACGCGGGTTCCGGTTCATGCTCGATGCGATGCCCGCCGACGTCGCCGATGACCTGCGCCGCGAGGCATTCCAGCCCTCGGTGTTCGCCACCCAGGCCCGGCAGGGGCGAACCTTCCTCGATGAGCTCCACGCGTGGCGGGAGATGCCGCCAGCCCTGGGCGACATCCCGGTCACCATCGTCTCCGGCGGGCTCGCCAAGGCCGGCGACGGGATGCCGCGCCGCGTCCGCACCGCCGCGATCGCCTCTCATTCCGAGCGTGCCGCGCAGTCCCCGCAGGGCCGACACGTTATTGCCGAGCGTTCCGGGCACTATGTCCCGATCACCGAGCCTGCACTGATCGCCGCCGAGGTCCGCCAGCTCGTCCAGCCGACCAACCAGTAGCCGGAGCCGGATCGGAGGCGTGCGTGTCAGGCTCCGCCACCGGGGCCGTTGGACCGCTCGGATGCCGTGGTCTGTCCGGTCGCCTGCCGTTGGTATTCGCGGGGCGGGATGCCGTGGGCGGAGGTGAACACTTTGGTGAACGCGGCGGGGCTCGCGTAGCCGAGCCTGCGGGCGATGACACCAGGCCGTTCGCCCTGGTGGAGCAGTTCTCGGGCGATGTTCATTCTGAGCTGCGCCCGCCAGTGCGGGAAGCTCGTGCCTGTCTGGCTGGTGAGCTCTCTCCCGAGCGCCGCCGGTGTCACACCGAGAGCCTTCGCCCAATCGGCGAGGGATCGGGAATCGGCGGGATCGCGGCGAAGCGCGGTCGCCAGGGCGCCCGCGGCGCCGGTCAGCGTCGTCTCGCCGGTGTCGTCTCGGATGAACTGCTCGTGAAACAGCTCGTCCGTGAGCGTGAGCGGGTTGTCGGGGCTTAGCAGGCCATATTCGGCGAACGTAGTGTGCAGCAGGTAGTTCTCCGCCTCGGGCGGGAACGAGAACACGCGCAAGTCGTCGACGCCGATGCGGATTCTGCCGTAGCGGTTGCCGAGGGGTCGCAGGATGGAGCCGGCGGCGAGGTCCACGCGGTGTGACACCCCGGCAGGAACCCAGATCGCCTCGCCGCGTCGTAGCTTCTGGTCGCGGGTGGCGATGCGGATGCTCGCCTCACCTCGGTAGACCCACAGAAGCACATGGCAGTCATTGACCCGCATCGGCCCGCTGTAAGCGGGGATCGGAGGAGGGCTCGCCTGCTCGTCTGCGACCAGGGCCGCCACGTTCCTGGCGAGCTCATCGGTCGGTGCCGCCTTCATCCGGAGGCGGTGTGCGTACTCGCGTGGGGCGATGCCGACGTGGCGGTGGAACGCGCGGGTGAAGCCGGCGGGAGTGGCGTAGCCGACGTGCCTTCTGGCCCACGCGACTCCGCGCCCCTCTGCCAGATGCGCGGCGGCGGCGGTCACCCGCGCGCGGGTGCGCCACTCTGAGAACACGATCCCGGTTTCGTTCGCGAACTGCCGCCGCAAGGTCTTCGCGCTCACGCTCTCACGGTCGGCGAAGTCGTCCGCGCTGAGCGGTGACCCCGGCGTGCGCAGCAGCGCCCGCGCGACGGCACGCGCCTCAGGGGAGCGCGGCATCGGCAGTCGGGGAGTGCGGACCTGTGAGTCAGCGTGGCGGGAGAGACCCGAGGCGAGTTCCAGCAGCGGGCCATCGGCGGCGAGCGCACCGTGGCTGTGCTTGTGGATCAGCCAATCCCCCCAGCCGTCGGGGATGTCCACCACCCGCACCTCCGACAGGGAGGGCGGTTTCGCAACCGAGTGCGACCAGACGGCGACGGTGACCGTGTCCGGCTCCAGTTGCAACGCGTGAACGATTCCCGCGGGCACCCAGATCGCCTGCCCCGCCGCCAGTCGAAGCGCGGTGCCGTCAATAGTTATCTCGATCATCCCGGTGCGGACCCAGAGCAGCTCCGCATGATGGTGAGCATGCGGGTCTATCCGCCCCGCAGGGATGTCGTGTTCCGTGTGTCCCGAGCGCGACTCAAGTGCAGACCCCACGCACATACCTCCCATCGAGTAAAAGAAGTCGTCCGACCAGGATAACAAAGCAAGGTTAGGCAAGGCTAATCTGAGTAATGCGGTGCTGCGCGTTCTGACGCGAGTGCGCTGCCCTCTCACCGTCATCGCCGTCGAACGGAACCTCTTTCGCCATGCCCAAGACCTCCCGCCCGCTTACAGTGCACCCGTTGACCCTGCGGGAGGTCGCGGTCGTTCGGGTGACGGACCTGACACCGGGGATGCGGCGGGTCACTCTGTCCGGCGAGCAGCTTGCTGCGTTCTCCTCGGCCAACGGGTTCGCGCAGCCGGAGTTTCGCAGCGACGGTTTCGATGACGACATCCGGTTGGTGTTCCGCTATCCCGGACAGGCAGAGCCGGTGTTGCCGGTGCAGAAGGAGAAGGGGGTAGACCTGCCGAGAGACCCCCGGCCGTTGTCGAAGGTCTACACGGTCAGCCGTTGGGACCCCGAGACGCGTGAACTGGACGTCGATTTCGTCAAGCACGGCATCGGTGTCGGCACGACCTGGGCGTACCGCGCCCAACCGGGTGACCGCATCCACTTCTACGGTCCCTCCGCCTCGCGTGCGCTCCCGGACGATGCGGACTGGCTGCTGGTCGCCGGGGACGACACCGCGATCCCGGCGATTGCTCGGCTGCTGGAGGAGTTGCCTGATGATGCGCGGGCGCGGGTATTTGTCGAGGTCGCCGAAGATGCTCACCGGCTGGAACTGCGGCCGTTGCCGGGTGTCGAGGTGACTTGGCTGGTGCGTGACGGCGCGGAGGCTGGCACGACCACCCACCTTCTGGACGCGGTACGCGCTGCCAACTGGTGGGATGGTCGCCCGTTCGCCTGGGTCGCCGGCGAGCACGCCGCCGTTCGTGATATCCGCCGCCATCTGGTCGAGGAGCGCGACGTGCCGAAGGCGGACATCGAGTTCACCGGCTACTGGCGTCGTGACAAGGTCATCGCCCTCCAAGACGACGATGCGGTGCCCGACCCGGAGAAGAACACGGCAGCCTTCGAGAAGCTTCACGACCTCACCGAACTTATCCCGCCGATCGCGATCCGCACCGCCGTCGAACTCGGCATCCCCGAGGCGATCTCCCGCGGCGTAGCCAGCGTGAGCGAGCTGGCCGCCAAAGCGGGTGCCAATGAGCGAGCGCTGGGCAAGCTCCTGCGATACCTCCACGCCCTGAACGTGCTGACCGAGACCCAACCGGACCACTATGCTCTGACCCCGGTTGGCGAGGGGCTGACGCTCGAGTTCATGATCGAGCACCTGCACCCGGCCGGGGTCGGCGGACGCGAACTCCTCGGCATCTTGGGCCTCACCGAGTCGATCCGCACCGGCAACGCCTCCTACGCCACGGTCACGGGACAGACCTTCGCCGAGGTGCGTGCGGAGCAGGACTATGAAGACCGCTACCTGGAGCGGCTAGCGAGGTTCCAGGCATCCCTGGCAGAACCCATCGCCAAATCCGACATCCTCACAGGCGTCGAACATCTGGTGATCCACTCCGGCGGCGCCGGAGCGCAGGCACGGGAGTTCCTGGCCGTTCACCCCGACCTGAGGATCACGATCTGCGCGCTCCCCGCCCAGGCCGATTGGCTGCGCCGCGACCTGCCAGACACCATTCCCGATGAAACCCAGCGGGCACGGGTGCAGGTGGTCGAACAATCCGTGTTCGAACCCACCCCCGCCGCGGATGCCGTTTTCATCGGCCGCGCGTTCAGGGTCCTGCCCGACGCTGACGCGTCCCATGCGCTGCGCCGGACGGCCGAAAACCTTGCCCCAAGTGGCCGGGTGTTGCTCGTCGAGCAAACCTATGACCTCGATGACCTGGACGAGCACGACGGCGAAGCAGACCTGATCGGCCTCACCGTCCACGGCTCCGGCCTCCGTACCGAAGCCGAACTCGACGCCGTCATCACCCGAGCCGGACTCGCCCGCACCACGACGCACACCGTCGGCTGGGGCACCACCGTCCACGAGCTGGTCCCCACCGATGCCCATTGACCACCCCACCCGAACCAGAGAAGAAAGCTAGAGGACACAGCATGACCATGCCCCCAACCCGCAGAAGGACCAGAGCGCTCGTCGCCACCATCCTCGGTGCGGCCCTCGCCCTCACCGGCTGCGCCAGTAACGCGCCTGGCGGCGACGCTGACGATTCATCAAACGGCGCCTCTACCAGCGCGTTTCCGGTCACCGTAGAGACGGCGTACGGCGACATCACGCTGGATGAGAAGCCCGAGCGCATCATTGCACTCAGCGTGGACTTCGTGGACGACCTCACAAGCCTCGGAGAAACGCCCGTCGCATTCTCCTCCGACGGATTTACCGCGAGGGGCGCAGACCCGGACATCTCACTGATTCCATGGATGGCCGACAAGGTCAGCATTGATCTTTGGGACCTCGACGCGTCTTCTGACAACCTCGAAGCGATCGCCGCGTACGCCCCCGACTTGGTGATCGCCTGGGGAAACAGTATCGACGAGAGCATCTACGAGAGGCTCTCAGAATTCGCAACGGTGTATGTTCCGGATCGAGCCGCCGGAACCGATTGGAAGGCGACGACGACCGAGATCGGCCTGCTCACAGGGAAGTCTGAGGAGGCGAAGGAGCAGATCGCCGCGGTCGAGCAGACGTACGCTGCCGCGCAAGAGCAGCTTCAGGGACTTCAGGGAAAGACGTACAACGTCGGAACGCTCATAGGTGGGGAGGTCGTCTTGAGTCCGTGGACGTTCCTCACCGACCTGGGTCTGGTCCCTGCGGACAACCATCCAACGGATGAGTACCCGCGCTTGTCCATGGAGAACGTCGACCAGCTCCAAGCTGATGTCCTGATGCTCGTGGCATTCGATGAGGAAACGACGAACACGTTCAAGTCGGACCCGAGAGTTGTGAGCCTCCCGGCGTCGAAGAACGGCACGCTCATATATCTTCCGATCGATTTCTACGGAGCCGCCGGGTACGCGGGTCCGGCAAACATGACGTGGATCGCGGATCAGCTCGTGAGTTTCCTGGAGGATTCTCCCCTCAACCAGCGCGGGCAGTGAATCGCCGCGATCAGCGAGCCATCCGTTCACATGTCCGAGAGCAAATGTGAGACCTGAGCGCCCATGACAACTCGCGCAGATGTGACTGAGAGAGCCGGAAGCGAACCTGGGTCCGCTTCCTCGCACAAGCGTCGACTGCTGGGAGCCCTGCTCTCTGCGACCGTGCTGGTCGTCATGCTCTTGCTAAGCATCGCGGTGGGCTCGAAGGACATTCCATTGAGCACTGTGGTCGAGTCGCTCCTTCGGCCGAGCGGGGAGGGAGATGCGTATGTCGTCTGGGACATGCGCATCCCCCGCACCGTCGTGGGGCTCGCAATCGGAGTCGCGCTAGGGGTGGCGGGGGCGCTTATCCAGGCGCTGACCCGCAACCCGCTGGCCGATCCCGGCATCCTCGGCGTCAACGCTGGCGCATCATTCTTCGTCGCCCTCGGTGTCGCAGTGTTCGGGGTTACCTCGGTGAGCGGGTACATGTGGTTCGCGTTCGCAGGTGCGCTTGTGGTCACTGTCGCCGTGTACGTGATCGGCTCGGCGGGGCGCGGTGGCGCGGACCCGGTGCAGCTCACCTTGGCCGGGGTAGCGCTCGGTGCAGTGCTCGGCGGGATCGTGACCGCGATGGTGCTGCTCGATCCGCAAGCGTTCGATCAGATGCGTAACTGGAACGCGGGCAGCCTCGTCGGCCGCGGCTGGAACATCCTGTTCCCGGTGTTGCCGTTTCTCATTATCGGTGTGCTGCTCGCCATCGTCGCAGTATCCTCGCTCAACGCGATCGCGCTCGGCGACGACCTGGCGCGGTCCCTCGGTGCGAACATCACGCGCACTCGCATCCTCGTGATCATCGCCGTCACCCTCCTGGCCGGCGGCGCCACCGCGATTGCCGGTCCGATCGGCTTCGTCGGGCTCATGGTCCCCCACATCGCCCGCTGGATCGTCGGCCCCGATCAACGCTGGATTCTCGCCTACACGATCCTCCTCGCCCCGTCTCTGCTGCTCGCCGCCGACATCGTCGGACGGGTCGTGATCCGGCCCGGTGAATTCCCGGTCGGCATCGTCACCGCGTTCGTCGGCGCACCGGTGCTGATCGTGCTGGTGCGACGGAAGAAGGCGAGCGGACTATGACAGGTGTCGATACGCGGGACACGCCCACTCCTCGCCCGCCGCGGGTGGATTTCGGTCATCGCACGATCGTGGTGCGCCGTGGGCCGGTTGCGGTGCGGTGGCGGACCCGGACCGCGATCGTATGCTCGATCCTCGCTGTCCTGACGATCGCGGTCACCGTGTGGGCTCTGATCCTCGGGGACTACCCGCTCACCCTCACCCAGGTGTGGCGGGCGTTGACCGGTGACCCAGAGGCGGGATTCGCCCGCACCGTGGTGGTGGAGTGGCGGGCTCCCCGTGCGGTCGCCGCCGTCGTGTTCGGCGCGGCGTTGGGCGCCTCGGGGGCGGTGTTCCAATCCCTCACCCGCAACCCGCTCGCTTCACCCGACATCATCGGATTCTCCACCGGCTCCTACACCGGCGCCCTGATTGTGATCATCCTCATCCACGGGTCGTACTTGCAGTTGGCGGGCGGCGCGATCCTGGGCGGCATCGCCACCGCGGCGCTGGTCTATGTGCTGGCATGGCGGCGCGGGGTTCAGGGGTTCCGGCTCATCATCGTCGGCATCGCCGTCTCGGCGGTGTTGGGGTCCTTCAACACCTGGCTGATGCTCACCGCAGACATCGAAACCGCGATGAGCGCGGCAGTGTGGGGGGCGGGCTCGCTCAACGGCACGAACTGGGAGCAGGTATCTTACGGCGGCGCGATCATCATCCTCCTGCTGGCCAGCATCGCTGCCCTCGCTCCCGGGTTACAGCAGCTCCAACTGGGTGACGACGCCGCCAAGGCCACCGGCACACGAGCCGAACCAGTGCGTTTGGGCATCATGGTCCTCGGCGTCGCACTTGTCGCGGTCGTGACCGCGGCGGCGGGACCGATCTCGTTCATTGCGCTCGCCGCCCCGCAGATCGCCCGCCGTATCGCCCGCACGCCGGGGGTGACTGTGGTTCCGGCGGCGTTCATGGGCGCGCTCGTGCTCGCCGCTGCGGACGTGATCGCTCAGCACCTGCTGCCCGTCTCCCTACCGGTCGGGGTGGTCACCGTGGTTGTCGGCGGGGCCTACTTGGTTTGGCTCATCATCCGCGAGGTGCGCCGCCGTGCCGTCTGACCTCAATCTCGTTGAAGGAACAACCCCGTGACCATGACCCCGACGTCCACCTCACCCGAGGCCAACCCTGCTCCGTTCACTCCCGCCGGGTCTGCTCGGTTGCATGTGGATGCTGCGACGATCGGTTACGACAAGCGTGTCATCAGCGAACATTTGTCGGTGTCGATCCCCGATAGGTCGTTCACGGTGATCGTCGGACCGAACGCGTGCGGCAAGTCCACGCTGTTGCGCGGGCTGTCCCGGCTGCTCAAGCCGTCGACCGGGAAGGTGATCCTGGACGGCGCGGACATCCAGACATATAAGACCAAGGAGGTGGCCCGCAAGGTCGGGCTGCTGCCACAGACCTCGATCGCCCCGGACGGGATTACCGTCGCCGACCTCGTAGCCCGCGGCCGGTATCCCTATCAGGGATTCATTCGGCAATGGACGGACGACGATGAACACGCCGTGTTGAGGGCGATGGACGCCGCGGCGGTCACCGAGTTGTCGGGCCGGCTGGTCGATGAGCTCTCGGGCGGGCAACGGCAGCGGGTATGGGTGGCGATGGCGCTGGCCCAGCACACCGACATCCTGCTGTTGGACGAACCCACGACGTTCCTGGACATCACGCACCAGATCGAACTGCTGGAACTGTTCACCGACCTGCACCACGCCGGCCACACTCTGGTCGCCGTGCTGCACGACCTCAACCATGCCGCGCGCTTCGGGACGCATCTGATCGCGATGAAGGACGGCGCCATCGTCGCGGAGGGCACCCCCGAGGAGATTGTGACTGTGGAGCTGGTGGAAGAAGTATTCGGGCTACGGTGCCTGGTCGTCCCAGACCCGGTGGCGGGCACCCCGCAGGTGGTGCCCCTCGGGCGGGACCGCCGCCCGGAGCGCACATGATCGCATCGCCCGGCGCCGATCCTGCGGAGTTGGGGCGCGGGTGGCTGTCCCGGTGGCTGCCGGTGTTCTGGCAGGCGCCGCCGGACCCGCCCACCGTCGTGCCGTTCGCGGTGACGGAGCGGATGAGCCCGGCCCGATTCCTGCTGGTGGTGATCTTCTCGGTGAAGCGGTTCACGGTGCCGGCGGCGGTGCTGGCGGTGCTGTGGCAGGTCGGCGAGGCGCTGGTGCCGGTGGTGATGGGGCTCGCGATCGATCGGGCGCTTGCCACAGGCGACACCAGGCAGCTCGTGCTGTGGCTAGTCGTGCTCGCAGCGGTGTTCGTGATGCTGTCGCTGGCGTTCCGTTTCGCCGCGCAGCTCACTGCGCGGGCGACCGAGGCAGTGCAGCATCGGTTGCGCGCCACGTTATCCCGTGCGGTGCTCCACCGCGACGGGGCGGCGGCACGGGCGCCGGATGGCGGAGTGGTGTCGCTGATGACCAACGACGTGACCCGGCTCGCTGCGGTAGGCCTGACGGTGTTCCCGGTCGGCGAGTTCGCCGGGATCGTGTTCATCGCCGTCTCGCTGCTAGTCATTCACTGGCCGCTGGGCGTGGCCGTGCTCGCCGGGGCTCCCGTTGTCGTGTGGGTAATGGGGTTGCTCAGCGGGCGGTTCTCGCGCGACAGCCGGGCGTATCAGACGCTGCTGGCGACAACGGTGGGACGGGCGACCGATCTGGTCGCCGGGTACCGGGTGGTCAAGGGCATCGGGGCCGAAGCGGAGGCGGCGCGCCGCTACCGGGACGCGAGCCGGCAGACTCTTGCCGGGGCGTACCGCAACGTGGGTCTGCTGGGCAGGTTCATCACCGTCAGCACCGCGATCAGCGGCGTTTTCGTGGCCGGCGTCGCTGCCTTGGCCGGATGGTTCGCCGTGACCGGGTATCTCAGTATCGGCGGGTTGATCGCTGCGGTCGGGCTTGCCCAGGCGCTGTTGATGCCGATGCGGATGCTCGCGATGAACGCGGTGCCCGCGTGGGCTAGCGCGATCGCGTCCAGCGGCCGAATCCTCGACACCCTCGACCCCGCCTCCCCGTCAGACCTGCCACGCACGGACGTACCCACCACAGCGACAGGCGTACCGATCGTGGAGCTGGCGATCGGCTCCGACGACGCGGTGCGGGTCAAGCCCGGCGAGCTGGTCGGGTTCGTCGCCGATGATCGCACCGCCGCTGGTCTCGCCGCCGCCCTGCTGGGTCCGCACGCGGACGGCGCGGTGCGGGTGAGCGTCGGCAGCATCCCCGGCCGGAGGATTCCCCACGGTGCCTACCGGCCGGTGGTAGTGGTGGCGCCTCATCACGCGACGTTGTTCAGTGGCACGATCGCCGACAACCTCGCACTCCCGGGCGCGCCGGCCCGGTTGCGCGAAGCGGCGTTGCGGGCAGCGGTGTGCGAGGACTTCATCGTCACGGCGGGCGGTGTCGATGCCGAGGTCGGGGAGGGGGGAGGCCGGTTCTCCGGTGGGCAGCGGCAACGCCTCGCGCTAGCGCGCGCCCTCGCAACGGATGCACCGGTGCTGGTGCTGCACGATCCCACAACGGCCGTGGACTCGGTCACCGAGCAGACCATCGCCGCCCGGCTGCACGATATGCGCCACGGCCGCTCCACGATCCTGATCACCTCCTCCCCGGCCCTGCTGAGCGTCTGCGACCGGATTGTCGACCTGCGCGACCGCGGCGAAGCGAGAGAAGACGCATCGTGATCGACACCACAAGTGCTCTCGGCGCCGGCCTGCCGGTCGCCGATGGGAGGCAGACCGGGAGGATGGTGTGGCGGATGAGCCGCGGGCATCGCCTCAAACTTGGAGCCGCCGCGCTGTTCGGCATCCTCAGCGCTACGGCGGGGCTGGTCGCTCCCGTAGCCATCGGGTATCTCGTGGACGGGGTGCAGGACGGCACAGCCGACGCCGGGACCGTCGTCTGGGTTCTCGCCGTGATGGTCGCGGCCGCCCTCGCCGGGGCGGCCGGGGCGGCGGTGACCATCGTGCTTACCGCGCGCAGCTACCATGCGATGCTCGCCGAGCTGCGCGAACGACTTGTGGAGCAGGCGATGAGTCTGCCGCAGGGCGTCGTGGAGCACGCGGGCACCGGTGATCTGGTGTCGCGTTCCAGCGATGACGTGGCGCAGGTTGCCGACGCCGCACCCCAGCTCATCCCTGCCTTCACCACGGTCGCGTTCACCATCCTGGTTACCTTCGCGGGGATGGCCACCTTGGACCCGTGGTACGCGTTGGCGTTGGCGATCGTGCTGCCCGTGTACGTGGTCACTGTGCGCTGGTACTTGCGCACCGGACCGCGGGTGTACCGTGCCGAGCGTGCCGCGATGAGCGGGCGGGCGCAGCAGCTCCTGGAATCCCAGCGCGGCTACGCCACCATCGTCGGCTTCGGTCTCACCGAGCACCGCCACCACCGGGTGCTGGACGCGTCGTGGAAGGTCGTCGTGCACTCGTTGCGGGCGCGGACGGTGCAGAACATGTTCTTCGGCCGGCTCAATCTGGCCGAATACCTCGGCATGGCCGCGATCCTGCTCGTGGGGTTCTGGCTCATCGACGCGGGACTCTCCACGGTGGGGGCTGCGACGGCTGCGATGCTGCTGTTCCTGCGCCTGTTCGGACCGATCAATCAGCTCCTGATCACCGTCGACATCCTCCAATCCGTGCTCGCCTCCCTGGCACGCATGGTCGGCGTCATCACCATCCCTACCCCCGTTCATGCTTCGGCGCCGGACGCCTCGCCGCACAACTTTCCCGCAGCCGTCCGGGTTGAGAGTGTCACCCACCGGTACGACGCAGGTGCTCCACCGGCGCTGGACGACGTGACCCTCACCATCGACCTCGGCCAGCGAGTCGCTGTCGTCGGTTCGTCCGGGGCAGGTAAGAGCACTCTCGCCGCGGTGATCGCCGGCATCCACCACGCCCAGGAGGGAACGGTCGCCCGGCCTCAGCGCACCGCCGTCATCACCCAAGAAGTACATACCTTCGCCGGGACGCTGCGCGAGAACCTCACCCTCGCCGCACCCGACGCCGGCGATGAGGACGTGCGGGCGGCGCTGGAGGCCACCGGGGCATCGGGCTTGCTGGACCTGCTGCCCGAGGGGCTGAACACCGCGCTGGGAACGGGCGGTCAGGAGTTGACCGCCGCCCAGGCCCAGCAGGTCGCACTTGCTCGGCTCGTGCTGGCCGATCCCGAGCTGGCGATCCTTGATGAGGCCACCGCCGAAGCCGGCTCCAGCCATGCCGGCATCCTCGACCGGGCCGCGGATGCCGCGCTGACCGGCCGGACCGGGCTCGTCATCGCCCACCGGCTCTCGCAAGCCGCCGTCTGCGACCAGATCGTCGTGATGGACCACGGCCGGATCACGGAGACCGGGACCCATGCCGAGCTCATGACGGCGGGCGGGAGATACGCACAGTTCTGGAAGACATGGGAGCAGGGACGCGGCAGGGCGGACGGAACGGAATGATCCGCCGACAGCGACCCGGAGAAGCGACGATGCGCTCCGGGGGTGGAAGGATCGCCTGCCCGGTGTCAAGAACGGCCAACCGGTGACAGTCGGTGACTATCACGGGCCGCTGCGGGATCTGGCGCCGTTGCTGGGGCCGCTGGCGGTGATCGAAGCGATACGCACCCGCCCCGTGGTGCCGGTGGCGTTCGCGCACGCGAAGATCGTGCACGTCGTGGCCGGCCGCTCCCGAATCCGTACCCCGGCCGGTGAGCGGACGCTGACTGCCGGGGACGTGATGGTGCTCGGTCGCGGGGTGTGGTGCGAGGCGGTGCCGTCACCAGAAGTGCGGACGTGGACGATCTATCTGGATCAGGAGTTCATGGTGCGGCACATGCTGTGGGCGCTGCCAGCGGAACCGGAGCGAGTGCTGCCGGGGCTTCACCCCGCCGAGTGGGACGGGCATGCCCTGTTCTTCCGCCCCGGCGGTGAGATGCTGGCGCGGCTGGAACCGCTCTGGCGGCGCATGAGCGTCCTGCCGCACCGAGGCGGCCCTGATGCGGCCGCGGGGCTCATGGCCCTGTTCGCGCGGGCGGTCGAGCTGACCATCCCGGCTCTGCTCACCGACCCATGCGCGCCGATCCCGATTACCTCGCGGGTGGTGAGCCGTCTTTCAGATGCGCCCGTGGTGCCGGAAGCGGAGCGCGCAGCGGCGCTGCTGCGCGAGGACTTGTCGCGGGCGTGGACTGTGGGCGAGCTGGCGCAGGCGGTGGCGCTGTCGAAGTCGCAGCTCACCCGTCGCTTCTCCGAGGGGTACGGCATCCCTCCGATGCGGTGGCTGATCGAGGCGCGCACCACGGAGTTTGCTCGGCTGATCGAGGAGGCCGCCCTGCCGGTAGATGCCGCCGCTCGCCAGGTCGGGTGGGCAGACCGGCGGGTGGCCGCCGCTTGGTTCCGGCGACGATTCGGAGTGTCCCCGACCCGGTTCCGCCGCCAACCCGCCCCCGCCTGCGCCGGGGAAGCACCCTGCGTGCTGTGCCTGAACGGACAATGCGTGCGCGCTATCTCGTGACGACCGCGCGGCGTCGATCGACGCATATACGGCGTCCCGAAGGTCGTACCTGTCCCGATCGCTGGCTCTGGCGGGTTCTCGGCTGCTAGGCCGGTACGGACACGTCGGGTTCATGGTCGAGCCTGACGGTCGCACCCTCGTTTCCGTCGTCCGTCGTCCGTCGCTTCTCGTCCGATCCTCCCGGCGCACCTCATGGTCGCAAGGGCTACCCGTCATGTGCGGGCGGCTCGCCGAGAGGAGGCCAGCATGGCGACGGGCGAGGAGGCACGAGCCGCGCGGGATGCGCAGCTCGATGCCTTGCATGAGCGGCTGACGGGCGCGGTTGAGGCGCTGGTCTCCGGGGACGACTGGAAGCGTGCGCTCGAGTTCGCTGCCCGTTTTCGCGCCAAGTCGTTCAACAACACGTTGCTGATCTGGGCGCAACACCTCGACGCCTATGAGGCGGGCCGGACGAGCGCGCCGGAACCGACCTTCGTGGCTGGCTACAAGCAGTGGAAGGCGTTGGGGCGCTCACCGTTGGCTGGCGGCTCCATGCAGATTTTCGCGCCCCTGATGGCTCGCTTCGCGTCTTCGACGCCGCAGAACCCCGGGTCGTGGCGTCGGCTGGACAAGTACGAGAAGCCGAAAGCCGGCGAGGCGGTCCGCTCGAAGATGGTCCGCTCGATCCCGGTACGAGTGTGGGACATCTCGATGACGGCGGGACCGCCGATCCCCGAGCGCCCGTCCCCGGTGCTGCTGGAAGGCGAAGCGCCCGAAGGCCTCTGGGATGGGCTGGCGGCGCTGGTGGAGGCGGAGGGGTTCGCGGCGCTGCGGGTCGAGCACGGGGGCATGATCCACGGCGCGAACGGGCTGACCGACTACACCAACCGGACGGTCGCGGTGCGGACCAACATGGACGACGCCGCGCAGGTGAAGACGCTCGCCCACGAGCTCGCGCATGTGAAGCTGCACGGCCCCGACAACCCCGAAGCGACGGGGCACCGCGGGGTCGGTGAGGTGGAGGCGGAGTCGGTGGCGTTGATGATCGGCGCCGCGCATGGCATGGATACCGCCGCCTACACGATCCCTTACGTCTCCGGCTGGGCCGGCACCGTCACGGACAAGGACCCGGCCGAGGTGGTGCAGGCCACCGGCGAGCGCGTCCGCAAGACCGCCAGAGCGATCCTTGACGCCCTCCCCACCGCGCAGATCGGCGACGGCGACCCGCCCGGCCTCACCCGCGACCCCGCGCGTGCCGAACGTACCCCAAGAGCAGAACGCACCACGGCAACGCCAGCAGTGGATCCGCCTCGGTCGTCTCGCACGGCGGAGGCCGCGGTGAGGAGCCTGTGATGAAGGCCGCTGAACTGTTCGCCCAGGTCGCCGACCTCCCGCCGGCTGCGGCCGCCGCACGCTTCGCACAAGCCGGGATGCCGGTGTTCCCGTGCGTGCCGGGCGAGAAGCGGCCGCTCACGCGCCGTGGCTTCCACGACGCGAGCAGCGACCCGGCACAGATCCGGGCGTGGTGGCGGCGGTGGCCGGCCGCGAACATCGGCGTGCCGACCGGCCGAGCGTCCGGGCTTCTAGTGGTCGATGTCGATGTGCACGGCCCCGTCGATGGGCGGGCCAGCTTCGACCGCGCTACCGCGGCGGGGTTGACCGGTGGGTGGGAGCTGTTGGTGCGCACGCCCACGGGCGGGATGCATGCCTACTATCCGGCGACGCCGGGGACCGAGCAGCGGTCGTGGCAGGCGGGACGGGCCGGGGTCGATTTCCGTGGTGACGGCGGCTACATCATCGTCCCGCCCTCAGCCCGGACGATCGAGGGCACCATGGCCCTCTACCGAGTCGAGGAGGTCAGTACCGGTCCCGCGAGAACCCTGGATGCCGGGCGGTTGCGGGACTTCCTCGACCCCCGCCCCGAGCCCCGTCCTCGCCCCGACACCTGGCAGCCGGTGGGGCGGGAGGATGCCGAGCGGTTGGCGCGCTGGCTGGACAGGCAGGACACCGACCGCAACCTCAAACTTTTCTGGGCGTCCTGCCGTCTCGCGGAGGGCGGCGTCCCGATGGCTGATGCTCTCGATGCGGTACTGGCGGCGGCGAAGTCGGACTTCGGGCCGCGAGAGATTGCCGCGACCGTCCGCTCCGCCTACCGCACCGTCCGCCCCGAGCCTGCCCGCCGCGAGGCGCCGCCGGTGCGGGGTGAGTCGTCTGAGTCGAGGTGGTTCGGCCGTCACTCCACCACTGGCTCGTCACCGAGGGGGCGGGGGCTGTGATGACCCCGGCGACGAGAACGCGCGGTGGCCGGGTCGCGGTGGCAACCGCGGTGGCCGGGACCGTGTTCATCGCCGCGGGCGCGTTCTGGCTCTCGTTCACAGCGCTGGCCGATCTTGCCCGCCGCTCGGGGGTGGACGCGGGGCAGGCGTGGGCGTGGCCGCTGATCGTGGATGGCATCATCGTGGTCTCCACCGTCGCCGTCGTCGCTTTGGCCGGGCAACGCTCGGCCTGGTATCCGTGGGCGCTGCTGGCCGCTGGTGCGGTGGTGTCGGTGACCGCGAACGCGATCCACGCCGTCGTCGCTGCGGACGCGGACGTACCGAGCGTGCTGGCGGCGTCGGTGGCGGCGGTGCCGCCGCTGGTGCTGCTGGCGATCACCCACCTCACCGTCATACTCACCCGCCCCCTCCCCGCACCCGAGCCGTCACGCGAGTCAGGCGAGGAGACAGCGACGGGCGCTCCGCCACTGATCCCGGCGGGCCGTGAGGAGGCGGTGCTGCTGCGGGAGGAGGAGGGCTGGTCGAACAAGCAGATCGCCCGCCACCTCGGTGTGCACCCGTCCACGGTCGGACGGTGGTTCGCCCGCCCCGCCCTGACCGATCCCGATACGGAGGAGACACCGTGAATGACGACGAACAGCGCACCGCCCAGCTCCGGAAGCACCCCGCACGACGTCGGGAGGATTCCGAACTGCCGGACGAGGCACACGGTGCCGGGGAGGGGGAAGTGTCCGAGCTGGCCCGCCACGGCGACCCCTCCGCGACCAACAAGAAGACGGCTGATGCGGCGGAGACGGAAAAGCGTCGGCCGGGGGTGGAGTGGGTGCGGCCGTCCGATCTGCTGGCCTCGCGGATGGGCAGGGTCGCCGGGCAAGGCATCGACTTCCAAGCCGAACTTGCCCGCCGCGCCCGCCGGGCACCCGCTCAGGCATACCGGGGCACTCGCGGGGTCGCGCGTTCGGGTGTGCGGGTTGTGAGCGAGCGGGCGCGGAAGCTGCCGCCGGTGACCGCGTTCGGCCGCGGAGGCAGGGAACGGCACTCGTGGGTGTCGCGGTCCGGGATCGGGCTGGGGTGACGTAGGCCATGCGCGTCCCTCCTGTACCTGCGAGCGCCGCGGCTGGGGGATGCGTGCGCACCTGCTGTTCAGGAGGTGCCGGAATGACACAGGCAAGCACCCGCAACGTGGCGCGGGATCGTTTCGAGGACTCGGAGGCGCTGCGCGCCCTCCTCAACAGACTCCATGAGGCCGGTAAGGGTGCGTGGCGGAACGACCCGGAGGCTGCCGCGCTGATGCGGCACGCCGCCGACAAGTACGCCGCCCTGGCCCGCAAGCACGGCCTGGACCCGTGGGAGGCCGCCAGCGCAGCGTTCGAGGCGATGCGGGGAGCCGCCACTCGCCGTGCGGATGATCCGTGGGCGGTGGTGACTCGTGCGGTGCAGGTGACCTGCATCGGTGAGGAGCGAGGCAACGGCCTGCTGTGCTCCGTGCACCAGGCGCGCCGGCCAAGGTATTCGGTGTTCCATGACGCGGAGCGTTTCAGCGACCGGGAGAACCCGCTGCCCGACTATCACCCCGCGTTTCACGTCGACCCTTTCGCCGATGACGACCCCGACGACGGCGGCGAGGACGAGGATTTGCTGCTGGAGCGGACGATGAACGTGGGTTCGACGGTGGAGGACACGATCGCGTTCCTCAGCCGCGTCGGTTGGGCGCCGGAGACCGCGCGGGCTGGGGTGGAGTACATCACCGGGCGGCTTGCCGAGTCCGTGTCGCGGGCGTCGGCTTTCGAGGTCCTGCGCCGCGACCGGCAAGCCCGCGCCCTCCTGGACCTGCCCGGCACCTCTTGGACGGCCCTGTTGCGGGTCGTGCTCGGCAATCCCGACCCCGCCCTCGCGCATACCAACGCCGGTCGCGGGATGTTGGTGCGGCTGCTGATCGGGGAGCCGTTGCGGGCGCTGTGGCGTGACGACGACCTCGTGCTGACCGCGGGCCTTGCCGCTCCCGATAACGGGAGCGAGGAGCCATGAGCTCCCCGCAGGATGGGCACATCGAGTTGGAGCGGGCGGTGGACTCCATCGGCGTCGGACGTCGGCATCGGCAGGACTATGGCGACCTGGCACCGATGGTCGAGTCGATCCGCCGCAACGGCCTGTTGCAACCGATCACGATCACCCTGGATGGGAACCTCATCTGCGGAGCGAGACGGTTGGCGGCGATCAAGCTGCTCGGGTGGAAGACCGTCAAAGTGTGGGTGCGGTCCGGGGTGTCG
>NZ_JBQDSX010000025.1:0-42686 GCF_052099035.1 Microbacterium sp. | reverse complement strand
GGTCCAGGCCCGCGAGACAGAACAGCAACGTCGACTTGCCGCACCCGGAGGGTCCGACGATCGACACCATGCTGCCGGTCGGCACCGTGAACGACACCCCACGGAGCACGTCTACTTGCGGCAGTCCTCGTCTACCGCCGAATGACTTCTCCACTGCATGTGCGACGACTGCCGCTTGACCCTGAAACTCGTGCATACGTCCAGGCTCCCGCCCCACCGACCACGCGACGAGGATGGTTCCCCTCGCCGTGTGAGGGAAACCCATCACGTTGTTCTCGGGGAACCCCCGAAGTCCATGAGCGGATCGAACGAGACAATAGAAGGATGAGACCCGCATCACCATCTCGCCTACTCCGGGCAAACCCGTTGCGCGTTCTCACGAGCCCTGCCCCCTGGTCGGCGACGGTCTACGGCTTCTCAGGCATGCTGCTGGCGCTGCCGACGATGATCTTCATCGCCCTGTTCCCGCTTCTTCCGGTCTGGGCATGGCTGCTGAGCGCAATCGAGCGCCAGCGAGTCCGCCTGGTCGATCACGAGAGCATTCCCGGCCCACCCGTGTCTCTCGAAATACCTCCGTGGCAGCACGTCCCCGCACGGCTGGCATCGGCGCTCGGGTGGCGTGAGATCGCAGGAACCCTCCTCCACCTGATCTTCGCCGCCCTCACCTTCACCCTATGGACCTTCGGACTCACCCTCGCCCTGACGTTGCTGCTCGCACCGTTCCTGCCTCTGTTCGGCTCGGCATTCACTGTCGGAGATTGGCGCCTCGACCACCCCGCGGCCACGATTCCGATCGCCGTACTCGGCATCATCGTCCTGGCCATCTTCCTCTACGCGCAGCTTGCGCTCGCCGTACTACAGGCGATGACCGCCAAGGTGCTGATCGGTTCCCGAGTCGAAGAACTCGAACAACAAGTCACCACGCTGGCCGGCGAACGCGTCGCACTGGTCGACGCTTTCGAGGCAGAACGACGGCGCATCGAACGCGACCTCCACGACGGTCCCCAGCAACACCTCGCCGGCGCCGCCCTCCACCTCGGGCTCCTCCGCAGCCGCCTCGAACAGGAACAACCCGACCTGCTCCCCGGGCTCGACTCCGCACACGACGAGATCGAACGCGCCCTCGACGCGATCCGTGCTGCCGTATCAGGGCTGCGCCCACGCATCCTCATCGAGAAAGGGCTTGCAGCCGCCCTCATCGACCTCGCCGACCGATCCCCGGTACCGGTGAAGGTCGATGTCGGTCCTGTGGTCCGGTTCTCTGACGCGGCGGAGGCCAGCCTGTACTCCATCGCCACCGAGTTCGTCGCCAACAGCCTGAAACATAGCGGGGCCCGCCAGATCGCGATCACTCTCGGCACTGTTCCTGATGGCGTCCACGTCCTGCTGAGCGACGACGGGAACGGTGGCGCGGCTCCCGACCGAGGCACCGGGTTGATCGGCATCAACCACCGTGTCACGCTCTTGCGGGGAACCGCAGAGCTCAACAGTCCTATCGGCGGCCCCACGAACCTATCGATCATGCTCCCGAGCGACATCATCAGAACAGGAGCACACGCGTGAGAATCGGTATTGCAGAAGACGTTGCCCTGCTCCGCGAGGGCATCACCTCGCTCCTCGAACAACACGGACACATCGTGCTCTGGTCGGTGAGCGACGCAAACGAACTCCGCGCACGATTGCATACCCCGGCTGACGAACAGATACCGGAACTGCTGATCGTTGACGTGCGAATGCCGCCCGACAACACCGACGACGGCCTCCGCGCTGCCATCGACATCCGCAGAAACCACCCCGAAGTCGCGATCCTGATCCTCTCGCAGTACCTCGGCAACGAGTACGCGAAAGACCTGCTCGTCGGTGCTCCCGAAGCCTCCGGGGGTACCGGATACCTCCTGAAAGAACGTGTCGGGCGAGTCACAGACTTCCTCACCGCGATCGACACCGTAGGCGGTGGCGGGATCAGCATTGACCCGAAGGTGGTCGCCGCGCTTCTGGATGCCGGCCCCAGCCGCGGTGCACTCGCGACCCTCACCGACCGAGAATGCGAGGTTCTGGCGCACATGGCCGAGGGGCACACGAACGAACAGATCACCAGGCTCCTTCACCTCAGTACCCCGACGATCGAACGCCACGTCAGCAGCATCTTCACCAAGCTCGACCTCAGCGAACACCCCGGCAACAAACGCGTCCTCGCCGTCCTGGAATACCTCAAGAGCTGGTAGCGAAGCATCGGGCCTTCACAGGCGTGACCGTCTACCGGGCGGTCGAACACTGAGCCCGTCGGCAACGACAGCGTCTCGAACAGTCTTGGGGCCTACCGCGAGCTGCCCGGCAACTGCATCCAACGTCATCCCCGTCGCATAGAGAGCGCTCGCACGCACACGATCAGCATCGCTCAACCCAGGCAACCGGAGACGACCCCCGGCACGCTTAACCAACGTCGGGATCGTTCCACGATGCACGCAATACTTCGCAGCGATCGCCTTCACCGGCATCCCCGCTGCGTAGTCGGCGACGAGCTCCGCACGCTGTCCCGACGTCAATCGTGTTCGAGACTTCACCGAATTCTTTGCGACCGCGCCCCGCGTATCGTGTCTGTCCGCGGTTCGACCCCGCGGCCTGCGCGGCTCAGAGCCCTTGAGAACACGGTGAATCAACGATTTCAGCGCCGGGCGCTTGTTTGAGAATCGCTTGGGAAGGTCCACCGTATTGTTAGCACCATGCAGATGATCGAGAACTCCAAGCTCACTGTCGTCGGTGCCGGAAGCGTGGGGTCGAGCGTGGCGTACGCCGCCCTGATCCGAGGGTCCGCACGCCACGTCGCCCTGTATGACATCGCCACGGAGAAGGTCGAAGCCGAAGTGCTCGATCTCGCGCACGGCACACAGTTCACCGGATCGAGCGACATCATCGGCGGCAGCGACATCTCCGTCGTCGCAGGCTCGCACGTCGTGGTGATCACCGCGGGCGCGAAGCAGCGCCCAGGACAGACTCGTATCGAACTCGCCGAGATCAACGCCGGCATCATCCGCACCATGATGCCCCAGCTGCTCGAAGTCGCACCCAACGCGATCTACGTGATCGTGACGAACCCGTGCGATGTGCTCACCGTCCTCGCCCAGGAGGAGACCGGATTGCCCCCGGAACGGATCTTCGCCTCGGGCACGGTCCTGGACACCTCCCGTCTGCGTTGGAAACTGGCGGAGCGTGCGGGAGTGTCGACGTCCAGTGTGCACGCCTACATCGTCGGCGAGCACGGCGACACCGAGTTCCCGCTGTGGTCGCGCGCGACGATCGGCACGGTTCCGCTGCTCGAGTGGGAAACGCCTGATCACCCGAAGATCAGCATTGACGAGCTGCAGTCGATCGCTGTCGATGTGCGGGATGCCGCGTACAAGGTGATTCTGGGCAAGGGAGCGACCAACTATGCGATCGGGCTCTCCAGCGCCCGTATCGTCGAGGCGATCCTGCGCGACGAGCACGCCGTCATGCCGGTGAGCACCGTCCTGCGAGACTTCCACGGAGTTGACGGTGCTGCGCTCTCCGTGCCATCAATCGTCAGCGCGCGCGGTGCGTTCCCGATCCGCAACACGGCCTTCTCCGACGAGGAGCTCGCGCTGCTGCATGCTTCGGCCGACGCACTTTCGGGCGTCGCAGCATCCCTTCGGCACTGACGCGCCCGCTGCCCCGGACTTGCGCTATTTCGCGTCGGTCTGCGCCTGGAGATTCTCGAAGTAGTCCCGCAGGCGGTGCACGCCGGTCTGTTCACCGACGCCGTCGACGGTGAGCGACTCGACGAAGAAGCGAGCGAGATTTCCGGCCTGCGGTGAGGCCCGATCTGCGAACCATTCAATAGTCCGCCCTGCACGCGGACCCACTCGGAACACGCGAGGACGCTTGCCTGCGACCTCGAAGCACAGCTGCTCGAGCTCTGCGTAGGAGAACACATCCGGGCCGCCGACGTCCCAGGTGCCAGCAGGTCCGGCCAGTTTTTCTACGGCGGAGAGCCTCGGTGAACGCGTGCTTCGAGCGCATGAGCATCGACGTGCCGCTTTTCGACATTCAGCACGTTCACATAGAGGAACGAGCGCACACCGTGGCGTTCGCCGTCTTCGAGGATCCGCAGGTTACCGAGGAAGTCGATGTCCCAGGGTGTCGCCTTCTGGCGTGTCACACCGAGCGCGGAGACGACGCGATCGGCGCCTTCGCACACGTCGTGCAGTGTTTCCGGCTCGGAGAAGTCGACGTTTCGCCACTCCGCGACGAGCCCACGCAGGGATGGAGCGTCGTATGCTCCGGGGCGCTCCGCGCGTTCTTGGGAGCGTACGAGCACCCGAACTCGATGCCCCTGGGCAGCTAGCGCTGCGACCAGGTGTCGTCCGGCGTAACCGGTAGCGCCCGCGACGACGACCAGGTCGCCCATCAGGACTCTTCGTGCGTGCGCGGGTCCGCATCGAAGAGTCGGCCATCGGCACGACCCAGCTGCGTGATCGCGTCGACCTCGGCGGGATCGAGAACGACGGTGACGGCCTCGAGGTTCGCCTTCTGATGCTCGAGGGACGATGCCTTCGGAATCGCGACGACCTCGCGTGCCACATGCCAGGCGAGCACGGTCTGCGCCGGTGAGATGTCATGGGCGGCGGCGACCTCGACGATCACCGGCTCCTCGAGGAGGGCGCGCGCACGCCCGATCGGGCTCCACGCCTCGGTGATGATGCCGTGCTCGCGGTGATACGCGAGCTGTTCGGTCTGCGGGAAGTAGGGGTGCATCTCGATCTGGTTCACGACGGGACGCACACCGGTTTCCCGCTCGAGACGCTCGAGGTGCTCCGGGAGGAAGTTCGACACGCCGATCTGGCGAACGATGCCGCGTTGCTGAGCCTCGACCAGAGCGGTCCACGCCTGGACGTACTCGTCCTGGCTGGGGTTCGGCCAGTGGATGAGGTGCAGGTCCGTCGCGTCGAGGCCCAGCCGGAATCGGCTCTCCTCGATGCTCCACCGCGCCTGCTCTGCCGGGTGGTGACGACCGGGCAGTTTCGTGGTCACGATGATGTCAGCCCGATCCGTGGCAGCATCCCCCACACCATGACCGACGGTCCCCTCGTTCTCGTAGTTGAACGCGGAATCCACGAGCCGATAGCCGGCATCGATACCGGCCGCGATGGCGGCAGCGCCCGCCTCGCCGTTCAGGCGGTAGGTGCCCAGGCCGATCGCGGGGAGTGTGAAGCCGTTGTGCGCGGTGCGGACGGGAAGAGCAGTCATCGGGATTCTCCTTCGGGGGTCTGCTCACAGCGTACGGGCTCGAGTGCGATGCGGGCATGATGGAGGTATGCGCTGTCCCTGCACATCCGGCGACTCGTTCGACTCCTGCTGCGGCCCCGTGCTGGGCGGCACGATCACGGCACCGACCGCGGAACGCCTGATGCGGTCCCGATTCTCGGCATTCGCCGTGGGGGATGCCGCGTACCTGCTTCGGTCGTGGCATCCGTCCACGAGACCGTCAGAACTCGATCTCGATCCCGAGGTCAGGTGGACACGCCTCGAGATCGTCGAGACGGCGGCCGGAGGGCCCTTCGATACTGACGGCGTCGTCGAGTTCGAGGCGTTCTTCAGAGAGGGCGGAGTACGTGGCTCGATGCGCGAGCGCAGTCGGTTCGTGCGCGAGAACCGGGTGTGGCTGTATCTGGATGGGATACCGGGCTGACGCATCGGATGTCGCACGCCCCAGGTAGATTGGAGGTGTGAATGCCAGCCCCGAGCACCAGAAGAAACTTCTCGACGTCGCCGACCTCGATCGACGTATCCAGCAGGCCGAGCGGCAGCGTTCGAATCCGGCGCAGGGCGCGCGGATCAACGAATTGGCGAAAGAGCGCCAGGAGCAGCTGCGTGAGCTGACGACGCTGACCGGTGCCCGCGATGACGTTCGCACCGAGCTCACGCGTCTGGAATCGGACGTGAAGGTCACCGAGCAGCGTCGGTCGCGCGACGCGGATCGCCTGGCTGCCTCCACGAATTCGAAGGACGCGCAAGCACTCGAGCGGGAACTCGCCAGCCTCGCCACACGCATCAGCAACCTCGAAGACCTCGAGCTCGAGGTGATGGATCGCGTCGAGCAGGCCGAATCCGCCGTCGCGACGCATCAGGCCCTCATCGACGAGACCGTGGCCGAGGGGAGCGAGCTGACCGCTCAGGCCAAGGCCGCGGTGGCTGCCGCGACGACTGAGATCGAGCACCTCACACGTGACCGGGAAGCGATCAGCGCCGACATTCCCGATGACCTGCTTGCCGAATACACGCGCCGGGCATCCCGTGGCGTCGGTGTCGGACTGCTTCGTCGCGGTACATGCGAGGGGTGTCGGATGATGCTCTCCGGCACGCACCTCAACGAGGTGCGCCAGGCAGCTCCCGATGCGGTGCTCTCCTGCCCGGAGTGCGGTGCGATCCTGGTGCGCACCGACGAATCGGGGCTGTGACCGGCCGGCCGGCAGGCGATTCCTGGATTCTGCTGGCCACAACCGGATCCCAGGGTGCGGTTGCCATCCATATCGATGCCGCGGGCGCGGAGCTCCGACGCACGAACATCACCGCCGCCGAACTTGTCTCGTGGGTACGTGACGTCGAGGAATCCGAGCACCCGCGATGGGTGATCCGCAGCGCCAGGGAGATCTATCCGGGGCTGCTCGCGGCGGGAGTGCTGCTGACGCGGACCCATGATCTGCTGCTGTGCCATGCGATCCTCCGTGACACGGATATTGTCGCGCGGCCATTGGCACCGTCGCCGGACTGGCTTCCTGTCGAGCCAGACGTCGGAGAGCCTGCCCTATTCGATGCCGGTGAGAGCAGCGATGCGGGATCCCTCAGTGACCTTGTGGAACAGGTGCAGGCGCAGCTGCGCGTGATCGCCGCGGATCGCACCGACAGGCTCTCGCTGCTGTGCTCCGCCGAGTCTGCCGGCGGACTGATCGCCGAAGAAATGCGCGCTGCCGGGGTGCCGTGGGATGCCGCAACTCACGACCGCATCCTCACCGACGTGCTGGGCGCACGACCTGCTGGTGGTGGCATGCCCGCGCATATGGCGACGCAGGCGGATGCCGTGCGCTTCCACCTCGGCGACCCGCAGCTGCACCTGGAGAGCCACGTGAAGCTCCTGCGTGCGTTGCACCGCGTCGGCGTGAACGTGGAGTCCACCAGTCAGTGGGAGCTCAGCGAGGTCGCCCATCCCGTGATCGCGCCGCTGCTGGCCTACAAGAAGCTCTCGCGGCTATTGAGTGCGAACGGGTGGGCATGGCTGTCCGAGTGGGTGCGCGGTGGTCGCTTTCGTCCGGTGTACATTCCCGGCGGAGTCGTCACCGGACGGTGGGCTTCCGCCGGTGGGGGAGCGCTCCAGCTGCCGAGAATGCTTCGGCCCGCCGTGCGCGCCGATCCCGGATGGACATTGATCGTCGCGGATGTCGCGCAACTCGAGCCCCGGATGCTTGCGGCCATGGCCGCCGACAAATCAATGGCGGAAGCCGCCCGCGGGCAGGATCTCTACGCTGGGGTCGTCGCGTCCGGCGCCGTTGCTACTCGCGAAGAGGCGAAGTACGCCGTGCTCGGTGCGATGTACGGTGCCACGACCGGAGACAGTGGCCGGCTCGTCCCGCGACTGCGCAAGGTCTATCCGCGTGCGATGCATCTCGTCGATTCCGCTGCGCGCGCCGGCGAGGACGGTGGTGTGGTCTCGACGAGGCTGGGGCGATCCTCGCCCAGGCCGGATGCTCTCTGGCAAGCGCAGCAGTCAGCGGCGACCGGTGCTGACGTCGATCCGGCCGAGGTCAAGCGCGCGCGGGGACGAGCACGCGAGCGAGGACGGTTCACGCGCAATTTCGTCGTGCAGGGCACGGCCGCGGAATGGGCTCTGATCTGGCTGGCAGAGATCCGGCATCGCCTGCGGCAGCTGCCGGCCGCCGAGACTCCGGCACCGGCATCCGGTCCTTTCGCCGAACATGCGCACCTCGCCTTCTTCCTGCACGACGAGGTGATCGTGCACGTTCCGCTCGAACAGGCGGATGCTGCGGCTGCCGCCGTACGCGAGGCGGCCGCTGTCGCCACCCGGCGATTGTTCGGCGCTTTTCCCATCGATGTTCCCCTCGACCTGCAGATCATGCAGACGGCCGAGAAGTAGACTGAGGGTGCGAATGGGGCGGCTGGACGGTCGCGTTGCGGGCAACCGCACCGAGGAACGTCCGGGCTCCGCAGGGCAGGACGGTGGGTAACGCCCACCCGGAGTGATCCGCGAGATAGTGCCACAGAGAGCAGACCGCCTCGCAAGAGGTAAGGGTGAAAGGGTGGAGTAAGAGACCACCGGGGGTCATGGTGACATGACCTGCCAGGTAAACCTCGTCCGGAGCAAGGTCAGACAGAGGATGTTGACGCGGCTCGCTGAGTCCTCGGGTAGACCGCTAGAGCGGCACGGCAACGTGTCGCGTAGAGAGATGGCCGTCCAAGGGGATCCTCGAGAGAGTCCCCGGGACAGAACCCGGCGTACAGGCCGCCCCATTCGCACCCACGCCTGGTGAAATGTCAAGGCCGCGCCGAGACTGGGTCGAAATCGGCGCAGTCTCGGCGCGGCCTTGCCGCCTCGCGGAATCAGTCGCCTGCGAGAGACGCCGCACCGATGATGCCGGAATTATTGCGGTGGATCGCGGGAACGATCGGTGTGCGCAGCTCCAACAGGGGCAGGAAGTCGTCGGCGTTCTTGGACACGCCGCCACCGACCACGAACAGGTCGGGGCTGAACAGGAACTCGATGTGCGAGTAGAACTCCTGCAGTCGCCCGGCCCATTCGACCCAGGTGAGGTTCTCGCGTTCGCGCGCGGAAGTGGCAGCCCACCGCTCGACGGAGTCGTACTCGCGGAAGTTGAGGTGGCCGAGCTCACTGTTGGGCACGAGCACGCCGTTGTAGAGGAAAGACGAGCCGATTCCGGTGCCGAGGGTCGTCATGAGCGTCAGGCCAGGCACGTCGCGTGCGGCACCATGGCGTGCTTCGGCGACGCCGGCAGCATCCGCATCGTTTACGAAGATGATGTTGCGCTGCAGTCCGTCACGGAAGAACCGCTCGGCGTCGAAGTCCAGCCATTCTTTCGAGACGTTCGCCGCGGAGAGCGTTTTGCCGCGCTTGACGATTGCAGGAAACGCAACGCCGAGGGGCAGGGTCGAGTCCGCCACCTCAAGTTTCTGCAGCACGGTTTGCACCGCGGTCAGCACATCTTGTGGTGATGCCCCCTCAGGAGTGGGGACGCGTACTCGGTCTGATGCCATCGTGCCGTGAGTGAGGTCGACGATGCCTGCTTTGATGCCTGTGCCGCCGATGTCGACGCCGATCGCTTTTGCCATGAGTAATAGCCTAGCGAGAGGACAGGACGCCGCTAGGATCATGACAAAGCCTAACGAAGGGATGCGCCATGTCTCGAGGAGAAGATTCGTACATGTCCAGCGGTGAGCGTAAGTACTGGTACAACACCACCTCCGGTGAGGTCGAGTACGGATACATGTCGCCGGCTGTCGATCGGGTCGGTCCATTCGACACGGCCGAGGCCGCGTCGCACGCGATTCAAACGCTTCGAGAGCGGTCCGAAGCATGGGCTGTCGAAGAGGCCATCGACGAGGACTGGCGCAAAGTGTCCGACGCGGACGGAAAGTAACGCACCGTATGAGCATGGACAAGCAGCGCGATTTCGTGCTCCGCACGATCGAGGAACGCGGCGTCAAATTCGTGCGCCTGTGGTTCACGGACGTCATCGGCACACTCAAATCGGTGGCGATCGCCCCGGCCGAGGTCGAGGGCGCGTTTGCGGAGGGCATCGGCTTCGACGGCTCCGCGATCGAGGGGCTGACCCGCACCCACGAGTCCGACCTGCTTGCCCAGCCGGACCCGACGACCTTCCAGATCCTGCCCTGGCGCGGAGAGATCGATCCGACCGCGCGCATGTTCTGCGATCTGACGATGCCTGACGGGGAGCCGGCCGTCGCAGATCCGCGCAACGTGCTCAAGCGCACGCTGGCGCGGGCAGCGGATGCCGGATTCACGTTCTACACGCACCCGGAGATCGAGTTCTACCTGCTGAAATCATCGATCATCGGCCCCGAGGGCCCGATCCCGGTCGATTCCGCCGGCTATTTCGACAACGTCCCCGGCGGTACCGCACACGACTTCCGTCGCCGATCGGTGCGGATGCTGGAAGACCTGGGCATCTCGGTCGAATACAGCCATCACGAGGGTGGGCCCGGTCAGAACGAGATCGATCTGCGCTACGCGGACGCGCTTGCGACAGCGGACAACGTGATGACTTTCCGCACTGTCGTCAAGGAGGTCGCGATCGAGCAAGGCGTCTACGCGACGTTCATGCCCAAGCCGATGAGCGACCAGCCCGGCAGCGGCATGCACACGCACATGTCTCTGTTCGAAGGCGATCAGAACGCCTTCTGGGAAGAGGGCGCCGAGTACCAGCTCTCCAAGACCGGCCGCCACTTCATTGCAGGGCTCCTCAAGCACGCCAACGAGATCGCCGCGGTCACGAACCAGTTCGTCAACTCGTACAAGCGACTCTGGGGCGGAGACGAGGCACCGAGCTTCGTCACGTGGGGACACGCGAATCGTTCCGCACTGGTGCGCGTGCCGATGTACAAGCCGAACAAGAGCCAGTCCTCGCGTGTCGAGCACCGAGGAATCGACTCCGCGGCGAACCCCTACCTCGCCTACGCTCTGATGCTCTCCGCCGGCCTGAAGGGCATCGAAGAGGAGTACGAGCTGCCCGCCGAGGCGGAGAACAACGTCTGGTCACTGAGCGACGCGGAGCGCCGCGCTCTCGGGTACTCGTCGCTGCCGGCGAGCCTCGATCATGCTCTTGAGCTCATGCAGGACTCCGAACTCGTCGCAGAGACTCTCGGTGAGCAGGTGTTCAACTACGTGCTGCTCAATAAGCGCAAGGAGTGGGAGGCCTACCGGGGCCAGGTCACTCCGTTCGAGTTGAAGAGCAACCTCGAACTGCTCTGACCGATGGCCCGGTCAGAATCCGCGCTGTCCCGATCAGCGCTGGCGCGACTCGGTTTCACCGATCTGAGTTCTGGGCTGGCGGCGATCGAAGAGCTGTCGAGCCTTGTCGAGATCGATGGCGCGCAGCTTCTCCAGGGCGCCGTTGCCGCCGATCCGGATGCCGCGGCCGAGGGGATGCTGCGCGTGGCACGACGTGACGCCTCCGCGCTGCGACAACTGCTCGAGGATGCGGAGGCTCGCGCGATCGTGTGGCGAATCTTCGGCGCATCCATCGGTCTTGCCGACTTCTTCCTGCGCCACCCGGGCGAGTTGGCCGTGCTCGCCGAGACAGGGCAGCTCGTGCCGAACGCGACGACGCTGCGCGAGCGGATGCTCGGCGCTGTCGGTGCCGTCGACGGCGTCGCGGACTCGGCCGACGAGGAGGCCTGGGTCGCTCTTCGGATCGCGTATCGCAGGTCTCTGGCCGAGATCGCCGCTATCGATCTGATGACCCCGGAGCCGGCATCCCGGATCGCTGCGATCTCCGCGGCGCTCTCCGATGCAGCCGGGGCGGCCCTGGAGGCCTCTCTCGCCATCGCGAGGGCCAAGGTGGCGATCACCGTGCCGCCAGAGGAGGTAGCACTCACCCAGCTGGCGATCATCGGGATGGGAAAAGCCGGAGCGAGGGAGCTCAACTACGTCAGCGACGTCGATGTCATCTTCGTCGGTGGGACTTCCGACGAGAGCATCCTCGGCGAAGGACACGCGATCGATATCGCCACCCGGCTGGCGAGAGAGACCATTCAAGGGATCTCGGGAATCGAAGCCGAGCCGCCGCTGTGGGAAGTCGACGCGAATCTGCGGCCCGAGGGAAAGCAGGGAGCGCTCGTGCGTTCGCTCGCATCACACCTCGCATATTACGATCGCTGGGCGCAGAGCTGGGAGTTCCAGGCGCTGCTGAAAGCACGGCCGATCGCCGGTGACGAGGAGCTCGGTGAGGCCTATCTCGACGCTGTCCAGCCGAAGATCTGGTCGAGTGCCGCGCGCGAGAACTTCGTCGACAGCGTCCAGCGGATGCGCGAACGCGTCACCGAGCACGTCGATCCAGAAGACGCCCCGTTCCAGCTGAAACTCGGCGTGGGCGGACTCCGCGATATCGAGTTCACCGTGCAGCTGCTCCAGCTCGTTCACGGGCTCACCGATCCCGAGATCCGTACCCGCGGCACTCTCGAGAGTCTGGACGCCTTGGTGACCGGTGGATACATCGGTCGGGCGGATGCCGCGATCTTCGCCACGGACTACCGTACGCTCCGGCTGCTCGAGCATCGGCTCCAGCTCAAAGATCTCACTCGCACGCACCTCCTCCCGCGCACGACCGAGGAGCTGCGCATCCTCGCCCGCGCAACCGGGCTCGCAGACAGCGGAAAGGCGGTCTGGGAGCTGTGGGAGCGGGTGCGCCGTGAGGTGCGCGATGTCCACACCCGGCTCTTCTACCGGCCGCTCCTGAGCGCCGTGGCCGGTCTTCCGGAAGAGGAGCGCACACTCTCGACCGACCAGGCACGCGACCGCTTGGCTGCGGTCGGCTTCCGCGACCCGGCCGGCGCGCTGCGCCATATCGGCGCGCTCACTTCCGGGATCAGCCGCAAAGCGACCATCCAACGGCATCTGATGCCGATCATGGTGAGCTGGTTCGGCGATGGCAGCGATCCCGATTACGGTCTGCTCTCGTTCCGCCGGATCAGCGAGCGACTGGGCGATACTTCGTGGTTCCTGCGGATGCTGCGGGACTCAGCCGGGGCAGCAGAGCATCTGACCACCCTTCTCACGTCATCGCGATACGTCGGCGAGCTGCTGGAGTGGATACCGGAGTCGGTGGCCTGGCTCGACAACATGTCCCGGTTGCGCCCCCGCGGAGCGGACAAGTTCGACGAAGAGGCCAGAGCCATCCAGACCCGGCACGCCTCGGTGGCGTCGGCTCTGAAGGCCGTGCGGATGCTGCGGCGTCGAGAACTGCTGCGCACAGCGATGGGCGCTGTGCTCGACGTGGTGACGATCGAAGATCTCGCAACGACACTCACGACGATCACGGATGTGACGATTCAGGCCGCGCTGCGCGCGGTTCGCCGTGAGCTCGTTCCAGCCGATGACGATGCGTTCGAATTCGCTGTCATCGGCATGGGGCGCTTCGGCGGTGCAGAACTCGGTTTCGGATCCGATGCCGACATCCTGTACCTGTACGACGCGAACGGCGTCGCTCCGGAACGGGCCCAGACCCTCGCCACACAGATCGTGGCCGGCTTGCGGGAGCATCTGACCGATGCCAAGGTTCCCCTCGATCTGGATGCCGACCTGCGTCCGGAAGGACGCAACGGTCCGATCGTCCGCTCGCTCGCTGCGTACACGGAGTACTACCGCCGCTGGTCGGTGTCATGGGAGGCACAAGCGCTGCTTCGGGCGCGGGGCGTCGCGGGCAGCAGCACGCTCATCGAACGCTTCATGACGCTGGCCGACAGCATCCGCTATCCAGTCGATGTCGATGAGCAGGGTCTGCGAGAGATCAAACGGATCAAAGCACGTATCGAGGGGGAGCGGCTCCCGAAGGGGGCCGATCCGCACCGGCATCTGAAACTCGGTCCCGGCGGGCTGAGCGATGTGGAATGGCTCGTTCAGCTAATCCAACTGCAGCACGCGCATGCCGTACCGGGGCTGCGCACCACATCGACGCTGGATGCGCTGCAGGCAGCAGTCAATGCGGATCTGGTCTCGGTGGACGACGCCGAGCTGCTCCGGGATGCCTGGCTGCTCGCCAGCCGACTGCGTTCGGCGATCACGCTGCGCACCGGCCAGACCAGTGACGTCCTGCCCTGGGACCGCGGTGAGCTCGATGCGATCGGCCGGCTCCTGGACTACCCGGACCGCTCGGCGAACGATGTCGAGGAAGATTATCTGGGCACGACGCGGCGTGCGCGTCGAGTGTTCGAGAATCTGTTCTACGGGTGAGTTGCAGATTCGCGGTCGCTGGCCCAGGCTGAGCACATGACTGCGACCACCGGCATCATCTGGAACCCTTCGAAGATCGACGAGGACACGCTGAGGTCTGCCGTCGCCGCGGACCTCGGCGAAGAGGTGCGCTGGTGGGAGACCAGCGAGGATGACCCCGGCCGGGGTATGGCGCAGGAGGCGGTTGACGCCGGATGCACGACCGTCATCGCCGTGGGCGGCGACGGCACCGTTCGCGCCGTCGCAGAGGCGCTCGCGGGAACAGACGTCGCGCTCGGCATCGTTCCGCAGGGGACTGGAAACCTGCTCGCCCGAAATCTCGAGGTACCGCTGGATGACATCTCCGCGGCGCTTCAGCGCATCAGCGCCGGCGATACCCGGCAGATCGACCTCGGCTGGGCTCGCCTCGGCGACGATGACGAAGAACGCGCATTCGCGGTGATGGTGGGCTTCGGCGTCGATGCGCAGATGCTCGTCGAGACCGATGATGACTTGAAGAGCCGTGCAGGCTGGCTCGCCTACGTCGAAGCGATGGGGCGCGCGATGGCTGGCACCGAGATGACCGATGTGACAGTCACGATCGACGACGAAGAGCCGCGCGAGATACGCGGACACACGCTCCTCATCGGCAACTGCGGAATGGTCCAGGGCGGCTTGCGCTTATTGCCCGACGCGAACCTCGACGACGGCCTGTTGGATCTGCTGCTGATCAGCTCCGATGGTGCGCTGCAGTGGCTCGACACCGTTCGATCCGTCGTCTGGGACAACGGAATCCGGCGTCTGATCACGCGTGACGAGAGCACGGTGAATACGGACTCCACCCGATTCCACACCGCCGCACGCGTGCGAGTCGAGCTCGAACGACCCCTCGAGTTCGAGATCGACGGTGAAGAGGTCGGAGAAGTCTCTTCGTTCGAGGTGCGGGTGCAGGCGGGCGCGCTGCAGGTTCTGTGAGGCTCTGAGCCCGCGATGGGCTTACTTCGCCGCGGGAAGCAGGTGATCGAGCACCAGCTCGCCTGTCGCGTTGGTCGCGTGCATGATGTCTTCGAGGCGCTGCGGGTCGATCGGAGGCAGTTCGGCGTCGTCGAAGGTGAACAGCAGCGGGAGCGCCGGATGAATCCATGCCGTCATTCGCCCGCTCGCCCCGACGCCGACCGGGATCCACGTCATCATGAAGCTCTCCTGACGGCGGAGCTTGGTCGCGACGATCACCTTGAGATGTGCGAGCATCTCATCTTCGATGAGGATCGCGTCGACGGTGTTGTCGTATTTGAGACTGCCCATAGATGAACCGTATCGGTTGATCCTTACGAAAAGAGGCCGCCCCGCGCATGCGGGACGGCCTCTTTTCAGAATGCGGAGGTGCGGGGATCAGACCCCGTAGTACAGCTCGAACTCGAAGGGGTGCGGACGCTGCGCGATCGGCAGGATCTCGTTCTCCAACTTGTACGAGATCCACGTCTCGATCAGGTCCTCCGTGAACACGCCGCCCTCGAGAAGGAACTGGTGGTCTGCGCGGAGCTCTTCGAGCGAGTCCAGCAGTGAGTTCGGCACCTGGGGGATGTTCTTGGCTTCCTCGGGCGGAAGCTCATAGAGGTCCTTGTCGATGGGGGCCAGCGGCTCGATACGGTTCTTGATGCCGTCCAGGCCCGCCATGAGCTGCGCAGCGAACGCCAGGTAGGGGTTGCTCGAAGCATCCGGAACACGGAACTCGATGCGCTTGGCCTTCGGGTTCGACCCGGTCAGCGGAATGCGGATCGCCGCCGAGCGGTTTCCGGCGGAGTAAGCGAGGTTGACCGGAGCCTCGAACCCCTTCACCAGACGGTGATAGCTGTTCAGGGAGGGGTTCGTGAACGCGAGCACGGCGTTCGCGTGCTTGAGCAGCCCGCCGATGTACCAGCGAGCGACATCGCTGAGCTGGCCGTAGCCGGCCTCGTCATAGAACAGCGGCTTGCCTTCGTTCCACAGCGACTGGTGCGTGTGCATTCCCGAACCGTTGTCGCCGTACAGCGGCTTCGGCATGAAGGTGACCGTCTTGCCCCACTGCTCTGCGGTGTTCTTGACGATGTACTTGAACTTCAGGATGTCGTCCGCCGAGTGAACCAGCGTGTCGAAACGGTAGTTGATCTCCTGCTGTCCACCGGTTCCGACCTCGTGGTGCGAGCGCTCCAGTGCGAAGCCCGCCTCAATGAGGTTGAGCGTCATCTCGTCGCGGAGATCCGCCGTCTTGTCGACGGGAGCAACGGGGAAGTACCCGCCCTTGTAGGGCGTCTTGTTGCCGAGGTTGCCGCCCTCTTCTTCGCGGGCAGTGTTCCACGCGCCTTCTTCGGAATCGACGCTGTACGAGCTCTGGTTCGACGTCACCGAGTAGCGGACGTCGTCGAAGATGTAGAACTCGGCTTCGGGGGCGAAGAATGCGGTGTCGGCGATGCCGGTCGACGCGAGGTACTTCTCGGCCTTCTTCGCGACCTGACGCGGGTCCTTCGCGTAGATCTCACCCGTGCGCGGGTTGTAGATGTCGAAGATCATGACCAAGGTCTTGGCCTCGCGGAACTGGTCCAGGTACGCCGTGGTGACGTCCGGGATCAGCTGCATGTCGGACTCGTGGATGCTGGCGAAGCCCCGGATGGATGACCCATCGAAGAGCTGCCCGTCGGTGAAGAACGCCTCGTCGACGGTCGACGCGGGAATGTTGAAGTGCTGCTGCACGCCGGGCAGATCGGTGAACCGGATGTCAAGGAACTTGACGTCGTTCTCCTTGATATAACTCAGCACTTCGGACGAATCGGTGAACATGTATCACTCCTGGATGATTCGGGTTTTTGGTCTTGAGACCTTCATAAAGAGTAAAGGCGAGGGATTACTCAGCCGTATCCTCTTTGTTTCAGCCATGTTACAGACCTCGATAGACTGACCCTGTGACCGAAGCCCGCAGTTCATACCCTGGTGAGCGTCTCGGCTTACCCGAATCCGGCCACGGCAGCGTCGGTCGACCTGGCCGTCGGATCGGCGCCCTCGCGATCGACTATCTCGCAGCGACCCTGATCGCCACGGCATTCTTCGGGTACAACCAGTTCGCCCTCCCCGAGGAATCGGGTCTGACGTTGTTCGCGCCGATGATGGTCTTCGCGGCCCTGCAGATCATCTTCATCCCTACCCTCGGCGCGAGCCCAGGCCACCGACTCGTCGGGATGCGCATGGTGCGTCTGGATGGTGGCTGGGTGGGACTGTGGCGTCCGATCGTGCGCACGCTGCTGCTGATCGTCGTGATCCCGGCGGTCATCTGGGACGCCGATCAGCGCGGGCTTCACGACAAGGCCGCCGGAACAGTTCTGATCCGCGCCTAGGAGTGTTGATCTAGAGTCGTCCCCGGTTGCGACGCCGGGCTGTTTTCGGAGCCCGGCCGCCGAGAAACGAACGCGCCGGGTCGACGATGAATCCGCGGCGCAGAGCTTCGCGGCCGATCAGCATCCGGAAGCCCATCTCGTCTCGATTGCTCAGTGTGACTTCGGACACGATCAGTTGCCCGGCCAGTCGAATCGCCAACAGGACGACCAAGCGCACCTGCGTGTGTCCGGAGGAACTCCGGATCTCGCGGCGGTCATGGATCGGACACTCGACGATCGTGGCATCCGCATCGGTGTCCTGCCAGGGATTCACTCGGAATCGGACCCACGACTCGTCCTCGCGCTCGAGCTCGACGATGTCGAAGGCATGCAGAGACGAAGTGCGCGCACCCGTGTCGATCTTCGCCTTGATCCAGTCCACACCGGCATCGGGGAGGCTCACCCACTCACGCCACCCGGTAAGAGTGTTTGAATGAGATGTCTTATCCACGCGATACATCTTGGCAGGAAACCCACGTGAAGCTCGCTGTTCTCTCCCGTGCTCCTCAGGCATACTCCACGCAGCGCCTCCGCGCCGCCGCGCAGCAGCGCGGACACGACGTGAAGGTGCTCAACACACTGAAGTTCGCGATCGATCTGACCGGTGACGAACCCGACCTCCATTTCCGTGGCAAGCAGCTGAGTGACTACGACGCGATCCTGCCCAGGATCGGAAGTTCGATCACCTACTTCGGAACCGCCGTCGTGCGCCAGTTCGAGCAGATGGACGTATACACGCCGAACACCGCCAACGGCATCTCCAGCGCTCGGGACAAGCTGCGTGCGAGCCAGATCCTGTCGCGCCACGACATCGCCATGCCGGCCACGGCGTTCGTGCGCAACCGTGCCGATGTCCGCCCGGCCATCGAACGCGTCGGCGGAGCGCCGGTCGTCATCAAGCTGTTGGAGGGCACCCAGGGGATCGGGGTGATCCTCGCTCCTCAGGTGAAGGTCGCTGAAGCGATCATCGAGACGCTCCACTCGACCAGGCAGAACGTGCTGATCCAGAAGTTCATCGCGGAGAGCCGCGGCCGCGACATTCGTGCACTCGTCGTCGGCGATCGCGTCGTCGCAGCGATGCGCAGGGTCGCAGCCGGTGACGAGTTCCGCTCCAATGTGCACCGTGGGGGCAGCGTGGAGGCCGTTCAGCTCGATCCCGAGTACGAGGCGGTAGCTGTGCGGTCGGCACAGATCATGGGACTGCGGGTAGCGGGCGTCGACATGCTCGAGGGCGACGATGGGCCTCTGGTGATGGAAGTGAACTCCTCACCGGGTCTGCAGGGCATCGAGCAGGCCACGAAGCTCGATGTCGCCGGTGCGATCATCGACTACATCGCCGGACAGGTCGCGTTCCCCGAGATCGATGTGCGTCAGCGTCTGACCGTATCGACCGGGTACGGCGTGGCCGAACTGAGCGTGCACAACGCCGAGGAGCTCGTCGGCAAGACCCTGGGGGAGTCCGGTCTCTGGGAGCGCGACATCACCGTGCTCACCCTGCACCGCGGTGTGTCGGTCATCCCGAATCCGCGCAAGCACGTCGTGCTCGAAGCGGATGACCGGCTGCTGTGCTTCGGAAAGCTCGATGAGATGCGCTCGATGATTCCCGAGCGCCGCAGGCGTCGCGCGAAAGTGCGCAGACTCCCGAAGCAGCCGCTGACCTGAGCCTGAGCCACAGGACCGGTGCCTGAGCTTGTCGAAGGCTAGCGCGGACGCTGGGCGCGCATCTTGGTCGGGTCGATGCCCTTCGGGATCGGCAACGACGAAACCGACTGCGAGACAGAGTCGATGCGGCGGATCACCGCGGCGAGCGTCGTCTTGTCGATTGCCGTCGGGAGCTTCTTGATGGTCTTGGCAAGGTCGGAGATCGCGATGTCGTCATCGCCGTGTCCGACGTAGTAGACATTGACCGGCACGCCATGCGCGACGCGCTGCGCCTTGGTGCGCTCCTCGTTGATCAGACGTGTCAGTCGCCCTCGGGATCCCTCGCCGACGACTACGATGCCGCCCCGTCCGATCGCGCGGTAGACGGCTTCCTGCGTCTTCGGGTTGATACCGACCGGCGTATCTGATGCCTGCCACTTGCGGCCGAGGCTCGTGCTGAGAATGTGACCGGTCGCGCCCGGCATGCCGTCGATCTTGCGGTACATAGCCGTCGTCGACAGGCGCGTCATCAGGAAGAGCGAGGCGAGCACACCCACCATGAGCCCGGTGATCCCCCAGAGTACGAGAGACCAGATCTGGAACGGGGGGATGAGGTATCCGACGACCAGGCCGAGCAGCACGCCGACGATGAGGATCGCGACCTGCGCCCAAGGCAACCAGGTGTATACCTCACGCGTGAACCGGAAGAGGGACTTGATCTGGGAGATGAAGCCCGGACGCTTTTCGGTTTCGGGAGCACGCTTAGCCATACGTACCAGGATACCGATTCGAAAGCGGGCAATGCGCACGTTCGCGGGTGGCGCACTCGCCCTGCACATCGACGCAGATCGCCGACCTTTCCACAATCGCACGAGGAGGGCTCCTGCCGGGGGCCGAGTGCGGTGTGATGAGGCGATGATCGACATGGATGCCGCTGAAGACCGTTCCTCGCTCGTGCCAGGCACGCACCGCCTGATCCGTGCCGTGGACAACACCGAGGGGCCCTTCGCCGGGACTCTGGTCGTCTACGAGGACGGCGTTGCGGTGAGTGCGGATGCCGCCGACCTCACCGAGTGGGGCGGCTGGGCGCACTCGGATGCCGATCACATCTGCGGAGCGATGGACCTGCGCCGTCGCATCGATGGGCATGATGTCCTGCTTCCCTGGTGCACGCAACGTGTCGAGACGTTTGTCGGACGTCGTCGCGCGGCCGGTGCGCTGCTGAGCGCGGGCGAGCTCGCCACGCTCGTCGCCAGTCTCATGCGCGGGATGCGCGAGCTGGGGGCGGATGCTGCGGCCGTCATCGGCGACTGGTGGCTCACCGGAGACGGGCGTCCGTTGTTCGTCCATGGCGAGGGCGGGGGAGCGCGTGCTCGTACGGCAGGTCTTATCGAACGGGTCTGCGCGCACACGACAGATCGGGCCACGCTGCGGATCCTCGACGAGATGATGGCCGCGCTCCGAGAGCGACGACACCATCCTGACGATGATGCGCGCTGGGAGGAGCAACTGTTCGCGACGGCCGCGCCTCGCGCCCTCCGGCTGGACGTCTTCGCCCCGGAGCGGGCGGCTGAACTCGTTGATGGGCGAATGCTGCGGGGTGATGAGTCGAGGCGGACGCGACGCGAACGTCGTGAACCGCGCGCAGAGCGCTTCGCGCCGCGTATTGGGGGTCGGATGCTGGATGCACTGCGGAGCGGGCTTCGGGAACGGGCGCAGACGCTGATGGCGTCGCTTCCTCGACGTGCCGAGCGCCGAGGCGCGCACAACTCGAACGAACAGAGCGTGCGTTCTGCGAAATCTCGGCGCCGGGCGCTGGTCTTGGCAGGGTCGGTAGCCGCGCTCGTGTTCCTGATCGGACTCATGCGGCCCGAAGCACCGGAGCCTGAATCGGCCAGCGCCGCCACGATCTCGCAGGGAGTGGTCTCGGGGCTCGCCGCACACGAGGGCGAGATCACGAGCGAGCCGACGGCGCCACCTGAGCAGGATTCAGACGAAGTCTTACCGACCACGGAAGAAGATGTGCTTCTGGCGGTGCCTGCCCTGTTGACGAGCATCGCTGAGTGCGTCGAAGCGGCGTCGGAAGCGTGTCCGGACGCGCTCGCTGAGGGGCTCGCCCTTCCTGTGACGGGGGCCGTGATGCAGGGCGCTCGCGCCAGCGAGGCGACACTCGTCGACGACTACGGGGATGTGGCGGTCGTCAAACTGGCGCCGGTGGATGCCGCTGACGACGCGGCATCACAGATGCTCGTTCTGGAGCGGCGCAATGACAAATGGCTGGTGCGCGACATCTATGACGTCGCGCACCAGCCAGGTTAGGCGGGTTCGGCCTCTCAGGCGCCGAGGTTGCCTGCGAAGTTAGCCTCTTCGAGTCGTGCCTTGACGGCGCCGAGGAAGCGTGCGGCGTCCGCTCCATCGACGATGCGGTGATCGTAGGAGATCGCCAGGTACACATACGAACGGATAGCGATCGCATCTGCACCATCGACCGTCACGACGCCGGGGCGCTTGAAGACGGTGCCGGTTCCGAGGATGGCCGACTGCGGCAGGAACACCAGTGGCGTGTCGAACAGCGCACCGCGGGAGCCCGTGTTGGTCACGGTGAACGTGCCACCGGCCAGCTCATCGGGCTTCAGCTTGTTGTCACGCGTGCGGGCAGCGAGGTCCGCGATCTCGTGGGCGAGCTGTGCGAGGTTCTTCGTCGCCGCGTCGCGCACCACGGGGGTGAGCAGGCCACGCTCGGTGTCAACAGCGATCGAGATGTTCTCGGAGGCCGGGTAGACGATGCTCTCCCCGTCGACCGTCGCGTTGATGATCGGGAAAGCCTGCAGTGCTTCGGCTGCCGCGAGCGTGAAGAACGGGAGGAAGGAGAGCTTGTCACCCGTCTTCTTCAGGAAGTCGTCCTTGGTGCTGTTGCGGTAGTTGGCGAGAGCCGTGACATCGACCTCGACGAAGGTCGTCAGCTGTGCGGTCTGCTGCATGGATGCAACGGCACGCTCCGCGACGACCTTGCGCAGACGCGACATCTTCTGCGTCGTGCCACGCAATGGCGAGACCTCGAGTGGTGCCCGAGCGGGAGCTGCTGCTGCGGCCGGAGCCGCGCCCTTCGACTCGGCCGCCTTGAGCACGTCTTCCTTGCGGATACGGCCGCCGACACCGGAGCCGGTGACCGTCGACAGGTCGACGCCCTGCTGTGAGGCCAGACGACGCACCAGGGGAGTGACGTAGATCGAATCCTTGCCGGCCTCGGCGGGCGCGGCGGACTCGGATGCTACAGGCGCAGGAGCCGAGGCGGCCGGTGCTGGTGTAGCTGCTGGTGCTGCTGCGGGCGCCGGTGCAGCGGCGGGTGCCGGTGCAGCGGCCGGAGCCGGTGCTTCAGCCTTCGGGGCGGGTGCCTCAGCGGCAGCGGCGGGAGTCTCCGCGGCGGGTGCAGGTGCTTCTGCGGCGGGTGCAGCAGGTGCAGCGCCGGAGCCGACACGGGCCAGGACTCCGCCGACCTCGACGGTCTCGTCCTCTGCCGCGACGATCTCCTGCAGCACGCCAGCAACGGGCGAGGGGATCTCGGTATCGACCTTGTCGGTCGAGATCTCCAGCAGCGGCTCGTCGACCGCGACGTCATCGCCGACCTGCTTCAGCCAGCGGGTGACAGTGCCCTCGGTGACGCTTTCACCGAGCTCAGGGAGCTTGATGTCGGTTGAATCACCGGACGGTGCCGCGGCGGGAGCCGCCTCAGCAGCCGGAGCCTCGGCAGCCGGAGCCTGCTCGGGCGCAGCAGCGGGAGCTTCCTGTGCGGGAGCCTCTTCGGCGGGGGCGGCCTCGGGCTCGCTCTCTGCTGCGGCGGGGGCATCGGATGCCGGGGCAGCGCTGCTGCCGTCGCCGATCCGAGCGAGCAGGGCGCCGACCTCTACGGTCTCGTCTTCGGCCACGAGGATCTCCTCGATGACGCCGCTGACCGGCGAGGGAATCTCGGTATCGACCTTGTCGGTCGAGATCTCGAGCAGGCCTTCGTCCGCCTGAACGGTGTCTCCCACCTGCTTCAGCCAGCGGGTGACCGTACCCTCTGTGACGCTCTCACCGAGAGCGGGGAGGACCACGGATGTGCTCATGACGGAGTCTCCTTCAAGAATGTTTGTGACATGTTCAGCTTAGTGACCCTGACACCGGTTGGTGTTCAGAGGGCGTGCAATGGTTTTCCGGCAAGGACGAGGAATGCCTCGCCGAGTGCCTCGCTCTGCGTCGGGTGCGCATGGATCAGAGGAGCGATGTCCTCCGGATGCGCCTCCCAGGCAACGGCGAGCTGGCCCTCGGTGATGAGTTCACCGACCCTGTCGCCGAGAAGGTGGACACCGAGGACGGGACCGTCCTTGAGACGCACGACCTTGACGAGTCCACTCGTGCCGATGATCTCGCTCTTGCCGTTGCCCGCGAGGTTGTACTCGTAGGAGCTGACCGCTTCTGCGCCATGCTCAGCGATCGCGGCAGCCTCGGTGACACCTACGGAGGCGACCTCCGGGTTGCAGTACGTGATCTTCGGGATCTGGGATTCCGGGATCACTGCCGGGGAGAGCCCGGCGATGCGCTCCGCAACGGCGATGCCCTGCAGGAATCCCCGGTGCGCGAGTTGGAGGCCGGGCACGATGTCGCCGACTGCCCACACGTTCGGGGCATCGGTGCGCAAGTGCTCGTCGACCGTGACGAAGCCGCGGTCGAGAACGACTCCTGCATCTTCGAAACCGAGGTCGGCGGTGACCGGACCACGGCCCACAGCGACGAGAAGATAGTCGCCGGTGAAGGTCTTGCCGTCTTCGAGCGTGACGGTGACACTCGTATCGTCCTGCGTCGCCGTCTGGAAGCGGGTCCCCAGCGAGTACTGGATCCCACGACGGCGGAACGCGCGCTCGAGTCCCTTGCTCAGAGCCACATCCTCGTTGGGAGCCAGGTGCGGCAGAGCTTCGATGATCGTGACCTCTGCACCGAAGGAGCGCCAGACGCTGGCGAACTCGACGCCGATGACACCGCCACCGAGCACGAGAACACGCTCGGGCACGACGTCGAGCTCGAGTGCCTGCTCACTGGTGAGGATCCGGCCGCCGACCTCGAGACCGGGCAGAGACCGACTGTACGAGCCCGTCGCGAGAACGATGTCCGTGCCCGCGTAGACGTCATCGCCGACGGTGACCGTGCGGTCGGCGTTCAGCCGGCCGGTTCCGCTGACGGTGGTGATGCCGCGGGCCTTGATCAGGCCCTCGAGTCCCTTGAACTTCTTCGCCACGATGTTCTCACGGTAGGTCCGCACGCCCGTGGCATCGACACCTTCGAATCGTGCACTGACGCCGACCGATGCCGCGTCTCGGACGTGATCGGCGACCTCGGCTGCGTGCAGCAGCGCCTTGGTCGGGATGCATCCGCGGTGCAGACAGGTACCGCCGACCTTGTCCTTCTCGATGAGCGCAACGCTCTTGCCGAGTTCAGCTGCGCGAAGGGCCGCGGCATAGCCGCCGCTGCCTCCGCCGAGAACGACGATGTCGAAGGTGTGCGTGGTCATCAGGCCTCCTGGGCGCGTGCTTCAGCGAACGCGACGAGCGAGCGGACGGTCGCGCCGGTCGCGCCCTTGTCCGTGAATCCATACGGCGCGCTGCCGTTCTCGGACGAGCCGGCGATATCGAGATGCACCCAGGGAATCCGCGGTGAGTCCTCACCTTCTCCGGTGCGGCCGACGAAGCGCTGCAGGAAGAGTCCGGCGAACATCGAGCCGCCAGCGCGGTCACCCATGTTGGCATTGATCATGTCGGCGATAGGGGAGTCGAGCGAGTCCTCCATGTACCCGGGCAGCGGGAGCGTCCATGCCAGTTCGCCCGCGGTCTCGGCCGCGGTCAAGTACTCGGCGATAGCGGCATCCTCGCCCATGACGCCGGTGTGCCGGTGGCCGAGGGCGACCAGGATCGCGCCTGTGAGCGTTGCGACATCGAAGATCACATCGGGCTTCTCGCGGCTTGCCGAGACGAGACCGTCTGCCAGGACCAGTCGGCCCTCGGCATCCGTGTTCAGCACCTCGACGGTCTGACCGTCCAGCATCCGCAGCACATCGCCCGGGCGAGTCGCGCTGCCGGAGGGCATGTTGTCGGTGATGCACATCCATGCGGTCACGCGGACGGGCAGCTTCAGCTCAGCGATCGCGCGTAGAGCAGCGAGCACCGTGGCGGAACCCGCCATATCGAATTTCATGCCGACCATCGACGCTGCCGGCTTGAGAGACAATCCGCCGGTGTCGAAGGTGATGCCCTTTCCGACTAGCGCGATGTGGGTGGCAGCATCTGCGGGGGAGTAGTCGAGGTGCACGACACGCGGCGGGCGGTCCGATCCCTGTGCGACGCCCAGAATGCCGCCGAATCCCTGTTCGGCCAGAGCCTGCTCGTCGAGCACTTCGACAGCGACGTCGAGGTCGGCGACGGCATCGACAGCGCTCTGCGCGAGATCTGCGGGGCTCTGCCATTCAGCGGGGACCGAGACGAGGTCCTTCACGAGTGCAAGCGCGTCACCGAGAATACGAGCGCGCTCGATGGCTGCGTCGATGACGGACGAACTGTGCACCACGATGCTGTCTGCGCGGCTCTTGCCGGGCTTGGAGCGGTAGCCGTCGAAGCGGTATCCGCCGTACACGGCGCCCTCCGCAGCGGCCGACGCGAACTCATCCAGCGGGCCGGCGAGTGCGAGCGCGACTGCGCTGAAGCCCGTCAGTGTCCGCAGGGCTGTTCCGGCGGCGTCGCGCACGGACGCGGCATCCGCCGTCTTGCCTGCACCAACGACGGCGAGGGGGAGATCGGTGATCGCCGGGACATGAACCCGAACGAAAGCCGACGACGAGCCGGTGAAGCCGATGGCCTCCAACACGTCCTTCAGGCCCGGATAGTCATCGACCGCATCGGGGAACGCCTCGAGATCGGGAACGATGAGCACTGCGGCGTCTGCAGCGCTTCCGGGAAATGGATCATTGGTGTGCGAGATCGCAGGAAGCGTCATAGTTCCATCCTAGGCACCGCACGGTCGATCCACCCCCGTTGTGTTCGCTCTGAGCGAGACGACTCTGCGCCGGTCGATCCACGCGACTCGTAGCATGGGAGCATGCCCGTCTCCGGAGAGCTGTACGAACGCGTCTCGAACGCACCCACCGTCCCACAGGGACTGCCGCTGGTGATTCTGGTCACCGGTTTCACAGACGCGGGCAACGCCGTGTCCGGATTGATCGACCACTTGCGCGACGTGACGGATCCGCAGCCCATCGCGATCTACGACAACGACATCCTGCTCGACTATCGGGCGCGCCGGCCCGTGTTCGTCTTCGAACAGGACCATCTCAGCGAGTATCGCCCGGCGCGGCTGGAACTCTCGCTCGCACACGACACGCTCGGACAGCAGTTCCTGCTGCTCGCGGGCTACGAGCCCGATTTCGCCTGGGATGCGTTCACGCGCACCGTGCTGGATTTCGTCGACGAGTTCAGTGTTTCCGGCACGACCTGGGTGCACTCGATCGCTCTGCCCGTGCCGCACACGCGACCGATCAGCACGACCGTGAGCGGAAACCGCAAAGAGATCACCGCCAGCCTGTCCGTCTGGCGTCCGCGTACCCAGGTTCCCGGCACGATCGGCCACCTGCTCGAATACCGACTCGTCGAACGCGGCGACCGCGTCGTCGGGTTCGTGCTGCTGATACCGCACTATCTGGCCGAAACCGAGAATCCTGATGCGGTGATGACGGCTGCGGACCGCGTCATGGGGTCCACGGGGATCGTCGTGAGCCTCGATGACCTTCGCGAAGGACGCGAGGCGTACCTGGAGAAGGTCAACGATCAGGTCGCCGGCAACGACGAGCTGCGTCAGATGGTGCAGACGCTGGAGGCGCGCTATGACGCGTTCATGGCGGGACGCGACCCGGGCGACATGGACCGGTTCGACGAGGGCGGGTTCGACGAGCGCGATCTGCCGAGCGCCGATGAGCTGGCCGCGGAGCTGGAGCGATACCTCGCCAACAGGCCTCCCGGCGATGACGACAAACGATCGCGTTCCTGACGCGTCCCCTCGTGCGCGTGCATCCACTGCTTGATTCTTGTGCGATACTGGTTATCTGACCCGTTGTCAATGTCCGTGCTCGCACGGAAGACTTGACAAGGGTCTTACTAGTGTCCGAAATGTCCCGGGGCGGGTGCGCTGCCCCGTGAAAGGCGAAACGTGACTCCTGCCGCGACCAAGAACTCCCGGACGACCAAGAAGACGGCCGCCGAGACCGATGTTCTCGAGCCAGATGACGCTGCGTCCTCCCAGACGACTGCGGCGAAGAAGCCTGCAGCCGCTGCGAAGCCCGCAGCCGCGAAGAAGGCGCCCGCTGCCAAGAAGACGGCCGCTGCGAAGCCCGCAGCCAAGCCCGCTGCGAAGAAGGCGCCGAGCCGCCGCAAGAAGGCCGACGACCCCGTCGCCGAGGCGCAGGCTTCCGAAGACATCGTCGAAGAACCGGAAGACGACGAGAACAAGAAGCCCGCCTTCACCGAGCCGCTGCCGACCGGCGCGATCGTCCTGACGTCGAAAGACGAGGACGACGTCCCCGTCTACTCGACGCAGATCACCGGCGCTACCGCCGACCCTGTCAAGGACTACCTGAAGCAGATCGGAAAGGTCGCACTGCTGAACGCGGCCGAAGAGGTCGAACTTGCCATGCGCATCGAGGCGGGTCTGTTCGCCGAAGAGAAGCTCGCCGCGATGAGTTCCGCAGAGAAGACCGGCCAGCTGGGCCTTGACCTGCAGTGGGTCGCCCGTGACGGACAGCGGGCCAAGAGCCACCTGCTCGGCGCCAACCTCCGCCTCGTCGTCTCACTCGCGAAGCGCTACACCGGCCGCGGCATGCAGTTCCTGGACCTCATCCAGGAGGGAAACCTCGGTCTCATCCGTGCAGTCGAGAAGTTCGACTACACCAAGGGGTTCAAGTTCTCGACCTACGCGACCTGGTGGATCCGTCAGGCGATCACGCGCGCGATGGCCGACCAGGCCCGCACCATCCGCATCCCGGTGCACATGGTCGAGGTCATCAACAAGCTGGCACGCGTGCAGCGTCAGATGCTGCAGGACCTCGGTCGCGAGCCCACTCCGGAAGAGCTCAGCCGCGAGCTGGACATGACGCCCGAGAAGGTCGTCGAAGTTCAGAAGTACGGCCGCGAGCCGATTTCGCTGCACACGCCTCTCGGCGAGGATGGCGACAGCGAGTTCGGTGACCTCATCGAGGACACCGAGGCAGTGGTGCCGGCGGATGCTGTCGGCTTCACCATGCTGCAGCGCCAGCTCGAGCAGCTGCTCGACTCGCTCTCCGAGCGTGAGGCGGGCGTGATCCGCATGCGCTTCGGCCTCGGCGACGGTCAGCCCAAGACGCTCGACCAGATCGGCGACACGTTCGGCGTCACGCGTGAGCGCATCCGCCAGATCGAGTCGAAGACCATGGCGAAGTTGCGCCACCCGAGTCGCTCGCAGTCGCTGCGGGACTACCTCGAGTGATGCAGGCGAACGACGGCAAGGCGCTCCAGACGAGCGTCGACGGCAAGACCTATGCGCGCATCCCGCTGCGGACGCGTGTCGTCATGCCCGACGACGATCTCGATGCGGTCATCCGCGAGTACGCGGCGGATGCCGTGCAGCCCCGTGACCTGCTGTTCGTGACGGAGAAGATCGTCGCGATCACGCAGGGCCGGTCCTACCGGATCGACGAGATCGCACCGCGCAAGCTCGCACTGTTCCTGTCGAAGTACGTCACTCGCACGCCGTACGGCATCGGCCTCGGCATGCCCGAGACGATGGAGATGGCACTGCGCGAGTGCGGTACGCCCCGCATCCTGTTCGCCGCTGCCGTGTCGGCCGTGACCAAGGCGTTCGGGCGCAAGGGCGACTTCTACCGGATCGCCGGGGACAAGGCGCGCGCGATCGACGGGCCCACCAAGCACACCATCCCGCCGTACAACGAGGCGGTCGTGCTGGGACCGAAAGACCCGAAGGGCGTGTCCGCACACCTCAAGGAGATGCTCGGCGGAAAGGCCGATGTGGCCGTGGTCGACATCAACGATCTCGGTGGCAACATCCTCGGCTCGACGCTTGATCGAGCCGGCGAACAGCGTCTTCTCAAGGTTCTCGGCGACAATCCGTTGGGACAGGGCCGCGAGTCCACCCCGCTCGGGATCGTCCGCGCGCTCTGAGACCGTGGCGAGCTGTCGCCGCAACTGAGGAAGGGCACGCATGGGTCTGGGCCGCGCCAGTGCGATCATCGCCGCGGGGACGCTCACATCCCGCATCACCGGCCTGCTGCGCACGATCGTTCTCGTCGCGGCGGTGGGCGCTATCGGGCGTGCCGGTGACGCGTTCGGGACAGCGAACCAACTGCCCAACAGCATCTACCAGGTGATCTCGGCCGGTCTGCTCACCGGTGTCATCGTGCCGCAGGTCGTGCGCGTGAGCGCCCAGAAGGACGGCGGACACGCGTTCCTGTCGAAGCTGCTGACGCTCGGAATCGTCCTCGTCGGCGGCGTCACGATCGTCGCCACCCTGTGCGCACCGGGTTTCGTGAGCCTCTTCGCTGTGCACTACACGCCGGAACAGCACGCGCTCGCGACGCAGTTCGCATACTGGTGCATCCCGCAGCTGTTCTTCTACGGCATGTTCGCCTTGCTCGGCGAGATCCTCAACGCACGCCGGATCTTCGCGCCGTATGCCTGGGCGCCGATCGTCAACAACATCGTTTCGATTGCCGGCTTCCTCACCTTCATCCTGCTGTTCGGCGCGGATCAGAGCGACGTCGGCGGGTGGGACGGGCTGATGATCTTCACGCTCGCAGGAACCGCGACTCTGGGAACGATCGCGCAAGCCATCGTGCTGGTGATCTTCTGGCGGAAAGCGGGAATCCCATTCCGGTTCGATTTCCGTTGGCGCGGTATGGGCCTGGGAACCATGCGCAAGCTCGCGACGTGGACCCTGTTTACCACGCTGATCGGCCAGCTCGTCGGCATCGTGCAGCAGCAGACGGTCTCGAGCGCATCCGGTGACTATGCCTCGGTGTTCGCGTCGCAGAACGCGTGGCTGGTCTACATGGTGCCGTACTCGATGATCATCCTGGCGATCGGGACGCCCTACTACACGCGTATCGCCGAGCATGCCGCCGCGAACCGGCAGCAGGAGCTGCGGACGGATATCGCTCAATCGATCCGCATCCTGGGTCTTTTTGTCGTCATCGCCGCCGTCGCGGTCGCGGCGGCGTCCCTGCCGGCGGCGCGTGTGTTCAGCAACAGTGCGGACAACGCGGTCGCTGTGGCGCCCGTGCTACTGGCGTACCTGGTGAGCCTGCTGCCGATGGCGGTGCTCTTCATCGTTCAGCGCACGTTCTACGCGTTCGGCGACGCGCGCACCCCATTCATCTTCACGATCGTCCAGGGCTCGCTGGTGCTGGTCTCGACGCTGATCGTGGCAGCGACGGTGCCCGTCGAGTACCTCGCCGCGGCGGTCGCCCTCGTGCAGTCGCTGTCCGGAATCGTGCAGACGATCATCGCGACGATCCTCCTCCGCCGGAAGATCGGGCCTCTGGGCCTCGGTGCGACGTGGCGCGCACTGGCGCGTTTCGTGCTCATGGCGATCCCCGCCGGAGCCGCAGGCTGGGGCGTGTTCGTGCTTACCGGTGGGACGGGAAGCTGGATGCTCCAGGACAAGATCTGGGGCGCCCTCGGTGCCGTCTTGATCGCCGCGGTGTGCGGACTCGTCTACCTCGCGCTGCTGGCGCTGTTCCGGGCTCCCGAGCTCACGATCGCCATCGAGACGATCAAGAACCGCCGCGGCTGACGCTCAGCTGTCGAAGAGGGTCAGCGGCGATTGTCGACGATATCGGCGCCGATGGCGTCGCGATAGCGGTACAGGAGCCCGGTGCGAATTCCGGACGCCGACGGCTTCATCTGGAAGACGCTGGAGTTGTGGTTCGCTTCGATCAGCGCGGGCCCGTCGGGCGTGATCGCGATATCCCAGCCGATATACGGCACGGTGGGTAGACGCTTAGCAGCCTCGGCGATCATCGATACGACTTCGGGGTAGTACGGCACGCGCACGCCCTTGATCGTCGTGCCGGTAACCGGGTGCTGGGTGAATATATTCGACTGCTTGTCGACACCCGGGTACTGGGCGACGCCGTCGTCGTCGAGCATCGTGAACATGCCGCCGGAGGCGAAGTTGTCGATCACAGCGCCGTTGCCGATCCGCAGCACCGAGGCGATCACATGCAGCTCACCCTGCGGGTCGCGGTAGGTGATCATCCGCACGGTATTCACGCTGTCCGGGTAGACCGCATTCAGATCGTCGTGCTGCGTGAGCACCTGTTCGAGCAGCGTCTGATCCTGCGCGATGCGCTCGGCCTGCCACGCTGCGACATCATCGACGTCCGAGGTCTCGAAGATTGCGATGCCGGCACCGCCTTCTCCGGCAGCGGGCTTCGCGATCACGCGCGGGTGACGCCGCAGGAATGCAGTGAGGTCCTCTTCGCTGGCGGATGACGCATCGATCCACTCGCGTCCCACGAGGTCGGTGAAATCGGTGAGGAAACGCGCTTTATCGCCGAGGATGATCCGGGAGTCAGGTCCGTTGAGAGTCTTGTTCAGCCGGAATGCCTTGGGGTGCGTCATCCACGTCGCCCGTTCGCGGGCGTTGAGGACACGGATGTCCCAGACGACGTAGTCGCGGAAGCCCATCTCGTAGCGCACCGAGCACCACAGCATGTCGCCGATGATGATCGGCAGAGGTGCCTTCGAGACTCGCTTGACCTGACGGGCGAGTTCAATCAACTGCGTCGGATTCAGTCGCCGTGCCCGGTCGAAGAGATACCGAACGCGCAAACGCTTCTGATCCACTCCGCCAGCTTAACACGGCGACGCCCAGGAGCCCGGCGAGACGAACGACTACGATGGGGTGCTGGACCGTCCACCTCGAAAGGGTTGTTTTGTCTCGAGACGTCGCGCTTGTTGCGCGCCTGAAGTACATGCTCACACGACTGAAGTCGTTCGATCTCCGTCGCCCGTGGAGCTTCGCTTCACAGATCGCGAAGGAGCAGGGCAAATGGACTCCGCGGGTCTTCGTCGACATGCTCGTCTGGGCCGCGTTCCACGACACCGCGTACATCGACTACTACGAGGCCGACTTCGCGCTTCTCACCAAGGCCGAACGCAAGACGTTCATGACCTCTCTGGTGCAGCACCACCTCGCGCAGGCCGTCAACGATCGCACCGACGTGCTGCAGTTCGAGAACAAGCTCACCTTCAACCACCGCTTCGCCGAGTACCTCGGCCGTGACTGGCTGGACCTCGACGAGGTGGATGCCGAGGGCCTGCGCGCCTTCGCAGAGAAGAACCCGGTCTTCATCGCCAAGACTCCGGTCGGCCGTGAAGGCAAGGGCGTCTTCCGTTACGACGCCGCCGAGATCACCGATTGGAATGCCTTCCGTGATGAGCTGCGCGACAAGGGCCAGAAGCTGATCGAGCAGCGCATCGTGCAGCATCCCTACCTCGCCGCATACTGCGAGGGCACGGTCAACACCACGCGCGTCGCGACGTTCTTCGATGGTCAGACGGTGCACATCCTGATGGCGGCGCAGAAGTTCGGTCGCGGCGCGGTGAGCGACCAGTTCACGTGGGGCGGCTTCTTCACGATGATCGACGAGAACGGCAAATCGTTCGGCCCCGGGCATACCGGAAAGCACAAGTCCCGCTACGAGACCCACCCAGACTCGGGAAAGTCGATCGTCGACTTCGAAGTTCCGATGTGGGATCAGGTCGTCGATCTCGTCACGCGCGCGGCGAAAGAGGTCCCCAGCGTGCCCTACATCGGATGGGACGTCGCCGTCACCCCCGATGGTCCTGTGCTGATCGAGGGCAACTGGACTCCGGGGCTGTACGAGACCCGCGTCAGCACCACGGGCATCCGCACCGGCAGCCGTGCCAGGCATCGCCCGGTGATCGAGGCCAGCAGGCGATGACAGCATCCGGCAGCCTGCCGCGTGCGATCATCTCACGCGGCGCTCTGGGCGCTGCGGCGCGCGCGGCGGTCGCTGCCGGAGGAGAGATCGCTGACCTGCGTGCCGATGCATTCGGACACGGCGTGCTCGAGAGTGCCCGAGTTGTCCATGCCGCCGGTGTCAGCCGCGTCGTCGTCGACGACCGGTCGGTCGCGGCGTCGTTGCAGGCTGAGGGAATCGATGCGCTGACCGATGCGGATGCCGATATCGACAGCATCCTGCTCTACGGCCTCCCCGGCTCCGGACAGACACCGGCGATGACGCTGACGGGTCGGATACTCTCCCTCAAGCCGCTGCGCGCGGGTGAAGCGGTCTCCTACGGATACACCCACCGCGCCGAACACGACACGACGGTCGCGCTGGTCACGGGCGGATATGCGCAGGGCATCGTGCGTGCGCTCGGCAACCACGCACAGGTCGGCGCTGGTTCTCGGTTGCGGCCGGTCGTCGGCCGGGTCGCCATGGACGTCTGCGTCGTCGATCTGCAGACGGTCGATGCGGACACCGAGCCGGGCTCGGAGATCGTCTATTTCGGTGCAGGACCCGCCGCTGATGAGCTTGCGACGTGGACCCGCGCGACGGGAATGCGTGCCACAGAACTGGTGGCGACCGCAGGATCCAAGGCGGTGCGCGAATGGACGAACTGATGGGACCGGTCCTGGAACTCTCCGCCTCCCGGCTCGTACGCAACGTCGAAGCAGTGCGCACGCACATCGCCCCCGCAGAGCTGATGCTCGCGATGAAGGACGATGCCTACGGTCACGGCATCGACTGGACGCTGGATGCCCTCCAAGACGTGGCGACGCTCGGCCGCTTCGGTAGCTTCGATGTCGAGACCGGGTTGCGCATCCGTTCGCACCGCCCCGCTGCCCGCGTGTTCGCCTGGACGACATCCGATGACGCCGAGATCACCGCGGCGCTGGATGCCGGGCTCGAGCTCGGCATCGGGAGCGAGGAGTACCTGCACCGTGTCGTCGCGATCGCCCGGGAAACGGGTCGCACGGCGATCGCGCATCTGAAGATCGATACCGGATTGCACCGCAATGGGATCCGTCCCGAGGACTGGTCGCGTTTCGTCACCGCGGCAGCCGCAGCGCAGCGCACCGGTGCCCTGAACGTGATCGGTGTCTGGAGTCACCTCGCCGAGGCCAGCGACAGCGAGGATGACGAGGCTGCAGCCGTATTCCAGCGTGCGATCGCTGAGCTCCACCGGCAGGGCATCGAGCCGGCCGATACCCACCTCACCGCATCCGCCGCATCCTGGTGGCGCCCGGAGCTGCGTGGCAGCGTGTGCCGGATCGGTGCCTTCTGTTACGGCATCCGCTCGGCCGATGGGCCCGAGATTCTCGGTATCGCCCCTGTCGCAACGCTCCGCGCTCGTGTCCTGACTGTGCATGAGGGCACGGTTCAGATCGGGATCGGTGCGCTGCACGGGCTCCCGTCGACGCTGGCGGGCGCCACCGTGGGAACGCCCGCGGGCCCACGCGAGATGGTTGCGATCGACGAGCTGCGCACCTCAGTGGTGGGATGGGACAGCGCCCAGGTCGGCGATGTCGTAAATGTGTTCGGGCCCGGTGATCAGGGCGAATCCGACATGACAGCTCTCGCGGAGCGCATCGACACCGTGGGTGAAGAGATCATCACGCGACTCACACCCGCAGTGAAAAGAGTCGCGACCCGCTGAAGGAGCGAGTCACGACTCTGAGACGTACGTCTGTGGTGCGGGAGCTCAGACCGCGTCGACGAGACGCGCGGTCTCGTCATGCCACGACGTGGCGATGCTGCGCAGCTTCTCTTCGTACTTGCGGCCGTGGTGCGCGCAGAACAGCAATTCGGAGCCGTTGACCTCGGCTGCGATATAGGCCTGCGCTCCACAGGAGTCGCAACGGTCAAGGGCCGTCAGACGGTACTCGACAGTGGAGGTCTCACGTTCGGTCGTAGCGTTCATCTCGGTGCCTCCTCGGGTATCGGCGTCCGTGTCTTCGAATGTGCTCAATACAACCACGCGATGCTGTGTGTCATGCCCGCAAGACGGCGTGTTTCGCTCACCGCGTACGGACCGGCCGCGGGTAGCGGGCCCGCGGGGAGTGTCTGCCGACCGTGGTGCGCTGCGGAGAATAGAATCGACCCTTGTGACCTCTGAGTATTCCGCCCATCATCTTCAGGTGCTCGAAGGGCTCGAAGCGGTCCGAAAGCGCCCCGGCATGTACATCGGGTCGAACGGCTCTCCTGGGCTCATGCACTGCCTGTGGGAGATCATCGACAACGCGGTGGACGAAGCCGTCGGCGGCAGCGGCACCAAGATCGACACCATCCTGCACCCGGACGGCAGCGTCGAGGTGCACGATCGCGGCCGCGGCATCCCCGTCGATGTCGAACCGCGCACCGGACTGACCGGTGTCGAGGTCGTGTACACGAAGCTGCACGCGGGTGGAAAGTTCGGCGGCGGCTCCTACGCGGCATCCGGCGGTCTGCACGGTGTCGGCGCCTCTGTCGTCAACGCCCTCTCGGAACGCCTGGACGTCGAGGTCGACCGGGACGGCAAGACCTACGCGATGTCGTTCCACCGCGGCGAGCCCGGCCTGTTCACCGACTCCGGCGAGAAACGACCGGATGCTCCCTTCACACCGTTCGAGAATCGCAGCGAACTGCGTGTCATCGGCAAGGTGAAGCGCGGTGTGACTGGCACCCGGGTGCGGTACTGGGCCGACCGCCAGATCTTTACGAAGGATGCTGCGTTTCAGCTCGGCGAGCTGGAGACCCGCGCGCGCCAGACCGCGTTCCTCGTTCCCGGTCTCGAACTCGTCGTGCGCGATGAGCGCGGGGATGAGCCCCAGGAGACGTCGTTCCACTACGAGGGCGGCATCACCGAGTTCGTCGACTATCTGGCGACGGATGCTCCGATCACCGACACCTGGCGCATCCAGGGTTCCGGAACCTTCAAAGAGACCGTTCCGGTGCTGCAGCCCGATGGGCACATGACCTCGACCGAGGTCGAGCGCGAGTGCCGCGTCGATCTCGCGATGCGCTGGGGGACCGGCTACGACACTGTCACCCGTTCGTTCGTCAACATCATCGCCACGCCCAAGGGCGGCACCCACCAGCAGGGCTTCGAGCAGGAGCTGCTCAAAGTGCTCCGTGCGCAGGTGGAGCAGAACGCTCGCCGACTGAAGGTCGGAAACGACAAGGTCGAGAAGGACGACGTGCTCGCCGGTCTCACCGCTGTGCTCACGGTCGAGGTGCCGGAACCGCAGTTCGAGGGGCAGACCAAAGAGGTGCTGGGGACCCCGGCCGTCCGACAGATCGTGGCACAGGTGCTCCGCAAGGAGCTCGGTGAGCGATTCAGCTCCACCAAGCGCGACGACAAGAGTCAGGCGAGCCAGCTGCTCGACAAGGTCGTCTCGGAGATGAAAGCGCGCGTGTCGGCGCGCGCGCACAAGGAGACGCAGCGCCGTAAGAATGCCCTCGAGTCGTCGTCGCTGCCGGTCAAGCTCGTGGACTGCCGCTCCAACGACGTCTCCCGCAGCGAGCTGTTCATCGTCGAGGGAGACTCGGCTCTCGGTACGGCCCGTCGGGCCAGGGACAGCGAGGTGCAGGCGCTGCTGCCGATCCGCGGCAAGATCCTCAATGTGCAGCGGGCATCGATCGGCGACATGCTCTCGAACGCGGAGTGCGCCGCGATCATCCAGACGATCGGAGCCGGATCCGGCCGCACGTTCGACATCGATCAGGCGCGCTACGGCAAGATCATCCTGATGAGCGACGCCGATGTGGACGGTGCGCATATCCGCACGCTGCTGCTCACGCTGTTCTTCCGCTACATGCGCCCGCTGATCGAGCAGGGGCGTGTGTTCGCGGCGGTCCCGCCGCTGCACCGCGTCATCGTCATCAACCCCGGTTCGAAGCCGAACGAGACGATCTACACATACTCGGAGCAGGAGCTGCACACGCTACTCGCCAAGCTGCGCAAGCAGAACAAGCGCTGGCACGAGCCGATCCAGCGCTACAAGGGGCTCGGTGAGATGGATGCCGATCAGCTGGCGAATACCACCATGGACAAGGGCGGTCGTCTGCTGCGACGCGTACGTATGGAAGACGCCGAGGCTGCGGGACGCGTCTTCGAGCTGCTCATGGGCAACGAAGTAGCCCCGCGCCGCGAGTTCATCGTCGACTCGTCCGATCAGCTTTCGCGCGAGGCCATCGACGCCTGAGTCTCAGCCGCCGAGCAAGCTTTCGACTCGCTGCGCTCGCTCAAGCCGTTTCGACTCCTCGCTGCGCTCGTCGCTCAACGCCCCGTGGTACGTGCCTGCTGTGTGCGGGGCCGGTACGTGCCTGCTGTGTGCGGGCCCGGTACGTGCCTGCTGTGTGCGGGTCGTTGAGCGAGCCGCAGGCGAGACGAAACGGGCTGAGCGAGGAGCGCAGCGACGAGTCGAAGCCGCAGCCTCAGGCGCCCAGCACCGTTCCAACGGACCCGATGACAGCGTCCAGCGGCTGGCCCGATGCGTCACGCTTCGCGCCCGTCTCCGGCAACGTGCGCGCAGCGCCATCGGTGCCGACAGCCAGAGCCTGCTCGGGTCCTGCCCAGGCCAGGCGCAGGCGGTCTTCGCCCTTGAGGAACGAGTGCGCGCGTACCCCACCGGTTGCGCGTCCCTTGGAGGGGAACTCCGAGAACAGCGACACCTTGGCCCGTCCGGCATCCGTTCCGGGGATCGTGCCGTCGACGCCGGAGATCGTCACGACGATCGCGGAGTCGGGGGCTGTGACCACGGAGAAGGATACGACTTCGGTGCCCACGGCCATCTTGACGCCGGCCATGCCTCCGGCGCTGCCACCCTGCGGGCGCACGGCGGATGCCGCGAAGTGCAGCAACCGGGCATCCGAGGTCACGAAGACGACCTCCGCGTCATCCGGAGCCGACGCACCTCCGACGAGCGTGTCGCCGGTCTTCAGCCCGATGACCTCGGTTTCCGGACGCACCGGGAGCGCCGAGGGAAGGATGCGTTTGACGATTCCCGAGCGGGTACCCATCGCAAACGGCGTGTCGTCATCGAAGCGCAGGATGCCGATGATCCGCTCGCTCTTGTCGAGCAGGCCGACGTAATCACGCAGCGCGACACCGGCTGACAGATGCACGGATGAGGAGGGCACAGACGGCAGATCGACGGGGGAGAAGCGCAGCACCCGGCCGGCAGTGGTCACCGCGCCGATCTCGCTCCTGGTCGTCGTGACGAGGGACATCAGCACCGCGTCATGCTTGCTGCGGCGTGAGGAGCTCTGCAGCACCTGCCCGTCCGCGAGATCGACGCGCACGGCCCGCCCTGTGGTCGAGAGCACGACGACAGTCGGGCTGTCGGCGATCTGCAGGTCGACGGGACCCTTCGATCCGCGGGGCTTGGGCGGCGCCGCGTTCAGCAGGAGCGTGCGGCGTGGAGTGCCGTATTGCTCGGCCGCGGCATCCAGCTCTCGTGCCACCTGCCCGCGCAGCAGAGCCTCGCTGCCGAGGAGTTCGCGAAGCGCAGCGATCTCCTCGAGCAGCTTGTCGCGCTCGGCCTCGAGCTCGATGCGTGAGAACTTCGTCAGGCGCCGCAGGCGCAGCTCCAGAATGTACTCGGCCTGCAGTTCGGAGAGATCGAACACCGCCCGCAGGCGCGAGCGAGCCTGCTCGGAATCATCGGAGGACCGGATGACCTGGATGACCTCGTCGATGTCGAGGATTGCGATGAGCAGCCCCTCGACGAGGTGGAGACGCTCTTCCCGGCGAGCCAGACGGTAGCGGCTGCGGCGAGTGATGACCTCGAGCCGGTGGCCGACGTAGACGCTCAGCATCTCCTTGAGGCCGAGCGTGCGCGGCTGCCCCTCGACGAGGGCGACGTTGTTGATGCTGAAGGAATCCTCCAGCGGCGTCAGCCGGTACAGCTGCTCGAGCACCGCGTTCGGGTCGAAGCCCGTCTTGATGCCGATCTGAACGCGCAGCCCGTGCTGGCGGTCACTGAGATCATTGACATCGCTGATGCCCTGCAGCTTCTTCGCCTGTACAGCATCGCGGATCTTCTCGATCAGCCGCTCGGGCCCGACCATGTACGGCAGCTCGGTGACGATGATGCCCGTTCGGCGCGGACCGACCTGCTCGACCGAGACCTTGCCGCGCACGCGCAGCGCACCGCGCCCGTTCGCATAGGCGTCTTTGACCCCGTCGAGCCCCATCAGGATGCCGCCGGACGGGAAGTCCGGTCCCGGCACGTACTCCATGAGGTCTTCGGTCGTGGCATCCGGATTCTCGAGCAGGTGGATGGCTGCTGCGACGACCTCGATGAGGTTGTGCGGGGCCATGTTCGTCGCCATGCCGACCGCGATGCCGCTGGCACCGTTCACGAGCAGATTCGGGAATGCCGCCGGCAGCACGGAGGGCTGCTGGAACTGCCCGTCGTAGTTGGGGACGAAATCGACGACGTCCTCGTCGAGGCTCTCCGTCAGCGCGAGTGCGGGAGGGGCGAGGCGGGCCTCGGTGTATCGGGATGCCGCGGGGCCGTCATCGAGCGAACCGAAGTTTCCATGGCCGTCGACGAGCGGAACCCGCAGCGCGAAGTCCTGGGAGAGGCGCACGAGAGCGTCGTAGATCGCCGAGTCGCCGTGCGGGTGCAGCTTTCCCATCACCTCGCCGACGACGCGGGCGCTCTTGACGTGTCCGCGTTCGGGCCGAAGGCCCATCTCTGCCATCTGGTAGAGGATGCGCCGCTGCACGGGCTTGAGCCCATCGCGAGCGTCGGGGAGCGCGCGGGAGTAGATCACCGAGTAGGCGTATTCGAGGAACGATCCCTGCATCTCGCTGGACAGATCGATGTCCTGGATGCGCTCCTCGGCGGGCTCGGTTGATTCGGTGCGGGGCATGGGCTTCCTGGGACGTTGCGGGGCCTGTGAAAGACTGGCCCGGATGTCTCTGATTCTACCGACCGCGCCCGTCTCAGCCCGCACCATCAGCGGGGTGGCGGCTGACCTGTTGGGCGCGCTGGAACATGGGGATGGGCCACTGCCGCGGGCGCGTTCGGTCGTGCTCATCGTCCTGGACGGGCTCGGGGCGATCCAGTTGCGGGCGCATGCGGGCCATGCCCGGCACCTTGTGGCGGGCGCAGGGAAGAAGGACATCGCGTACTCGGTGTTCCCGACGACAACTGCGGCGGCGCTCACCTCGCTCCTCACCGGTGTCGAGCCTGGACTCCATGGGCTTGTCGGATACCGGGTGCTGGACCGTTCCCACGACCGCCTTGTCAACGTGCTCTCCGGCTGGGAGAGCGACGGCATCGACCCGCTGCTCTGGCAGCCGCAACCGACGGTGTTCGAGACAGCAGTCGCCGCAGGGCATCCTGCTTTCGCGGTCGGGATCCCGCAGTACGCAAGCAGCGGATTCACCCGAGCAACCCTGCGTGGCAGCACGTTCGTCGGAGCGAAGAGTCCCGCGGAGCGCGTCGAGATCGCCTATCAGCTCGCGATCGACAACCCCGGTTCACTCACGTACTGCTATCTCCCCGAGGTCGACAAAGCGGGCCACAAACACGGAGTCGATTCGGCCGAGTGGATCGCCGCTCTGGAAGAGGTCGATCATGCGCTCGCGCGCGTTGTCCCGAAGAATGTCGGAGTGCTGATCACGGCGGACCACGGGATGGTCGACGTGCCCGCGCACCGGCATGTGGTCATCGATCACGGGGACGAACGCCTCGATGGCGTCCGCCACATCGGGGGAGAGCCGCGGATGCTGCATGTCTACCTCGAGGCGGATGCCGATGCCGAGGCGGCGCTCAGTCTGTGGCGTCGCGCCAGTGAAGGCGATGCCGACGTTCTCAGCGGCGCGGAGGCCATCGCAGCAGGTATCTACGGCCCATCAGTGACAGCGGAGGCAGCCGCGCGCATCGGCGATCTCCTCGTCGTCTCACGGGGAAACAAGGCGTTCTACGACGGGACGGCCAAAGATCAACGTGCACGGGGCATGATCGGCCAGCATGGCGCACTCACCCCCGAAGAACGCCAGGTCCCCTACATCAGGCGCGGCGCGTTCTCGCAGTGACCTTCGGCTCCGGCAGCATCAGCGGTCGGAACTGCAGGTCAATCGTCCGTACGCGCGCCGAAGACGATCTCGTCCCACGAGGGCATCGCGTTGCGGCGGCGTCGTCGTCCTCCGGAGTCCTGCGCGGAATCCGTCGGCGCAGGAGCGGGACGCGGCTCGGGGTCGCTGTCGAGGTCTTCGTCCAGCGAGTCGAAGAGCGCGATCGGGCTCGACGACTGTTCTTCGGAATCGCGCTCATCCGGTTCCGTCGGGGCGCTCTCGCGTTGGCCGCGCCGGCGTCGTAGCGCTTCGAGCAGATCGGCGGTCTCGGCGCTCGTGGTGGACTGGTCGGGCGCACGGTTCACGGCCGCGGCCTGTGCTGCAGGATCGGATCGTTCCGGACTGCGGGGCTCGTCGACATCGGCGTCCGGGGCAGGCAGCAGTCGCGGACCGAAAGCACCCGAGTCGAAGCGAGTGTCGTCCTTGTAGGGCGACTCGGGGCGATCGCCCTCAACTGCCCGCAGTCGGGGGATGAGCCCCTCAGGCAGGGAGCCCTGACGCGAGAGCTGCGTGGCGTCGGCGTTGAGCGGTGCCAGTGCGCTGCGGCGCTGGTCGAAACTCCAACGAGCGTCGTGGGAGACCTCGGCGGCAACGAACTCGAGCTTCACGATCCAGCCGGACTCTTCCTTCCAGCTCGCCCAGCGCTCTTCGCTGGCGCCGACTTCGGCCAGCTTCTCGCGGATTGCTGCACCGAATGTGGGCTGAGCGTCGGGCTCGACGTCGCTGCCGATGAGGACAGGCACGGCGAGCGCCTGGCCGACGACGTGCTCGCGCTCGGCCAGAACCGGGCCTTCGAACCTCTCGACCTCTTCCACGCCGATGCCGAGGAGCTCTGCGGTCTCCGCCGTCGACATTCCGGAGCGGATATGGGTCTGAATCTCGCGCGGGCTGACGTAGACGCGGGGCGTCTCGTCGTCGCTACGGCGGCGTGCGCGTCGGATCTCGCGCTGCAGCACATCGTCGATGGCGAGTGCGAACCTCGCGCCGGATTCGGTGGCGAGGATCAGCAGGTCGTCTTCGGTGCCGACGATCGTGACGTTTTCCATACGAATGCCCCTCTGATGGCTGTCCGTTCATGGTGCCACGGAGGTTGTCTGCGAGCCGGGAATACCCTGGGCGCGCCGTGAGTTTGCTCTGGCGTGCGCGAACTCATTTGCTAAATGTCCTCGCGTCGTGCAAACTATGCCCGCCGCGTACCCGACGGCGCCCCGCCCACTAGCACCATGAAAGTGGAGATCTACCGCATGGCAACCGACTACGACGCCCCCCGAAAGAGCGAAGACGACTCCGAGTCGATCGAAGCCTTGAAGGAGCGTGTGCCTGACAAGCTGTCCGGCACGACCGGAGACGAAGACGCGGACAACCCGTCCAGCTTCGACCTCCCTGGAGCTGACCTCTCCGACCTCGAGCTCGATGTCGTCGTGCTGCCCGCGCAGCAGGACGAATTCACGTGCATGAGCTGCTTCCTCG
>NZ_JBQDSX010000024.1:36407-45355 GCF_052099035.1 Microbacterium sp. | reverse complement strand
GTCTTGCCGCGTCCGACCCGTTCGACTGCCCGGCGGTCACGCAGTTCCAGCGGGTATAGGACACAGACGCTGCACGAGTTTTCGAGGCCCCTCCCGCACAGTTTTATTGTTGCGGGAGGGGCCTCGTGCATGTGCGCGCTGCCTCAACGTGCCCATAGGCTCGAACCATGGCTGAACTGCACGAGTTGACCGCGATCGAGCAGCTGGCGGCGCTGCGTGCGGGCGATGTCAGCCCCGTCGAGCTCACCCGGCACTACCTCCAACGCATTGCGCGGCTCGACGCTGGCCTGGGCGCGTTCGTCGAGGTCACGGCGGATGCCGCGCTCGCGCGCGCCGCCTCTCTTGAGGACGAGCAGCCTGCCGGGGCTCTCTGGGGCCTGCCGTTCGGCGACAAGGACCTCGTACCGCGCGCGGGAGTCCCCACGCGCTTCGGCTCGCGGCTGCATCAGGATTTCGTGCCGGATGCCACCGGCGACCAGGCCGCCGTGCTCGATGAGGCTGGCGGCATCAGCCTCGGCAAGACGAACACTCCGGAGTTCGGCCTCACCGGCTACACCGAGACGCAGATCGCGCCACCAGCGCGCGACCCGTGGAACACGGAGAACGGTGCAGGTGGGTCGAGTGGAGGAGCGGCGACCGCAGTAGCTGCAGGGCTCTTGCCGCTCGCGCCGGCATCCGATGGCGGTGGGTCGATTCGGATTCCCGCAGCGACCGTCGGCGTCGTCGGCATCAAGCCTTCGCGGGGGTGTGTGCCGTTCGCATCCGGGCTCGACAGCCCGGGCGGGCTGCCCGTTGCTGGCCCCATCGCGCGCACCGTCGCCGATGCGGCACTGCTTCTCGACGTCCAGGTGGCGGGGCGCCCCTACCCGTACGCGACCGCGGCTCCAGGCACGGGCCCGTTCCTCGATGCGGCGACCTGTGCGGTCGCAGCATCCACTCGTATCGGCGTGACGACGGTCTCGCCGTGGGATGACGCCGACGACATCCGTCTCGATCCCGATGCCGCCCGAGCGGTGGCTATCGCGGCGGATCTGCTGTCAGATTCCGGCGCAGGCGTGGACGCATTCGACTGGCGCCCGCGCGGCTACGCCGAGATGTTCACGACCATCTGGCGCACGAGCGCTGCGCGCATGACCCTGTCGGATGCCGAACTCGAACTCGTGGAGCCGATCACCGCGTGGCTGGTGCGTGAGGGGCGGAGACTCACCGGGGCGCAGGTGCTCGAGGCGCTCGCCGCCGCCACGGCGTTCGAGCGGCAGACGATCACGGCTTTCGCTCCGTTCGATGCCGTGCTGACTCCGGCGCTGGCGCTTCCTCCGCAGCCGATCGGCTGGTTCGACGCGCGCGACGCCGCACGCAACTTCTCGCAGCAGGTGCGGTACGCGCCGTACTCGAGCTTCGTGAACGTCTCGGGGCTTCCTGCGATCGTGGTGCCGGTGACGCTGGATACCGCGGGACACCCGGTCAGCGTGCAGCTGATCGGACGCCCGGGGGGAGAGGCGGCGATCATCGCGCTCGCCGCGGAGCTGGAGCGGCGCGTGGGGCCGATGCCGCGCCCGACGGTCTGGGACGCATAACGCGGAGCGAGTCAGCGACGCACGCGAGCTCGCGACTTCGACACCGTTGCCAGCGTGGCGCGCAGTGGCGTGCCCAGGTACAGACCCAGCGAGGCGCCCGCGGCGAGGCCGATGCCGATGGATGCCGCGAGGACGAGCGGGTCGATGCCCACCAGCATCCCCTCGGCCGTTCCATCGGACTCCACCATGCCGAGCAGCCCGCGGAAGACTGCGGTACCCGGAACGAGAGGAACGATCGCCGCGGTCGTGACGGCCACGGACGGCAGGTGCATGCTGCGGGCGACGAGGATGCCGATGAAGCTCGCCATCAGCGCGCCGACGCCGCTGGCGGCTCCGGGCTGCAGGCCGAGTTGCAGGGTCATGCTGTAGGCGATGATCGCGACAGTGCTCAGCAGCGCACTGACGACGATGATGCGAACCCCTGCGCCGTTGAACAGAGCCACGGCCACCGAGATGATGATCGCGCCGCCGATCTGCGCAACAAGCGTCCCGAAGGGGATCGCGTCGGTCGGCAGCGGGATGCTGAAGCCGAAGACGCGCGCGATTTCCAGGCCGATGAGGATGCCGAGGACGACGCCGAGCGTCTGCATGGTGAGATCGAGGATGCGGCCGACCGCGGTGAGCGCGAAGCCGTCGATGGCGTCCTGGGCCGCGCCGACGACCGTGAGCCCGGAGAGCATCAGCACGATCCCGGATGCCACGATGATCGATGGATTCACGTCGACGAACGGGGCGAACCCGGCCTGCCCGAGTGCGGAGACGACTGTCGTGACCGCGGTGATGACGAATCCGCCGGCGATCTGGCTGAAGAACGAGGGCACTTGGAGGCGAACGAGACCTGCCTGCGCGAGCGCGGCAGCGAGAGCGGCGATGAAGCTCAGCAGGATGATGATCGGCGCGGCGCCGTACAGGATGGCGACGCCGACGGCGAGCAGGGCACGCGCGAAGATGACGACGATCGGTCGGTAGAGGAACGGTGTGCGCCGGATGACGCGGAACGTGCTGCGTGCCTCGGCAAGGTCCATGCCGTCGGTGATGTCGACGAACAGCGCCTGCAGGCGCTGCAGCTTCGCGTGATCCGGTGATGCGGCGCGGACCACGCGCATCAGCGTGGTCGGCCAGTCGTCCTCGCCGCGGTGGTACGAGACGCTGATCGCGTCGTAGGTGACTTCGACGTGCACTCCAGCGAGGCCGTAGACCTTGGCGACACGAGTGATCGCGAAGGTGACGTCGTGGGCGGATGCTCCGACCGCGAACATCGATTCGCCCAGGCGCAGTGCGAGATCGAGGATGTGCACGACCACGGTTGCGCCGACGATGGGCTGCAGCTCGGTGAGGGCGACATGCGACGGATCGGTGTTGAGTGCGCGCCGCACTGTGGTCAGCAGGCGCCACTGACGTTCGATAGGCATGACTCCATTTTGGCGAGTAAGTGCGACGAGCGACAGCATCCGATCAGGGATGCCGCGGAATCAGATCGGAAGCTTCGCGATCAGCCCGCGAATCTCGTCCACGTTCCCTGTCGGGACGGCGATGAGAGGGTAGGCCTCTTCGTCTTCAGGATCCTCGATGTGGATGAGATGAATGCTGTGCGGGGCGAGGAGTTCGTTCGCCTTCTCGATCGCGGCATCCAGGTCGTCGATGTCGCCGACCGTATCGAGATCGATGCCGGTGCGGACGACGCGCGGCAGCGCGGGCAGCGCTTCGGCGAGCTCTGCGCCGGTGTCACTCCGGTCGAGATAGGCAAGGGCGCCCGAGTCATCCAGGCCGCCGATCAGAGCCTCCCAGGGGCCTTCGCCCGCTTCGATCGCGTCGAGCGCGGACGGTGCGAGTTCTGGATCGTCATCGATCAGGGTGCACAGGCGGGTCCAGTCGTCGATCGCTTCGGTCACTCGTTGCTCCTTCGCCCATCGCGGATGCCGGGTCGTCAGCGTATCGTGCGGGCTGCGCTTCGCGCGCCGCGCCCTGATCTGACGTTCACTGCTGAGGGAGTGCCGGGGCCATCGAGGCTGATCCGCAGCCGGTAGCGTCGTAACCGTGGCTTTTGCATTCATCGGAAAATCAGCGAGGGAGCTTCTCGCTCTGCCGGACGACACCTCCGCGGTGCAGGATGCCGATCGTGTAGTCGCGGTGCTGCGGACCGACTACGAACGATGGTCGAGGTGGCTGGTTGGCCTCGCCGCCTACCTCGTCTTCATCGTCGGGCTCTTCGTCGCGGTCGGAATGATCGCGGCCATGATCGCACCGGGCGTGCTGATCACGGGGATCGACATCGTGATCGTCTGCGTTTCGCTGGTCGTTGCCGCCGTGAGCGGATGGATGCTGGTGCGTCTGTGGCTTACCGGCCGTCGGATGCTGCGCGCAGCCGTGGCGTGGATGCGACTGCCCTACGCCCGAGGTGCACGGGCGCGGGGCACCGGCGGATGGGTATCCGCGCGTACGGTGAACTTCGAGCCGCGGATCTTCGTCCGAGTCATGACGGCCAGCCTCGCGCTGCTGGTAGCCGTTGCCGGCATCGCGCTCTTCATCCGCGACGTCGTCGAAGGCACCAATGCGCTGTCGGTGGCCGCCCTCATCATCGGGGTCGTGTCACTGGCCAGCGGACTGGGGCAGGCGGGGGGAGTCATGCGACTCGTTTCCGGGGCGAGCGAGGCGGATCCCGTGTGGGTGCGCATCCGGGGGATGTTTCGAGCCTGACGCGGAGTGCGCGTTACTGCCGAGCTGACTGCGTCCGGCCGTGAGGCCGGCCTTGAACGAGTAAAGAAAGTTCTCACACATCCTTGCGTCGTGCGCCCGTGCGCCCGTGCGTTCAAGTCCGCTGCACGAGCGTCTCGAACGCGCGTCTCGCGAGCTCCCGGTCGTGCTCGTCGAGTATCTGCCAGGCAGGGTGGCCAAGATCGCCGAGGTGCTCTACTGCTGGCCGCAGGTGTCGACGTTGAGCGGTGGGGATGCTCGAGTACTCCAGCGGGTTGTTGGTGTCGGACGCCAGGAGAACCAGAATGTCTTCGAGGTGGCGCCCGCGGTCTCTTTGATCGTTCTTGAACGCGGCTGCCTTGAGCACGAGCGCCGCTGGTGTTCGAGGAACGGCGATCCGAACGTCGCGGCCGTCGGCTTCCACGATGTAGACGTCCGGGCCCTGCAGCGCGAGTGTGGCGCCAGGGGCGCGCATGATGGGGCGCGACATCCATCTCGCGCGGCCGGCCAGGTTGGTCACCATGATGTCGACGATGTCTTGGCCCCGCCTGAATCTATGGAAGGGGCCACTGGGCTCCACCGGACGCATTCCCAGGCTCTGGAGCGGTCCGGCCACAGCGCTGACATCGGCAGCGATTGCTTGGAGATTGAGGAGTACGTCGACGTCCGTTGTGGGTCGAGCGGCGGAGACACGGCCTCGTAGCGCGTGGAGGTGAGTCATCATCCCACCCATCAACACCCAGCTATGAGGTGGGGTCGCCTCGACGACTTCGATCAGAAGCGGCCACGGTGGAGCAGTGATGTCGACGTCCGTCAGGCGATACTCGTCAACCATTGCGCCCTCATCTTCAGCAGTGCATCAACTCCCACTGACCTGACCCGCGTCGATGTTGAGCGGAAGCAGTCCGCGGCGACGAGCCCGACGGGCGTCTCCGGCCACGGGAACACATCGTCGCGAATCCGGTAGACGAATACGTCACCCGTTGAATCCTCGACGAGGCGCGCAGCGGCCGCGAGCGTCCGAAAGGCGTCCTCGTTGTGAACATACCCATGGAGACCACGCGCGCCGGCGTGCAACTGCCGCCACGGCTCGGTAGTGATCCGATCGATCGCATTTTCGCCCGTGAGGGTCAGATGCTCGGGTATGCGCTCCGTCCATCTCGTGGAGTACCGGCGAACCGTGACCGCCTGGCCGATCTTCGCCGCCAGCTCCTCAGCGCTTGCTTGCATGACGAGACCGGTGTCCCGCTTGCTGAGTCGCCCGCCGTCCGAGAGAGCATCGATGATGCGGCGGATGGTTGCCGGGGTCCACGGGCGTCCCGCTGAGATTCCGAGTGATGCGCGCGCGGCAACCGAGGTCTCGTCGACGAGCCACGTGCGCCCCACACGTCTGCCTGCGAGTTGTTCGTCGTGAAGCAGGGAGAGTACTCGCTGCGGGCTCACTTGTAAGCGCCGAGCTGCTTCCTTTGTCGAGATCTCCATAGCTGCACAATCATTGGTTTGAAACAATAATTATGCACTGATCGAGTGAGACTGTCCAGGCGGTCCCCGGGCTGCGCTCACTCATGAACCGGCGCAGGCACGCGGATCAACATGCTCGACGATCGGCTCAGAAAACCTGCCTCATCCGGGCAAAGCAAAACCCCCGCCATGTAGAAGCTAGGCGAGGGTTTCTGGGATCACTGTAATGATGATCCGTGTGGCTCCGACGGGCGTCGATCCCGTGACCTCACGATTTTCAGTCGTGCGCTCTACCAACTGAGCTACAGAGCCGTGCGACGCATACTGCCGCATCCTATGCGAAGGGCCCTCTCGAAAGAAGGCCCAACACCGGAGCGACCCTGACGGGACTTGAACCCGCGACCTCCGCCGTGACAGGGCGGCACGCTAACCAACTGCGCTACAGGGCCATACTTTTTAAATTATATCGGATGGAGTGACCCCAACGGGATTCGAACCCGTGCTACCGCCGTGAAAGGGCGGCGTCCTAGGCCGCTAAACGATGGGGCCGAAGGGCGTCCCGGGGGACTTCCTTGCCGACGCTCAAGCATAAAGGATGTTTTGCCGAAAACACCAATCGAGGGCGAGCCTGCCGAACGCCCGGGCGTTTCTGAGTGACGATGGAGCGTTCGCAGAGTGTTGTAGCGCCGAGAACTGCCTGTTGCGGATGTTAAAGATGTTGTTACTGTTGCATGAGTGAATTCGGCGGAAGGGGCCGTGTGAACAACGAGCTGTCCCCCATGGATGCTGCGCTTGATGCGGGCGACTCCTGTAACTGCGCTCCCAGCACCGCCGAACGGAGCACCTTCTGGCAGAAGGGCTCTCTCACGCGCCGCAATGCCCTCGGCCTGGGCGCCCTCAGCGTCGCAGCCCTCAGCGCCTTCGGCATCGGCTCCGGCGTCAGCGCTGCATACGCCGCCTCGTATCCGAGTTGGGATGACGTCCAGAACGCCAAGAACAATGAGGCGGCCAAGGCGGCCGAAGTCGCGCGCATCGAGGGACTGATCCAGTCCCTGACCCAGCGGGTCGCCGAAACGAAGGCAGCTGCTGAAGCCGCCGGCAACGCGTTCTACGAGGCGCAGCAGGCATACTTCGCGGCGATCGCCGAGGCAGACTCCCTCCAGTCTCAGGCCGATGAGCAAGCTCAGATCGCCGACGAGTCCGCTCGCAAGGCCGGCCAGGTTGCCGCACAGCTCTACCGCAACGGCGGTGACGACACGGCGCTGGAGCTGTTCTTCGCGGGTTCCGCAGCCAGCGCTGACGAACTGCTGTCACGCCTGGGCACGATGGACAAGATGCTGGGGTTCAACCAGTCCGTCTACGACAAGGCTGTCGCCGCCCGCAACTCCGCACAGGCGCTCAGCGATCAGGCGGTCGTCGCACGCACTGAGCGAGACCGCTTGCAGAAGGTCGCCGAAGAGAAGATGGTCGCCGCGCAGAATGCTGCCGCGGCCGCCGAGGCCGCGCTCGCAGAGCAGACTGCGAACCTTTCGACGCTCGAGGCTCAGCTCGCAGCCCTCAAGGACAACACGGCAAAGACCGTGGCCGACTACGAAGAGGGCGTTCGCGTTCGCGAAGCCGAGCGTAAGCGGCAAGAAGAAGCTGCCCGCAGGGCCGCCGAAGCGGCAGCCGCAGCAGCAGCCGCGGAAGCCGCCAAGAACAACAACAACGGTGGCGGAGGCGGAGGCGGAGGCGGAGGCGGTGGCGGTGGTGGCGGTTCCGTCGGTACCGGCGGCTGGGTGCGTCCGCACGGTGGATGGCGCAGCTCCGGCTACGGCGAGCGCATCGTCCAGTGCGGGAACAGCTATTGCTCCAGCGGATTCCACTACGGCGTCGACCTCGCAAACGGCTGCGGCGCACCGATCTTCGCGGCACAGTCCGGCACCGTCGACTACGCAGGTTGGAACGGCGGCTACGGCAACTACATCCGCATCCAGCACGGCGACGGCATCGGCACCGGCTACGGCCACATCAACTCGTTCGCGGTCAGCGGCGGGCAGTGGGTCAACGCAGGACAGGTCATCGCCTACGCCGGAAACACTGGAAACTCTTTCGGCTGCCACCTGCACTTCGAGGTGTACATCTGGGGCGGCTACACGAACCCCATTGGCTTCATGGCTGCGCGCGGCGTCTCGGTCTGAGACCGCGCCGCACACACGAAGAATCCCCCGCCCGCTGATCGCGGCACGGGGGATTCTTATGTACAGGTATCAGTGCGTCTCGCCGGCGCGGACGATGGCCTCATCGAGGATGCGCTGCGCCTCGGCGGCGTCGCCCCACTCGTCGACCTTGACCCACTTGTTCGGCTCGAGGTCCTTGTAGTGCTCGAAGAAGTGCGCGATCTCCTTCTTCGTGTACTCGGCAAGGTCATCGACATCCTGGATGTGCGCCCAGCGCGGGTCCTTGCTCAGCACGGCGACGAGCTTGTCGTCTCCGCCGGCCTCGTCGCTCATCTTGAGAACGGCGACGGGACGCACCTCGACGACGACACCCGGGTAGATCGCGTGGTCGAGCAGCACGAGCACATCGAGGGGGTCGCCGTCCTCGCCGAGCGTGTTGTCGAAGTAGCCGTAATCGGCCGGATACCCGAAGGACGTGTACAGAACACGGTCGAGGTGGACTCGCCCGGTTTCGTGGTCGACTTCGTACTTCACGCGGCTGCCGCGCGGAATCTCGATGACGGCGTCGTGTGCGCCCATGCGTTTGCTCCTCAGAAAAGACGGTCGGGATGCCGGGGATAAGCCTACCCGCGTGCTCGGGAGCGCCCGCTCAATGCCCTTGTGAGAAGACCTGTCAGCCCCAGCAGGAACAGCGCGAAGTAGCCCACCGATCCGACGGCGATGACGATCAACATCGCGACGAAAAAGAGCGTGGCCGATACGACGTCCGAGACAGCGCCCATGCGGATCCGTTCGGGCTCGCTTCTCGTATAGGTCGGATGCTGCAACAGATACAGCCGCCCGGCGAAAGTCGTGATCTGCGTGAGGATGAGCGTGCCGATGTACAGCACCACCTGCAACGGGTCCGAATCCATCTGTCCGAGCATCGCGGTGGGCACCGGAAGCCAGACGATCGTCGCCATCCACGCGACATTGATCCACAGCAATGGCCGGGTGATCACATCGACCTCGTTGTACTGCCGGTGATGGCCGATCCACGAGTTCGCGATCAGGACGA
>NZ_JBQDSX010000024.1:22085-36307 GCF_052099035.1 Microbacterium sp. | reverse complement strand
TCGACCTCGTTGTACTGCCGGTGATGGCCGATCCACGAGTTCGCGATCAGGACGAAGCTGAGCACGAAGCTCGTGAGCTGCCCGCTGTGCACATTCAGGAATTCAGCTGTCGTGAGCTTGTCGGATGCCGCCTCGGACACCGATTCCATCAACGGCAGAATCAGCAGCGTCATCGCGATGGCCACGACCGCGTCGACGAAAGCCTTGAAGCGCTCGTTCGAGAACTGCCGGGTCACATCCGTCTGATCTGCCACCCGCCAAGAGTATGACCGTCCGGGTGTCACCGGTAGGTGTTCTCGGGTGTCGTAGCGTGGGGGGATGCCCTCGCTCCCACCTGCCGTCGCCGAGATCCGCCTCGCCGCGCGCACTGCGCTCGCCGGTCTATCCGACCGCGTGACGGTCGTCGTCGCGCTCTCCGGCGGTGCTGACTCGCTCGCGCTCGCCGCAGCGACCGCGTTCGAGGCACGCTCGCGTGGGATGCAGGTCTGCAGTGCGACGATCGATCACGGACTGCAGGACGGATCAGCGGATGCCGCGGCGACCGCGGCCGCGAAGGCGGATGCCCTCGGCATCCGAGCGCGTGTCGAGCGCGTGCAGGTGGCGCTGGAGTCGGCCGCTGTGCCTGTGGCCGGCGGCGCTTCGACAGACTCAGAGAACGCCGTCGTCAGATTCGCCGGTGGCACCGAGGCGGCCGCTCGGGACGCGCGGTATACGGCGCTGCGTCGCATTGCCCGCGAAGAGCAGGCAGCGGCTGTGCTGCTCGGTCATACCCTTGACGACCAGGCCGAGACCGTACTGCTCGGGCTCGCCCGGGGCGCGGGCGCTGCCAGCCTGCAGGGCATGGCGCCGCGGCGTGAAGATGAGGACGGCACGGTGTGGCTGCGGCCGATGCTGGGCGTGCGCCGGGTGACGACCGAGGCGTTCTGCGCAGCATCCGATCTCGAACCCTGGCACGACCCGCACAACCGTGAGCACCGCTTCGCGCGTGTACGTGTGCGCGAGAGCGTGCTGCCGGTGCTCGAGGCGGAACTCGGTCCGGGGATCGCCGAGGCGCTCGCGCGCACGGCAGAGCAGCTGCGGGAAGACACCGAGGCGTTCGACGAGATGATCCACGAGACGATCGAGGACATCGTCGAGCACGCCGAGGCCGGTATCTCCGTCAGCGTTCCGGCGCTCGCCGCGAACCCTCCGGCGCTGCGCAACCGGATCATCCGCCTCGTCGCCCAGAGCGAGTTCGGTGCGAGCCTGTCGCGCACGCAGACGCTCGAAGTCGCACGGCTGGTCACAGACTGGTCGGGGCAGGGTCCGATCGACCTGCCGGGGTGCTCGGCCGCGCGCCGGGGTGGGCGGCTCGTGTTCACGGCGCGCTGAAGACATTTCGACTCGCCTGCGGCTCGCTCAACGCGTTTCGTCTCGCTTCGCTCGCTCAACGTCCCGCGAGGGTCGCGCTCAACGACCCGCGGATCGTTGTCGCTACTTCTTGCCGAAGAGCCCGCCCAGGAGGTCACCGATGCCGCCGCCTGAGTCACCGCCGAGCAGGCCGCCGATGATGTCGCCCAGCCCGCCGCCCGATTCTCCGGATGCCGTCGCCGTGCCCCCGGACTTGTCCTTGGTCGCGTTGGCGATCAGTCCCATCACAATCGGAGCGAGAATCGGCAGGAGCTTGCCGAAGTCGATGCCGGGAGTCTTCTCCGACTCGTTCAGCTTCGTCGCGACCTTGTCGGCATCGCTGCCCAGAACGTGCTTGACGATCTTGCCGCCGTCGGACTGATCGACGTCGTCGACCTTGGCAACGGTCGGCTTGCCCTCGTGGCGCTTCAGCGCATTCTCGATAGCGGTGGAGCCTTCACTGGTCTGCGCATTCTTGGCGAGGCCATCCAGCAGCACAGCACCACCCTGCTGCACCGCCTTCCGCGCTTCTTCCGGCGAGACGCCGAGTTTTGCGGCGATGTCGTCGACCGGAACCTGCTTGAGGATGTCATCAAGGGCCATGGAGAATCCTTCCGTCGGGGGCATGCGCCCGCTCGATCCTCACAGTATTGCCGAACCCACAGCATCCGTCACCTAAAATCGATGCATGCGCGCGGCAGAGATTCAGGATGACCTTGCAGAGATCCTCGTCACGGAGGAGCAGATTCAGGCGAAGCTTCAAGAGCTCGCCGACCGAGTGGCAAAGGACTACGAGGGCAAGGACCTGCTTCTGGTCGGGGTGCTCAAGGGCGCGGTGATGGTGATGGCGGACTTCGCCCGTTCCCTGCCGTTCCATGCGCCGATGGACTGGATGGCCGTCTCGAGCTACGGGTCCAGCACGAAGTCCAGCGGTGTCGTGCAGATCCGCAAGGACCTCGATACCGACCTGCACGGCAAGCACGTCCTGATCGTCGAGGACATCATCGACTCGGGCCTGACCCTGAGCTGGCTGCTGGAGAACTTCGAGTCCCGCGGCCCCGAGTCGATCGAGGTGCTGGCGCTGCTGCGCAAGCCCGAGGCCGCGAAGGTCGAGATCGACTGCAAGTACGTCGGCTTCGACATCCCGGTCGAGTTCGTCGTCGGCTACGGCCTCGACTACGACGAGCGCTACCGCAACCTGCGTGACGTGGCGGTGCTCGCGCCGCACGTGTACAGCTGACGACGGAGACGTTTCGACTCGCTGGCGCTCGCTCAACGCGCTTCGGCTCGCTCCGCTCGCTCAACGACCCGCGGAGGGTGACAGCGTACGCCGTGGGCGAATCACAGCGAGGCCCAAGGACGCTCGCGATACGCTGAACGGATCATGGACGTGAAGAAGATCACCCGCAACCCGCTGATGTACGTGGTACTGATCGGCGTGCTGCTTTTCGGTGGATTCCTGTTGATCTCGAACCTCGGCGCCCCGAAGCAGATCACCACTCAGCAAGGCCTTGACCTGCTGGGCGGGACGACGGTCACCGAGGTGACCACGACCGACGGAGATCAGCGCGTCGACATGACGCTCTCGAAGGCGTTCGAGGACTCGAAGCAGGTCCAGTTCTACTACGTGAATGCGCGCGCCGACGAGGTCGTCACGGCAATCAACTCCGCAGACCCCAAGGACGGCTTCAACGACGTCGTGCCGCGCGCGACGTGGTTCGACGGCATCCTCTCGCTGCTTCTTCCCCTCATACTGCTCGGTCTGCTGTTCTGGTGGCTGCTCTCGTCGATGCAGGGCGGCGGCGGCAAGGTCATGCAGTTCGGCAAGTCCAAGGCCAAGCTGGTCAACAAGGAGACCCCGACCGTCACCTTCGCCGACGTCGCCGGCGCTGATGAGGCCATCGAGGAGCTCGAGGAGATCAAGGAGTTCCTCCAGGATCCCGCCAAGTTCCAGGCCATCGGCGCCCGCATTCCGAAGGGCGTGCTGCTGTACGGCCCTCCCGGAACAGGTAAGACTCTCCTCGCTCGCGCTGTCGCCGGCGAGGCAGGCGCACCGTTCTACTCGATTTCGGGTTCTGACTTCGTCGAGATGTTCGTCGGCGTCGGAGCATCCCGCGTCCGCGACCTGTTCAACCAGGCCAAGGAGAACGCGCCGGCAATCATCTTCATCGACGAGATCGATGCCGTCGGCCGCCACCGCGGCGCCGGCATGGGCGGCGGAAACGACGAGCGCGAGCAGACGCTGAACCAGATGCTCGTCGAGATGGACGGCTTCGACCCGAACGCGAACGTCATCGTGATCGCGGCCACTAACCGTCCCGACATCCTCGACCCGGCTCTGCTGCGTCCCGGCCGCTTCGACCGCCAGATCGGTGTGGATGCTCCAGACCTCAAGGGCCGCCTGCACATCCTGCAGGTGCACGCCAAGGGCAAGCCGCTCGCCCAGAGCGTCGACCTCGAAGTCGTCGCCCGCAAGACTCCGGGCTTCACCGGTGCCGACCTCGCGAACGTCCTCAACGAGGCAGCCTTGCTCACGGCTCGCTCGAACGCGCAGCTCGTCGACAATCGTGCGCTCGATGAGGCCATCGACCGTGTGATCGCAGGTCCGCAGCGTCGGACGCGCGTCATGAAGGATCGCGAGAAGCTCATCACCGCGTACCACGAGGGTGGCCACGCGCTCGCCGCAGCGGCGATGAACTACACCGACCCGGTGACCAAGATCACGATCCTGCCGCGCGGCAAGGCCCTCGGCTACACGATGGTCATGCCGCTCGATGACAAGTACTCCGTCACGCGTAACGAGCTGCAGGACCAGCTCACCTACGCGATGGGCGGCCGTGTCGCCGAAGAGCTCATCTTCCACGACCCGACCACGGGTGCCTCGAACGACATCGAGAAGGCGACGAGCATCGCCCGCAAGATGGTCATCGAGTACGGAATGACTACCCAGCTCGGTCCGGTCAAGCTCGGCTCCGAGGGCGGCGAGCCCTTCGCCGGTCGCGACATGGGCCGCGGACGCGAGTACTCCGAGTCGGTCGCCGAGCGCGTCGACACCGAGGTGCGTGCACTCATCGAGCAGGCGCACGACGAGGCCTACCAGGTGATCAGCGACAACCGCGATGTCCTCGACCGTCTCGCTCTCGCGCTGCTCGAGGAGGAGACTCTCGATCACAACCAGATCGCCGAGATCTTCTCCGATATCCGCAAGCTCCCGGAGCGCCCGCTGTGGCTCTCCAGCAGTGAACGTCCGGTGTCGGATCGCCCGCCGATCGAGATGCCCAAGCGCGTGATCCCGGCGGATGCCGCGGCCTCTGTCGACGGATCAGCGGATGCCACGGCATCCCGTGGCGCGACCGACGGTGCCCCGGCTTCGGGGCAGGCGCGCCCGGCGACGGCCTGATCGTGGCCGTCGACCGCGAACGGGTCGAGCGGCTGACCCGCGAGCTGCTCGAGGCGATCGGGGAGGATCCGGATCGGCCGGGACTCAAGCAGACCCCGAGCCGGATGGCCGAGCTGTACACCGAGTTCTTCGCAGGCGTCGGTGAGGATGCCGCCGCACCCCTCGCCCGCACCATCAGCATCTCGCGCGGGCCTGCGCCGGAGACGCTGCCGTCCGGTGCGGTGCTGCTGCGCGACATCCGCTTCCGCTCGGTCTGCGAGCACCACCTGCTGCCGTTCGCCGGTCACGCCCACATCGCCTATCTCCCGGGCGAGCAGGTGGTCGGTCTCGGTGCCCTCGTGAAAGTCGTCGAGATCCTCGCAGCCCGTCCGCAGGTGCAGGAGCGACTCGGCGAACAGATCGCCGACACGATCGCCGAGCACCTCGACGCCCGTGGCGTGCTCGTCGTGCTGGATGCCGTGCACGGCTGCGTCACGATGCGCGGAGGTCGCCAGGCGGATGCCTCCACACTCACGATCGCCGCACGCGGGCAGTACAGCGAACCTGTGGCGCGCGCAGAGCTGATCACCCTCATCGGGACCCTTCGACAGGCTCAGGGACCGGAACAATGACCGGCATCTGGGGCATCGTCAACGTCACCACCGATTCATTCAGTGACGGTGGACGCTACATCGAACCGGACCATGCCATCGCACACGGCCTTGCGCTGCGGGATGCCGGCGCCACCGTTCTCGACATCGGCGGGGAATCCACGCGGCCCGGCGCAGCGCGCGTGGATCCTGTCATCGAGCAGCGTCGTGTCGTCCCGGTGATCGAGTCTCTTGCCGGTCACGGCATCGCCGTGAGCATCGACACGCTCAATGCGAGCACCGCGGTCGCGGCCGTCCGCGCCGGCGCCCGGATCGTCAACGACGTCTCCGGTGGTCTTGCCGATCCGGACATGCGTGCTGCCGTCGCCGAGTCGGGTGCTGACTTCGCCATCGGGCACTGGCGTGGTCCGTCCGATGACATGTACGCCCGTGCGGAGTACCGGCGTACCTCTCGCGAGGTCGCCGCAGAACTGCGCGAGCGCATCGGTGAGGCCGCCCAGGCGGGGATCGCCCCGGCCCGCGTTATCCTCGATCCCGGCATCGGCTTCGCCAAGACCGGTGATCAGAACTGGGACGTGCTCCGCGGACTCGCCGATGTCACGGCTCTCGGATACCGCGTGCTCATCGGAACCTCGCGCAAGCGGTTTCTTGGTGCTGCCCTTCGACAGGCTCAGGGATCGGATCGACAGGCTCAGGGATCGGGCGCTGAAGATATCAGCGAGGAGCGTCTCGACCTGGCCACCGCCGTCACGAGTGCGCTTGCCGTGCGCCACGACGTATGGGCCGTGCGCGTGCACGATGTCGCGGCCACACGCGATGCTCTCGCGATCGCACGAGCCTGGGAGGGCTGAGAGATGTCGAGCTCGGACAGCAATGTCACCGATGAGATCCGGCTCACGGGCCTGACCGTATTCGGACGTCACGGCGTCTTCGACCATGAGCGCGAGGACGGGCAGGACTTCACGATCGACCTGGGCCTTCAGATCGATCTGTCGGATGCCGCGGCATCCGATGACGTGACTGACACCGTCCACTACGGCGAGCTCGCGGAGAAGGTCGCCGACGTCGTCGGCGGGGAGCCGGTCAACCTCATCGAGAAGCTCGCGCAGCGCATCGCCGATGTCGCGCTCGGCGACGAGCGCGTACGCGCGGTCGAGGTCACCGTGCACAAGCCGCATGCGCCGATCCCGCTGACCTTCACGGACGTGTCCGTCACGATCCGTCGCACACGAACGGTCGTCGGCTGATGGTTCGGATGCCGCAGATCCCGACACCCGACCCGCGTCCCGGCCGGGATATCGTCCCTGCTGTCGTCGCATTCGGCGCCAATCTCGGCGACCGCGCCGAGACGATCCGCGGAGCCGTCGAGCGGATCTCACGGCTGCCTCTCGTGGACGACGTGCGGCTGTCCGACCTCCACGAGACCGTTGCAGTCCGCCTGGACGGTCCCGATCCGGACGCTCCGACCTATGTCAACGCCGTGGCGCTGCTGAACACGCGGCTCGCGCCGCAGGTGCTGCTTGGGCTGCTGCACGCGATCGAGGACGAATACGGCCGGGTGCGCGAGGAACGCTGGGGTGACCGCACCCTCGACCTCGACCTCATCGCCTATGGCGACCTGCATTCCGACGACCCGCACCTGCTGCTGCCGCATCCGCGTGCGGCCGAGCGCCTGTTCGTGCTCGAGCCCTGGCTGAGCCTTGATGCTGATGCGGAGCTCCCCGGCCGCGGTCGCATCGCCACGCTCGTGGAGGCGTTGCGGGGATGAAGCGCACCTCGCCTCTCGTCCTCATGCTGCTCGCCCTCGCCGGCGGCGGTATCGGCTACCTCGTCGATCACCTGCTCACGGCCGCCGGGCGTGCGACATTCGCGCCGTCCGGGCTGCTGCCGGTCCTGCTCCTGCTGCTCTCGGCCGCCGTGCTCGCGCTCGCGTGGCCGGTGCGCCGCAGCGTGCGCGGGCGATCACGTGCGCGCATCGATCCGTTCCGCGCGATGCGCGCGGCAACCCTGGCCCGAGCATCCAGCCTGCTGGGAGCGATCATGACGGGCTTCGGGGCGGGGCTGCTGGGCTTCCTCCTGTCCCGCCCGGTCGGTCCCCAGGTAGGGTCGATTGTGGCCATGGCGGCGCTGGTCGTGAGCTCTCTCGTTCTCGTGACCGCCGCGCTCGTCGCCGAACAGTTCTGCACCCTTCCAAAGGATCCTGATGACCGACAGCCAGATGACCCCGCCGCCGGAACCGACAGGATCTGAGCAGCCGCTTCAGCAGGGCAGGTCGGCCCTGGACGAGGGCACCTACGACAGGTTGCGTGAACCCCGTGGAGCAGGGCGCCTCGCCCTCGATGGACAGTGGCACCAGATCTCACCCCGCTACGTCACGTCGCAATTCGTTCAGAACGGCATCGTGCTCGCCCTCGTCATCGCGGCGGTGCTCGTGCTCGTGTTCGCGCTGGATCAGCCCTGGGCATGGATCCCCGGCGGTGTCATCGTCATCATGATCCTGGCGACGCTGGCGATCCTGCCGCGGCAGGCGAGGGCGATCGGGTACATGCTGCGCGACGACGACATCGTCTTCCGCAAGGGCATCCTCTGGCAGCGCATCATCGCGGTCCCGTACGGGCGCATGCAGCTCGTCGACATCACGCACGGCCCGTTGGATCGCGCGTTCGGCGTCTCGCAGCTCAAGATGGTGACGGCTGCCACCGCCACGGGCGTACAGATCCCTGGGCTCACGCAGGCCGCGGCCGAGTCGCTTCGAGACACCCTCATCGATGTCGCCGAGACCCGTCGGACGGGCCTGTGAGCACGCCCGCACCTGCCGCACCGGGACCGCACGCCGCCGACGAAACGCTGGCAGACGGCGAGTGGCATCGGCTCCATCCGCTGACGCCGCTGTTCAAGGGCGGGCTGGTCCTGATCATCGTCGCGGGCTTCGTGCTCAACAGCTTCCGCGACCGCATCATCTACTGGGCGGTCGATCTGTTCGCCCCCGATGCGCATGCGTCGGACTTCTCGAGCGGCGACCCGGTCGACTGGGTGCTGGAGAACAACTTCATCCTCCTCGCGCTGCTCATCGTCCTCGGGGTGCTCGTCGTCCTCATCGTGGCGTTCTGGCTGGTGTGGAGGGTCCACCAGTTCCGGATCTCGGATGAGCACGTCGAGGTGCGCAAGGGCATCATCTTCCGGTCGCATCGACGGGCGCCGCTGGACCGTGTGCAGGGTGTGAACCTCACCCGACCCTTCCCGGCACGGCTGATCGGCATGGCCAAACTCGAGGTCGTCGGCGCGGGAACAGACGCGAACGTCCCGCTGGAGTATCTCTCCACGCCCAAGGCCGAAAGCGTTCGCGCGGACATCCTGCGTCTGGCATCCGGTGCTCGCGCGGCACGCGCATCTCGTCAGGGCGACACACACGCACCGGCCGCGACGCACGAACCCGCTGCACGGCGTACACAACTGGTCGGGTCGATGAACTCCGGGGTGAGCGGACTGATCGAGGGCGTCGACCTCGCCGATGTCACACCCGAGAGCGTCGTGAAGATCCCTACCGGTCGCCTCGTCGGCGCGCAGCTGCTCTCGGGCCTGCTCTGGCTGGTGTTCTTCCTGGTGCTGTTCGGCATCGTGATGGCCATCTCCGTGCCGGCGATTCTTTCGGACGGGGGCCCGAACGCCTGGATCGGGATCGTGGGGATCTCGTTCGGCATCGGCATCCCACTCGTGATCGCCACGGTCGCGATCACCTGGGCGCAGATCTCGAAGTCGCTGCGCTACTCGATCGCGCCGACGCCGGACGGTGTGCGCATCACCTACGGTCTGTTCACCACGATCACCGAGACGATCCCGCCCGGCCGCATCTTCGCCGCCGAGGTCACGCAGTCCCTGCTGTGGCGTCCCTTCGGCTGGTGGGCGATCAAGATCAACCGGATGAGCGGCAAGAGCCTCTCCCAGCAGCAGTCCAGCACCGCGCAGCAGTTCAACATCGTGCTGCCGGTGGGCGTGGCGGCCGATGTGCAGCGGGTGCTCGGGCTCATCCTCCCCGACCTCCCCGCGGAAGATCAACCGCTGGTCTGGGACCACGGCATCCAGGGCCCCCAGAAGAGCGGGGATGACCCGTACCGGGTGATGGCGCGGCGTGCCTGGTGGCGCCGACCGTTCTCGTGGAAACGGCATGGGTTCGCCGTCACGGACTTCGCTCTGCTGCTGCGTCGTGGGGTGCTCTGGCGCAAACTCGCGATATTCCCGCTCGTACGACTGCAGGGCATCTCCGCGGAGCAGGGGCCGATCGACCGGCTGCAGCGCGTGGGCGACCTGAAGGCGCACAGCGTCACGGGTCCGGTGCTCGGCGACGTCGTCGGCATCGACAGCGCCGAGACGAACGAGTCACTCAACGACATCGCCCGTCGTGCATCGGTAGCGGTCCAGCGCGACCACGGGCATCGCTGGGCCGCGGATGCCGAGGACGAAACCATCGCCGCAGAAACGGAAAGCGCCGCAGTGGTGGACCCGCAGCACAATCTGACGATGAATTTCGGCGGTGAGGCAACGCATGAATCGTGACGGTCGTCTGGGCGTCGGCATCGTCGGCGCAGGCCGCGTGGGACCGGTGATCGGAGCAGCCCTCGGCGGGGCGGGGCACGCGATCATCGGAATCACGAGCGGGTCCGATGACGACCGCGCCACCGGTGTCCTCCCTGACGTGCCGACCCTCGAGGTCGAAGAGGTCCTCCGCCGCAGTGAACTGGTGATCCTGGCCGTTCCGCACGATGAGCTCCCTGGGCTCGTGGCAGGTCTCGCTGAGATCGGCGCGTGGCAGCCGGGACAGCTCGTGCTGCACACCGATCCCGGCTATGGCACGGGGGTGCTCGAGCCCGCGCAGCGGGCCGGGGCGATTCCGCTCGCTGTGCATCCGGCGATCTCCTTCACCGGAACCTCGATCGATCTGCGCCAACTGCAGGCGAGCTTCGCAGCCGTCACCGCTCCCGCTCCCGTGCTGCCGATCGCGCAGGCGCTCGCCGTGGAGCTCGGATGCGAGCCGGTCGTCATCAGCGAAGAGGATCGTGGTGCCTACGCGGAGGCGATCGCCACGGCATCCGAATTCTCCCGGGCGATCATCGGGCAGTCGACATCGCTGCTGCGCGGCATTGGCATCGACAATCCTGGCGGTTACCTCTCGGCGCTTGTGCAGTCCGCGGTCGAGACCGCGCTGCGCGAAGCATCCGACCCGCCCATGCTCTGACGCCGCCCACCGCGGTCGGAAAGCGGAGACGACCCGGCGTGTCGACGGCGCGTCGCGTCCGCACACGCAGCCGACACGCCAACCCGTCCGGGTTTTCCCCACGAGCAGGCATCAGCGACCGCGCTCAGCGTCCGCCGGAGAACCCGCCGCCTCCGCCACCACCGGAGAACCCGCCGCCGGATGAGCCGCCGAAACTCGACGAGCTGCCGCTGGATGGCGCCGAGTACAGCGCCGACGCCCGCGCGGAAGACGAGAATGTGTCGATTCGCGAGCTGAAGCCATAGGTTGCGCCGTAGATCCAGACCGGATCCTGCTGGGCCTGGCCGTAGGCGTACTCGAGCACCCCGCCCCATTCGTGTTCCTGGCCGAACAGGATCGCGAAGGGGAGCAGCTTCTCGTAGACGTGGATGACATCAACACTGCCGTCGCTTCGGCGATCGGCGCCGCTGTAGGACTGGAGCATCTGAAGTCTGTCCGCTTCGGCGACGCGGATGAATTCGCGCACGCCCTCCAGGTATTCCAATTGGAGGGCACCCTCCCTCGTCAGCACCGTGTATTTGCGGAACGAGGCGATGCTCGAGATGAGCACGACGATGCCACTGATCAACGTGGCGAAGAACACCGGGCCCGCCGATTCGCGACCGGTGAAAAGACCCCACAGCGTTAGCACCAGCATCACCGCGAACACGGCGAGTGCGACGCCTTGGATGACTCGCGCGACCGGGCTGGCGGCCTTCGTCGTGAGTCCGCGTTCTGCGGCAGCGGCCGGGCCGGTCTTGACCATCGCCTGCATGCGCGAGGCGAACGCCTGGTTGTTCGATGGCATCTCTGTGACGGTGCCGATCTCCGTGCCGTCGAAGAGCAGCTCCAGGGCGTCCGCATCCACCGGGTCGGGAATCGTGCCGTCGAGGCGCCGCAGGTGCGGCTTCTTCTCGTCCTCGCCGGAGACCTCTTCGATGCGCAGCAGCCGTCGCACAGCGAGGTGGATGATCTCGGCGGTGACCGGATTCCTCGCGCCCGGGATGATCGCATGAGCCACGAGCGGAGGCAACGAATCTGGGACGTCGTACTGCGCGACGACGATGCCGGTGCCGCGTCGGCGCGAGCGGACCATGGCTCTCGCGGCGATCCACCCGCCGATCGACAGCAGAACTGCACCTCCACCCAGGGCGTACGGCAGCGCGTCGGTGGCGGCATTCGGCAGGCGTGTCGGCGGCTGCGTCACGGTCCCCGGTTCGAGTGCGATCGCCACGGTGATGCCCTCGCCCGCGGAGAGATCGTGGGCTTCGACCGCGAATGATCCGGCCCCGGAGACGAGCGTGCACGTGTCCGTCGAGCCCTGTCGGCCCTGGTAGCACGAGGTGCTGCCGGTGAGACGCGGGGCGAGCGTGTCATCGAACTGGACCTCCGCACGGAAGGAGTCGATGTCCTGGGTGCTGTCGAGCGGCAGCAGGTCCCAGTAGAACTCGTCGACCTTCGTACTGGAGGCGGCGAGGACAACGTCGCGCATCTCGTACTCGATCACGTAGGTGGTCGAGCCGTGGACGTAGTCGTCGTTTCCGGTGAGGACGTACAGGACGCCATCGTCGTCTTCGGTCTCGTAGGGGACGTCATCGCCGTTCTCGTCACGCACCGACAGGATCGTCGTCTGCAGGCTCGCCCCCTGGTAGGTCTCGGGGTAGCCCGCGACGATCCCACGGTTCTGATCGGACTCGGGGAACTCGGCGACGCGGGTCTCCTCGACGTGCATGGTCGCACGACCGTCGTCGTCGATACCGACGTCGAAGGTCGCGTCCCAGGAAGAGAAATCAAAATCGTTGACATCGGTTCGAGCATCGGCAGCGGATGCTGAGACAGAAGTGGCGGCGACGGCCGGACTCGCCAGTAGGACGCCGGCCGCGATCGACACGAGTACGAGAGAGCGGAAACCCATGCTTCGAGGTTAGTCGCAGCCCTTCGACAGGCTCAGGGACCGGGTGACAGGCTCAGGGACCCTTCGACAGGCTCGGGGACCGGGCGACAGACTCGGGGACCGGGCGTTCCCGGTAAACTCGGAGGCGACTTCCAAGGAGCCTCTATGACCACCGCGCCAGAAGCGCCAGCATCCACCCCCGCCGACGCCGAAGGCGACGACATCCACGAGCAGAAGGCCGTCCGTCTGGCCAAGCGCGAGCGGCTGATCGAGCAGCGGGCGGATGCCGCGGGCGGAGCCTTCCCGGTCGGGGTGCCCGTGACGCACATGATCCCGGCGCTGCGCGCCGAGTACGGGGATCTTGAGGCGGGTGCGGAGACGGGTGTCACCGTCGGCATCGCCGGGCGCGTCGTGTTCAGTCGCAACACTGGAAAGCTGTGCTTCGCTTCGCTGCAAGCCGGCGACGGCTCTCGCATCCAGGCGATGATCTCGCTCGCTGAGGTGGGCGAGGAGTCGCTGGCGCGTTGGAAGGAATTCGTCGACCTCGGTGACCATGTCTTCGTGCACGGTCAGGTCATCTCCAGTCGCCGTGGTGAGCTGTCCATCATGGCCGATGACTGGGCGATCGCGTCGAAGGCGATTCTGCCGCTGCCGAATGCCTATGCAGAGCTGAGTGAAGAGACCCGCGTTCGCAGCCGGTACCTCGACCTCATCGTGCGTGAGCAGGCGCGCACAACGGTACGCGCTCGTGCCGCCGTCAACGCCAGCCTGCGCGCGACGTTCTCCGCGCACGAATATCTCGAGGTCGAGACTCCCATGCTGCAGGTGCAGCACGGCGGAGCATCCGCTCGTCCCTTCATCACCCACTCGAACGCATTCGATACCGAGCTCTACCTGCGTATCGCGCCGGAGCTCTATCTGAAGCGCGCCGTCGTCGGCGGTATCGAGCGGGTGTACGAGATCAACCGCAACTTCCGCAACGAGGGCGCCGACTCCACGCACAGCCCGGAGTTCGCGATGCTCGAGGCCTATCAGGCCTACGGCGACTACAACCAGATGGCCGAGCTCACTCAGGAGCTCGTGCAGGAGGCCGCGATCGCCGTGAGCGGTTCCACTACCGTCACCTGGGCCGACGGCACCGAGTACGACCTCGGCGGTGAGTGGGACCGCGTCTCGATGTACGAATCTCTCTCGGCCGCCGCCGGACGCGAATTCACCATCGATGATTCCGTTGCAGATCTCACCGCTTTCGCTGAGCAGCACGGGGTCGATCTGCCGCAGCACGCGACGCACGGCAAGCTGATCGAAGAGCTGTGGGAGCACTTCGTCAAGGTCGATCTCACCCGCCCGACGTTCGTCATGGACTTCCCCGTCGACACGTCGCCGCTCGTGCGCGAGCACCGCGAGAAGGCCGGCGTCGTCGAGAAGTGGGACCTGTACATCCGTGGCTTCGAACTGGCGACCGGATACTCCGAGCTCGTCGATCCCGTCATCCAGCGCGAGCGCTTCGTCGAGCAGGCGAAGCTCGCAGCCCGCGGCGACGTCGAGGCCATGCGCGTCGATGAGGAGTTCTTGCGGGCGCTCGAGCACGGCATGCCGCCGTCGGGCGGCATGGGCATGGGCATTGACCGCCTTCTCATGGCGATCACCGGTCTCGGCATCCGTGAGACGATCCTGTTCCCCCTCGTCAAGTAGCGC
>NZ_JBQDSX010000024.1:0-21985 GCF_052099035.1 Microbacterium sp. | reverse complement strand
GATCACCGGTCTCGGCATCCGTGAGACGATCCTGTTCCCCCTCGTCAAGTAGCGCGCATCAGTTGCCGCGGTGGAATGTCCACTCCGGCAGGATCGCGGCGTCGATCAGGGTCGATAAGAGGTGTGCCATCGCATAGTCCGGGTCGATGGCACGTGCCGCATCAAGGTAGTGCGCGGCGTGGGTCGAGCGTCCCAGGGCCCATGACAACCATGCCGCGGCCGTCAGAGGCGCGGGCTGCGATGCGCGGGGAGCTCGCGCGGCGACATTGCGCACGAGCGTCAGCGCCAGCCGCAGACGATCCGCATCGGGGGCTTCGCCCTGGCCGATGAACATCTTGCCGAGATCTGCGGGCACCGTCGCTCCGTGATGAGTGAACGTGAGTTGTGCGTCCAGGGCCCGGATGCCGGTGGCCAGGTCCGTCGCCCACTGCAGAAGCGCCGCATCCCGGAACGTCGGTCGATTCAGACACCACAACAGTGCGGCTGACGCGAACGGCGGCATGTTCTCGGGATGCTCGAGTGAGGTCTCGAAGAACAGCGGCAGATCATCGAGGATGAGCGTCGCGGCTATCGCCTGGGGATTCTCGCGCACTCCCGCCGACGCGGCATCGTGGGCGAGCACATCGGTGAGATCGGCCAGGGCTCGGCCCACACGCTCTTTCTCCGCGAGATCCACGGGTGGCAGGTCGGTACCAGCCTCCTGATCGCCCGCGACATCTGCGACACCGGGCAGATCCGGCGCGGGAGGAATCTCGTCGAGTGGATTCAGCTCGGGGTCCTCGTCCAGGAAGCTCGACCAGCCGCACGGCATGACGCAGAGTGCTTCGATGATGTGCAGACCGGAATCGACAGCGAGTGCCAGCAGCTCGTCGACGACGACGGACTCCGGCAGGATCATGCCGTCTCTGGTGTGCTGCGGCAGGTCGTCGGTATAGATGACTACGGCGACAGCATCCGTCCCATGAACCTGGGAGACCAGACCGATAGCCGTGTCGACGAAGTCGTCGAGGTCGATGTCGTCGTGGGGAAGGTCGATGCGCATCGCGCCGTGAGCGCGCGATCGCTGGAACGGCAGGAGCACGATGCTCTGTCGCGGGGTGAAGCCGGCCAGAGCCGGCACGAGGCCGAGGAAATCGGCGGAATCAGTGGCGTGAAGGACTGTGTTCATGCCGCGAGTGTGGCCGAGTACGAGTCCGTGAAACGACAATCCACAGACCTGATCTGAGATCCGCGTCTGTGGAGGAGGAGTGGGCTCGCTGCCAGCGAGACCGCGTACGATAGGACTATGGACAACTTCTGGGTAGCTGCGGCATGGTCGCTCCTGCCGACCCTGGGAGTGGCCATCGTCTTCTTCTTCATTCTGCGGGGGATCTTCCGGTCCGATCGCACCGAGCGCAAAGTCCACGCGCAGATCGAGGCCGAAGAGCGCGCAGCGCGCGGCCTTCCTCCCCGCACCTGACGGCGGTGTCCCCGGTACCGGCTACGCTGATGTGACGCGCCGAATCTGGCGTCCGTCGATGCTGGCCAGGGGGAACACGCATGAGCTTGAACCTGACGCTGGTGCAGTGGCCCTGGTGGGTTCTTGCGTTCGCTGTGGTGGTCGACCTCGCCGTGCGTGTGACCGCGATCATCGTGATTCCCCGCAACCGCCGCCCCACGGCCGCGATGGCCTGGCTGCTCGCGGTGTTCTTCATCCCGTACCTGGGCGTTCTGCTCTTCCTGATCATCGGCAACCCGCGACTGCCGCGCGCACGGCGACGCAAACAGGAGCAGATCAACGAGTACATCGCAGAGACCAGTGATCATCTGCACTTCGGCACGTTGCGTCCGAACGCACCGGAGTGGCTCCGCTCGGTGGTGCGCATGAACGAGCACCTCGGAGCGCTGCCGATCTCCGGAGACAACGGTGCTCATCTGATCAGCGACTACCAAGAATCGCTGGATGCGATGGCCGAGGCGATCCGCAGCGCCGAAGAGTACGTGCACGTGGAGTTCTACATCCTGCAGTCCGACGCCTCGACGGACAACTTCTTCCGTGCGATGGAAGAGACAGCGGCTCGTGGTGTCGAGGTCCGGGTCCTGCTCGACCACTGGGCCAACCGCTGGAAGCCCAACTACCGCCAGACCATCAAACGACTCGATGCGATGGGGGCGAACTGGCACCTGCTGCTTCCGATGCAACCGTTCAAGGGGCGGATGCAGCGGCCCGATCTGCGCAATCACCGCAAGCTTCTCGTCATCGATGGCAAGGTCGGCTATCTGGGCTCGCAGAACGTCACTGATTCGTCGTACAACCTGCCCAAGAACATCAAGCGCGGACTGCACTGGGTCGACCTGATGGTCCGCGTCGACGGGCCGATCGTGCTCAGTCTCAACGCTATTTTCCTGGCAGATTGGTACAGCGAGACCGACGAGATCCTCAGCGACATCGACATCACCCATCCCGCATCCGGATCGGGCGATCTGGACTGTCAGATCGTGCCGTCCGGTCCGGGGTTCAGGGTCGAGAACAACCTGCGGCTGTTCCTCGCGCTGCTCTATGGCGCGCAGACGAAGATCATGATGGTGAGTCCGTACTTCGTGCCGGATGAGGCGATGCTGCTCGCGGTGACCGCGGCATGCGACCGCGGCGTGCAGGTCGAGCTGTTCGTCTCGGAAGAGGGCGACCAGGCCGTCGTCTACCATGCCCAGCGCAGCTACTACGAAGCGCTGCTGAAAGCCGGAGTGCGGATCTGGATGTATCGCAAGCCGTTCATTCTGCACACCAAGAGCCTGACGATCGATGACGAGATCGCGGTGATCGGGTCGAGCAACATGGACATGCGCTCGTTCGGTCTGAACCTCGAGGTCTCGATGCTCGTGCGCGGCGCGGAATTCGTCGACGAACTGCGTGCGGTCGAGGACCAGTACCGTGCGCTCAGCCGCGAACTCACCCTCGAAGAGTGGAAGCAGCAGCCGCTGCGCTCGACCGTCCTCGACAACCTCGCACGACTGACATCGGCATTGCAGTAGCGGCACGCTACCCTAAAGCCATGATCACCGCGTCGCGCCTGGCTCTGTCCGCTTCCGCTGCACTCGCCGCCGCTCTGCTTCTCGTCGGCTGCACAGGATCCTCCGGGGATCAGCCGCCCACGAGCAGCGCGTCGCCGGACGATTCAGGCAACTCCACCGACATCGGCGACGCCGACGACATCGAGGCGGCCTGGCTCGACGACGGGCGCATGTTCGCGCTCGTGACGTGGGGCTCCTCGACCTGCGTGCCGATTATCGATGACATCTCCGCGGACGGGCAGAAGGTCACCGTCTCGCTGGTCGATGCCCCGAACGCGGATGGCACGGAGAAGGCATGCACGGCTGATCTTGCGCAGCGTGCGAGCGTGGGCGGTCTGCCGGAAGGTGTCGACCCGACGAAGGACGTCGAATTCCTCGTGACCCTCGGCGATATCACCGACGACGTCGACCTCGACGGAAACACAGCGCTCACCGGCATCCCGGGTGAATCCACCGACTACACGCCGAGCGCAGGCTGGTTCGACGACGAGGGCATCGTGCTGCTCACGTGGGGGTCGTCGAGCTGCCCGCCGATCGTCGAGAACCTCGACGTTCAGGACGCCGGCGCTACCGTGACCTTCACGACCGAAGACGGTCCGTGCACGATGGATATGGCACCGCGCGCCACACTCCTGGGCTTTGACGGCGACTTCGACGACGACGAGGACTTCACGCTCACGCTCGTCGGAGACAACCTCGATGGAAAGGTGAACGTCCTCGAGGGCTGACTCTCAGATCCTGTCGACGGGATGCCCTTCGGGGAGCGCGAGCAGCAGTGCGCCCGGCGCCACGCGGCAGCGGATGCGCACGGCCAGGCCGAACTCATCGCCGTCGAGCTCGATCGCCGTCGGTGCGATCGGTGCGACCTCGGCGGTCTGCCCGCGCAGATAGCGCACAGAGGCGTTCCTCCCGCGCCGCTGCAGCACGAGACGTCCGGCGCGGGAGCGGCGCAACACGGAGTTGTCCCACCAGATCTTGCGCCAGACCCCCAGCCACCCGAAGGGGCCCGCGGGCTGGATGATCGCGACATCCAGCTCGCCGTCGATGATCGATGCTGATGGAATCAGAGCGATACCTGCAGGCAGCGTGCCGCAATTGGCGAAGAGCACACTGTGCACCTTCGTGGAGTGCAACCGGGAATCGTCGAGCTGGTACACCACACGGAACGGCTTCGCATTGGGCAGCGACCGGGCGGCACCGTCCACATAGGCGACCCAGCCCACCGACTTCTTGAGGTCGGGTCGGGTGTTCGCGATCATCGCGGCATCCAGACCCATGCCTGCGAGCACGACGAACGCGTGCTCGTCGCTTTCGCCGTCTTCACGCGTGAGCGCCGCCCACCCGATGTCGATCGGATGCCGGAAGTCTCCGAGTGCCGCGTCGATCATCCGCCCCGGATCCAGAAGCGGCAGTCCGAGGTTGCGGGCGAGGAGGTTCCCCGTACCGCTGGGAACGATGGCGAGCGGCACGTCGGTGCCGGCGATCGCTTCGGCGACGGCACGCACGGTGCCATCACCGCCGGCGACGAGGACGACAGCCGCCCCCTCGGCGATGGCGTCCGCGGTCGCCTGCTGCCCGGCATCCTCGATCGTCGTGGGATAGAACGACGGTGTCGCCCAGTCGGCCTCTTTCGAGCGGTCGCGCAACAAGGTGCGCAGACGCTTCTCATCGACCTTGATGGGGTTGTAGACGAGGGCCGCCTGGCGGGGCAGTGCGGCGCTCTTCGTCATGGCGTTCACTCTACGGCTCCTCTGAGGCGCACGGCCTAGACTTGGAGGATGATCGACCTCGCTTTCCTTCGCGACCAGCCCGAGACCGTCCGCCGCTCTCAGATCGCGCGCGGCCACGACTCGTCCACCGTCGACGCGGCGATCGAGGCCGACCGATCACGACGCGCCGCGCTGACCGCATTCGAAGATCTCCGCGCCGAGCAGAACGCATTCGGCAAGCAGGTCGCGAAGGCGCCGAAGGAGGAGAAGTCTGCGCTCGTCGCGCAGGCCAAAGAGCTCGCCGAGCGCGTCAAGCGTGCGCAGCAGGACGCGAACGAGGCAGCGGATGCCGCGGCATCCGCTCTGGCTCTCATCGAGAACATCGTGATCGACGGTGTCCCGGCCGGCGGCGAGGAGAACTTCGTCGAGCTGCGTCGCGTCGGGGAGACACCCGTGTTCGGCTTCGAGCCGCGGGACCACCTCGAGATCGGCGAACTGCTCGACGCGATCGACATGGAACGCGGCGCCAAGGTGTCCGGTGCGCGGTTCTACTTCCTCAAGGGCATCGGCGCGCGGCTCGAGATCGCGCTGATGAACCTCGCACTCGATACGGCGCTGCAGAACGGCTTCACCCCGATGATCGTCCCCACGCTCGTGCGTCCGGAGATCATGCAGGGCACCGGTTTCCTCGGTGAGCACGCCGACGAGGTGTACCACCTCGATAAGGACGACGATCTGTACCTGGTCGGCACGAGCGAGGTCGCGCTCGCCGGATATCACAAGGGTGAGATCGTCGACCTGTCCGACGGAGCACTGCGCTACGCCGGATGGTCGACCTGCTATCGCCGCGAGGCGGGGTCCTACGGCAAGGACACCCGCGGCATCATCCGCGTGCATCAGTTCAACAAGCTCGAGATGTTCGTCTACACGAACCCCGAGGACGCCGAGGCCGAGCACCTGCGTCTGGTTGCGCTGCAGGAGCAGATGCTCACGTCGCTCGGGCTCTCGTATCGCGTGATCGACGTCGCTGCCGGTGACCTCGGATCGAGCGCGGCACGCAAGTACGACATCGAGGCGTGGGTGCCCACGCAGGGCGCGTTCCGCGAGCTCACCTCGACATCGAACTGCACGACGTTCCAGGCGCGTCGGCTGGATGTGCGGCATCGGCCCGCGGACCCTTCGACGGGCTCAGGGACCGGAACGGGCAAGACCGAACACGTCGCGACACTGAACGGCACGCTTGCCACCACGCGGTGGATCGTCGCGCTGCTCGAGACGCACCAGCAGGAGGACGGCTCGGTGCGAGTTCCCGAGGTGCTGCGGCCGTACCTGGGTGGGCTCGAAGTGCTGGAACCTGCCCTTCGACAGGCTCAGGGATCGAAGGCCCAGGCTCAGGGATCGAAGGCGGCGCAGTGACATCTCCTTGGCTCGTCGGCCTCGACGTCGACGGCACGATCATCCTGCAGGACGAGACGATGAGTCCCGGTGTGCCCGATGCCGTCGCGCGCGTGCGCGACGCCGGACACGTCGTGACCATCGCGACCGGACGCAGCTGGCCGGCGACCGAGCGCTGGGTGGACGAGTTGGAGATCACAGCCGACTACGTCGTGTGCTCGAACGGCGCGGTCACGATGCGACGGGTCGCAGACGGCTGGGAGCGCTGGAGCGTCGAGACATTCGACCCGCGTCAGGTGCTGGCTCTGCTCACGGAGCGGCTGCCGGAGGCGCACTACATGGTCGAGCTCGGCGACGGCGTGCGGCTGTACACCGGCGAGGTCGGTGACTGGACGCTCGAGGGCGGCCGCCAGGTCGGCATCGATGAGCTCGGCGCGCTGCCGGTCTCGCGCGTGGTCGTCGTCTCGCCAGGACACGATGAAGACGACTTCCACCGGATCGTGGCAGAGACCGGTCTCAACGAAGTCTCCTACGCGATCGGATGGACCGCGTGGCTCGACATCGCCCCGCAGGGAGTCGACAAGGGCAGCGCGCTGGCGAAGGTACATGCCGAACTGGGCATAGACGGCGGCCAGGTGATGGTCGTCGGCGACGGGCGAAACGACATCGGCATGTTCGAGTGGTCCCGTGAGCTGGGCGGCCGTGCGGTGGCCATGGGGCAGGCGCCGGATGAAGTCAAGGATGCCGCGACCGAGATTACGACGGATGTTGAAGACGGCGGTCTCGCCCTGGCGCTGAACGCACTTCTCGCACATCCAGGGGTCGCTCAGGTCAAGGCAGGAGAATGAAAACCGGCTAGACTCAACCACTGATCGCCGGATTCGTCCGTCGATGGAGGGCTGTCCGAGCGGCCGATGGAGCTGGTCTTGAAAACCAGTGGGCAGAAATGTCTCGTGGGTTCGAATCCCACGCCCTCCGCAGAAGTGCTGCAGGGCTCCGCGATGAAAGGCACTGAGTGAGCGCGAAGATTCGCCGTCGCAAGACCGTGGCACGCCACGGTCAGTTGCGGACCCCGAGCCCGATCAGCCAACTCTTCAAGATCGTGGGCGTCGTGCTCGCTGTCGTGCTCGTCAGCGGAGTGAGCGTCGGTGCGTTCGTCGTCAGCGACCTCTACGGCACGGCCACTGCCGATGCCGTCGAGCTCGAGGGCCAGAAGCCGGTGCCGCCGAACATCAGCGAGTTCGAAGGCGGGTTCGACCTGCTGCTGGTGGGCACCGACGCCTGTGAAGAGGCGTACGCGGGTTATTTCGGTGATCGCTGCTCGGGACCGGATGCCGAAGGCAACCTGAACGACGTGAACATCCTCGTGCACGTCTCAGAGGAGCCGCGTCGCATCACCGCGGTGAGCTTCCCCCGTGACCTCATGCTGCCGATCCCCGAGTGCACGGATGCCGACGGCAACACGAGCTCCGCGATGAGCAAACAGCCGCTGAACACCTCGTACGGCTACGGCGGACTCAACTGCGTTGCGAAGACCATTACGAACCTGACCGGCCAGGACATCGAGTTCGCGGCATCCGTCACTTTCGGCGGCGTGATCGAGATCACCAATGCGATCGGTGGCGTCGATGTCTGTCTCGCGAACCCGATCTACGACCCCGACACCGGGCTCGACCTGGCAGCAGGCACCCACAATGTGGCGGGAATCGATGCGCTGCAGTTCCTGCGCACGCGTCACGGCGTCGGCGACGGCAGCGACCTCGGCCGCATCAGCAACCAGCAGCAGTACATGTCGAGCCTTGCGCGCAAGCTCATCAGCGGCGAGGTGCTCGGCAACGTCCCGGTCATGCTCAAGCTCGCCAACACGGCGCTCAGCAACCTCGAGGCCAGCACGTCGCTGACGAACCCGATGACGATCGTTCAGGTCGCTCTCGCGGTGAAGGACGTGCCGTTCGAGGACATCGTGTTCCTGCAGTACCCGACGTACGAGGACTTCGACAACTCCAACAAGGTCGTCGCAGACACCGAGGCCGCGCAGGCGATGTGGGATGCGATCAACGCGAACCAGCAGCTGCAGGTTACGCATGAGAACACCGAGAACGACGGTGTCGTGATTCAGGAGCCCGAAACGCCTGCTCCTGCTCCCGACGAGTCGGCGACCGAGGCTCCTGCCACGCCCGCTGAGAACATCGCCGAGCTTCCGAGCAACATCAAGGGCAACTCGGCCGCACAGCAGACCTGCTCGAACGGCAACGTTCGGTAGCTCGCGCTGCGCTTCGCGCTGTTGTTTGCTGCTTCGCGCTGTCGTTTACTGCTTCGCGCTCTCGTTTACTGCTTCGCGCGGCTGATCGCTGTTCGCGTGGCCGAAGTTTCTGCCGCGCGAACAGGAATGAGCAGCGCGAATCGCGGATCAGCGCGGATCAGGTCGATTCAGCGCGGGTCGTAGCGGACCGGTGCGTGTGTGCGGACGACGAGCTCACGCAGCTCTTCCAGCGTCGCGGGGGCGGCACCGAGTGCGCGCGCCTGCACGAGGACATTGCCGAGCGCGGTCGCCTCGACGGGGCCGGCCAAGACCGGGAGCCCGGTGCGGTCGGCGGTTGCCTGGCAGAGAAGCCGGTTCAGTGAACCACCACCGACGAGGTGGATGCTGTCGATCTCGCGCCCGGACAGGTCAGCTGCCGTCTGCACGGCAGCGGCGAACGCTGCGGCAATCGACTCGACGATGACGCGGGCAAATACGGGTCGACCGTCTGGAACGACTGAGCCGTTGGTGCGCAGCAGCGCTGCGATGCGCGCGGGTATTTCGCCCGGGGCGCTGAGGGATGGGTCGTTCGCGTCGAAGAGCGCGATGTCGCCGGTGACGGCGGATGCCGCATCCAGCAGTGTCGGGAGGTCGATGGGTGCACCGTCTTCCGCTTCCCACGCGCGCACGGTCTCGCTCAGCAGCCAGAGGCCGGTGACATTGTGCAGGAATCGGAAGCGGCCATCGACTCCGAGTTCGTGGGTGAAGTTCGCGTCGCGCGCGGCATCCGTGAGCACCGGCTCGGTGAGCTCTACGCCTACGAGTCCCCAGGTGCCGCACGAGATGTATGCCGCGTTTGGTGAGGCGAGCGGCGCGGCGGCGACGGCGGATGCTGTGTCGTGCGAGCCGACGGCGATGACCGGGAGGTCCTTGCCGATCCGCGCGGCGAGCTCGGGGCGCAGCATCCCGATCGTGGCGCCGGGGTCGACGAGGCTGGGAAGAACATCCGTGGGGATGCCGAGGGTTTCGGCGAGTTCGAGGTCCCACTCACCAGAGCGGACGCGCAGCAGCCCCGTCGTCGACGCGTTCGTCCGCTCAGCGACGCGTGCGCCGGTGAGGAGGAACGCGATGAGATCCGGGATGAGCAACGCGGTATCGGCATCCGCCATTCGTGCGTCGATGCGGTACTGGTACAACGTGTTGAACGGCAGGAACTGGAGTCCGTTGTGGGCATAGAGCTCGGCGAACGGCACGCTCTCGTGCACTTTGCCGACTCCGTGCTCGGTGCGCTCGTCGCGGTAGTGGAACGGTTCCGCGAGCAGTTCATCATCGCGCAGCAACCCGTAGTCGACGGCCCAGGAGTCGATGCCGATGCTCTCGATTGTCGGCTCGCGACGCACGGCCTCGGCAAGACCGTCGAGGATGTGCTCGTAGAGGGCGCCGAAGTCCCAGTGCAGGCCGTCTTCACGCTCGACCGGGCCGTTCGGGAAGCGCGAGACGAGTTCGAGCTCGAGGGTGTCAGAGCCGATGCGTCCGATCATGACGCGGCCGCTCGTGGCGCCGAGGTCGACGGCGGCTACGGTGCGGGTGTTGGGGGCGGTTTCGACTCGCTTCGCTCGCTCAACCCGTTTCGGCTCGCTTCGCTCGCTCAACGACCCGCTGGGGGCGGCCGACGGCCCGCTGGGGGCGGCCGACGGCCCGCTGGGGGCGGGGCTGGGAGGGTTCATCGCAGGAAGGCCGCCGCGACACCGGAATCCACCGGAATGTGCAGGCCAGTCGTACGCGAGAGCTCGGGGCCGGTCAGCACGTAGACGGCATCCGCGACGTTCTCCGGCACGACTTCGCGCTTGAGGATCGTGCGATTCGCGTAGAACTGTCCGAGGTCCTTCTCGTCAACGCCGTAGGTCGCGGCGCGGTTCGCGCCCCAACCGGACGCGAAGATGCCCGAGCCGCGCACGACGCCATCGGGGTTGATGCCGTTGACGCGGATGCCGTGCTCGCCGAGCTCCACAGCCAGCAGCCGCACCTGGTGCGCCTGGTCTGCCTTCGTCGCAGAGTAAGCGATGTTGTTCGGGCCGGCGAAGACGGAGTTCTTCGACGAGATGTAGATGATGTCGCCGCCGAGCTTCTGGTCGATGAGCACGCGCGCCGCGGCTTTCGACACCAGGAAAGAGCCCTTCGCCATGACGTCGTGCTGCAGGTCCCAATCCTTCTCGGTGGTCTCCAGCAGCGGCTTCGACAGCGACAGGCCGGCGTTGTTGACGACGAGATCGACGCCGCCGAAGGCGAGGACGGCATCGTTCAGCGCGGCCTGTACGGCATCAGCATCCGCGACGTTGGCGGCGACGCCGATCGCGACATCCGTGGTCCCGAGTTCAGCCGCGGCGGCCTGTGCCTTCTCGAGATCGAGGTCGGCGATGACGACGCACGCGCCCTCGGCCGCGAGACGGGTGGCGATGGCCTTGCCGATTCCGGATGCTGCGCCGGTGACGAACGCGATGCGGCCCTGATGGGACTTCGGCTTCGGCATCCGTTGCAGTTTCGCTTCTTCCAGAGCCCAATACTCGATGTTGAACTTCTCAGCATCGGAGATGGGGGAGTAGGTCGAGAGCGACTCGGCCCCGCGCATGACATTGATGGCGTTGACGTAGAACTCGCCGGCCACCCGCGCGGTCTGCTTGTTCGCGCCGTAGGAGAACATCCCCACGCCCGGGATCAACACGATGAGCGGGTCTGCGCCGCGGATCGCTGGGCTGTCGGCCGTCGCGTGCGCGTCATAGTACGCCTGGTAATCGGCGCGGTACTCCTCGTGCAGCTCGTGCAGGCGCGCGGTCTGCTCCTCCAGCGTCGCCGTCGCCGGCAGATCGAGGATCAGCGGCTTGACCTTGGTGCGCAGGAAGTGATCGGGACAGCTGGTACCGAGCGCGGCAAGCCGCGGCGCATTCTCGGATGCCAAGAACTCGAGTACGACGTCTGCGTCGGTGAAGTGGCCGACCATGGGCTTGTCCGTGGAGGCGATGCCGCGGACGGTGCCCGCGAGAGCGGCCGCGCGCTCGCGGCGCTCGTTGGCCGCAAGTGCCTCGAATCCGGGGCGCACGCAGCCGAAGGGCTCGGCCTTGCCATTGGCCTCGATGTACGCGGCCGCCGTGTCGATGATCCACAGCGAGTTGGCTTCGGACTCCTCCGAGGTGTCGCCCCACGCGGTGATGCCGTGTCCTCCGAGGATGCAACCGATCGCCTGGGGGTTCTGCTTCTTGATCTCGGCGATGTCGAGGCCCAGCTGGAAACCGGGCCGGCGCCACGGCACCCAGACGACTTTTTCGCCGAAGATCGCCTGAGTCAGCGCTTCGCCGTCGGCAGCGGTGGCGATCGCGATGCCCGAGTCGGGATGCAGGTGGTCGACGTGCGCAGCATCCACCAGTCCGTGCATGGCGGTGTCGATCGAGGGGGCCGCGCCGCCCTTGCCGTGCAGGCAGTAGTCAAATGCCGCAACCATCTCGTCTTCGCGTTCGATGCCGGGGTAGACATCGACGAGCGCGCGCATGCGGTCGAGCCGCAGAATCGCGAGGCCCTGCTCCTTCAGTGTGCCGAGGTCTCCACCCGAGCCCTTCACCCACATCAGCTCGATAGGTTCCCCGGTCACAGGGTCGGTCTCCGTGCCCTTCGCCGACGTATTGCCGCCGGCGTAGTTCGTGTTCTTGGGGTCCGCACCCAGGCGGTTCGAACGCGCGATGAGGGCAGCAGCGGTGGGGTTGGTCATGAAACTCTCCAGGAAGGGGTCATACTCACGATGGCGTCGCGTGTGTTGTTCGATCTTGTGAAAGATAACATGAAGTAGACAAAAGACCAATGGCTCCCGGTTTAGGAAACGTCAGGTCAGAGGATGTCAGCGAATCCTCGATAGGGCTCCAGTCGGTCATCTTGGGGATCGAGCTCGGTGATGATGATCGAGATGTCGTCGTGTTCGAGTGCTCGCGCGACGGAACGGCGCTGCAGTTTGCTCGAATCAACGCACACCACCGTCATAGCAGCGTTCTCGGCCATGTCCTGCTTGAGCTCGGCCTCCTCGATCGAGACCTCCGAAGTTCCATCCGAGATGTCGATCGCGTCGGCAGACGAGAAGAAGATGTCGAAGTAGATCGAACGCATGCTGCGGCGTGCCATCGGACCGACGAGGCTACCGGTCGTCGGCTCTGCCGTGCCGCCGGAGATTACCGCGGTGACACCATCGATCGGATGCAGCAGCTGGAAGGACTCGAATGAATTCGTGTACGCGGTGAGAGAGGTGCGCGGACCGATCACGGATGCGAGCGTGCTGATTGTCGTCGACGCGTCGAGGGCGATGTTCCCGGATGCCGGTACGAGACGCAACGCCTTCTCCGCGATCGTGCGTTTCGCACTCGCGCGGATGGCGAGGCGAGCGTCGAACGGCCGTGCGCGCGGGGGCGCGGTGGCTCCGCCGCGAACTCGGCGCACTCGGCCCTCGGCCTCCAGCTCGAGAAGGTCGCGACGGATCGTCATGGACGAGACCGAGAAGAGCTCTGCCGCAGTCTCGATGATGAGGCCCTGCGGCTCGTTCGCCAGCTCTACAAGAGCTGTTCTGCGACGCTCCGCGTCGAGATTGCCGGAAAGTGCCATGTGAGGAATCTAGCGGGAAACGCCGCGCCCCTCAGCGAATGGCCGCATCTCCCCACAGCAGGGCGGTCGCCTCGCGGTAGTTCGTGAGCAGTTGAGCAGGGCCCTGCTCTGCGGGCGCATCGATGTTCGTCTCGGCGCTCCAGTGCGGAAAGGCTCCGGTCAGCACTCCCGCCGCCTGCCGCGCCATGCCCAATGCGACATACTCGGTCGGTTCGGGGAAGGACACCGGTAGCGCGAAGATCTCGCGTGCGACATGCTGCAGCGCGCGGTAGCGCGCGCCGCCGCCGACGAACAACGCTCGAGTTCCCCGTACTCCCGCCCGCTCCACCGCGGTGCACGCGTCGGCGAGTGAGCAGACCACGCCTTCGACGGCTGCGCGTGCCAGCGTCGGCGGAGTGAGGTTCGCGAGTGTGATGCCCAGAAGGGTTCCGGTCGACTCCGGCAGGTTCGGCGTGCGCTCGCCCGCGAGATACGGCACGAGGACCAGCCCGTCGGCATCACCGTCCAATGCCAGATCATCGAAGGCGATGTGATCGAGGCCGAGCAGTCGCGCCGATGCATCCAGCACGAGCGATGCGTTCAGAGTGCACGCAAGAGGAAGGTAGCCGCCGGTGGCGTCGGCGAATCCTGCGACCAGCCCACTGGCATCTCTTGTCGGAGTGTCCGAGACGGCGAAGACCGTGCCGGAAGTGCCGACCGAGACGACGAGATCCCCGGCACGTGCCCCGATGCCCAGAGCAGCCGCCGCGTTGTCTCCCGCACCCGGACCGATCGTGATGCCCGATGGTGTCGTCCCTGCGGATTCGAGAGGGCCGAGCACGCGGGGCAGCATCGGACGATGCGGCAGGATGCCGTCGAGAATCTCGTAGTTGTACGTCCCGGATTCGGCATCGTAATAGCCGGTCCCCGAAGCATCCGATCTGTCCGTCGTGAGAGCGCTCAGATCAGCGTGACCGGCGTCGTTGCCCGCAAGTCGCCAGGTCAGCCAGTCGTGCGGCAGGCAGACGGCAGCGATGCGCGCGGCGTTGGCCAGCTCGTTGCGGGCGATCCACGCGAGCTTGGTGACGGTGAAGGATGCCACGGGGACGAGCCCCACAGCCTCAGCCCACCAGCGCTCGCCGTCATCGCCGCGCTCGCGGATGAGATCTTCTGCTTCGTGAGCAGAACGGGTGTCGTTCCACAGCAGCGCGGGTCGGATTACGGCGCCATCAGCATCGAGGACGACACAGCCGTGCTGCTGGCCGCCGATGGAGATCGCCTCGACGTCATCGATCCCGCCTGCTGCGGCGATCGCCTCCTGGAGCGCGTCCCACCATGCGTTCGGGTCGACTTCCGTGCCCGCAGGATGCGCTGCGCGGCCGGAGCGGACGATGTGCCCCGTCTCGGCGTCGCAGATGACCACCTTGCAGGATTGCGTCGAGCTGTCGACGCCGGCGATGAGAGTCATATACCTACTCTGCCAGGTCTGAGGCCCCCGCGAGCTCTGTGAGCAGTGCCTTCGCCCCTTCTGTGCGCAGCACCTCGAGTGCGTGGAGGTACGGTTCGGTGAACCCCGGGCGTTCGGCGAGATCGCCGAAGAGCTTTTCATCGCGCACGAACGCCAGAGGATCATCCGAGGGGGCGGCCGCGGCCATCACCTGCTCGCGCAGGTTGTCGACGATGTCGATCGGCCGGCCCTGCTCGTCGATGCCCGTGGCGTACCGCGCCCAGGATGCGACGATCGCGGCTGAGCGGACGACTGTGCCACCGGCATCCAGGCGTTCGCGGATCACCGGAACGAGCCACTTCGGGATGCGATCGCTCGACTCCGCGCACAGGCGGGCTACCGTGTCGCGGATCTCGGGATTACGGAATCGGCTGATCAGCTCGGCGCTGTATGCGGCGACATCGATGCCGGGGAGCGGGCGCAGCGTGAGGGCGCCCTCTTCACTCATGTACCGGCGGAGCAGATCGCTGATCAGGGGGTCGGACGTGGCCTCATCGGCAAGCCGGTAGCCGAGGAGGTGTCCGAAATAGCACAGCCCCTGGTGGGAGGCGTTGAGCAGGCGCAGCTTCATCAGCTCATAGGGCTCGACATCGTCGACGAGCTGAACGCGAGTGAGCTCATACGGAGGGCGGCCGTTGCCGAATGAATCCTCCAGCACCCACTGGAAGAACGGTTCGCATACGACGGGCCAGTCGTCCGCCAAACCGGTCAACGCGGCCGCATCCGCACGATCTTCGTCGGTGGTGACCGGAGTGATGCGGTCGACCATCGAGTTCGGGAATCGGGTGTTCGCCTCGATCCAGTCCGCGAGCTCGGCATCCTTCGCCCTGGCATAGGTGAGGATCGCCCTTTTGGCGATGCGGCCGTTGTCCTGCAGATTGTCGCAGCTCATCACTGTGAACGACGCGGTACCGGCCGCGCGGCGCAGTCGCAGCGCCTCCGTGATCAGGCCGAACACCGTGCCGGGGAGTGCACCGTGTTCGAGGTCGGCGGCGACGGAAGGGGTGTCGAGCAGGAACTCGCCCGTCGATTGGTTGATGTTGTAGCCGCCTTCGGTGACCGTCATCGAGACGATGCGGGTGGCAGGTGCGGTGAGCAGATCGAGGATGGCTTCGACACCGTCGTCATGCACCGTGAGCATGCCGAGGATGGAGCCGATCACCCGTGCATCGCGGGTGCCGTCGGCGTGCTTCTCGACGAGAGTGTACAGACCGTCCTGCTTCTCGAGAGCAGCCCGCATGCGGGAGTCTTCCTGCCGCACACCGATTCCGACGATGCCCCATTGCTTCGCTTCGCCTCGACGCAGCAGCTCGTCGATGACGAGAGCCTGATGTGCTCGGTGAAAGCCGCCCACGCCGAAATGCGCGATTCCGGGGGTGATCTGCGCGCGGTCGTAGTCCGGAGCGGTGGCCCGGGGACTGATGCTGCTGAGAGTCTCCGATGAGAGGTGGGACATTGTTCTCTCCTATTTCGTCATGCCTGCGAGGGGCGTCGTGATGGGATGTCGGCGGCATCGGGTCGGAGCGCTGAGAAGTCGTTCACCCTGCTTCAGGGACGATGACGGCATCCTCGCGTATCGCCAGGATGGATGCCTCGGCATCTGCGCTTGCGATCACGGTGTCGAAATCCGACACCGACGCGAACGCTGTGAAGCGGCGTGGATCCGATTCGCCCATACGGAACGCGAGCACGCTGCGCCTGGCCGAGGCCAGCGCGGCACGACGCAGCAGCGCGTCTGCGGGGCGTGCGAGCAGGGCGCCAGTATCGGTGCATCCGTCAGCGAAGATCACGACAGTGTCGAGATGCAGATCGGCGAGAGTGCTGCGCGCCCACTCACCGCTCTGGGCACCGGTGGAGGAGACCTCTCCGCCGAGGGAGATGACCTCGATTCCTGGACGCAGACTCGTGGCTATCGCGAGGTCGAGTCTCGGGGTTATCAGCGTGAGTTCGGTGTCCGCGGAGAGCAGACCGACCACGGGGGTCGAGAGGGCATCGCCATCGAGGTACACCGTGCCCTGCGTCGGGATCTCGACGGCAACGCGTTCGAAGAACGGACGATCACTCTCGTCCAGTGCGGGGATCGAATGCGATGCCACGGGCGGACGAACCGCGCCGCCGTGTGCGCGCAGAAGTCTTCCGTCGCTCTCCAGGACTCGCAGGTCGCGCCGAATCGTCTCCTCTGAGACGCTCAGCCTGTCGGCGAGATCGGAGACCTCGACGCGACCGTCGCTTTCGATGAGGGCCGCAATGCTCTCGTGCCTGTCAATGGCCGACAGCGCGGTTCGCTCGCCATCATGATTCTTCTCGCCGGTCATCACTTGATGGCTCCCATGGCGAGGCCGCGTACCAGGCGCTTCTGCGCGAGCCATCCGGCAATGACGACGGGGAGTACTGCCAGCGTCGCCGCAGCGGAGAGTACCGCGAGGAATTGTCCTCGTCCGTCGACGAAGCTGCCGAGGAACGGCGGCGTGGTGCGGGCCACCGTGGAGGTGAGCAGGTTGGCGAGGAAGTACTCGTTCCACGCGAAGATGAAGCAGATGAGCGCGGCTGCGGCAATGCCCGGCGCCACGATCGGCAGCACGACTCTGACCAGCTCGGTCCAGAACTTCGCCCCATCGATCTGCGCAGCTTCGATGATCTCCAGCGGCACTTCGGCGAAGAAGGATCTCATCATCCAGATCGCCAGCGGAAGATTCATGCCGACGTAGAGGATGGAGAGCGCGGAGATGTTGTCCAGGGCCCCCAGGTTCTGTAGCAGCAGGTAGATCGGAATGATCGCCGCGGCGATCGGCAAGAACTTCGTCGATATGAAGAAGAAAAGTGCATCAGTAGACCGGATCAGTGGCCTGACCGAAAGGCCGTACGCTGCCGGAATCGCCAACAGAAGAACGATGACCGTGGACATAACGCTCGCTGTCAGGGAGTTCGCCAGGTAGGCAGCGAAGCCGCGGTCCAGCACTTCCGCGAAGCGGTCGAAGCTGAGCTCTGTGAAAATCGTCGGCGTGCTGGTGGCGGCCGCACGCTCGGTTTTGAACGCGGTGAAGACCATCCACGCGACTGGGAAAAAGAATCCGACGACGATGACCCACGTCAGTACGGTGATCGCTGCGGACGTGATTCGTTGCCGCGCAGGGCGGCGGCGGCGGGTAGTAGTGGCCGAGGACATCATCGGGCTCCTTCCGTGCGGAAGATCTTGAATAGCAATCGCAGGGCAACAGTGGCGACGATGATCGTCAGGATGACGGTGAGCACGCCGTATGCGGCAGCTTCACCGATCTCAAGTCCTACGAATGCCCGTTCGTAGAGCAGATATGGAAGAGTCTTTGTTCCGCCTGTTCCACGGGTCATGATCGCGATCGGATCAAACACCTGCAGCAACATGATTGTCCCGAGCAGAACTGCCAGCTCTATATAGGTGCGCAGGTGCGGAAGGGTCATATAGAAGAAGGAACGGAACGGGCCAGCACCGTCAACCGATGCGGCTTCAAGAATGTCCCCTGACTGACTCTGGAGACCGGCGAGAATGATCAGCATCATGAACGGGGTGAATTGCCACGTCAACACCATGACGATGGTAAGCACCGGCAGATCGGTGTTCCATGCAACAGGGGGAATTCCCACGAGCGAAAACAGCCAGTTGACCATACCGACGTTCGCATCGAGCATGGACCATTTCCAGATGAGTGCGGCGGCGGCGGGCATCATGAGAAACGGGGTGATCAGCAGGGTGCGTGCGATGCCCTGGCCCAGGAACTTGCGGTCCAACAGGACGGCGAGGAAGAGCCCGAGGACCACGGAGAACAGGACGGATCCACCGGTGACGAGAACCGTCGCGATGAGAGATTCGACGAAGACGCCATTGCTGAAGACCTTGGCGTAGTTCTCGAAGCCGACAAAAGCCTGGTCTCCGGGGCGCTGCAGATTCCAGCGTTGGAACGAGTAGTAGATCGTCACCAGGAACGGAACCTGGGTTATGACGATCGCGACGAGCAGTGCCGGCCAGACGAGCGCGCGCGAAAGGCGCAGCGCTCGACGATCTCGGGTGGTCAACTGACGCTTCGGGGTGCGTCGACGCCTCGCTTCTGGCGGAACCGTGACGATTGCGGTGCTCATATGCTGTTCTCCTCGGGCGGGATGAAAAGGGAAAGGGGAGGCGGATGGACCGCCTCCCCTCAAGGCCCTTACTTCTGCGCGGCTCCGGCCTGTTCGCCGAGCTTTTGCCCAGCGTCCAGTGCTTCTTCCACGGTGGCGCGACCAGCGAACACCTCAGCGATCTCCTGGGAGACCTGGTTGCCGAGATCTTGGAACTCAGGGATCGTGACGTACTGGATCCCCACCCACGGCTGCGGGTTGACGCCCGGCTGCTTCGGGTTCACCGAGGTCATGATGTCCTTCGTGAGGGCGGCGAAGGCGCCGGCCTCATCCTGGTACTCCGGGATCTCATAGGTGGACTCGCGCGACCCCGGGGGGACGCGGCTCCAGCCGAGCTCTTCGCCGACGAGGTTGATGTAGTCCTTGCTGGTGGCCCAGCTCACGAACTCCCATGCAGCTTCCTGCTTCTTGGAGGTCTTGGGGATGGCGAGGTTCCATGCCCATAGCCAGCCCGATTCTTCGGTCTCCACGACCGGCGCGTGCGTGTAACCGACCTTGCCAGCAATGTCGCTGAGTTCGGGCGACTCCACCGAGCCGGCAGCAGACGTTGCGTCGTACCACATGGCAACCTTGCCCTGAGTGAACAGGTTCAGGCATTCGGTGAAACCAGTCGAAACAGGGTCGGCCTGGCCAGCATCCTTGACGAGGTCAGTGTAGAACTGCACTGCTTCGGTGAACTCTGGGCTGTTGACCTGAGCGTTCCAGTCCTCGTCGAACCAGTTACCGCCGAAGGTCTGGACCACAGTGGTCAGCGGAGCGAACAGTTCGCCCCAGCCGGGCTTGCCGCGAAGGCAGATGCCTGCGACGTCATCAGTGTTGACGGCCTTGGCCGCAGCCTCGACTTCTTGCCAGGTCGGGTGCTCAGAGAGCGTCACGCCGGCCTCGGCGAGGATGTCTTTGTTGTACATCAAGAAGGAACTCTCGGCGTAGAACGGGACAGCGAAAAGCTGGTCATTGACGGTCAGCGCTTCGCGTACCGGAGCGAGGAGGTCATCGACGTCGTAGCCCTCGGTATCGGCGGCGAGATCGGTGAGGTCGGCGAGCCAGTCGTTGCCGCCCCAGATCGGAACCTCGTAGCTGCCGACGGTGACGATGTCGTACTGGCCGCCCTTCGTCGCGACGTCTTTGGTGACGGCGTCGCGAAGATCGTTCTCCTCCATCTGGATGAAGTTGACTTTGATGTCGGGGTGATCGGCTTCGAACTCGCCTTTCAGCTCCTCCATGTCCTTCATCTGGGGGTTGTTCACTGTGGCCAGTGTCAGGGTGGTCGTTTCGCCGTCACCTCCACCGCCTCCGCCTGCTCCGGAGCAGCCGCTCACTGCCATTGCTGTGGCGGACAGCACGGCTGCTGATGCCAACCACCGCTTCTTTCGGGAGACCGTCTCCATGATGTGCCTTTCGTCGTTGAGTCGTTCCAGGGAACCGATGCCGTTGTGGGGGAAGGTCGAGGCCCGGAACAGGACGCTCATGTGATGCGATGACCATCTTGACCCGATTCGGTCCAATTTGCAACACTTTCGGGCATCATTCGATAACAAACAGGCATACAATGAGGGTAAATCGTTAGAAGTCAGTCATCGAGGACCGCTTGTCCGCGTGATAGGAGCCATAGATGTATCCCGCCGAACGCCGACTCGCGATCCTCTCTGAAGCCAGCGCAGGCGATGGGCGTGTCTCAGTCGCCCGCCTGAGCGCAAGACTCGGGGTGACCTATGCGACCATTCGCCGTGATCTCGATGACCTCGAACGTGAGGGGATGCTCCGTCGACAGCATGGTGGGGCGCGGTTGATTCGCACGCTTCCGTTCGAGTTGTCGCTGCCCGATCGGCGCACGACAGAGGGTGCGGAGCGTGCACGTATCGCGAAGGGTGTGGTCGACCTGCTGCCGCAAGACGGTGTGGTGTTGCTTGACTCCGGTGCCCTCATCCTCAGTGTCGCGGAGGCCTTTCCCGCCGACCGCGACCTCATGATCGTGACCAACAATCTTCCGGCCGCGCGGCTGCTCGCCGGGTATGAGCGACTGACAGTCCTGATGCTGCCGGGACGCGTGCGCCATCTCACCCAGGCATCGGTCGATGAGTGGGCGCGCGCGCGGTTAGCGGGGCTGAACGTCGACCTCGCGGTTTTGGGCGCGAACGGGGTGACCGTGGACGGCGTCACCACCACGATCCCTGCAGAGGTAGCAGTGAAGCAGGCCATGATCGCCGCCGCGACTCGGAGCGTGCTCGCTGTGACCGCGACGAAGTTCGGCACGCGGTCTTTCTGCGAGTTCGCCGACCTTAGTGATTTTGATGTCATTGTCACGGATGACCGTCTGGCGCAGGTGCAGCGCGATGACCTGGCCGAGATCGGTGTGACACCCATGATCGTTGACTGACAATCCGCTTGTCAGAGATGAAGACCCCGTGTCCCACACCATGCGGCGGCTATGAGCAGGGCGGCATGGCCGACTACTTCACGGTGCCGGCACTCGCCTGCATCGCGTTCCGGGCGAGCTCGATGATCTGCAGGCCGCTCTCAGTGGTCATTGGTGCTGGCACCATCGGATTGCTTATCCTCGCCGCGCTCCGGCACGCCGCTGTCGGTAGTTCATGACCACCAGATTCGCTTACGCCCCCCATCCGGCCTGGGTGCCACCGATGCGGTCGGCGGCGATCTTCTCCTGATATCCGGATGCCGCGTACGCTGACATCGGGTCGGCAGCAAGCCCGCGCGACTCGCGCCACTCGGCCAGGGCCGGGCGCACATCCGTGTAGAACGCGTCCATGAGCACGGCATTCGCCGCGAGGACATCGCCGGAGCGCTGAGCAGCGGTCAGGGCATCCTTGTCGACGAGCAGCGCGCGCGCCGTCATCTCCTGCACGTTGAGTACGGAGCGGATCTGGCCGGGGATCTTGTCCTCGACGTTGTGGCACTGGTCGAGCATGAAGGCCACGTCGGGGTTGTTGAGGCCGCCGCCGCGGATGACCTCGAAGATGATCCGGAAGAGCTGGAACGGGTCTGCGGCGCCCACGATCAAGTCGTCGTCGGCGTAGAAGCGCGAGTTGAAGTCGAAGGAGCCGAGCTTTCCGAGGCGCAGCAGCTGCATGACGATGAATTCGATGTTCGTGCCGGGTGCGTGGTGGCCGGTGTCCAGGCACACCATCGCCTTGTCGCCGAGGGCGCTCACTTGTGCGTAGGACGTCCCCCAGTCCGGAACATCGGTGTGGTAAAAAGCTGGCTCGAAGAACTTGTACTCGAGCACGAGGCGCTGGTCATCGCCGAGGCGGGCGTAGATCTGCTCGAGAGACGAATGCAGGCGGTCCTGGCGAC
>NZ_JBQDSX010000023.1:0-45992 GCF_052099035.1 Microbacterium sp. | reverse complement strand
AGCATGCGGTGCTCACCCGCAATACCAGTGGCGCTCAGAAACGCTAATACTCAACGAGAGCTCCACCGACGATCACAAGCGCAAGAGGCACTCGAACCAGGCGTTTTATATCACGAACAAAAACGCGCCAGATGTTGCCCATGCCATAGCACCCTGTGATCGCCGAACTCGCAGTGATGCTGGCAACCCTATCGGTTCCGGCGACACCGACACCGAAGAGTTAGCGCAGACAATCACGACGCAACAACAACCACATGGTGGGACTGTTCTCCTCGCATGCAAACGAACTGCGGCGGGCACATCGCCATGTTTTCCAGGACGCGGCGACTGAGAACCGGATGCCCGCAGCCCAGCAGGAGCGCAAGGCCCAGCCCCGCATCTCAGACGAGCGAGCAGATCAGATCGTTGAGGCGTACAGGTCGGGCATGACGGTCTACGGCTTAGCAGGAGAGTTCGGCTGCCACCGGGTCACGATCAGCGCGGTCTTGAAGCGTCGGGGGGTTGCGATGCGTCGCATGTCACCAAGCGATGAGCAGGTAGCCGAGATGATTCGTCTTTACGAATCTGGCCTCTCCCTCTCGAAAGTAGGTGAGCGTCTCGGTTTCAACGCGACCACGGTGCTGCACCGAATACGTGCTGCAGGAAAAGCGACTCGCAGCTCGCCCCAGCGATGAAGATCGACGGGCCTTACACACAGAGGCTGCGCAGGATGAGTGCTGAGGCCTAGGGCGTGTCTGATAATTGCCTGGTCCAGGCGATGACGGCGTTCAGGATCACGGCGGCGCGGTAGACGATGGCGTGCTTGTCGTACCGGGTGGCGAGTCCTCGCCATTGCTTGAGGTGGCAGTACTGGCGCTCGACGACGTTGCGGTTCTTGTAGTCGGCTTTGTCGAGACCGACGGGTCTGCCGCCGCGTGGTCCGCGACGTTTGCGGTGGCCTTTCTGATCGTCTGGTTCGGGGATCACCGCCTTGATCCCGCGCGAGCGCAGATGCGAGCGGATCGCGCGTGACGAGTACGCTTTATCGCCGCGCACTGCGTCCGGGCGAGTGCGCGGGCGGCCGGTATCTCGGCCGACACGGAGCTGGTCCATCAATGGCAAGAACATCGGTGAGTCACCCGCTTGCCCCGGCGTGATGAGCGTCACCAGCGGGAGGCCTGCACCGTCGACGAGCTGATGAATCTTCGTCGACAGGCCGCCGCGAGAGCGGCCGATGCCGTGATCAGGCGGCTCTTCCCGCAGATTCTTGTAACTCGATCCAGCCCCCTGTGAGGCGCGTGGTGTTCGTCGCATGCTGGTGCGCGCGGGCGATCGTCGAATCCACCGACAACGACCAGTCCACCAGTCCCGCGGCGTCCGCCGCGGCCGTGAGCGTCGCGAACACCTTGTCCCAGGTGCCCTCCTTCGCCATCCGGTAATGCCACGTCCACACCGTCTGCCACGGCCCGAACAGCTCGGGCAGATCCCGCCACGCAATGCCGGTCCGATACCGGTACACGATGCCCTCGACCATCAACCGAGCATCCGAGAACGGCCTGCCCTTACGCCCCGTCGGACGCGGCAACATCTCCTCAATCAACGACCACTGAGCATCCGAGAGCATCTGAAACCGAGACATACTCATAGCCTCCCAGCGCGACACCTATCCATTTATCAGACACGCCCTAGCCGTCGACCTTACGTACTGAGTACCCCGCCTTCTTGACGTTTACGTCCAAGTAACGGCCAACGCTCGGGGCAACCAACAGCCCTTCGTAAACGGACAGCGGAACGCCGAGGTACTGATAGACACCTCCCTTGATAAACGCGACCTCCAGTGTCTTCGTCTCCGGGTTGTAGCCGACTTCAGCTACGTTGCTGCTGACTACTGGCACTCGATTCATTCGTCGACTCCTTCGTCGTCTTTCGCGGCTTCTAGCTCCGCAAACTTGGCTGCCATCGTCGGGTTACTCCTGGTCAGTTTCTTGATGGTCACATCCTGAGCTTTGTCGTTAGCGAGCCGCAGATTGCGTTCGGAGCCAAGGAGCGCCTCCTTCGCCTTTTGGAGACGATCGATGGATTTGTCGATCTCGTCGATGGCTGTGTGGAAACGTCGCGCGGCGAGGTCGTAGTTCTTGCCGAACGCGGCTTTGAAGGTATCGAGCTCATTCTCGAAGTTCGTGATGTCGATGTTCTGCGCCTTCACCAAGGCAAGCTCATTCTTATAGGTGAGTGCGTTGAGCGCTGCGTCACGCAGCAGGGTAATCATTTGAATAAAGAACTGCGGACGGATCACGTACATCTTCGGGTATCGGTACGAGACGTCCACGATCCCGGTGTTGTAAAGATCGCTCTCCGGTTCCAGGAGAGAAACCAGGATTGCGTACTCGCACCCCTTCTCGGTGCGGTCCTTGTCGAGCTCTTTGAGGAAGTCCTCGTTCTTCTTCTTAGTGGCGGTCGTGTCGTTCTCGTTCTTCATCTCGAACATAATCGACACGATCTCGGTGCCGGACTCGTCGGAGTCGCGGAAGATGAAGTCGCCCTTGCTCCCTGTGCGGGCGTCGTTGTCCTTCTCAAAGTAGGCTCGGGGGAAGGCTGTGGCACGGATACGGTTGAACTCGACCTCGCAGTGCTGCTCGAGCGTCTCGCCGACCATCTTTGTCGACAGCTTCGCTTTCATATCGCGCAGCCGCTCGATCGCGTCGTCGCGGTCCTTAATTTGCGTCTCGTACTTGTCCTTGAGTGACTTCTCCGCGAGCTGCTTCTCCAACTCCACCTTCGCCAGTCCGCTCTTGAACTCGTCGCGCTCCTTCTCGACCGCGCTCACCGCCTCGGTGATCGCCAGTTTCTGCGACACCTCGGCGCTCTCAAGCTTGGCTTTCAGAGCCTGAATCTCAGCGTCTTTCGTCGAGGCAGTCTTCTGCAATTCGGCGGAGAGCTTCGCTTCGGCGAGCTCGACGGCGGACTGCTTCTCCTGCTTGGCCTTCTCGAGCGCCCCGGTGAGGGAATCGCGCTCCTTCTCGACGGCCGCGAGTGCCTCCGTCACAGCGAGTTTCTGTTGAGCGTCACCGGCGTCGAGTCTGGCTTTCAGATCCTGAATCTCGGCGTCCTTGGTGGCGGCAGCTTTCTGCAGCTCTCCCGCAGCCTTCGCTTCGGCCAGCGCTAGAGCCTTCTGCTTGTCCTGGTCGGCAAGTTCGAGACGCTCATGGAGCTGCTTGTCGAACTCACTGTCACGGACCTGTTTGGCGATGTCGGCGTATCCCGCCTCATCGATAGTGAACGTCTTGCCGCAATGCGGGCACTTGATTTCATGCATGATCAAACCTCCTTTGCTTTCATCAATATCTCGGTGAGCATCGGAGGAACCGTGCCCGCTGCTTCGAGAGTGGCCGTCCGATAGGCCAGCTGATTCTTCGACAGACTAATACCAGAAGCAGCCTCGACTGCCTTACATGCCGATTCCCACTCGGGCCAATCGGCCCCGAGGAATGTCTCGAGGTGATCGTCGAAGACTGCCACGTTGTCGGCAACGACTGCCGACGGGAAGTCCTCTTCGGTGCGACCGAAGTACTTGAGCGCAGAGCGGTTAGCGGCGACATGACCAGCCCGCTCCTCATCGATCTTGTTCTGCTCCTTGCCGTTTGTCCGAGCACGCGCCTCAAATCCGCTGTCAGCGTCAAACAGTGCAAAAGTAGGAATCCCCAGGGCCGTCAGGATTGCGTGCGCCAACGGAATTGACTGCTTTCCGCCAACTGGAACGATCGAAAGACCAGCTGCCTCCAGGGAGCCCACGCCTTCTCGGTCCCCGACGCCATACAAAACCGCCGACTCTGTAGTGCCTTCGACGAGAAGCGCCCGCTGAGCAAACAGCGCAACCGAGAGCTGATTCGTCACAACGCCGTCGAGTTGGCGATCAACGACCGCAGGCTTGACAACGCCCTTCAACTTGTCTTTAACATCCACGAGGGACGCCGAGTGGACGGTCACGACCGGGGTTTCATCAGTTGATCGTGTCAGGCGACGCACCTGATCGAAATGCCGCGCTTCCAAGAAGTACGGACTGTGGGTTGCGTAACTCACCTGGATGCGCTTGTCGGGGTCCTCCGCCAAAGAGCGGAGCACCTTCGCGAATGTCTGAGCCTGAATCGGGTGCTGGAATAGTTCCGGCTCCTCGATGGCCAAGCAGATAACACCCTCCGCCGACGCCGCACCGGACTGCGCCAGCAGTTGCAGGGAAGAGATCAGCAGGGTGCGTTGGAACCCGTGGCCCTGGCGCTCGACGGCGGTCTCCGTCGCGCCATCCAGAATCGAGACGCCGAACGTAGTCCGCGGGGCTTTGAGCTCTACTTCGGCGGGCATGACCGATACCGCTCGCCCCGGCGTGTACGACGTCACAACCTCGTTAAGCTGCGCCGTCATCGTTTCGAGTTGCGCCTTGAACTTATCCTCATAGACCCGTTGTTGTCGGGCTCGGGCATCCTCCACGATTGTCGCGATCTCCTCGTCAGCCGCTGCTCGGTCAACAGAACGCTCGAGGATGCGCCCAATAATGCTCGCCTTACCGTCGAGCGATTCTTCACTGGCACGAAGGTCAGCAGTGACGAGCACGAAGTCGAACAGGCCACTCATCTTGCCGCCGCTATTAAAGCCGAAGAAATTGGTCTGCAGCGCCTCCGGAGCCTCCACTAATTGCGTGGTGTTTGCTGCTTCCCACGTCGTCATGGCCTGATCGACGGCCGTCCCCGAGGTCGCTGCGGGAAGCCCTAGCTCCGTGCGAGTTTGACGGAGCTCGGCGTAAAGCTGCTTCTTTGCTGTGGCGCTTGTCGCAGCCTTAATGTCGTTGAAGTCGGGGAAGCTTTTCGCGTTCGCCGAGAAGACCTCCACGCCGCTGGCGGAACGCTGCTTCCAAGCGGTAAAGGTGTCGGCTCCGGCGGGAGCATATTTGCCGAGCGCCTCGCGGTCCTTTTCAGTCAGATCGTAGAAGGTGACCTGAACCTCGATATCTTCATCGATCGCCCCGAACGAGCAATCCTTCTCGGTCAACGACCCGGGTTTGCCGTTGAAATACCAGTCAAGAGCGCGGAGCACTGTTGACTTGCCGGTGCCGTTCGGGCCGATGAAGGTCGTGACGCTATCGAAATCGATCGTCACATCCTTCAACGTCCGGAAGTTCCGAACTCGAGCTGACTGAATCTTCATTAATTGCTCCCGCCTGGGCCCAGTCCAAAGAACCGCTCGAAGAACGCGCCGAGCTTCTGGATCACGCGTTGCTTCTTCTCGCCGTGGCCGCCGTCAGCAGAGAACCGCGACGCTGGCGGCAGCACCTTTGTGATCGCTGTGCCGCTCGTACGGATCTGCCCGTCTCGGAACGCGGTCTCGACGAAGACGCGGGTCTCGTCGGGGCGGAGGTTCTCCTCGTTGATGATCGTGTCGAGTTCGGCCTCGCGCTTGGCGGCGATGAAGGCGCGCCATTCCTGGTCGATCTCGCCATCCACGGAGAGGGAGTCGACGAAGTCCTCGATGAGGTCCTTCTTGTTGCGCAGGGTCGGGCTGGCGTCCACGGCTCGGGAGATCTCGGCGCGGATCTCCTTGTCGTCACCGTCGCCGCGTTCGTCGCGATACTTCTGCACGAGCATAAGGATGTAGTCGACGTTGATCTCGACCTGCTTGATCAGCTCGATCTCGAAGACCACGTCGTCGTTGATCTGTTCCTTGTCGGCGTCTTTGTCCTTGCGGAACTCCGCATACAGGTCGAGGTAGACGCTGCGGTAGTCCTGCCCCTGCCGGTCGGTGAGGATCGCGTTGCCGGTGAACTCGTCGAATGAGGTGAGGATGTTCTGCAACCGCAAGGTCGCACCGAACAGCCCGATGAAATCCTTCTTAGCCGCCTCGCCGATGATCGGCTGACCGATGGGAAAGGTACTGAGCAGTTCGGTGACTTTCTCGGCGTAGTCGTTGTAGTACTCGCCGTACGGTTTGAGAAGCACGACACCGCGAGCGTCCTTGTTTCCGAACAACGCGATCGCGTCATTGGTCTCTTCCTCGAGGTCGCGGAAGCTGACGATGTTGCCGTATGTCTTGACGGAGTTCAGGATGCGGTTCGTGCGCGAGTACGCCTGGATCAGCCCGTGCGCGCGTAGGTTCTTGTCGACGAACAGGGTGTTCATCGTGGTCGCGTCGAAGCCGGTGAGGAACATGTTCACGACGATGACGAGGTCGATCTCGCGCTGCTTCAACTTGAGCGAGAGGTCTTTGTAGTAGTTCTGGAACCGGTCGGCGGAAGTGTCAAAGGACGTGCCGAACATGTCGTTGTAGTCCTGAATCGCGTCTTCAAGGAACGAGCGAGCGTCCATGTTCAACGCACCGGTGTCGAAGCCCTCCTCGTCGAGCCCGCCGTCTTCCACGGCGTCGTTCGCGCCGTAGGAGTAGATCAGACCGATCTTCAACCGCCGATCCGAAGGGAGACCCTCTTGCTGGATCTGGAAGTGGTTGTAGTACACACGGGCGGCCTCGATGGAGGCGGTCGCGAACAGCGCGTTGAACCCGCGAACGCGGCGCTCCCCGAGCGTGTAGTGCTCGGCACGCTTCGTCTTCTGATCGAAGTGCTCGAGCGCGTACTTCACGATCTGACTGATCCGCTCCGGGGCGAGCAGCGCCTTCTCGGTGTCAATCGCCGAGACCTGCTTATCGATGACGTTGCCGACCTTGACGGTGTTGACGTAGTCGATCCGGAAGGGAAGCACGTTCTTGTCCGTGATTGCATCGACGATCGTGTAAGTGTGCAGCTTCTCGCCGAACGCCTGCTCGGTGGTCTTGAGCTGCGGGTTCCCGCCGCTGCCAGCGTTGGCGGAGAAGATCGGGGTTCCGGTGAAGCCGAACAGGTTGTACCGCTTGAAGGCCTTGGTGATCGCGGTGTGCATGTCGCCGAACTGGGAACGGTGGCACTCGTCGAAGATGATCACGACGTGCCCGTCGTAGATCGAATGCCCCTTGTTCGCGGCGATGAACGTCGAGAGCTTCTGGATCGTCGTGATGATGATCCGCGCACCCGGATCTTCGAGCTGCTTCTTCAGCACCGCAGTCGACGTGTTGGAGTTCGCCGCGCCCTTCTCGAACCGGTCATACTCGCGCATCGTCTGATAGTCGAGGTCCTTGCGGTCCACGACGAACAGTACCTTGTCCACGCTCGGCAACTTCGACGCCAATTGCGCCGCCTTGAACGACGTCAGCGTCTTGCCCGACCCGGTGGTGTGCCACACGTATCCGCCCGCGGCGAGGGTGCCGAGCATCTTGTAGTTGGTGGAGATGTCGATCTTCTGCAGAATCCGCTCGGTCGCCACGATCTGGTACGGGCGCATCACCAGCAGCATCCGGTCAGCGGTGAGCACGCAGTACTTCGTGAGGATGTTCAGCAACGCGTGCTTGGCGAAGAACGTCTTCGCAAACGCCGACAAATCTTGGATCGGCTTGTTCTGCGCATCCGCCCACCACGACGTGAACTCGAACGAGTTCGAGGTCTTCCGCACCCGCTTGGACCCAGCTGCCTCACTCAGGTGCTGACGACGGGTGGTGTTCGAGTAGTACTTCGTCAACGTGCCGTTCGAGATCACGAACAACTGCACATACTCGAAGAGTCCAGATCCTGCCCAGAAGCTGTCCCGCTGGTAGCGGTCGATCTGGTTGAACGCCTCACGGATGTCAACCCCGCGTCGCTTCAGCTCGATGTGTACCATCGGCAGGCCGTTGACGAGCACCGTCACGTCGTACCGGTTCGAGCGGGCGGAGCCGCCGTCACCCTGGCCGATCTCGTACTGGTTGATCACCTGCAGACGGTTGTTGTGAATGTTCTGCTTGTCGATCAGCAGGATGTTCTTCACCGAACCGTCGTCACGCTTCAGCAGCTGGACGTGATCCTCTTGAATCCGTACCGTCTTCTCGACAATGCCGTCGTTCGCACCCGCGATCCGCTCCGAGAAGAACTGATCCCACTCCGCATCCGAGAACGTCAAAGAGTTCAGGGCTTCAAGCTGGGTGCGCAGGTTCGCGACAAGCTGCGACTCCGACGCGATCGGCAGATACTCGTACGCCTGCGACTCAAGCAGCCGAATCAGCTCACGCTCAAGCTCCGCCTCCGACTGATACGAACCAGCACCCGCCACGTCAGAGACATACTCGGCAACGACCGTACTCTCACCAGAGACGACTATCGGATCGTACTTGCGTGGAAGGTCCTCGCTCATGTCGCGGCCCTCGCGAAGGTCAGCATTTTGTCGCGGTACGCCTCATACTGTCGCTGACGCGCCTGAAGTTCTGCGCGAAGACCTCCACTCGGGCTTTCGAGAAGGTCGTAGAGACGGTCTAGGGTCGCAACGATGCGTTCCTGCGCGGCATGTGAAGGAACCGGAACTTGGACCAATACCAGCTCCTTGCGATTTAGCGCCGGGGTTCCGGCTGCTTGTTGTAGGTCACGAATAGACGGCTGAATCGACTTGAGGTAGTGGAATAGGAAGCGGGTACTGAGGCGGTCGTCTCTGGCGGTAATCCGGTAACACAGCGGACCACACCAGAAGTCCTCGTGCTGATAGCCGACTATTCCAACACCTCCCTGGCCTCGCGACGGGATAGTAATGGTTTGCCCTGTTGTATTCGAGGACGGAACGTAGCCAGAAGCGCTTGTACCCGCGTTCACAAATGGGAAGTCTCCACTATCGCTTACTTGGCTCTTGACAGGCGCTTGTCCCGTGCGGACGATGGCCACCTCACCGAGAGCATGCCAGTCCCAGGAAGGGTCTCCGTCACTCATCAATAGTTCTCGGTAATAAGCAAACTGCGCCTCGCGTGCTAGAGACTCTTCCTCGACCAGCGCTCGCAGGTTCTTGAATACGCGGAGCATCTCGACGATATCGCGCTGGACGGTCAGTGGGGGAAGCGAGACTTCGATTGACGCTAGCGCAGCGAAGGTCAGCCGGAAGCGTGCTCCGACTTCGGTCTTGCCCTCAATCTGGCGCCTTCCATCCGCGGACGCGAGAAAGTGCATCAGGTAGTCTGGCACAACACGCGAAGAGTCCACGCTAAAAACGACATACATCGGACTGACTATCACAGCATCCGGCTCGTCAAGCCAGCCGATTGAACCCACGTTGACGCGCGATGGATTATAGACAAACATCCCTGGCTCGACAACTTTGTAGTTGCTCGTATCAGCGCTCGTCCTCGTATTGTCGAAGAAGTCTGCGGTTGCCACAATGCCCTGGCTATTCGTGACACTGCGCACTTCGGAGACTCGGGCACCGACATTTCGGGCCTTCGACTCGACGATCAGCGCACCCAGTCGCACACTCTCGAGCAGTAGCCTCGAACTGCTGAAATGGCTAAGGTTCGCGACACTCACTCCCGCCCCTCCAGTTCGGCAATAATCGCGTCCACGCGTTCGCGCAGGTCAGCTTGGACACGGACAATGGAGGCTATTTCGGCGTTCAGAGCGGTGATATCAACGACCTCGGTGGAGCTTGCCGCGTCGATGTAGGTGCCAATTGAGAGGTTGTAATTGTTTTCCGCTACTTCCACATTTGGCACGAGCTTGGCCTCATGGTCAGTATCGATGCGAGCCACAAGCAGGTCGAGGATGCGCTGCTGGTCATCCGGCATAAGTCGATTCTTGTTTCCCACTCGCTTGAAGCCATGAGACGCATCGACGAGAAGCACAGAGTTGTCGACTTTCGACTTCTTGAGGACCACGATGCATGTAGCGATCGGGGTGCCGAAGAACAAGTCCGGTGGGAGCTGGATAACCGCATCAACGTAGTTGTTGTCGATGAGGTACTTGCGGATCTTCCGCTCCGCGCCGCCTCGGTAGAGCACCCCAGGGAACTCGACGATCGCTGCGGTGCCATTGACGGCGAGCCACGAGAGGATATGCATCGTGAAGGCAAGGTCGGCTTTCGACTTCGGTGCGAGCACACCGGCCGGTGCGAATCGTGGGTCGTTGATCAGCAGCGGGTTGGCGTCGCCGTCCCACTTGATCGAGTAGGGAGGGTTGGAGACGATCGCTTCGAACGGTTCATCGTCCCAGTGGGCGGGGTCGGTGAGGGTGTCGCCGTGGGCGAGGTTGAATTTCTCGTAGTTCACGTCGTGCAGGAACATGTTGATCCTGGCGAGGTTGTAGGTGGTCAGGTTGATCTCCTGGCCGTAGAATCCCTGTCGCACGTTCTCTTTGCCGAGGACTTTCGCGAACTTCAGCAGTAGTGAGCCCGAGCCGACGGCGGGGTCGTAGACCTTGTTCACCTGGGTCTTGCCGACCACGGTGATGCGGGCGAGGAGTTCGGACACTTCCTGAGGTGTGTAGTACTCGCCACCGGACTTACCCGCGCTGGAGGCATACATCTGCATCAGGTACTCGTAGGCGTCACCGAAGAGGTCGATCGAGTTGTCCTCGAAGTTCCCCAACGGCAGATCACCGATCGCATCCAGCAGCTTCACGAGTTTCTCGTTGCGCTTGGCGACGGTGTTGCCGAGCTTGGAGCTGTTGACGTCGAGATCGTCAAACAGGCCTTTGAGGTCGTCCTCAGCGTCGGTGCCGACGGCGGATCCTTCGATGTTCTTGAAGACACGAGCGAGGGTTTCGTTGAGGTTGGCGTCGTTCGCGGCGCGCTTACGAACGTTCTGGAACAGCTCGGACGGGAGGATGTAGAAGCCCTTCTCCTCGACCGTCTCCTTGCGGCCGAACTCTGCCTGGGCGTCGCCGAGCAGGGCGTAGTCGAAGCTCTGGTCGCCAGCCTTCCGCTCACCGACGTTGATGTAGGCGGTGAGGTTCTCGGAGATGAACCGGTAGAACAGCATGCCGAGCACGTAGGACTTGAAGTCCCAGCCGTCGACGGAGCCGCGGAGGTCGTTCGCGATGCGCCAGATCGTCTTGTGCAGTTCGGCGCGCTGTCCTTCTTTGGTGGTCGGTGCCATGTGGTTCGTCTCCTGCGCCTGGGGCGCGTCTTAAGTTATGGTTGCGGGCTATCCTCACCGTAGCGCCAGGCACTGACATCGGTCGGGTGCCATGCGCGGCATGAGCGTGAGCGTTGATGCAGCCGGGAGCATGTGTCGCGTCGACCGGGCGCTGCGATCTACCTGTGATTATCTCATGATCGGCCGTTTTCGAGAAGACCCGACCGCCTCGGTCAGGCGTCCCAGCCCCAGGCGAAGCCGTTGAAGAGGCCACCGTGGACGTCACGCAGGGTGAGGGTCGCGGTGCCGTGGGCGTCGAGCTGGAGGCGGTTGTACTCGTTGGCGGCGTGCGGGCGGGCGAACGGACTTGCTCCCTCAAACTTCCAGATACTGGCGGGGCGTTCCCCGATGAACCCGACGCGGATCGTGAACAGCAGTGACCGGTGGTGGAGCGCCCGGCTGGCGAGAGTCACTGGCTCCGGTTCGCGGCCGTCTTCGGGCGGTGTGATGCGGAAGAGCAGGTCGTAGCGTGTCCGGTCTTGCATCGGCTCGGTCGCCGTGCGGGCGGTGTTGAGGTGCCAGAAGTGGTCGTTCCAGCCCGCGCCGTCGACCGGGCGGGTGTTGACCTTGAAGTCGCCCTTGTTGCTCGGGGTCACGACGCCGGGATAGGAGCGGCCGATGGTGACGTAGTCGAGTTCGCCTGCTATGTTCGCGAACCGGTAGTGCTCGTAGGTGGCGTGCCAGCGTCGGTTCTCGACGACGATGAGGGTGCTGGTCTCTTCGTAGATGATGCCGCCGTGGATCTCGGGCACGTCGAGCACGAGTGGTGCCTGCGCGTAGCGGCCGGTGACGAGACGGGAGTGCAGTGCCTTGAGCGCTGCGGTCTCTCGTGTGCGAACGGTGTCGACTTTCCGTCCGATCTTGTCGCCGTGGATCTGTCGCCGTTGCATCAGCTCGGGTATGTGCTGCGTGTCGGGGCTGAGCGCGAACACGTCGAGCAGCAGGTCTGCTTGCTCGCGGGGCAGGGTGTGGATCGCGGAGATGAAGCGGTGCCGGAGGCGTTCGAAGCTGTCCTCGAGGGAGCCGCGGAGGAGTTCGTCGACGATCCCGGCCTGGGCGAGGCGACGTTGGACGAAGCCCTCGCGTTTGGTCAGCCAGGCGAGCTGCTGGTGAAGGGTGGCGACATCGTCTTCATCGAGTCTCACGCCATCACCTCCGCCGCGCCCGTGTTCGCTTCCAACTTTATTCCGAGTTTCAGAGTGCCCTCGGGCGAGTTTCTACGGTCGAAGTGTCCCGGAAATCCGGGGCGGTTCTCTTCAACCGGAAGGACATGCAACATGTCGAGCAATCAGGTGGTGCCGCTGTTCGGTGGGCACACGACCCAGCAGGGGCAGAAGATCACGGGAAGCCTGGTGCGTCAGACCAAGCGTGAGGTGGAGCAGGTTGCTGCGTCCACGGAGATCGCGGCGGTGCGGGAGCAGGGGCACGCGTTCCTGGCGTCGCAGGCGATGACGAATGTCGCGACGCTGGTGGCGCAGGCGGAGGCGCAGATGAAGATTGCTCCTGCAGGGGCGCAGTTCTATGAAGCGATCATCGCCGGATACGCCATCGGCGCGGGCCAGCGCATCGCTCGGGGGCTGTGATGGAGGCGGTCGCCGCGATCGCGACGGTCGCGGGAGTCGTTCTCCTTGTCGCAGTTACCGCCTTGGTTGTGTGGTGCGTGTCCGAAGCGTTGTGGGACGAGTACGAGGCGTGGCAGGAGCGTCGTCGTGCACGGGTTGAGGCGGAGCTGGACGCGAAGTCTGAGCAGCTCCGGCAGACGATTCTCTCCCTCGCCGACGACCTTGCGACCGACCGTGATGAGGCATCCAAGGCGTTGACGCGAGCGATGTTCCTGACGACCGGGGGCACCGACCTCCCTCGCTCGTAGCCCTCAGTAGGCGTACATCGTTGCCTATTTCACAACGACGGCTTTCACCGCACCGCCCGCCGTGGCTTACCTCGGTCACCGCCGTGTCGGATCGGGCTGCGGAGCGCCGCGGTGCGGTCTTCACGGTTCGGTCGCCGGGGTGCGTAATGGGCGCTGACACCGCCCAGCTCGACCGCTGCTGGCGGGCCGATCCATCAAATTCTTACCTCTTGAAAGGAGGAGTCGTATGAGCATTCACATCAATCACAACCTGCCGGACAAGACACCGCTGCCGGGGACATTCCGTGCGGCGCTGTGCGATCCACCGTGGTCGCTGCAACAGAAGGGCGGCCTCGGCGCGGTCAATCACTACGACCTCATGACCGATGAGCGCATCCTCGGGATGGGCGAGGTCATGCAGGAGATCATGGCGGAGAACTCGTTCTGCTTCCTGTGGGTCACCACCGCCACCGTCCCTCTGGGTATCAAGGTCCTCGAAGCGTGGGGCTACCGGTACACGAGCTTCTATTTCTGGGCCAAGCCCCGTCTCATGCTCGGCAACACGTTCCGCAACTCCGGGGAGCTGCTGCTCCTCGGCGTACGCGGGAAGGGCACGAAAGTCGCGTTCAAAGGTCAGCCGAACTGGGGCATGCATGCCCTGCAGTCCCACAGCCGCAAGCCCGAGGAAATCCACCTGATCGTGGAGCGGCTCGTCGGCGGAGACGGGCCATTCCTCGAACTGTTCGCTCGTCGTCCCGCACCGTCGAGCAAGCACTGGGATATCTGGGGAAACGAGTGCGACGCGACGATCTCGCTCGCGAAATGGGGATACCCCGTGCCTGCCGACCACCAACCCAACCACGCCCCGGCAGCGGCGGCGGAGCCTCGGACGTGAGGGGCGTGAAACATGCCGGACGATACCGGGCCGCGCTCTCTCGCGGAGAAGTTCTGGAGGACCTGCCTGTTGCTGTTCGGCGGCGTGATCTTGCTCGTACTCACAATCGAGCTGATCAAGAGCATCTGGTGGTTCCTCGCCCTGATCGCGCTCACGGTCGCCATCGTCGGCGGGCTGCTGTGGTGGTGGCGACGCCGAAACACCTGGCCCTGAACTCTCGGACAGGAGGTCAACGATGAACCGAAAGCGAAACAAGGCCGGTGGGCACCACCGTCTCACCCCGATCTGGAAGGACAAGGTCGACCGAGAAGGCCTGGCCAGGGTTCTCCTGCTGCTCGCGATGCATCTTGACGAAACACGTCGAGCGGCTCATACACAGAAACAGAAATCGGCACCAACGGCCGAGCAGAAAGGGGGCGGGCATGACGAGAAACACTAAACACGAGGAGTGGGAGTGGCAAGAACTCGCATGGCCCGACACGCTCACCCCAGACGCTGTCCACGCCACACTGGAACACCTGGCCGCCTCGACCACGCTCGGCCCGATCGTGCTCGAGGCCCGTGCAACGAAGACGGGCCTGCGCTGGCTGATCGCGGCCAAGCCGGCACGCATCGACACGGTACTTGACGCGCTCCGCGCACACCTCACGGTCCGCGCGCACACTCCCCGCCGACGCCGACACGAGGTGCAGCATGCGGTCGACCTGCGCGTCACCGGCACCGACCTCAGCCTCGAGGCCGCCAAGGTCACCGCGAGTATCCGCGGCCTCTACGGGGCGCTGTCGCGCCTGCACGGGGAGGAAGAAGTCGTCCTACAGCTCCTGCTCGGTCGCCGCCACACGCCGCCCGTACGCCCGCGAGAATCGCTCGGCGCGTGGCTCCGTGTGCTTGCTGTCCCGCCACGAACTGGCATGACGTCGAAACGGCGAGACGGTCAGCACGGCTTCTCTCTCAGCCTGCGCGTCGGCGTCACCGGCGCAGCCGCCCCGCGAGCGAAGCAGCTCGTCGGTGACGTGATCGGTGCGTTTCGCGTCCTCGAATCCGCCACCAGCCGCATCAGTGCCGTGACCGGTTCAGCAGTGCACCTCAACCGGGCCGCACGGCCGTGGCGATGGCCACTCACGTTGACCAGCGGGGAAGTCATTGGCTTGACCGGCTGGCCGATCGGCGAACCGCCGTTGCCGTTGCTCGGCAGACTCCACCCACGCCAGCTCCCACCGCCTGAGACCCTCGTGCGAACGGACCGGATCGTCGGTACTGCCAGCGCCCCCGGCCATAGCGAGAAGATCGGCATCCCGATCCGGGACGCCGCGTTCCATACTCATCTGCTCGGGCCGACCGGCTCGGCCAAGTCGACCGTGATGCTGGGCCTCATCGCCGCCGACATCACCGCCGGTCGCGGTGTGCTGGTCCTTGATCCGAAGGGAGACCTTGCTGATCGCGTCCTCGCACACGTTCCGAAGAACCGAGAACACGACGTCGTTGTCATCGACCCGACGAACGCCGCTCCGGTCGGGTTCAACCCGCTCGCCGGTCACCGACGTCAGGCCTCGGTTACGGCCGACACACTGCTGGCGACCTTCGAAGCGGTCTTCGCGAAGCACTGGGGCATCCGCTCTGCGGACATCTTCACGGCGGTGTTCAACACGCTCGCGCAGATCGACGGGACCAACCTGCTCTGGGTAGCCCCGCTGCTCACGAACCCCGCGTTCCGACGCAAGGTGCTGAAGAACATCGACGATCCGATCGGGCTCGGAGGGTTCTGGGAGCAGTATGAGGCGAAGTCACCTGCGCAGCAGGCCGAAGAGATCGGCCCGGTGCTGAACAAGCTCCGCCAACTGATCCTGCGACCTGGGCTGCGGGCGATGCTCGGGCAGAGCGATCCCCGCTTCGACCTCACCGACCTGTTCAGCAAGCGACGCATCGTCGTCGTGAACCTCAACAAGGGCCTGCTCGGTGCCGACGCCGCAAGACTGCTCGGCACGCTCCTCATCGGGCAGCTGTGGACAAAGATCCTCGCCAGGCAACGTGACGGCCTTGAGCACCGGCACATCGTCAGCATCTACATCGACGAAATCCACGACTTCCTCGCAGGCATCCCCGGTGACCTCTCCGACGCCCTCGCCCAGGCCCGCTCCCTCGGTGCCGCGTTCACCGTCGCGAACCAATACCTGAAGCAGTTCACCCCGGCGATGCAGGCCTCGGTCGAGACCAACACGCGCAGCAAGATCTACTTCGGCCTCGGCGGCACCGACGCGGCCACCATCGCCAAGCACGCCACCGGTCTCGACGCCCAGGATCTTCTGCTGCTGCCGAAATACCACGCGTACGCGAACGTCATGCAGCACGGTCAAGCCACCGGCTGGATCAGCATCGCAACCGCACCACCACCGGCAGGTATCAGCGACCCAGCGGCCATCTACGCCGCCGCACACGAACGCTACGGCATCGCCGCCACCATCACCGAGCAACAAATCCGCGATCTCATCGCCCCGACCACACCCGACTTCACAGACGCCGACGACGGCCCAGTGGGAAGGAGCCGACGATGAATGGCCGTCCTCGATCGAGACGCACCGGGAGACGTATCACCGCGCCCAACAGACACGGGCTTGCCGGACGTCGCGGGGCAGGGTGCTGGCAGCGGGACGTGACTGACCCGGTCATCCCAGGTCACCCGGCCGTCCCCATCGGCGGAGGACTCCAGTCATGACCGCTTCACTTGACCATCCGATCTATCAGGAGCTTCTCGCTCATCTGCTCGAGCTGCGCTTCGCGACGACGGAGCAACTCGCCAGGCTCACGAGGGAACACTACGGAAGCTCCCGGTCTGCGCGACGGCAGACGATGCGGCACCTGTCCAAGCTCGAGCAGCACGGCCAGCTGCTGCGCTTGGAGCGTCGTATCGGTGGATGGCAGCACGGCTCCACACCATCCATCTGGGCGCTCACCACCACCGGCCACCGGCAGGCCACCGGACACAGCGGCACGAGACAGCGACCGAACCTCATCTCCACGACGTTCCTAGAACACCTCCTCGCGATCGCCGAAACCCGGATCATCGCGAACGAGACCATCCAGCAGATCCCGGGCGCAGAGCCACGGGTCGAGACCGAGCCCGCCTGCTGGAGGAACTACCTCGGGCCGCACGGCGAACGCCTCACACTGCGACCCGACCTCTTGATGAGCGTGACCACGACCGAGTATCTGGATCGCTACTTCATCGAGGTCGACCGCGCCACGGAGAACCCCGCCCGGGTGATCGCGAAATGCCGACAATACGTGCGCTACCGCCGCAGCGGAGCAGAGCAGCGATCCAGCGGCGCGTTCCCCGCAGTGCTGTGGATCGTCCCGACCGCGAAACGTCGAACACAACTGCGTGCACACCTCGAAGCTGCCGAGCTCCCGCAGGACATGTTCACCGTGCTCACCCTCGATGAACTGCCCGAGATCATCCGTGACGGCCCGCCGCTCACGAAACAGAACAACACCAGGAAGGAGAACACCCCCTATGAAACCTGAACACAATTTTTACCCACCCGCTGACGCCGAAAACAGAACAACTCCGCCAACGACCCCCGAACGACGCGCACCGCCCGAGCCGACGACACGGCACGAAGCCCGCGAGCTCGACCGGCTCCGCCGTGAACACGGCACAGCGTTCGACGTCTACCTCGACTCGGTTTGGAACGGCATCGAGACCATCAGCGATATGGAGTCGGACTTCACCAACCTGCACTGGGGCTCGTACGAACGCATCGACCAGTTCATCGACGACTTCATCGACAGCCTCGGCTGGGCCGACGCCCGCGACCACGCCATCCGCGAATGGGCCATCCCCAGCAGCATCCTCATCTTCGACCGCGCCGCGATGCTCGAGCATCTGCGCGGCGACTTCGAGTTCCACGAGCGAGGAGGTGAAGTGTATGTCTTCATCCGATAGCCCTGACCCCGGTGCACATCAGCGTCCTGTGGAAAACCCTGACCAGGCGGATGATTTCGCACTGGACTCACACGGGCAAGAGAGCGTCAATGGAAACATGACCACAACTCCATACACCACCAGCCCGCTCACCGCCGCAGACCCCTTCGCTGCGCTCACTCAGAGCTTCACCCCGAAGCGAGCTGTCTCATACCTGCGCGTCTCGACGCGCGAGCAAGCGGAACGCGGCGGCAGGGAGGAAGGCTTCTCGATCCCGGCGCAGCGCGACGCGAACAAGAAGAAGGCTCAAGCCGTCGGCGCGATGGTCGTCAAAGAGTTCGTCGAGCGTGGCGTCTCCGGCACCTCCACCAACCGCCCCGCGCTCCAAGAAATGCTGCGCTACCTCGAAGCCGAGCAGAGCAACATCGATTACGTCATCGTGCACAAGCTGGACCGTCTCGCACGCAACCGCGCCGACGACGTCACCCTTAACCAGCGGTTCAGCGAACTCGGCATCCGGCTCATCTCCACCAGCGAGAACATCGACCAGACCCCCGGCGGCATCCTCCTCCACGGCATCATGAGCTCGATCGCCGAGTTCTACTCCCGCAACCTCGCCAACGAAGTCATCAAAGGCATGAGCGAAAAGGTCAAGAACGGCGGCTCCGTCAGCCGCGCACCGATCGGCTACCTCAACACCCGCACCATCGAAAACGGCCGCGAGAGCCGCACCGTCACCGTCGACGAGCACCGCGCACCACTGGTCACCTGGGCGTTCAACGCCTACGCCACCGGCGAGCACTCCGTACGCACCCTCACCAAAGAACTCGTCCGGCGAGGACTGACAACAGTGCCCACCGCGCGGCTGGCAGAGAAGCCGGTCGAGATCCGTCACATCCACTCGATGCTCACCAACATCTACTACACCGGCATCACCACGTTCAAAGGCGTCGAGTACCCCGGCAGCCACACCCCGCTCATCGACCGCGAAACCTTCGAGAAGGTCCAGACGATCCTGAAAGAGAAGATCAACGGCGAACGGTCGATCAAGCACGACCACTACCTCAAGTCCACGATCTACTGCGGGCACTGCGGCTTCCGGATGGTCGTCCAGGTGGTGAAGAACCGTCACGGCGAGACCTACCCGTACTACTCCTGCCTCGGACGACACTCCAAGCGCACCGACTGCACCCTCCGCTCCATCCAGATCGAGCACGCCGAGGACCTGATCCAAGATCTCTACGACCGCATCAGTCTCGCGCCCGAGTTCCGCGGCGACCTCGAAACACTCCTCCGGCACGGACTGAAGCAGCTTCGCACCGACACCGACCTTGAACGAGAACAACTCGAGGCCACGAAGCAGACCATCGAGCGTCGCCAACGCAAGCTCCTCGAAGCCCACTACAACGACGCGATCCCCATCGACATGCTCCGCACCGAGCAGAAACGCCTCGACACCGAACTGGCCGCCACCAACCGCAGCCTCAGCAACCTCACCGCCGATATCGCCGAAGCCGATGAACTCATCAGCATCGCACTCGACATCGCCCAGCACGCCGGAAACACCTACCGGCAAGCCCCCGAGCACATCCGCCGCATGTTCAACCAGCTCCTCTTCGACAAACTCCTCGTCACCACCGACGACAACGGCCAGCACCACGTCGAGGGAACCTCCCGGGCACCATTCGACGTCATCTACAGCCCAGATACCCGAGCACTCGTCCACGAGGCACGACACGCACAGCACGACGCCACCCCCGACAGCACGGGGCAAACGAAAGAGCCCGCCGAAACCGGCGAGCTCTCCCTGGACGTAATGTCCGATCAGTTCATTGCTCTTGTCGAGGGTTCGAGTAAGAGCATCATGGTGGACCTAAGGGGATTCGAACCCCTGACCTCCTCGATGCGAACGAGGCGCGCTACCAACTGCGCCATAGGCCCATGAACCTCAGCTAGATTATCACGCCCGAAAGGCATGATTCGCCGAGGCTGCGCTCATCCCGTGGCACGACGCTGAAGCATCTGACGCACGTGCTGTTCGATCTCCGCGTCATCCACGATGCCCATCCGCGAATACGGCGATGCGCTCTCGGATGCTGCCGGAACAGCCACCGGTATCGCTACGGGCGTCGGCGGCGCCATCTCGGCCGCACGCTGGCGGAGCTCGGCCACGCGCGCCGCACGACGCAGCTCCTGCTTCGCCTCGATCTCGGCCCGCGCTGTTTGCGCAAGTGAACCGCTCACGGTCGCCATCGGAGCGGGCAGCGGCCGAGGCGTCCACAACGCACGCCCCTGATCGTGCAGCGGCGGAGAAAGACGCGGTGCAGCATCGTCGACAGCGACTCGCGCGACGGGGCGACGCGCGCTGCGCCGTGTGACCGATGCCATCTTCTGCAGGATCACCGTGGCAACAAGCGCGAGCACGCCGCCCGTCCAGACCAGTGCCTGCGCACCGGTGGCGAGCAGCTGCCAGACGCCGAGCCCTGCCAGGGCGAGTCCCGCAACGAGGAGCACAGTCGCAGTCACCCGGACTCGACGACGAGCACGTGCCTGACGCACAACGGGGTCCGCGCGCGTCGCAGCGAGCTCAGCGCGCAGTGTCTCGAGTTGGGCGGCTTCTTTCTCGACCTGCACGCGCTTGGCGAGCTTCTGCTGCGCGAGCGCCGTACGGGCGTTGAGTTCGAGGTGCACTTCTTCGGGGGTCTCGCTGGTCTCGGCGAGCACTCGCAGCGCCTGATTCAGGCGTACCGCGTTCCGCTCGGCGGCGTTGTACTGGTAGCGCCCGCGCCAGGAAGGCAAGAGATACAGCATCCACAGCAGTACCGCGACGAGGACGATCACTCCCCCACTCAGCACCGGCCCGTTCATAGGCTCAACGGTATGCGACAGCGGGGCCCGCGCCCCTCAGTCGCGACGCGTGTCGCTTCGCGGGTACGGCGAATTTCAGATCGGAAGTCGATCCGATGGCGGGATGCTGGCCGCATCCTGCGGTGCGCGTCCACTCACCCACCGCTGAAGTACACCCTCGGGCACGTCCTCACGGGTCAACGCGAACGCGTAATGATCGCGCCAGTCACCATCGATATGGATGAAGCGCCGCCGATACCCCTCGTAGCGGAATCCGAGCTTCTGCACGACGCGCAGGCTCGCCTCGTTCTCGGGGCGGATGCAGATCTCCATGCGGTGCAGACCGTAGTCGGTGAAGCAGGCGTCCGTGGCCATGGCTACCGCCGTCGGAGTGATACCGAGCCCGGCGAATCGCTCGCTGACCCAGTAGCCGATCGTCGCGGAGTTGAGCGAACCTCGCGCGACGCCCCAGACGTTGAGCTGTCCGGCGATCTCGCCGCTGTGCAGCATGACGAATGGGTAGCCGCCGCCGTCACGGTACTGCTGCAGCAGGCGACGAATGCTCAGCCGCATGTCGAACGAGGCGACCCCATTTGGAATCGTCGCCTCCCAGCGCTGCAGCCAGGACCTGTTCGCGAGCAGCTCCTGCTGAAGAATGCGCGCGTCACGGGTCCGGATGAGCCTCAACTCGACCGGGCCGTGACGATGCCCCTGCAGCACGTCCATCAATTCCTCGCAGCCGTAATGCCTACAGGCCCTCGGCGAACTCCTTGAGCCACGGACGCAGGTCCGCGCCGAGGTCTTCGCGGTCGCTGGCGAGCTGGACGATCGCCTTGATGTAGTCGACGCGGTCGCCGGTGTCATAGCGACGTCCGCGGAAGATCACGCCGACGACTCCGGGACCTTCAGCGTCCGCCGCGAGCTCCTGCAGAGCATCCGTCAGCTGGATCTCGCCGCCCTTGCCCGGCTCAGTGCGCTCGAGGATCGGGAAGACCGACGCCGGCAGCACATAGCGGCCGATGACGGCGAGATTGGAAGGTGCGTCTTCTCTCGCCGGCTTCTCGACGAGTCCGGTCACGCGGACGATGTCATCGTCATCCGTGGCCTCGACTGCCGCGGCGCCGTACATGTGGATGTGCTCGGGGTCGACCTCCATGAGAGCGACGACCGTGGCGCCGGTGCGCTCGTGCTCGGCAATCATGGTCGTGATCAGAGGGTCGCGTTCGTCGATGAGGTCATCGCCGAGCATCACGACGAAGGAGCTGTCGCCGACGTGCGTCTTCGCACGCAGCACCGCGTGCCCGAGGCCCTTCGGTTCACCCTGACGCAGATAGTGGATATCAGCGAGGTCACTCGATTTCATGACCCGCTCCAGGCGCTTCATGTCGCCCTTCTCCGTGAGCTTCACCTCGAGTTCGGGAACCGAGTCGAAGTGATTGGAGATCATGTTCTTGTTGCGGCCGATGATCACGAGGATGTCATCGATGCCAGCGGATGCCGCCTCTTCGACGACGTACTGGATCGCCGGCTTGTCGACGACGGGCAGCATCTCTTTCGGCATGGCCTTCGTCGCGGGAAGGAACCGCGTACCGAGACCCGCTGCCGGAATGACCGCTTTAATTGACTGCTTTGCCATTGGGCCAGCTTACTGGGCACCGCCCCCGGGGCAGCCACGTAGAATCGCAGTATGTCGCATGACGTCGAACAAGCCAAGCGTGCTCTGCGCGCCGAGCTGCGCGAACGCCGGCATCTGCTCTCCGATCAGCAGCGTCACGCCGCGGCATCCGGCATCACCGAGCAGCTCGATGCGCTCCTCGCCGACTCTGAAGCCCGATCGATCTCGTGCTTCCTCTCGACGACGACCGAACCCGATACCCGTGCGTTCATCACCGCGGCAGTGAAGCGCGGCATCCGCGTTCTGCTCCCGATCACGCGCGCCGATAGCCTGCTCGACTGGGCGGTCGCCGACGATACGGATGCTGTCGCAGAAGGACTTTTCGGACTCCACGAACCGACCGGTGAAGCCCTCGGGCCGATCGCTGTCAATGACGTCGATCTCATGATCATCCCCGCCGCGGCCGTCGATGCCGAAGGCACTCGCCTGGGCTGGGGACGCGGCTACTTCGACAAGACCATCGGGTCGATGAAGAACTGCCCACCCGTCTACGCGGTGACCTACGACTCCGAAGTCCTCGACTCCCTTCCCCGCGAGCTGCATGACCAACCGGTCACCGGCGTCGTGACGCCCACTCGCACCCTTCGCCTGTCGCCCGCGCGACACTGACCGACAGAGAACACCACATGCCTACGTACGCCTATGCCTGCACATCGTGCGGCCATGCTTTCGATGCCGTCCAGTCTTTTTCTGACGACGCTCTCACCGTGTGCCCGGAGTGCGGCGGCGCGCTGCGCAAGCAGTACGGCTCGATCGGGGTGACCTTCAACGGGTCCGGTTTCTATCGCACGGACTCCCGGAGTGGCGGTGGCAAAAAGACGGAATCCTCGGCATCATCGAAGACGGACAAGTCGACGAGCGCCAGCCCGGCTCCCGCGACGACTCCGGCCTCGAACTGAGGCACGACCAGGATCGGGGGGTCCCATGTTCAAGGGATTCAAAGAGTTCATCGCCCAGGGCAATGTCATCGATCTGGCGGTTGCGGTCGTCATCGGCGGTGCGTTCACCGCAATCGTGAATGCCGTCGTTTCGAGCATCATCAATCCGATCGTCGCGCTGTTCTTCGAAGCGGATGCTGCCGGCAACTTCGGCCCCACGCTGACCAACATCTACGGCAACCCGGTGACGTTCCCGCTCGGTGATCTGATCTCGGCGATCATCAGCTTCATCGCCGTTGCCCTCGTGGTGTACTTCGTGTTCGTCATGCCGATGAACAAGTACAAGGAGCGCCAGGCAGCGAAGAACCCCGCGGTAGAAGAGGAGACTCTTCCCAACGAGCAGGAGCTGCTCATCGAGATCCGCGACCTGCTGCGCAAGAACTCCGAGGTCTGACCTCGAGCGTCTGACGCGCACCGAAAGGGCAGTTCGGCACGGTTGGCGCCTCGCGCACCGTGCTGGACTGCCCTTTCGGCGTGTCCGGGCGTCAGTAGTGCGGCGGGATGTCCCGGAAGAGCTGCTCATCGTTCGTGCCGCGCGCGCCCCGCGGCACCGGATGCTCCGGCTTCGCCGGCACATCGGGCGACGGGTCTGTCCCGGGCACCGGAGTCAGCCGCGCACGCCTGCTCCCGGCGACTCTCACGATGCGCTGGGGCTCGTTGGCCGCGGCATCCTGTCTCGCGGCATCCGCACCCGACTCATCCGCCGCACCGTTCTGCGAATCAGACATCGCCCGGCAGGTCGATCGGCTGCGTGTCGGTGTCGGCGCGCACCGCGTCGGCGGCGATCCCGAGAACGGCGGCGATGCGGGATGCCGCGGTCACCGGATCGCTGTACAGATCAAAGGCGTGCACGCGGACGTAGTGCCAGCCCAGGCGCCGGAGCACGTGCGGGCGCAGTCGCAGCGACTCACGCAGCGATTCTCCCAGGGTCTCCGGGTCGGACTCGATGACGACCGCCTTGCCGTCGTGCTGCGCGACCAGCGGCAGCAGCCCACGGTAGTCGACATCGACCGAGGCTCCGAGACGGCGAAGTTCGCGGGCAAGCGCCAGCGTCAACGGGTCGGCGAGATCTTCCAGTCGCGACTCGCGCCCGCGACCGGCAAGGCCACCGAGGATCGACATGAGCGTGGATGCGCCGTGCTCCAGCCGTCCGCCGTCGGACGACGACGGTCGGATCGAGGAGACCAGCACCATCGACCGCCGCGCACGGGTCATACCCACCGTCAGCAGTCGTTCACCATCGGGCGTGGACAGATCACCGAAGTCGCTGAGCACCCGGCCGTGCTTGGTGAGCCCGTACCCCAGGGAGAAGATCACGCGATCCCGGCTCTCGGCCACGGACTCCTCGAGGGTGAGCACGGCGAACGGCTCCGCGGTGTATCGGCCGACGAAGTCGGCGACGTCCGATCGTCCGGCGAACGCCGTCGTCACCGCGGCGCGCACGCGCTCGGCATGGCGGGCACTGGCCGTGATGACCATGAGCGATTCCGACGGCCGGTGCACGGCATGCTCGACGACCAGCGTGACCACGCGGGCGACTTCGGCATCCGGACTCTCGACGGCGCCCGAGACCGGGTCGGGGGCTCCGACGCCGCCCTCGACGTAGTCGACGGTGAGGCTTCCCCGACCGAGGTAGGACCCTGCCCACGGCAGCGACACGATCTCGCCGCCGTAGAAGGAATCGTTGATGAGCTCGGCAAGATCTTCGCCGCCGGCTCGGTAGCTGCGCGTGAGTGTCATGACCGGCAGCAGCTCGGCGAGGCGCTCGAACACGGAGGTCTCATCGAACGGCGCCTCCGATTCCCAGTCATCGCCGGGATCGACCGCCATGTCGAACGGTGTCGGACGCTGAGTCACCGAATCACCGAAGGCAACGACCTGGCGTGCGCGGCGAATAGCCGGGGTGGCCTCGGCGAGGTTGATCGCAGCGGCATCCGCCAGCAGCACGGTGTCGAACTCCACCGAGTCGGGAATCTCCGGCACCAGATACGGTGATGCGATCCAGGCCGGCGCAAGGACATTCATCAGCGTCGGCGCTGCGGAGACGATCTCGGCCGTGGTCGGTGTGCCGTGAGTGAGTGCGCGACGCAGATTCTGCGACTCGGTCGGTTCATCAACGATTCCGATGCGCCACTGGTTGGCCAACTGCCAGGCGAGCAGCGGGCCTGCCATGGATGCATGCGCCTCATCGACGAGACGGAAGTCCCGCTCCAGACGATCGACCACTGCGGTGTTGGCGCCGAGCAGTGCTCGATCGTCCTGAAGCGCGCGCTCGAGCAGCGACTGCCACCAGGCGAACTCGAGCTCGTCGGCAACCTCATCATCGGAGACGTGACGGACGGACAGCTCGGCCAGCAGGGGCTCCAGACCCAGCGTCGCCAGCTTGTCGCGGATCGTGGCGCGCTCGACGAGGTTGTCGAACACGTCTGACTGCGCGGCGAGCCCGGCGAGAGTGCGCACGAGTCGCTCCACCTGGAGCGTCGCCAGCGGCTCTTTGCGGCCGAGAGCTGCGTCCAGTTCGGAGAGCTCAGCGGTCACGCGCTGCCATGACGAGTACACATCGCCGAGACCGAGGGGAACTTCCGGGGCGACCCCGGCGTCGACGAAACGCTGCCATTGCGTGCGCTGCTGCTGGATGCGCAGCAGCGCCGCGTGCATCTCGGTGACGTGCACGCCGGGGCGCACATACTCCTTGGCGAGCCTGCGGAGCCGGCGGCGGTTCGCGCTCGACATCGCAGGAGCATCACGGCGTGATCCGTGCGCCTGGATGAGCTCGCCCAGCGGTCGCTCGAAAACGGTGGGGCTGAAGCGGTCCAGCGAATCGCGGATTCCCTCGAGCAGGCGCAGGTACTCGCCGAGCTCGTCGATCGTGGCGAAGGGACGCATCCGCGTCTGGGAGATCAGTGCGTAGCCGCGCTCGAGGAGGTCCGGGACACTCGTGGCGTGCAGCCGACCGGCGAGTTCGTGCGCGGAGCGAGCATCCTGGGTGCTGCCGAAGTTCACTCCGTACCAGGGCGAGTCATCCGGCCCGAAACGGAACTCCCCCAGTCGCGCGGCCTGTACGAGAGCGGCTGCGGCATCCGCACGCCCTCCGGCCAGGCTGCGCAGCGTGTCGACATTCAGCCGCGCGGTGGTCGACGGCGGCGTCGGAAGGGATGCAAGACGGGTGAGGTGTCTCGTCGCATCCAGAATCGTCGCATCCAGTCCGTCGATCGGAGTCGACAGCGCCTTGCGGTAATCGAGCAGCACGTTGCGCAGGCGCACCAGCGCGTCATCGACATCGCCCGCCTTCGGCGCGCTCGCCTTCTCATTGCGCCCGATGGCGCGAACAAGATCACGACGGATGCTGCCAGGTGAGACCGCCAGGCTGTCGAGGCCGATTCCGCTGAGACGGTGCCTGACGCCATCCAGTGTCGAGCGTCTGGCCGAGACCACGAGGACGCGCTTGCCGGCGCGCACGAGTTCTCCCAGCGCGTTGATCACCGTCTGCGTGCCGCCGGTGCCCGGCAGAGTCGCCACGACCAGTGAGTGTCCGGCAGAAATACGCGCGAGCACGGACTCCTGCTCAGCATCCGCGTCCAGCAGAAGCGTGTCCGATGCGGGGGCGCGCTCATCCGGGCTGGTGACGTGGGGTTCCGGACGAGCCGCGGTCACCCGCTCCCGGTCGTCCACATGGCCGGCGAGGGCATTGAGCAGCTGGTGGTTGAGCGCATGGCTGTCGCGCGCCATCGTCGCACCGACATCGGCGAACGTCGAGACGACCAGACGCGGAAGCACCGTGAACGTGTCGATCGACTGGGTAGCGGCGCGCAACCGGTCGATCACGGGCTGCGGCTTGAAGATGCCGCCGTCATACGCGAGGGATGCCAGTGCTTCGGCGTCGATCGAGATGCCGAAGTGCTCACGGGCCACCCGCACGAGCTCGGGGTTCACGATGAACGCGCCCTGCAGCTTCAGTTCGTAATCCGTGTGGTGCCGGCGGATCGCCAGCGGACGCAGCAGCACGGGCGCTGCGAAATCGGCACCGCCGATACGCCAACCGGCGATGCCGACGGCGAGGTGGACAGCATCGATTCCGCGTACTGTTCGCAGCTCGGTGTTCTTCGCCGTGATGCGCTCAGCCGCGAGGCGTGCAGTGCGCAGTCCGACTTCGTCCCGGAACAGGTTGGACAGCAGCGTCGACTTGCCCGTGATGAACTGCGGGAGGCTCCCGGGGTGAGCCTTGGAGATGTCGATACCGCCCTCGACCGTGTCGCGGTAGGTGATCAGCGGCGAGCGCCCGCCGAGTTCGGCGACCTCAGCGCGGATCCGTGTGCGTTCAGCGTCGGCGATGTGCGCCACCACGACATCTGTCGGGCTGCGCTGCTGCTCGCTGATCTCCATCGCGGCCGCCGCGGCCGCGGCGCTCGCGGCTTTGTCTTCACGTCGCCACACATACGACAGACTAGGCTCCACAACGGCGCGCACCCTGTATCCTGGGCGGGTTTCACCGGATTGGGCCACTTTTCCTCCACACCCGACCATGATCAGCGGCTTCTCCCCCACTCGTGCCATCTCGGCGGATACGCCTGTGCACGAAGGGTCAAGATGGGCTCATGACTTTCCGCTACGACTTCGCTCCCACACCCTTCGGGGATGCACTGGTGGTCTTCTCCGACGAGGGCATCGTTCGATTCGATCTGTCCGAAGCCGCCGACCCATCAGTTCCCTGGCTCCTCGAGGATGTCTCCAGCCGACTCCGTGACGTCCCCGTGCCGGATCCCGGCGCCGCCGACGAGCTCGCTCACCTGCTCGCCGACTACTTCGCAGGGTCTCGGGTGCGCTTCGATGAAGAGGTGCGGCTGGACTGGCGGCTGATCGACGGTTTCCATCGCACCGCTCTGCAGGAGATCACGAAGATCGAATGGGGCCAGACCGCCAGCTACGGCGAAGTCGCCGTACTCGCCGGCAGCCCGGGCGCTGCGCGTGCTGTCGGCACCGCCTGCCGTCTGACACCCTTCTCGATCATCGTGCCCGTGCACCGCGTGGTGCGCTCAGACGGAACGCCCGGACAATACGGCGCGCATCCCGAATACAAGCGATACCTGCTCGATCTCGAACAGAACCAGACGACGTGACCCCCGGCGAGTGGGCCGCCGGGGGTCACGTGCTCGTCGCCGATCGATCAGTGCTCGACTGGCTTCTCGGCACCGAAGCCGGTCAGTGAGCGCACCTCCATCTCGGCTGCGAGCTCGCGCGACTCGGTCGCCCGGCTGGTGATCGTACCGAGCCATCCGAGGATGAACCCGAGCGGGATCGACACGATTCCCGGGTTGTTCAACGGCCAGATCGCGATATCGATCGAGGGGATCATCGCCGTCTCCGATCCGGAGAATACCGGCGAGAGAACGATGAGGATGATCGCCGATGCCAGCCCGCCGTACATGCTCCACACCGCTCCGCGCGTGTTGAACCGTCGCCAGAACAGCGAGTACAGGATCGTCGGCAGATTCGCGGATGCCGCAACAGCGAACGCGAGTGCCACGAGGAAGGCGATGTTCTGCCCCTGGGCACCGATGCCACCGACGATGGCGAGGATGCCGATGACGACCACAGTGCGACGAGCCACCTTCACTTCGGCGTTCGGGTCAGCGTCGACGGGCGAGCCATCGGCCTTCTTCCGTCCCTTCTGGATCACGTTCGCGTAGATGTCGTGGGCGAACGACGCTGCCGCCGTGATCGTCAGACCGGCCACCACCGCGAGGATCGTCGCGAACGCGACAGCCGAGATGAGGCCGAGCAGCACCGGTCCGCCGAGGTACTGGGCGAGCAGTGGTGCGGCGGAGTTCACGCCACCGGGCGCCGCCTTGATGGCCTCTGGTCCGACGAGTGCGCCGGCGCCATAGCCGAGCACGAGAGTCAGCAGGTAGAAGCCGCCGATGAGCCAGATCGCCCAGACGACCGACCGACGTGCTTCTTTTGCGGTCGGAACCGTGTAGAAACGCATCAGCACGTGGGGAAGGCCCGCGGTGCCGAGCACGAGGGCCAGTCCGAGTGAGACGAAGTCCAGTGGGTTCGCGCCGTATTGGAGCCCGGGAGCGAGGATCGCGCCGCCCGCAGGCGATGCGTCAACGGCAGCTTCGAGCAGCGTGTTCAGGTTGAATCCGTTGATCGCCAGAACCCAGATCGTCATCACGACGGCTCCGGCGATGAGCAGGAACGCCTTCACGATCTGCACCCAGGTCGTGCCCTTCATCCCCCCGACCAGCACGTAGATGATCATGAGGATGCCGACGACGGCGATGACGATCGACTGACCGATCCGACCGTCGATACCCATCAGCAGCGACACGAGGCCGCCTGCTCCCGCCATCTGAGCGAGAAGGTAGAAGAAGCAGACAGCAAGAGTGGTGATCGCCGCAGCCAACCGCACCGGGCGCTGCTTGAGGCGGAACGAGAGCACATCGGCCATCGTGAACTTGCCGGTGTTGCGCATCAACTCGGCGACCAGCAGAAGCGCCACGAGCCACGCGACCAGGAATCCGATGGAGTAGAGGAAGCCGTCGTAGCCGTTGACCGCGATGGCTCCGCAGATACCGAGGAAGGATGCCGCTGAGAGGTAATCCCCCGCGATCGCGAATCCGTTCTGCGGGCCGGTGAATGAACGACCGGCGGCGTAATAGTCGGCCGCTGTCTTATTGTTGCGGCTGGCACGAATGACGATGAAGAGCGTCACCGCCACGAAGGCCGCGAATATCGAGATGTTGAGGACGGGATTGTTCTCTGCCGCGGCCGGGGCCGCCATAGGAATCAGATGCATTACCGGACCTCGACCTTCTCGAGTTCTTCACGGATCTCTTGGGCTTTCGGGTCGAGCTTTCGGTTCGCAAACGACACATAGGCCATCGTGATCGCGAATGTCGTGACGAATTGTCCGAGCCCGAGTAGGAGCCCGACGGTAATGTCACCCCAGACCCGTTGCGCCATGAATTCGTGCGCATATGCGCCGAGAAGGACGTACACGAAGTACCAGATCAGGAAGAGCGCGGCGAGTGGAAAGATGAATGAGCGCTGCGTGCGCTTCAACGTTTGGAATCTCGGCGACTCTTCTACAGCGATGTAGTCGATTGCGCCCGGGGATTCTTCGGGCTTTCGGTCAGTCATGGGGCCTCCTTGCCACATGTTGAGCATCGCGCGACCGTGGTCTCGCGAGTGGTAGGGTCAACGCTACGAAAAGGTGGCGCCCCGCCGTCACCCCCGAAAGTCAGTACCCGAAGGGGGCCTTACGTTCGCGTTTGATCCGAACGACGATCTCGTTGCACAAGCGGTGCGCGAGCTAGCTCGACGCACCCGATTCCCTGTCGCATTCGGCGGCCTCTTCGAAGACGGCGCCGTCTCGGTGAGCAGCATCACCGGCACGCGCACCCACAGCCTCGACGGACTCCAGGTTCGCCCGGAGCGCGGGCTCGGCGGCCGGGCGATGATGGAGCAGCGCCCCCGGATGACCAGCGACTATGGCGCATCCCAACAGATCACACACGACTACGACGGCTTCGTCCTCGGCGAGGGATTGCGCACGCTCCTGGCTGTTCCGATCGTCGTCAATGGACGTTCCCGTGGCGTGCTCTACGCCGGAGCGTGGAAGGAATCACCCGTCGGCGGCGTGACGACAGCTCCTGCGATGTCGGTGGCGGAGGCCGTGGCATCCGAATTGCGCATCCACGATGAGGTCGAGCGACGGATGCACGCGATGTCACCGTCCACCCGAGCACTGACCCCATCCGCCCGCGAAGAGCTGCGGGAGAGCTTCGCGGAACTGCGCAGCATCTCGGCGGAGGTCACCGATGCGCAACTGCGCGCACGGCTCGGACAGCTCGAGCAGCGACTTATCGCCTTTTCCGATGACACGCCATCGGGTGCGAAGGGAACGAACACGCGTCCGATTTCCGTCGTGAAACTCTCACCCCGTGAAACCGATGTTCTTGCGTGCGCCGCGCTCGGAAGCACAAATGCCGAGATCGCTTCGCACTTGGGTCTGCGAGAAGGAACGGTAAAGGCCTATCTCGGGACCGCTATGTCAAAGCTGGATGCTTCCACGAGGCATGCTGCCGTCGCCCGGGCACGCCGCGCGGGAATTCTCCCCTGAGTTGTTCTGATTATCAGCTGAAATATATTCCCCGAGCGTATGATTATGGAATGGCCCGACGTATTGTGCACCAGTTGGTTGACGACATCAATGGAACTGTCCTCGGAATCGGTGAGGGAGAGACAATTCATTTCTCTCTCAACAACACCGCCTACGAGATCGATCTGACAACAGAGAATGCAGACGCATTCCGCGCGGCTCTCGAGCCGTACATCGCTGGCGCTCGGCGTGCTGGCGTGACGCAGTCCCGCAGCGGTGCTCCCCGCAAGCGCTCCGCCGCATCTCCCGAGACGGCGGCGATTCGCGAATGGGCACGCGAAAACGGACACAAGGTCTCCGAGCGGGGCCGTATTCCGGCATCCGTGGTCGAGGCCTACCGCGCCGCGCACTGACCATCATTCGTCTACTGGGATCGCCCACGGCTCATCGCCGAGGGCGATCTCATTTTTCATGTCCGTGAGAAACCGAGTGACGGTCTCGCGCTCCGCGGGTGTCAGTCGCGCCGCAGCGATGAATCGACGAGCGTGTTGTCGCCCCACAGTGTCGATCGCCGATTTCCGAGTCGATGGCGTGATGGCGATCGCGAGCGCGCGACGGTCAGAGGGGTGCGGCGAGCGGGTGATGTGATCGCCGCGCTCCAGACGATCCAGCAGTTTCGTGGTGGATGCCGTCGAGATATCGAGGTGCGATGCGATCGCCCCCGGCGTGGCGATCGAACCGCTGTTCTCGCACACGATTAGGAAGTGCAGTGCTCGCATATCCGTGTGATTAAGTTTCATGTAGCGCAATGACGCCTCGGAGAGCTTCTGCTCGGCATCCCGTAATCCTCCGAGCGCGCGCATGAGTGCATTGATCTCCTGCATCTCAGAGGAAGAAACAGCGCTCCGGTCGACGAGCTCGCCCGTAGGGTCGTTGACGTCCAGCTCGTAGATCCCCGTTCCGGGCGCGAACGGCCGCGGCGGCTTACCACCTCGGGGAGCGTCGGGCATGTTCATGATGTTACCTCAAGCAATATTTCATGCTATGTTTTCAACTAGCCAGGCTAGGGAAATGGGTGAGATGATCAAAGTAACCGACTCCGCCCCACGCGTTCGGGTCCGACGCCATTCGTGGGTACGCGTGTTCGTGCCCGCTGTACTCATCATCGCGTGGCTAGTGGGAGCAGGGCTCGGCGGCCCGCTGTTCGGCAAGGTGAGCGAGGTCTCATCCAATGACCAGACCAGCTACCTGCCATCATCGGCGGATGCGACCGAGGTTCAGCAGTTGCTGGGCGAGTTCAACGATTCGGATGCGATCCCCTCGATCGTGGTCTTCGTCGGCGACGGCGAGCTGGATGAGGATCAGCTTGCCGCCATCGACGCGGCGATAGAGGCGACGCCCGACATCGAGGGCATTGCCGACGAGGTCTCCCCCGCCATCCCCTCCGAAGACGGCAGGGCTGTCCAGGCCTTTATCCCGGTCTCCAGCGACGCAGACCTCGGCGACACCGTTTCGGCCCTGGAAGAGGCGCTGCAAGACGCCGCCCCGCCCGGCGTGAGCGTGTATGTGACCGGGCCCGCCGGGTTCTCGGCTGACCTGGTCGCGGGGTTCTCCGGCATCGACGGTCTACTTCTGGGTGTCGCGCTCGTCGCGGTTTTCATCATCCTGCTGCTCGTCTACCGCTCCGCACTGCTGCCGATCGTGGTCCTCTCCACAAGCCTGTTCGCACTCTGCGTCGCGCTTCTGGTCGTGTGGTGGATGGCCAAGTGGGAGATCCTGCTGCTGAGCGGTCAGACGCAGGGCATCCTCTTCATTCTCGTGATCGGCGCGGCCACCGACTACTCTCTGCTCTTCGTCTCCCGATTCCGAGATGAGCTGCGCACGACGAAGGACAAGGGCGCTGCGGTTATGGCCGCATGGAAGGGATCCGTCGAACCGATCGCCGCTTCCGGTGGAACGGTGATCGCTGGGCTCCTGTGCCTCCTGCTGAGCGATCTGAAGTCCAACAGCACGCTCGGGCCGGTCGCCTCTATCGGCATCGTCTTCGCGATGCTGTCGGCCCTGACCCTGCTGCCCGCACTCCTGTTCGTCTTCGGTCGTGCCGCGTTCTGGCCACGGCGACCGAAGTTCGAGCCGGAGACTGTCGACTCGAAGAACGGGTTCCGCGCGACGGGGCTCTGGGCCCGGCTCGCCGGTGCCATCAAGCGGCGTCCGCGCCTGATCTGGATCGTCACGACCCTGGTCCTGCTCGCTGGAGCCGCCGGGTTCACACAACTCGACGCCTCAGGTGTGCCCCAGTCCGAACTCGTCCTCGGCTCCTCGCAGGCCCGCGAGGGACAGACCGCACTCGGTGAGCACTTCCCGGGCGGCTCCGGCAGCCCGGTGTACGTCGTCGTGGCCGAAGACTCGTTGCAGGATGCCGCGGATGTACTGCTCGCAAGCGACGGGGTTGACTCGGTCGCCGTCACGGCGACGGATTCTCCGAGTGGCACCGCAAGCGTCACGGCGGACGGTATCACCGCGATGGGACGCCCGGGAACGCCGGCGCCCGAGCCCACTGTCGTCGACGGTGACGTGATGTTGCAGGGAACGTTGACCGATGCAGCGGATTCCGATGCGGCAGCAGCCACGGTGCGCGATCTGCGGGTCTCACTCGACGACATCGACGCGCGGGTCGGCGGAGTGACAGCGACCGCGGTCGACACGAACGATGCGTCGATCCACGACCGCAATCTGATCATCCCGATCATTCTCGCCGTGATCCTGGTCATTCTGATGCTGCTGCTGCGCGCCGTGCTGGCGCCCATTCTGCTGATCCTGACCACAGTGCTGTCGTTCGGCACAGCAATGGGCGTCTCGGCACTCGTGTTCAACGGAATTTTCGACTTCCCCGGTGCGGATCCTGCCGTCCCGCTGTACGGCTTCGTGTTCCTCGTTGCGCTCGGCATCGACTACAACATCTTCCTGATGACACGAGTGCGCGAAGAGACGATCACGCACGGTACGCGCGAGGGCATACTCCGGGGCTTGTCGGTCACCGGCGGCGTGATCACCTCGGCCGGACTCGTGCTGGCTGCGACCTTCGCGGCGCTGTCCGTCATCCCGATCCTGTTCCTCGTGCAGCTGGCGTTCATCGTCGCCTTCGGCGTGCTGTTGGATACGTTCGTCGTTCGCTCCCTGCTGGTTCCGGCCCTGTCGTATGACATCGGCCGTGCGATCTGGTGGCCATCGAAGCTGTGGCGCGACAAGCGATAGCCGATTGCGCACCGGGCTGATCTGGGCACGCAGGTTGATCTGCGTACCCAGGCTGGTCTCAGACGAACGCGGGGATCATCGAAACGATGAAACCGATGATCCCGATCCCGGTGAAGATCGCACCGAGCGTGAAGGTGAGTCGACGCAGTACGGGCGGGTGAAGCCGGGCATGCTGCGGATCTCGCACACGCACATACCCCTGATGCCAGTCGTCGAACCCCCGCTCTCGCGCTGTGAGCCGACGCTCGTGGAAGTCTCCCCCGGCGAACCAGCGCGCGATCATCGCACCATCGCGTTCCACAACTGCCACATCCACGCGCTCCCAGCGGCCTTCGGCGAGCGCGACCATCGCGGAGAGGATGAGGAGCGGAATGCCGATTCCCAGTCCGACCCAGGACAGCACCTCGCCGACGGTGGCGAGGACATCGAGCGGGGTCACGTGTTTATCGTAGAGGTAGCATGACGGACACCCGACGAGAGGAACAGATCATGAGCGAATCAGATCAGCCCACGAGTCAAGACCCGAACGAACCGCAGCCGCCGGCGACTGATCAGATGCCCGATACCGAGCAGATGCAGGAACCCAGCACGGAGAAAGAACCGGCGGAGGAGCCCCAGGCACCCCAGCGCGACGAGCCCGAGCCGAGCCATGAGGCAGTCGGCATCGGTATCGTCGGTCGGCCGCAGGTCGAGCCGGAAGTGGTCGAGCAGGCGGAGGATGCCGCCGACGAAGCATCCGGCGAGTGACCAGCGGGCACCGCATCCGGAAAGCGGCCGCAGCCCGCAGAATCGGCGTGCCGATCGCCGGGCTCCTGGTCGCGCTCTGGATCGTCTTCGGGCGGTTCCTGTTCGGCCGGGGTGGGGAGCTCACGCTCGTCTATCTGCTGATCGGCGTACTCGTCGTCATCCTCAATGCGTTCATCGGCCGGGCCCTCGCGCGCGCAGCCACGCGCGGGTTCTCCGTCCGCGCATCCACCTGGGCCACCCTCATCGCGTCCTGGGGATGCGGCCTGCTACTCGGTGCCACGATCCCCGACATCACGCCGGACGGTCTGCAGACGATCCTCAGCGGCACCGAGCAGCCGTGGCTCGATGTTGCGATCGGTGTCGCCAACCCGGCCGGCATCATCATGACCGCACTCGCCATCACCGCGCTCGCGCTGGCGAACCAGGATGCGCATGGTCCGCGCCCTCACGAGGATGATCTGCTCTGACGCGAGTAGCTACGGCTACGCATCAGCGCCCCGACAGCCGGCGAATCTCCGATGCATACGAATCCAGGGCATCGAAGATGCCGCGATGCTGCCACACGCGGCCACGGCTCTTCCCCGTGGTCTCAGTAAGCACCTCGCGCTCGGTGAGCGAATCGAGCGCTCGAAGCGCGGTCATCTCCCCGAGACCCAGCGCGCTCTTGAGGTATTTGACGTTCACCGCTGGCTGGCCCACAAGGTGGGGCAGGATCTTCCACGCCGCGGCATCTGCCCGGACGCCCACCATCTTCGCGCGGGACTCCTCGAGCTGCTCGACGAGAGCATCGACGAGCTGCGTGCCCGTCGTCGCCGCGATCCTGCTCGCGCCTGCGAAGTCGCGGATGATCGGGCCGGCATCACCGTCACGGAACGAGCCGAGGGCAGCGAAGTAACGGGGTACATCGACGAGAAGGCCGGCGCTCAGCTACGGATGCTGCGTCTCCATGCCAACGCGGCGGTCATCGCGAGGCGTCGGTCAGATGGTGCCCCTGGAGGGACTCGAACTCTTTCGAGAGCTCTGACAACTACCGACACTGAATTGCCTGTCGGTGCGTGAAATCAAGGGGATCAGGGGTGTCTAAGCCGTCCTATCGACATCCAGATTCACCACTCCGCATCGTCGGTAGCACACGGTTTAGCACACGGTGATTCATCGCGATGCGCTGACGGCGGCGGGGCTTTCACCTCTGACGGTTCCCACCCTTGTCTCTAACCGCGTACCAGCGTCGAGCGATACTCTCGAATCTCGATACCTCCTCCACCGGCCGGCCGAGTTCCTGTGCGAGCTTGAACGCTCGCCACCAAACCCGCCCATACTGACCGGCCTCAGACGCTGAAGCTTTCCCGTCGGCGGGAGGCAAGACGTCGAACCCCTCGGGCGGCTTGCGCTTGCGCGTCGCAATAGGGAGCCCGGCCGCTTTCCGTGCCATATCCAGCCATGTGGTCTTGCTCGCCAGCACCGCATCGTGAGCCGCTTGAACCTCGGCGGCGGACGCCAGGCGCGCTACAGACTTGAGGGTCATGCCTCGGGGCGGGGCTGCGCCAACGTCTACGATGACGGCGGATGCGGACCTCCCATCTCCACCTGGCACGAAAACGCGCATACCAACTTCGGGAGCCGTGCTCAGTGACCAGGCATAGGCGTACGCACCGCCCAAGCCGTCCGGAGCCGGAGAAGCAAGATCCCGGAACGCAACGGACACGACCTTGGGGCGACTCTTGAACCACGCGAACATGAGCACACTCTAGATGCTCCGCTCGGCGCGAACGCAGAAAGGCGGGGCCAGCAGTCCGAAGACCACCAGCCCCGCCGATGTTGTGTGGAAAAAAGAAAAGAATCAGATGTCGTCCGGGTTGAACGGCCCATCCGGGACGATGGACTGATCGCGTGCCCAATCGCATTCATCCTCCTGCTCAGGGTGAGCAAGCTCGTAAGCGGTCATCTTCGCATCCCAAGCGAGCCATGCCGCGGTTTGGGTGTGCGCATCGCCTGCCGGTGGGGTGAATGGTGCGAGAGTGCCGGCCTGACGCTCCCGAACTCTCCTGCGCATCAGGACACCGCCCGGATGCCCACCCGCTGCTGAGTGCGTCCGATCACTTGATCGTCATCAAGGGGGATGCGCAGCGAGGCCATCGTCTTAGCGAACGTCAACGCCTGCTGCCGAAACTCCACCGCGGCCGGGTGCGCCTTCGATCCCTGCGGGGACTGAATCACCACATCTTCCACATCGAGGACAGCCTGCAGGCGGTCGAGCAAATCCACCGTTCTGCACGCCTGTAACAACAGCGACTCCTCATGCTCAGCGAGCTCAAACTCGCCCAGAACACGGCTCCACAGACGTCTACCACCCGTCTTTAGCCCTCTAGGGGCTCTTGGAACGGTCATCTTGATACCTACTTTCTCGGCCCAAACCCGCGGAAACACGGGGACAACGGATATTCGAACATATGTTTTAGGGCGACCTGTTCAGGTCCGGAGAGAGAGAACGTCAAGCACCGGAGGTCTTGGTCGGCGCGTCGTGGGGGGCACTCCCCCTGGTGTTCGAAGTATTGTTCGAATGTCGCCCATGTCGTGCCGCCTCTCTCGTCGTGTTCGGTGTGGGCCTGCACTGTGAGATGCAGACCCACACATTGGTCAGCGTGTGGCGAGGCTTGGTGCTGACTTGAACTGGTCACGGAAGGCGGCGTCTGCTTCGGATGCCCGGGCCTGGTCGATGTGCTGGAGTCCGTCTCGTCGTGCGTTGGCTTCCTCTGTCGTGGCGAGGGTGACGATGTGCCCAGCGCTGAGGGCTTCCCATGGGTCACTGATCGGGCGATGTCCGCCGATGTCTGACCAGCTTCCGCTGTACTCGATGTACAGCTGTGGAAGTGTTGCTGCGCCTACTGCTACTCGTGTGGTGCCGAGCGCCTGTCGAATGTCACGGAGGATGGTGAGTGCTTCTCGTGCCTTCACCGCACTCTTGGCGATGTCCACACTCACGCGGGCGAGGTCGATGTCTCCGATCTCAGCGATACCCCATTCGGTGAGGCGCGCGTGCTCGGTGGCCAGTGTTTCGCCGGCCTGGTCATACACGGGTTTGAATGCCGCCGTGATCGCATCCAGGTTCTGCCGGATCACGTCTGCGAGCTCGTGCCGTGCCACGTCTGCGATGTTGTGGTTGTTGCCGATGGTCTGCGCGACAACTGCGGCGATCACATCAGGGTCGTGGTGTGGCTGCTGATTCATGCGGAGGGCATCGAGTACGGCACCGGCAACACTGAGGTCGGATGCCTGGTAGTTCTCGACATCTTCGATGAGTTGCGCGGCGGTGTTGATCTGCGCCTGCAGATCCTTGGTGATCTTGACGCCGTGCTTGGTGGCCGTGTTCGTGATGGCGGATGCGCTGCTGCGGATGCTACGGATGTTGCTCATTGGGTTCTCCTTAGTCGTTGTCGTTGTTGGCGAAAATGCCGCGGGTGAATTCCCGCAGGGTGTCGTCTGCGTCGGGCTCGGGTGTGAGTTCCACGCGGGCCGTCTCGGTTGCGGCGAAGATCTGGCGCGCGAAGGCTTTCAGGTCGTCGGTGTTTCCATCGGTCATGGTGTTACTCCAGGTCGTCGGTGTTGCCGAACATTTCGCGGGTGAATCCGCGCATGTCTTCGTCTTCGTCATGGCCGCGCTGCACTGTCTGCCCTTCACGCCGGGCGATGTTGCCCTGTGAGAGATCCTGCGGCGGGTTGAGCCGTTCGGCCTGCATGGTGAGGGTGTCCTCATCGATGCCGGTCATGAGCAGGTCGCGGTCTTCATCGCTGACACCGTGCGCCGTGGCGATGGTGTCTCGTAGTTCGGTCATTTGATTTCCTTTCGGTAGATGCGTATGCGTAGGCGGCTGCTTGATCCGTGTATGGCGATCGCCCAGCCGCCCTCGAGTGCGAGGCGTGCGAGGTCGAGTGCACCGCGGGTGTTCAAATGTGACGGGCGGACTTCCCACTTGTTCGGTTCGGGATGCGTCCACTCGGTTGTTGCGGCCGTCGCCCATACGCCTGGTGAGATACCGAGGCGTTCGAATGTGTCGGCTGGGGTTTCGTTCTCGATTAGCGGGTTACTCATGCGCTCTTCTCCGTATCTACGGCCTCAGCCGTGTTGTGCGATGTTTGGGTCCAGTCGTGCGCTGGCAGTCGATGCCCTGACGCTTCAAGCTGCGAGTAATACCGGTGGAGTTCGCGGGCGAAGGCAACGGGGTCATCCCATGCCGATGACATAGCGGACATGTTGAGGGGCTTGGGTGCGCTCATGTCTTGACCGCCCGAACCGCATAAGCGGCGCTTGTAGCTGTGAACTGCTCGGCTATCGACGTAGGATCTTGGAATCTCTTCCATTCGGTGACTTCACAGATGACTTCTGCGAAGCCTGTTTCGATGCGACCGTCCAGTGTTTGCCGCTCGTGCGTGATCGTTGCGTAGACGTGGTTGATCGCAGAGGCGCGCATGATGCACGTCCCCGGTGTGTCGATCAGCAACAGGTGCTGCTGCGCCCACTCGAGACTGTTCCACCAGGACCACTTGGGCTGCGCGTGTCGTGGTTGCACGCGGTAGAGCGGTGGTTGAGGCGGTTGCGCCAGTGGGCTCACGTGCCAGGCGTTAGTGCGTCCGTCGTTGTATTGGAACAACCGAGCCTTGATAGGGCCGGTTTTGTTGAACGCGGTTCGCCACCACTCGGCTCCCTGCCTGTCGAGTGGCGACAGACCAGCGGTGGATGGCTTTATCCATTCGATAAGGAGATTGCGTGCGTCCTCTTCCCAGTCGCCAACGGTCATCGCGTCTTCTCCATCGCTCGGAGCATCGGGCAGGTGTCATCGTGCTCGATCGCGTACACGTACACGTTCGGCTCGATCTGCAGTAGCCGGGTGTCGGCGTTGCAGTCGGGGCAGGCGTTCATGCGTTCACCTCCGCTGCGGCGTCGGCTCGATGGTTGGCGTGAGCGGTGTCGTTCACGTCGCAGTAGCCGGGGTTGAGTATCCCGACCGGGGCGAGGCAGACGGGGCAGAGCATGTTCGCTCGCTCGACGATCGCGGCCCGGCTATCGAGGTAGGACACTGGCGCGACCTCCTTATCGGTAGGCTCGCGTGGCGTCGAAGGTGTCACGAAGGTGTCGAAGGTGTCGTCTTTCCCAGAGGTGACACCTTGGACACCTTCGGTGACACCTTCGTGAGTGATTGCCCACACCCAGCCCGCGCCGAAGCCTGACTTCTGAGATTCGATCCGGGGATCACGGCACCGCCTGCGAGCATTCTTCAGGTCAGTGTCGCTGAACCCTGCTGCTCGGCCAGCTTTCAGCACGTCGCCTGCAGCTGCTTCGAAGCTGTCACGGCCACGGAGGTAGTCGAGCAAGAATGCCTGAGCTGCGTTGCGGTCATCGGCAGTCCCGTCACCTTCAGCCGGCGTCCGGTTGATGATGTCGCTCACGGTGAGGTCCGTCTCGCCGAGGTACTGCACCGAGCCGACTGAGGTCGTCTCTCCATCGGCGGTTACGACGTCGGCGGACACCAGGTTGAACGCGAACGATGCACCGCGCTCTTGTGAGTAGTTCGACTTGTCGATCGTGACGATGCGCTGCTCGGTCTCGTCGTCCGTGGCGAACAGCAGCAGGGATCGCACCACGTCTCGGAATCCGTGCGATCCCGAGAGCTTGTCGGATGCGTTGCCGGTGCCCTTGTTGAAGTGCATGATCCCGATCACGGCGATGTCGAGTTCTTGCGCGAGAGAGGCGAGCGGGTCGAGTGCTCGACGCACGTCAGCGACCTTGTGCAGATCCCCGCCGATCGTCGAGGTGATCGGGTCGATGATCAGCAGCCGCGCGCCGGTCGTCTCGATCGCCTCACGGATCAACGCGATGTCGAGCGGCAACGCCGGGATCGTCTCGGCAGTCACTTCGTCGACCGTCGTCTCGACGGAGAGGCGGAACACGTTGTCGAGGTTCGCGCCCGCGCCGACGAGACGCGGATTCATCACCGTTCCCCAGTCGTCTTCGTGGGAGATGATGAGCACGTTGGTGCCGGCGCCGTGCAGGTCGCCCTCAAGCTCTCCCCTGATCGCGAGCGCGGACAGGTACAGGGCGAAGGTGGATTTGCCCTCACCGCCGCGGCCAGCGAAGACTGTCGCGGTCCCCATCGGCACCTTGCCCTCCCAGAACCATCGCTGGCGACGGATCGGGATTTGCGATGCGGTGGTGAGCTGCAGGCGCCGGGCCTGATCTGGAGGTTGAGGGACGGCGGGAACGGTTGGTGCGGTCATGCGTTTACTCCGATCGTGCGGGAGGCCGAGACGATGGTGCGCTCGATCTCTGCTTCGTGTAGTCCGGTTGCGACCGCTGCAGCACGCAGCTGGTCAAGCACCGGGAGGTTGTCTTCGTAGGCTCGGCACGCGGCCCAGAACAGGCACTTGTTCCGGTCGCCGGGTGCTGCGGTAGCGACGTGGCGGATCAGCCCTACCCCGTCTCCAGCAGGTGCAGGATTCACGTACTGTCGCCGTTGCGCTGGACGAAGCACGGCACGAGCCTGTTGTGGGAGCGCGGCGGGTGCAGCGGTCACGTCGTGCCACCTGTACGGCTCCCCCGTTGCCGGGTGCAAGCTCGGCGGCATGATCATGTAGCCAGACCGCTTGAGGTCGATCCCGGCCGGCAGAGCCGTGCTGGAGAGCGTGCCGTGAGGCCGAAGGAAGTACAGGTGCCCTCCCCCGTCGCCGCGGCCACTACGTGCACTGAGCGTCGCCGGCAGGACGCCGAGCACCTGCTCCAGCGCGGTCAGAGATCCCCCGTTGCGCGGGTCGATATCGAACACGAGCAGCGAGTCGGGAACGCTGGCACCGATCATCGCCAGCGGCCAGCGGTCCCACCATCTCCGTATCTGCTCCGGTTCACGAGACGCATCGTGATGCCCATGCATAGTCAGGGGCGCTTTCCCGTCTGGGCCTTCCCACTGGCAGGGGAACACGCTCCATCCAGCGGCGGCGAGCTCCAGCGCTGCGCGCATCATGGCGCTCATGCGGCACCGCCCTGGAACGTGCCGATGAAGTCCAGCATCTGCTGTCGCTCATCCGCCTCACGGTCGAGCACGTCCTCGAACGCGGACTTGTCCGTGAACTGATCAAATGCGTCTCGGTAGAGCTGGTCGAGCACGAGAGGCTCCAGTGCGTCGATCTCAACCTGCACGAGACGCCCATGCCGCTCAGCGAACGCAGCAGAGCGAGTGTCCGTCGTCTTCCCCGGATTCTCTGGCAGGTTGTACTCCTCCACCTGATCGGCGGTGAGTGCCACCTGTACCCATTCGACCCAGCTGCCGGTGCCGTCCTGGAAGTGGCGGGGGATGTCCTGCCCGGTCGCATCGAAGTCGCCACCGTAGATGCCGATCGCGGGCCTTCCGTCGCGGACGATCTCACGACGCACATCATCGAGCAGTGTCTGTGACGCATACCCACCGAGCCCGATGATGCGGACCCCGTACTTCTCGAAGGATGCACGCATCGCAGATGTCATGCCGCGCTTCTCAGCCAGCATCCACACCTGGAACGGCTGCCCGATGCTGCGGTCGAGCCGGTAGTACTTCGCAGCGGCAGTCAGCGTCGCGGAAGGCGACACGTCGGCGTAGGCGCGATGGATCTCGCGACCGTTGTCGACGAACGCCGGGAACGATCCAGCACGACGCTCAGCAGCAGTGTTCTCAGAGAGCTTGCGGTAGTTCGTCTCGGTGTTCTCCAGCAGCTGGCGCGAGACGAGCGAGTAGAACGTCTGCCTTAACGTCACCGGCAACACGGACTTGTCCACGAACTCGTGCGCCGCGATCATCGCTGGCAGCCACTTGCCACGGTATGCGCGAGAGAAGCCGCCCGTCACTGGTCCATCTCCCGAAGACGCTCATCCACATCGGCAGGTCGACGGAGAGTGCGCCTGTTGTGCTCGCGCTGAGCGATCAGCAGCGGCTCGATCGCACCCAGAAACTCGGACGGCTTGAAGCCGAGGATGCGTGAGCATCTGACGAGATCCCCGATGGTGGGGCCTTCCTCACGGTCGATCGCGCCTGCGGCGTCATTGATCGCGTCAGCGAGGTTGCGCGCTTCGTGCGGAAGCAGGATCACGTCACCGCCGGGAAAGTCCACGACGATGCACTCCTGCTCGACGTCGTAATCGAGGCGACCGGTGTCGACGGTGATCCCACCGCCTGCGATCTGAGTATCGATCGTCTGGGCTGCGCTGGAGCTGGCGTCGGCGGGTCCGCTCCACTGGCGCTCGACGGCGGCGGGGGTATCTGAGATGATGGACATAGCTAGTTCTCCTTCGTGATGGTTGGTGTTCTGGTCTTCGCCCTCAGCAGCGGTGGCAGCCGCGATGCTGGGGGCTTTCTTCTTGCCGGTCATACTGCAGCGGCGTCGAATAGTGCGAGGAACTTCTCGCGCGGGATGAGCACGCGCCGGCCAATCGTGAGGCTGGGAATGTTCCCCTGCCGGATACCTTCAGTAACGGTGCGCGGGTCGATACCAAGGGCATCGGCAGCTTCTTGGCGGGTGATGGCGGCGGACTTGCTCGCCCTCAGGTCTTCGAGCGACATCTTGAATCTCCTCGTCATGGGTTTGCGGGTGGGGTGGCACACTTTGGTGCCGAATGTGCGGTCGTTCAGCTACTGGCTGTCACTTGTTTGCGTCATTTCCGCTACGAGTTGACGAACACCGCACGCAGTGCCCGTTCTCGCGCGCCCCTTCTCGGCTTGACCTTCGGGGCGACTCAACCGCTGTCTAGTTTTCAGTCACTTTCGAGAATCGGTATCCCGACATACCTAGTAGAGCAGGTTTCGAAGCTGGATGCAACCGGGTGTCTATTTCCGCTACTCTGGGCGTATGGATGCACCTAACTACTCCACGGTCGATGCCAACTTTGGTGAGCGTTTCTTGACGGCTCGCAAGCTGAAGGGTCTTAGTCAAGAGGCGGTCGTCACCGGCCTGATCAGCCGCGGACTGACGATGCACGTGACCGCGATTGGAAAGATTGAGCGCGGTGAACGGAGAGTCACCGTAGGTGAGGCGAGCGCGCTGGCGAGCGTTCTCGGGTACACGCTCGATGGCCTAATAGGCGGTGGAGCCGACCTGATGATGGCGTACGTGCTGTCTGATCGAGCGCGCGACGTATATGGGCGTGCGTGGCATGACTATCTGAACGCACTCATCGATGTCGCGGTCGCTGCGGACGAACAGAACCACCCGTTGCGCGAGGCGGATCGCGATTGGCTCACAGGCTCGATGCCGGATCAGACCCCCGCCAAGCTTCTCGCGGATGCGTTGATTGCCTTCGACGCAAGACTCTCGCGCGATGGCATCACCAGCTCCAAACACGTTGCAGTGTTGCGTGAAGCGATCCAACGCGACACTGACGCAATAGAAGGTCTTCTCGTCGAGGAGTCGAAGAGCGATGGCTGAGAAGCGCTCAAGGCGTCGCGGCCGTGGCGCCCTCTATCAATACAAGACTAAAGCGGGCGACCGCTGGCGATGGCAGCTCTATGAGCCCGTTGATCCCTCTGCTCCAGATGGTGAGATGAAGCGCACGAGCCGCGGCGGTTATACGACAGCCGATGAAGCCGACGAAGGCCTCAGGGACGCGCTCGCTCGATTGAAGCAACGCCTTGCGGCAGCGACACCGAAGGGCCTTACGCTCGACAGCTTCGCTGCGGAATGGCTCGATGGCCTTGATGTCGCCCCGTCGACCGAAGCCGGATATCGGCGTCAGTACCGGCTCTATGTCTCCCCGCAAATCGGCACAGTGCTGATCGATAGCATCACCACGACGCGACTGCGGAAGCTGTACAGGGAGCTACGCAAGAGTGGCGGCAAGGACGGCGCGCCACTCTCAGCGAATACGGTGCGCAAGGTCCACGTGCTCATCGGTGCCATCCTGGACAGTGCGATGGATGACGGGCTAATCGCATCGAATCCCGCTCGACGCACGAAGCTCGCGAAACCGCCAACCGGGCGCCAGGTGCGCGAAGGTGCGCCTGAGATGGCGACCTGGAACGCTGAGCAGATCAATGCGTTCATGGCGTGGGATCGGGACACGTACCGCGACGAGCACTTCACATTCTGGCTCGTGCTCGCACGCACAGGGATGCGGCGCAGTGAGGGACTGGCGCTGCGCTGGTCAGACGTTGATATGAAGCGCCGGCGCATCTCTGTGCGCCGTGCAGCCGACACGATCAACATAGGTGCAACGAAGGCGACGAAGAGCGGCAAGGCTCGGGTGATCGACGTAGACGATGAGATCATCTCGGCTCTGAAGGCATGGAAGGCGCTGCGTGGCTCCCTTTCTCTGGATCTCGCACGGTCGGACTCGACGATCTTTGGGAACGATGAAGGCGGAGTCATCAATCCGAACCGAGCCACAATGCGGTGGTCGGTGAGAGTCGCGGCCGCGCGTAAGACGCTCGGAGAGGATGCCCTGCCCGCTATCCCGCTGCACGGGCTTCGCCACTCCCACGCCACGATGCTTCTGCAAGCGGGAGTGCATCCTCGCGTGGTGCAAGAGCGGCTAGGACACGCCGATATCTCGATCACGCTCGGCGTGTACTCTCACGTCACCGAGACCATGCAGCGTGATGCCGTCGACCGGCTAGCGCAGATCTTCTCAGGTACCGCTTAGCACAGGACTTGGCACACGACGGCAGATCAGGGGTAGCAGATTCAACAGAAATACCTGATCAGCACTCAAAACCCGCTGGTGCCCCTGGAGGGACTCGAACCCCCAACCGTTTGCTTAGGACGCAACTGC
>NZ_JBQDSX010000022.1:40386-46061 GCF_052099035.1 Microbacterium sp. | reverse complement strand
CGAGGAACCCGATCTGCGTGAAGATGATGCCGAGGGCAGCGGCGATGAGCAGCTGGAACCAGCTGTCGCCGAGGAGGATGAACCCGGTGATCGCTCCGCCGAGGGCGAGGGCGATTCCGGCGGCGACGAAACTGTAGAAACGCGGAGTCCTCTGCAGGAGTCCCATCTCACGCACGACCTGCGAAACGTTCTGATACGCCTTGGCCATCGGGGGGAAATCTGCATTGCCCGCGTAAGTCTGACGTACTCGGCCAAGAGTGCTGGTGGTCTGTTCGACCTGTGCAGTGGAGATGTTGCTCTCCCGTCGATCGGAGCCCTTGAGCTGTGAAGCCAAGGGCGGCTGCCGATCGCTTCGTCCCAGGCTAACCCGGGGGATATACGTCACTGCGTATACGTCGGATCCTCCCGGTCGTCTCTCAGGAGCGGGCTCTGCTCAGATGGCGCCGGAGAGTCTGCCGGATGGAACGAGTGCGCCGCTTCGCTGCGCCCTCAAGGGCGCTCCTGGCGTCGTCGAGCGTGTCGAAGGAACCGAGCTCGGCGCCTTGGCTGTCGTGAACGACATGGCCGGAGCCGTCGTTCTCGACGAATCCGGCGAATTCGCCGTCGCGGGTCGCGACGTGCACGTCGGCGTCGGCCTGTTTCCAGGTCAGGGATTCGGGCGGGTGGATAGTGGTGTTACTCATGGTGCTCATTGCTGTGGGCGGGCGCGCGCAGGCGCGTCCGGAATTCTTTCGATCGAGAGCGGATGCCGCGCGCGTCGGTGTGCGCGGTCCTTTACGGCCCTGATCAGTGGCTACGTGCGCGCCGGAATTGCGGCGAAAACATCACGTTGCACGACAAGTCTAGCGGACGAGAACCCGGGAGGGCCCGATAACGTGAGATCCATGTCCGATGACGCGCTCCTTCTCCTCACCGGCGCACGCGTGCGCGGCACCGATTCTGCAGCGGCAACGACCCTTCTCGTCGGCGGGGAGACCCTCCTGGTGATCGGTCAGAATGACCTTGCCGACGACGTTCTAAGCACGCGCGCGGTGCGCCGCATCGACCTGGACGGCCGCATCCTCACTCCGGGATTCATCGACGCGCACGTGCATCCCCTGGCCGCTGAGCTCGCGCTCGGCGGTGCATCCGTCACACCGGATTCCTCCGTCGACGAGTGCTGGCATCAGGTCAGAACGGCAGCGACGTCGGCATCCACCGATTCGTGGGTCGTCGTGGCCGGTTACTCCGCGATCCGCTTCGCCGCCGAGCGGATCACGCGTCGCGAGTTGGATGCTGTGGAGGCGGAGCATCCGGTCGTCCTCATCAACAGCGACCGGCACGGTGCGCTCGCGAACACGGCGGCCCTGCGCGCATCGGGTCTCCTCGACGCGACGTCCGGGTTTCTGGAGCGCTTCAACGACGGCTCCCCGACGGGGATCGTCAACGAGAGCGCGCTGACTACTCTGCTCGGAGCTGTCACTCCACCGGATGCCGCCACCCAGCGTCGCGCGCTTCTGGATGCGCAGCGCCGGCTGCATGCGCTGGGCGTCATCGGCTGGCAGGATGCGTTCGTCGGGGAGATCCAGGGGTCGCCGGATCCTTCGGTGCCCTACCGTTCGATCGCAGCCGATGGCCTCCTCACCGCACGCGTTTCGGCCGCTCTCGGCTGGGATCGGAACCGAGGACTCGAGCAGATCGACGAGCTCGTGAGCCGCCGCGCTGAACTGCCGCGCGGCCGGTTCTCCGCGCCCGCCGTGAAGATCTTCGTCGATGGTGTGCATGAGTCCGGCACGGCGGCGATGCGGGCAGACTACTTCGATGCGTCCGGCGCTCCTCTCGGGCACAACGGACAGCTCGCGATCGAGCCGGATCTGCTTCGCGCCGCGGTCGGACGGCTCGACGCCCTCGATTTCGACGTCCACATGCACGCGATCGGGGATCGCGCCGTGCACGAGGGTCTGGATGCTGTCGCCGCTGCCCGGCAGGCGAACGGGCAGCGCGGCACCCGGCATCAGATCGCGCATGTGACGTTCCTCGAAGCGGGCGACGCCGAGCGTTTCCGCACGCTGGATGTGACGATGAATCTGCAGCCGGTCTGGACCGCTGACGACTTCCTCGACTTCGACCAGTACGCGCGATACGTGGGCCCCGAGCCGATGGAGCGGATGTCTCGCCTGGCCGACTGGAGCGGTGGCGGCATCCGCATCGCGATGGGAAGCGACTGGCCCGTCTCGACGCCGGATCCGCTGCGCGGCATCCGCGCTGCCGTCCGCCGGTCACTCAGCGGTGACAGCACCGTGCGATTCGAGCATCAGGCTCTCAGTCGGGAGGCTGCCTGGCGGGCGTACACGGCAGGATCTGCGTGGTCGTCCCGCCTGGATGGCTCCGGAACGCTCGAGCCCGGAAGCCTCGCCGACTTCGTGGTCTGGGACGGCGACCCCTTCGATGACCAGCAGGATGCGTCGGTAGCACAGACCTGGGTCGGCGGCGAGGCCGTGCACGGTGAGGAGCTGTGACACTCACAGCTCGCCGGGGCGCATCGCCTCAGCGTCGATGGCCGTGATGATGCGCCCTGCCGCCGTGTCAGTCGTCGGCGCAGCATCCACCCCTTCTGCGTCCCGCGTGCGGCCGCGACGCGGCGCGTAGACGAACAGGGCGTGGAAGAGGAAACGCGCGGAGAACGCCACGACGAGCGAGATCCCCGTCGCGAGCACGCTGGAGATGTGCCAGGTCTCGACCATGAGCACCATGATCGGGATGCGCAGCGCGGCTTCGACGTTGTTGAACGTGAACGAGGCCGCGAATCGCGCCCAGACGCCGCGGGCATCCGTGCGCATGTCACCGAAGACGAACCGCTCCTGCAGAAGGAAGTTGCCGACGATCGTGACCTCGGCGCCGATGATCGCCGCCCACACGTACGGCATTCCGGCCATCGTCAGCAGCCACATGATGCCGAGGTTCGCGACCGCGCCGATCGCGCCGATGAACGCGAACATCGACATCTTTCCGAACCGCAGCCGGGCGAGGTGCGCGATGAACGTCGTGCCCTGACGGAACGATGCTTTGGATGTGCCGCTGTGCCGCTCGGAGAACTCCATCGGCACTTCGGCGATGCGCACATCGGAGCGGGCGAGGATCTCCAGAAGGATCTTGAATCCGTGCGGTCGCAGCGTCGGAAGATCGAGTCGGCTCCGGTCGACGAGGAAGAAGCCCGTCATCGGATCGGTGCTGCGCACCAGCCTCCGGGGGAACATCGCCTTGGTGATCCAGGTCGATGCACGAGAGACCCCGAACCGCAGCGTCGTGCCCAGTCCCGCCGAGTCCCCTCCGCCGATGTATCGCGATGCCGCGACGACATCGGCGTCGCCCTGCGCGAACCGTTCCAGAAGGGTCGAGATCAGCTCGGGGGGATGCTGCAGATCCCCGTCCATGACGATGCAGATGTCTCCCGTGGCATCCGTGAGGCCGACGAGAACCGCGCCGCCGAGGCCGCCCGTGTTCGCGTCGCGATGGATGACCCGGACCGGCAGCGCCGCGGTCTGCGCCACCCGCTCGATCTCAGCTGCGGTGTCATCGGTGCTGTCGTCGACGAAGAGGATCTCCGCTTCCCGCCCCGCCAAAGCGCGTGCGGTGCGCTCGACGAGCTCGGAGACGTTGTCCCGTTCGTTGAACGTGGGGACGATGACCGTGATGCCGATGCCCACGCGCGTCCCCTTTCCTGCTCTGATATGACGGCATCCATCGTCCCATGCGCAGGCTGTGCGCGGGAACGGCGCCCATCCAGCTGTGGACGAATATCCTGGAGACATGACTTCGATTACTCCCGACACCATCACCATGTTCGGCGCCGAGTGGTGCGGCGACTGCCGCCGCACCAAGAAGCAGCTCGATGAGCTCGGTGTGGAGTACACCTACATCGACCTCGAAGCGACCCCGGACGCCGCCGACGTCGCCAAGGACATCTCCGGGCGCATGAACATTCCTGTCGTCGTCTACCCCGACGCCTCGCACCACGTCGAGCCGTCGAACGACGATGTCGCCGCGAAGCTCCGCGAGCTGTCGCTGATCTGACCCTCCCGCGCCGATACACTGGCGCGATGAGCACCGCCGCTCGACCCGAACGAGCTCCCTCACGCCTGTCCGCACGCACGATCGTCACATACGCGATCGGTTCGCTCGGTACCGGCGGTTACGCGACCCTGCCCGGTCTCGTCCTGACCTACTTCCTCACCGACAATCTCGGAGTGGCGGCGCTGGCCGCGGGCCTCATCGTGACTGTCGCGAAGGTGTGGGATGTCATCATCGATCCGCTGATCGGGGCGGCATCCGACCGACAGCTCGCCCGCACCGGGTCCCGCCGTGGGTTCATGGTCACCGGTGCGCTTATGCTGCCGGTCTTCTTCGCGCTCACCTTCGCGGTGCCGCCGTCGTGGGGGCCCGTGGCGAGCGCGATCTGCGTCCTGCTGGCCTTCCTCGGCACGGCGACGGCGTTCAGCCTGTTCCAGGTGCCGTACGTCGCCCTGCCCGCCGAGCTCACCGACGGATACGACGAGCGCACACGCCTGCTCGGATGGCGCGTGGTCGTTCTCACCGCGGCGATCCTCCTGTTCGGCGCCGGCGGCCCGATGCTGCGGCGCGCAACCGGAGACCCGGTGACCGGGTACCTGCTGATGGGCATCGTCGCGGGTGTGGCGATCGGCATCGGAATGCTGATCGCCAGCCGCACCGCCCGGGATGCCGCGGCGCGCCGCGCTTCGGCAGGCTCAGCGACCGGCACGTCGATCCCTGAGTCTGTCGAAGGGTCGAATCCGCGAAACCTGCGGGAGGAGTACCTCTCGGGTTTCCGCGCCCTGCGGCGCAGTGCTCCGTTCCGGGCTCTGCTGGGCACATTCCTGCTGCAGGCGCTTGCCACGGGAACAATGCTCGCGGGGGCGCAGTACGTCGCGCGATGGGTGCTCGGCGATGAGTCCGCGGTGGAGATCCTGTTCGTCGCCCTGGTCGGTCCGGCGCTGATCGCCACACCGGGATGGACGGCGATCTCCAAACGGGTCGGCAAGGAGCGGTCGTTCCTCGCCGCGAGTTGCCTGTTCCTCGTTGCATCCGCATCCATCGTCGTTGCCATCTGGATGCCCGGTGCCTGGCTCTACGCCGCAGTGGCCGTCTCCGGCATCGCCTATGCGGGCCTGCAATCGCTACCGATGGCGATGCTCCCGGACGTCATCTCGCACGACGAGCGCACGAGCGGCCCCGGCCAGGCTGGCACATTCACCGGAATCTGGACCGCGGGCGAGACCGTCGGCTTCGCGCTCGGAGCCACCGCTGTCTCGCTCATGCTGGCTGCGACCGGGTACGTCTCGAGCGTCGCCGGAGTGGAGAGCACTCAGCCGAGCGAGGCGATCACGGGCATCGTGCTCAGCTTCAGCATCCTGCCCGCAGTGCTCATGGCGCTCAGCATCATTCCGCTGTCACGGTATCGGCTGCGTCGCAGCGACATCGATGCAGCTGCCATCCCTAGCCCCTGACCCGCCGCGCTGCTCTTCCCGCCCCTCGCGCTGCTCCCCCCTCCCCTCGCGCGGCTGTACCCTCCCGTCCCGCGACTCCCCCCTCCCTCGCGCGGCTCAAATCTGCCCGCGCGGCTGAAACTTCTGCAGCGCGAACAGCGATGGACAGCGCGAAGCGGGGAATAGCAGCGC
>NZ_JBQDSX010000022.1:38383-40286 GCF_052099035.1 Microbacterium sp. | reverse complement strand
AGCGGGGAATAGCAGCGCAACGGCGGGTGACCGGGCCCACGTGCCCGCATAAGCTGAAGACACCCGAATAGTGCTTCCGCACGAAGGAGATGCCGATGACGTCAGCGACCCCTGCGACCGACACTGCCCCCGCGCCCGCGGCCGGCCTCGACGACGAGGAACGCGCCCACCTGGATGCCGCGATCGACGAGCTCACCGCGGGAACCCGCACCTGGTCGACGCTCAGCGTCGGCCAGCGCGCGACGCTTCTGCGTGCCGTGCGAACTGCGGTGGCAGCATCCGCTGAGGAATGGGCGCACACGGCGGCAGCATCCAAGGGGCTGAACGGCAGTCACCCCCTGCGCGGTGAGGAATGGCTCTCCGGCCCCTACAGCGTTCTCGGCGCGCTCGACGCGTACGCGGAGACGCTCTCCCGGCTCGCAGCCGGACGCAATCCGCTCGAGGGCATCCGCATCGACCGCGCCCCCGGCGGCCGCGCACGCGTGCACGCGTTCCCGCTGACGGGTCTCGACAAGGTGCTGCTCTCGGGCTTCACCGGCGAGGTCTGGCTGGAGCCGGGAACCACACCGCGCACCGCTCGCGCCGCCGCCGGGCTCGCCCAGCGCACCCCGCAGGAGTCCGGTGGCGTCGGCCTGGTGCTCGGCGCCGGCAACGTCACCTCGATCCCGGTACTGGATGTGCTCTACGAGCTCCTCGCGCACAATCGCACGGCGATCCTCAAGGTCAACCCCACTCAGGATGCGCTGGTGCCGGTCTTCGAACACGCGTTCGCAGCCCTGATCGAACCCGGTTTTCTGCGCATCGTCCGCGGCGGCGGCGATGTCGGCGCTTACCTCACCGCGCACAAGAAGCTCAGCCATGTGCACATCACGGGTTCCGCGGCGACGTTTGATGCGATCACCTGGGGCCCGTCGAGCGGGCAGGGAGCAGTCGCGACGAAGCGACGCCGTCGCGAGAACCGCCCCCTCCTGAAGAAGCCGATCACGGCCGAGCTCGGCGGAGTCTCGCCGATCATCGTCGTGCCGGGGCAGTGGAGCGAGGCGGACCTGCGCTTCCACGCCGAGCACATCGCGACGATGCGCCTGCAGAACTGCGGCCACAACTGCATCGCCGGCCAGGTTGTGATCATGTCGTCCGATTGGGATCAGGCGGATGCATTCCGCGCTGCCCTCCGCCGCGCGTACACCCGTGCGCCGGAGCGTCCGATCTGGTACCCGGGCTCGGACCAGCGGATGCAGTCGGCAGCGGACGACTACCCCGACGCGCTCGTGCTCGGCGACCGGCTTCTCGTCGAGATTGGCCAGGACGATGACCCGACAGCCCTCGAGAATACGGAGTACTTCGCCCCCGTGCTCGGCGTCGTGACCTTGCCTGGCACAGGACAGACGTTCCTGGATGCTGCTGTCGCTCACGCGAACGAAAAGCTCCAGGGCACGCTCGGTGCCAACGTGCTGATCGATCCGGCGACGCAGGCAACGCTCGGCACCGGATTCGAGCGGTCGATCACCGAACTGCGCTACGGCTCGATCGCCATCAACGCCTGGACCGCTTTCGCCTTCATCACCCCCACGCTGACGTGGGGCGCGTTTCCCGGGAACACGCTCGACGATGTCGGCAGCGGTATCGGTATCGTGCACAACGCACTGCTGCTCGACCAGGTGGAGCGCTCGGTGCTACGCGGACCATTCCGTCCGTTCCCGAGGTCTCTGCCGGTCGCCAACGGCGGCGGCCGCTTCACGATTCTGCCGAAGCCGCCATGGTTCGTCACGGCGCGCACCGGTGCCGCAGTGAGCGAGGGCCTCACCCGCTTCCGGGCGGACGGTCGGATTCTGGGGCTGGTGAAGACGCTGCTGCAGGCGCTGCGGGCCTGAGCAGTTCATTTCGACTCGCTCCGCTCGCTCAA
>NZ_JBQDSX010000022.1:0-38283 GCF_052099035.1 Microbacterium sp. | reverse complement strand
TGCTGCAGGCGCTGCGGGCCTGAGCAGTTCATTTCGACTCGCTCCGCTCGCTCAATGCGTTTCGACTCGCTCCGCTCGCTCAACGACCCGAAAAACCTCGTCCTGCGTTTCGTCCCGAAGACTTCCGATCGCTCAACGGCCCGAAGGCCTCCGCCCGCGGAACAACCCGAAGGCCTCCCCCAGCGGGACCGCCCGAAGGCCTCCCCGCGGGGCATTGAGCGACGAGCGAAGCGAGGAGACGAAATGGGCTGAGCGAGCGAAGCGAGTCGAAGCCTGACCGTCAGTCGTCGGCGAACAGGTCGGTCGCGTCGCGGAGCGACTGCTGGATGCCGGGTTCGGATGCCGCGTGCCCCGCGTTGTCGACCACCACGAACTCGGCCTCGGGCCAAGCGCGGTGCAGGTCCCATGCGGTCATCATCGGCGTGCAGACGTCGTACCGTCCCTGGACGATGACGGCGGGGATATGCCGGATCGCATCCACTCCGGCGATCAGCTGCCCGTCGGCCCACCATCCACGGTTGACGAAGAAGTGGTTCTCGATGCGGGCGAAGGCCACGGCCGTGGCATCCTCGGTCATCCGCTCGACCGTGTCCTCGTCCGGCTTGAGCGTGATGGTCGACCCTTCCCACTTCGACCAGGCAAGCGCGGCCGGAACGTGCACGGCGGGGTCCGGGTCGAACAGGCGGCGGTGATACGCCTCGATCATGCGGTTGCGCTCGAGCACGGGGATCGGCGCGATAAAGCCTTCCCACAGGTCGGGGAACAGTGCTGCCGCACCACCCTCGTAGAACCACTCGATCTCTTCGCGGCGCAGGGTGAAGATACCGCGCAGCACGAGTTCGGACACGGCATCCGGGTGCGCCTGCGCGTACGCGAGTGCCAGAGCGCTCCCCCATGATCCGCCGAACACCTGCCATGCGGCGATGCCGAGGTTCCTGCGCAGCAGCTCGATGTCCGCGATCAGGTGTGCCGACGTGTTGAATCGCATGTCGGCGTCAGAGGCACTCGCGTGCGGAGTGCTGCGTCCGCACCCGCGCTGATCGAACAGGACGATCCGGTACTTCTCGGGATCGAAGAAGCGCCGGTGCCACGGCGCAGAGCCACCGCCCGGCCCGCCGTGCAAGAACACCACGGGCTTGCCCTCGGGGTTGCCGCTGACCTCCCATGCGATGCGGTGTCCGTCTCCGACGAGCAGCATCCCACTGTCATACGGTTCGATCGGCGGATACAGAGCATCCGTGTTCATGGTCTTCCCCCGGTGAGTCGATATCAGTCGCCATCGGCGACTTTCTCACCGTATCGTCCGCGCCGCGCTCTCCCGCGGAACCACGGCGTAGCCGCCGCGATCAGCCTGCCGGGATCGGGTCAGAGTTCGCTGCCGTCGACCGCGAAAGTGTCGCAGCTACCCAGCCCGTTCTTGTATCCGTTCGCGAACCAGTACTGGCGCTGCTCGCTCGATCCGTGCGTCCACGACTCGGGGTTGGTGAAACCGGACTGCTCCTGGATGTGATCGTCGCCGACGGTGAATGCCGCATTCAGCGCATCCGTGATCTGCGCGTCGGTCGGCGGCTCCAGGTAGTGCACGCCGTTCTCGTCGGTCTCCTCCGCGGCATCCTTCAGCCAGGCACCCGCATAGCAGTCGGCCTGCAGCTCGGTGCGCACGCTGTTGCTGTCGGGCCCGGTCCCATTGTTCGGGTAGGCGTCCATCGTGCCGGTGATGTTCTGGATGTGGTGACCCCACTCGTGGCCCACGATGTACAGCTGCGCGAGCTCACCGGCGGATGCATCGAACTGCTGACGCATGATCTGGAAGAAGGCGGGATCGATGTACACGCCCTGGTCCGGTGGGCAGTAGAACGGACCTACCGAATTGGATGCTGTGCCGCACTGCGTCGACGTCTGGCCCTGGAACACGTACAGCTGCGGAGCGGTGTACCCCTCGACGTGCTTATCCCAGTATCCGTCGAGCAGCACTTGCGCACCGGCCATGCGGCAGTCGTCCTGCGTGTTCGCGTCCTCGCCGCTCTCGCAGGAGAGGACGGTGCTGCCGGACTCGGGAGCACCGCCGCCCTGCGTTCCCCCACCGAGCAGCCCGGTCAGGTCGACACCGAGGAGAGGACCGGCGATCAGAGCGATGATCGCGAGCAGGCCAACGCCGCCTCCGGCGACCGCGGCCGTGCGTCCGGGCCGTCGTGTGCGGTGCCCCGAGATGTCGGAATCAGGGTTGAACGTCATGGGATGAGAGTACCCCGCGGCACCCCAGCGCCGTAGGCTCATCCTCATGGCGACAACGATCACGATCACGGGTGCGGGCGGACAGATCGGATACGCACTGCTGTTCCGCATCGCAGCCGGTGCAATGCTCGGTCCGGACGAGAAGGTGCGGCTGCGGCTGCTGGAGATCCCGCAGGGCCTGAAGAGCGCAGAGGGTGCGGCGCTCGAGCTGCAGGACGGCGCGTTCGATCTGCTGGAGAGCGTGGACGTCACAGACGACGCGGCGCAGGGTTTCGACGGCAGCAATATCGCCCTCCTGGTCGGTGCACGCCCCCGTGGGCCCGGCATGGAGCGCGCCGATCTGCTCGCGGCCAACGCCGGAATCTTCGGCCCGCAGGGCAAGGCGATCGCGGAAAGCGCCTCCTCGGATGTGCGGGTCACCGTCGTCGGCAACCCTGCCAACACGAATGCGCTCATCGCTGCGGCATCCGCTGACGGTGTTCCTGCAACGCGGTTCACCGCGCTCACGCGCTTGGACGAGAATCGTGCCAGGGCACAGCTCGCCCTCGCGCTGGATGCTCCGGTCTCCGACATCCGCCAGGTTGCGATTTGGGGCAACCACTCGGCGACGCAGTTCCCGGACATCACCCACGCGACGGCCGGCGGCCGGCCTGTTATCGAGGCGCTGGCGGAGCGCGTGGGAGACGTGCAGGCCTGGCAGGAGCAGACGTTCATCCCTCGCGTGGCCAAGCGCGGCGCCGAGATCATCGATGTGCGCGGTTCATCGTCCGTGGCTTCCGCCGCGAATGCCGCGATCGAGCACACCCGCGACTGGGTGCGCGGCACCGACGACTGGACGAGTGCCGGCATCGTCTCGCGCGGCGAGTACGGCGTTCCGGAAGGCCTGGTGTCGTCGTTCCCGGTGCGGTCCGTCGACGGTGAATGGCAGGTCGTCGAGGGCATCGAGCTGAGCGACTGGGCGCGCGGACGGATCGACACGTCGATCCGCGAGCTCACCGAAGAACGTGACGCGGTGCGCGCACTCGGGATGCTGTAGATCGCACCGCTCGCGGCAACGACCGAACCCGTCCTGAGTAGATGACGCGTTCCCTCGCCCCACAGGGCAGAATGGATGCTGGAGGTGCGCCGATGAGCGATTCGATGGATGTGACCAGCCCGCTGCACCTGCCGCACGTGGCTTCCGAGTGCCCGAAGTGCTTCACCGAGCTGCAGCAGGATCACGACTGGTGGCACGCCCGACCGAAGGGATCGCGTCTGGTCGGTCTGGTCGTCTCACGCGAGGGAATGCCCCCGGTCGTGCAGCAACGCGATGACCTCACGCGCTTCGGTGTGCCGATCGATGGATTCCGTCACCCCGCCCCCGACATCCTGGAGAGCTGGGGCGATCGCCTGAACCGGCTGATCAACACACTGCACACCGGTGACGTGCTCGTCGTCGCGAATGTGCACGCTCTTGGCCGCGACCGCGACGAGGAGACGCGCACCGTCGCGGAGCTGCGCCGCCGCGGCATCATCGTCAAGGTGCTCAGCGGCGACTCGCGTCATCTCACCGACGCGCAGCGCTGAGCGCGCGCATCGGTTTCACTCACCCTGCGGCGTCGAAACGGCACGTGACGGTGCCGCTTCCTGATGACTCCGCTGCCACGACCTCACCGTCCCGGAGGATCTCGCAGCTGACCTCAACGGGTTCCTCGGCCGTGACGACCATCTCCGTCGACGACTCGCTGGTACCGAACTTCGCAGACCAGTCACCGCCCTGCCAGACGTCATCCCGCGGATACTCGCCGTATGAGTACGAGACGGTGAATGCCTCTTCGCTCGAGGCGCGGAGTTCGACCTGAACGGACGCGCCGGGGAACAGAGCGGGCACGAGCAACGCGAGGGAGACGGCGCCCGTCACGATTCCGATACCGCCGAGCGCGATGCCAGCGGCCGGGCTCGCCTTCCCGTCGGGGCCGCGCAACGCACGGATGCCGAGCAGCACCGCCACCACGCCCGCGATCACCCCGCACGCCAGAAGGGCGAGCAGGAACACTGCGGCGACGGGCGGTCGCAGCGCAGCAGTGACGGTGAGGATGACGGCGACGATGCCCCACACAAGCGTCGCTCTCGAGCCCTTCTTCATGCGCTTCTCCGTTCGCTCAGCCGACCCCGCGTGCTCAAGCGTAATTGTTGGGTGAGGACGAGGATGCCACTAACCTGTATCGGGCATACTGAAAAGCACCGCATATCAAGCACCGGGGGGTAGCTGTGGCCACGTACGAGGAGCTTCCAGGAATCATCGGCCCGTTGAAGCGCGCCGCGATCGACGCGTATATGGCAGATCAGAGCTTCACGCCGGACATCGGAAGCCCCGAGTCCTACTACTCGTTCTGGGGGTGGTTGCCCAACAGTTACGACCGCCCGAACACCAACGGTGAAGGTGGCGGCGCCGTCACCGGGATCGGCAGCTCGATGGCGCCGAGTTTCGACAACATCCGAGCCCGCGTCGATGGCGCCGTGTCTCGCTGGCTGGAGCCCTCTCTGCCGGACGGCTCAAAAGCGAGCGGCCCTCTGACCGCTGTACGTTCGGCGGCAGCCACGCTCGGTGCTTCCGGGACGGGTGGCGCACTTGAGGCGAACGGTGTGATCGAACGCAGCAGTGAGAGTGTGAATACCACGATCCTCACGAACATCTCAGGATCATTCACGACGCCGTTCCTCAACAAGTACTACTCGCAGTTCTTGAACGTCGCCCATGGAATCGGGGTGGCGTGCGCGATGCTGGAGATCAATTATTCGGTTCAGTCGAAGGCCTGGCCTGCGGCTCGCACCGATGTCGCAACGATCTGCGATAACGCGCGACAGGCGCTCTCAACGTTCGCGGAAGACACCGCGGACGCGTTGCTCAAGTACGGGCTCACCGTCGTTGCGACTGCGGCGGGCGCGGTCGCATCGATCGCAACAGCGGGAGCCGCGGCCCCGCTCGTCGCGGCGATGGTCACGATCGCAGGAACAGCGACCATGGCGATTCAGGCGCTCGACTCAGCTGCCACCATCAACGGCAGCAGCTACGACGAGATCATGGAGTCGTTCGAAAGCGCCCTCGAGAAGGTGAGCACCACCATCTCAGAGCAAGAGGACGCGCTTGTGACCATGATGAACGAAGCCGTCTCCAAGATGCACGCCAATGCTGCGAATTTCGACCTCGACAAGGTCCAATTCGGTGATTTCACGGGGACAGCCGAGATGATCGACATCAAGCAGTACCGCGCCGATCTCGTGTCCGACAATATGCTCAACGTCAGTGATTCGCTCGGACTCGCCAAGACCGCTCTCGGAAGCGCCCCCGCCACGAATCCGACCCCGCGCGACGGCACGATCGGTGCTGGCGCGAGCGGGACGCACACGGCAGCGACTTCGCTCTACGACCTGGCGGTCGGGTGTCTTGCCAGTACGGCCCAGGAGTACTCTCTCGGCCGCGATCTGTTCAATGCGACGATCGATGACTATTTCCAGAATGACCAGACGTCGAAAACAAAGATCGAGCAGGTCTGGAACAGCGAGAAAATCAGTGACGTTATGGGCGGATCATGACCGATCGCGAGCGAACTGTGTTCGATGGGCTGGGAAACTCGATGGATAGTCGGCATCTGGGTCCGTTGAAACTCGTCGGCGGCGTGGGCGGCGCCGTGATGGAGACGACCACCGAAGTCGGCGATCGAAGCATCTCGGTGCGGATCGAGATCGACCACCCGACTCGCTTGGATAAGACTGTCGTCGCTGGCATCGACTTCGCACTGGATGGCTTTTCGCGCACCGATGAGCTGTCACGGCAGGTGATCGGTGATGCGTTGAGGCGTCCGAATTCTGCTCCGTCGGAGCTCCTGAAGAAGTGGGGGTCGCTTGCCGGGCAGGACGACCCCGATCAGGACGAGTTCCTGCGCTTGCTCGAGCCGGTGCAGACGACGATCATGCCCGATGGCGGACGCGAGAATCTCGAGCGAGTCACCATGACCTACGTACTCGCAGATTCTTCTGCACCCGGCCGGATCATTGTTCGCTTCCGCCAGGGCACGTGGCCAGAGGTCGATCCCCGGCTGCAGTGAACCCTGGTGGCTTCTGAGCTCCCTCAGAAGCCGCCGGACCTCAGACGGTCGAGAGTTGCCGATCCGATCTCGTCGCGCGCGGGCGCAGAGCGCGCGTAGAACGCGATCAGCTCGGCAAGAATCACCGGGTCGCTGGCAAGATCACGAGCTGCCCATGAGCCCGACTTCGCGGTGACCGCACGAACGACCACGCGATCGCCGGCGAGTTCGGCGGACGCGACATCGTTCCACGACGCTCGCAGACCGGTGCGCGGGATCTGTAGATCGATGCCGGCAGGCGTCAGCGTCAACCGGTGTCCCCCGGGGCGCTGGAACCACGCCCGAGCGCCCATGATCGCGAGGATTGCTCCGATCACCGGCACGAGCAGCAGTGTGAGAATCGAAAGCCGTTCGGCAGGCACTGTGGCGATCGCCCATGCCCACCCGCCCAGAATGGCAAGGCCCGCCACCAGGAACAACCGCAGCGGCCAGACGATCGCGGCCACGCCACGGAACACGACCTCGTTCGCCGCCGCCTCTGCACGAACGACGCGCACTCGCGAAACGCGCAGATGAGCGGCGAGCATCCACCCGGTGAGACCCACCGTCACGATCACCGCCGCTCCCAGCAGCATCATCGCCGCAGCGCCGTCGCTCAGCAGTATGGCCCCGTACCCGATGATGACGATCCCGAAGATCACACCGATCACGATCAACCCTGTGACGGGTTTCTGCTGCCCGGCCCAGCCGGGGTGCCCTGGCACCCAGATCGTCTGGATCATTCGTACCGCGGCGGGACCCACAGCAGCTGGGCGGCGACAAGACCGCGGTCGCGGCTGACGATCTGCGCCCGGCCGGGAACAGACGGGATCGGTTTCGCCTTACCGATGAGCTGGCCCTCGTCGGGATTTCCCGAGAGGAGGATGCCGGTTGCCCCCAGGTCAGTCATCCGCTGAATGACCGGGTCGTACGACGCTCTGCTCGCGCCTCCCGTGCGGCGGGTGAGAACCACGTGCAGACCGAGGTCGGCGGCCTGTGCAAGCAACGGGGCGAGCACGGCGATCGGATTGCCCTGCGATGTCGACACCAGGTCGTAGTCGTCGACGAGCACGAAGCCCTCGGCCCCCGTCCACCACGAGCGTGTGCGCAGCTGCTCGGGTGTGACGTCGGGTCCGGGGATGCGGGACTGGAAGAACTGGGACAGCTCTGCCATGCCGCCCTCTGCCATCTCGTGCGAGGTCAGATATGCACCGAGGTAGTCCTGAGGGATCTCGCCCAGAAGAGCTCGTCGATAGTCGACCACGAAGATCTTCGCTTCGTTGGGCTTGTACAGGCGCATGATCTCGTGCACCATGCCGCGCAGCATCGACGACTTCCCGGAGTCCGCGTCGCCGTAGAGGTAGAGCAGCGGCTCCTCGACCGGATCCATGGCGAAGGGGGCGAGGTTGGCCTCATCGATGCCGAGAAGGATCTCCCGTGGCTCCACGCCTTCCGGAGAGGCCGCGGCAGCCACGGTCTTGAGCTCGTCGTGGGTGATGCGCTCGGGCAGCAGTCGTAGTTTCGGGCCGGCGGGGCCATGCCAGGCCGAGGCCACCCTGCTGGCGAGATCCTCGATGCCGTTGGCAAGACTCGACGCATCGTCAGAGCCGTCGATGCGCGGAAGCGCGGTAAGCATCTGCAGACCGCTCGAATTGAGGCCGCGTCCTGGAATCGCGGTGACGTTCGTCGCCGCCTTGCGATTGACCTCGGAGTCCGACGGATCTCCGAGCCGCAGCTCCACTCGTGTGCCGATGAGGTCCTTGATACTCGCGCGGATCTCCATCCACCGCGATGCCGCGATCACGACGTGCACGCCGTAGGTGAGGCCTCGCGCGGCGATCGCCTGGATTGCCGTCTCCAGCATGTCGAACTCGCTGCGCAGCGTGCCCCAGCCGTCGACCATGAGGAAGATGTCGCCGTAGCCGTCGTCGACGATTCCCTGGGCACGGCGCTGGCGATAGGTGTCGATCGAGTCGATACCGTTCTCGCGGAAGTACACCTCACGGGCGTTGAGCAGACTGGTCACTTCTGCCACAGTGCGGCGGACGATGTCGGGTTCCGAGCGCGTCGCGAGCCCGCTGAGGTGCGTGAACCCCTGCAGACCGGAGAAGCTGCCACCGCCGAAGTCGATGACGAAGAACTGCACTTCCTGCGGGGTATGCGTCAGCGCGATCGCGAGCATCGTCGTGCGCAGGAGCGTGCTCTTCCCGCTCAGCGGAGCACCGACGACTGCCATGTGACCGGCCGCACCGCCGAGTGAGACCACGAAATTCTCGCGACGCTGCTCGAGCGGTACATCGACGATGCCCAGCGGAATGGTGAGCCCGCCGATCTCGCGCCACTGCGACGAGACGAGCCCGAGTGCAGGGTCCTCGGCCAGATCGCCGAGCAGCTGATCGAGCGTCGCCGGCTTCTCCAGAGGCGGGAGCCAGACCTGGTGCGCGGCAGGGCCGCGTCCGCTCATGCGCTCGACAGCGATCTCGAACGAACTGCGCTCGACCTCTTCCGGTTCGACCTCCACCGCGACGTCGACCTCTTCGGGCGCCGTGTCCGCACGCCAGACCGGAGCTGCGGTGAACAACTCGACCGCGGCGGACTCAGCACCTTTTCGTGTGGATGGTGCGGCCTTGCGTCGCCGGCGCGGCGGGGGCCCTGAGACATAGGCCGCGCGGAACTGCGTCATCGTCTCGGTGTCCGACTTCAGGATGCCGGCGCCGGGCTGCGTCGGCAGGTGATAGGCGTCGGGAACACCGAGCACGGTGCGAGACTCTGCGGCCGAGAACGTGCGCAGACCGATGCGGTACGACAGGTGAGTGTCGAGTCCGCGGAGCTTGCCCTCCTCGAGCCGCTGCGACGACATCAGCAGGTGCACCTGGAGGGATCGTCCGAGTCGGCCGATGTTCACGAACGTCTCGACGAATTCCGGCTTCGCCGAAAGCAGCTCGGAGAACTCGTCCGCGACGATGAGCAGTGCCGGAAGCGGCGCAAGATCTGTGCGTCCACCGCGACGGGCCTTCTCATAATCAGTGACATTGGCGAAGGGGCCGGTGGCGCGCAGGAGCTCCTGTCGACGGACCATCTCACCCTGCAGGGCATCCTGCATCCGGTCGACGAGTGAGATCTCCTCGCCCAGGTTCGTGATGATCGCCGAGACGTGCGGCATTCCGGCCATGCCCGCGAATGTCGCTCCGCCCTTGAAGTCGACGAGCACGAAGTTCAGCTGCTCCGGTGAATGCGTCAGTGCCAGAGCGAGCACGAGCGTGCGCAGCACCTCGGACTTTCCGGATCCGGTGGCGCCGATGATGAGACCGTGCGGCCCCATGCCTCGCTGCGCCGACTCCTTGATGTCGAGGATGAGCGGCGAGCCGTCCTCGGTCTGGCCGATCGGCACCCGCAGGCGATCCCGCTCCAGCCGGGGGGACCAGGCCGTGTCGAGGTCGATATCCCGGACATCAGGGAGCCCCAACAGATCGACCAGCTCGGCTTGGCCACCGCTTTTGGTCTTCTCCGCAGACGTCGTCCCGCCCGCGTACAACGAGATCAGGCGCCGGGCGGTCGCCTCGGATTCCACAATGCTGATGCCGTCGACCGTGACCGGACGGGCCGGAACCTGGAGGCTCACGAGCTCGGCACGCTGATTCTTCTTCGCACCGGGCTCAAGAGCGATGCGCAGCGCATGCGGATCTTCCAGATCACCCCAGCGCGTGGGCAGATCGATCACCGTGACGCCCTGGGCGCCCTCCTCGCCGATGATGAGGTCGGTGTGCGAAACGTGTACGCCATCGGTGAGCACGACCACATGCGGCAGCCGGGCGGCGGACCCGTCTCTGTCGAACCTCGGACGTTCACGCACCTCGGACGGCAGCATCTCCTCGAGCTCGGGAATCTGCGAACCGATCATTCGCGCGGCCCCCAGCCCGTCGGTCACGACGCGAGAGTGCGTGTGCGGCAGCCATTTCGCCCATTCCCACTGTGCGAGCACGGTGGTGTCTGCCGCGATCACGATCTGCACGCTGTCGGGATCGTGCATCGTTGCGGCGTGCAGGATCATCGCTCGCGCAAGGGCTCGTGCCTCTGCCTCGTCACCGGTGATCTCAATCCGGGAATAGTCGCGAAGCGTGACGCCCAGCGGCAGTCCCTTCTGCACCTCGTGCGTGAGCATGAAGCGGTGCGCGGCGGAAGCTGCGACGGGATCCAGTTGTGCCAGCGGCGGAAGCTCTGGAGCTTCCAGCGTGACGCAGAGCGGCTGATCGCTCGTTCCCACTCGAACGGACAGGAAGTCGGGATCGCCCGCAGAACGCTCCCAGACTCGCGTCCGCTCCTCCGCGATGTACGGCAGGGCAGAGGGGGCGGGGTGCTGCCAGTTCGCCGCACGGCGCTGCTGGCGAGCAGCGACGCGAACTGTTTTGCGCAGCTCGGTGAGGTAGGCGAGGTATTCGCGACGCGCACTGAGGGTCGCGGCCTGACGCTGCGACCGCTGTCGCCAGCCATTCACCGCGACGAAACCGAGCGACGAGAGCAGGAACATGCCACCGGTGATCAGACCGGTCGCGGACTGGTTGGACATCGTCACCATGACGATCGCACCGACACTGCCGAGCATCGGCAGCATCGAGGCGAAGATGCCGGAACCGCCATCGCTGGGCTGGAGCTCGGGTGGCGCCTGGACGGGCAGCTTTCCGGAGGGGACACGCGGTGGTGCCAGTCGGGGTCCGCTCATGCTTTGTCTCCGGCGTTGCTTTCGGTTCCCATGAGGAGGCTGATCGTGAAGCTGCGGTTGCCGATGCGCACGCGATCGGCATCGTCGAGAAGGACCCGCTCACCGGCCACGAGCTCGGTGGTCTGGCCTTCATCCGAGCGGATATCCGAGCCGTTCGTCGACCCGAAGTCCGTGACCCAGGTGCGACCGCGGGAGTGCTCGATGCGCAGATGCGTTTTCGAAACCGACGAGTCGGGATCGGTGACGATGATGAGACGATCGTCGTTCTCGCTGGCGACGGGAGCACGTCCGAGGTTCGCGGCGAGGGGAAGGCCGAGCTGCACACGCTGGCCCGTATCGAAGATGACCAGGAGTGCTCCTGACTCCGATGCAGGTTCGGCTTCTGACGGATTCGCCTGCGATTCGGATACTTCGGGGCTGCGGGATGCCGCACGGCGAGATGCCCGATCGGAAGGCACTGCGGGAGAAACCGCGCGTGCGCCCGTGGGCTCGGAGCTGTCGTCCACGAATGCGGAGTGGGAACCGAGGTCGATGACCTGGGGCGGAGCGAGCGGCCCGGTGGACTGGACAGCAGCGACATCGGGAATGAGGGCGGGTGCCACGGCTTTCTTCCGCGCGGGCACCGCGACGACGACCGTGCCGGCAGCGTGGTCAGCCCAGGTCTGCCGACGACCGCCACGATCCCACGCGCTCGAGGCGACCACGACCCACGAGCCGACCGCGACGAGGAAACCTGCTCCGGTGATGAGGCCACGAACGAGCTGACGGCCGACGCCGGGCGAGAACGCGCGATCATCACGAGAGGTTCGCAGCCGCAGCATGGCGTTGCCGAGGGTGAGTCCCGTTCGTGCTTCCCATACCCAGAACCCGAGGGCGAGTTCGATGACGGTCAGTCCCGCCAGGAGCGCACTGCGGGTGATCAGCAGGACGGCGGCGGACAGGAGAGCGACGATCGCGACGTCGAGGGTGAAGGCGGCGATGCGCCTCGCTGTCGACGCCGGGGACCCCGCGAATGCGGGGCCGAGACCACCGGAACTCCGCCGGGTTGTCGCCGGCGAGAGTGCGGCTCCCCTGGGAGGAACGGGCGGTGCCGCCACGTCACGCAGCGGTGTGCCGTCAACGCCAGGAGGCGCCGCGATGAGCGACGGCGGAAGCACAGGAATCTGTTCGGCCGGGACCGATCTCCCGCCACCGGGCCAGGTCGGAGGCGCGTCGTTCCCACTCACCCTGACATCATCCCACGAAGCGTGGAGAGCGCATCCGCATAGAGAAGCGCTGCAGGAAGCGCGAGTGCGACCGCCAACCACTCGAACGCGTCGCCGACACGAGACCAGCCCAATGAGCTCGTCCCCCGCGACATCGGTACTGCTACCGCGACCGCGATCAGCCCCACGACGAACAGCACAGCCGCACCCAGGACGAGCACATCTCCGCTGAATGCCGCCGATGCCTGAATGACGGCGCAGACCAAGACGACTGCGGCGGCGGCGCGCGGCATCCAACGGAGAATCCGCGACGTGGTGTGGCGGGGTGTGAGCAGCAGCGACAGCTCTGTGCAGACCAGAAGCGCAACCCCTCCGGCTACGACGAAAGGATTGTCCGGCCATGGCCGGAGGATCGCGAACGGCATCATGATGGCAGCGACGACGCTGAGCACGATCGTTCCCGCGACCAGCCGTGCCGACGATTCATCGACGACAGCGACGATGTCACGCGCACGGACAGCACCCCGTGTTTGCGGAATCGCGCCGCGCACGGTCCACCGGCTGCTCATGAAGTGCTTGTAGTCGATGAAGTACCCCTCGGGCAGGTTCACCAGGCTGCTCGGCAGAGCCCGCAGCCCCAGCGGCACGAGCCCGACCGAGATGGCGGCGGCGGCAACGGGCCCCCATTGCAGCAGCAGTGTCACACCCCACACGGCAGCGAGAGACACCAGCAGCACGGTCGCTGTCCCTCCCGCGGCGCGGATCGGACCAGCGCCCCCGGTGAGAGCGACGACAGCAGTTATCACGCTCACCGCGAGGAAACCGGATGCCGTCGACAGGTGACCTGCGCTCTCGAGGTGTGCGGGGACGAGAGTCGCCCCCGCCGCGAATGCGAGGAGGACAGGAGCGAGTATTCCCAACGCACCTCGCGCACCCTCGTTCGCCTCGCGCTTCGACCAGGCGAGAGCTCCTCCGACCGCGCCGATGGCCAGGAGCAAACCGATCACCAGCCGCAGAACCGGGTTGCCGGCGGTGATCGCCAACGCCGCGAGAAGCACGAGCGCGCACACGCCGAGCAGCCACCATCGGGCACCGTGATCCACACGCGACAGCATCGCCCGGCGTCCGGGACGCCGCTGCGACACGACGGCGGAAAGATCCACGAGCGAGTAGAGGCCACCGTCCTCGAGGTCCTCGCAGACGGTGTCGCCCGGTACCTCGACCCCGCCAGGACCGATCACCGTGAGGAGACCGACTCCCGTGGACAACCCGGTCAACGCGAGTGCGTCATCAAGCGTCTCATCGAACCCGAGCGCGACGTCGAAGCGAGTCTGGTCGCTGAGCAGCGCGATGCGGCGTCGCTCGACAGCTCTCAGAGCCACAGCGATCTCCTCACCACGCCACGTGACCGACCGAACTCGTGCACGCCGATCAGCTCGAGTGACTGTCGCGCGAGCCCGCGCGGGCACCCCGAGCGCGGGGACCGGCCTCGCCCTCGTCTTCCAGCTTCGGGGCGATGGGTCCGCCGAGCCCCGAACGCTTCTCCTTGTTCGGGTCGTCGTTCTTGCCCCGGCCGCCCATCATCGATGCTCCGCCGCGTGTTCCCGCCGCACCACCGCGAGCCCCAGCGGTTCCACCGCGAGTACTAGCAGCACCACCGCGAGCGCCGGCAGCGCCACCGCGCGTACCGGCCGCACCGCCACGGGCGCCAGCCGCGCCGCCGCGCGTTCCAGCCGCGCCGCCGCGAGCACCGGCAGCGCCCTGGGACGAGCCTCCACCGGGTCTTCCCGCGGCGCCCCCGGGACCCGTACGTGCCACGGCGCCGCCTCCGGCGTTGCCGGCCATAGCGGTGTTGCCGAGAAGTCCGCCGCCGGCTTTCAAGCCCGCACCCGTCGCCCCGCCGATACCGCTGAGCCCGCCCATTCCACCGGCACCGGCTACCTTGGCGCCCGCACCGATCACGGCCGCGCCGGCACCGCCGCCGACGATCCCACCGATACCGCCACCGCCGATGGGGGACATGCCGCCGCCGCCCGGCCCGCCGGGGAACAGCCCACCGGGCCCGCCGGGTCCGCTCGGCCCAGGAAGCGTCGGAACCGTGCCGACACCAGGTCCATCGATCGCGGGCCCTGGCTCTTCACCACCGGGCTCATCCGGGTCGGGAACTCCCGGGCACTCCGGGGTCGTGGGCAAAGTGGGGTCCGTCGGTGAAATGGGACCCGTGGGTGAAGTCGGATCTGTGGGTGAAGTCGGGTCCGTGGGCGAAGTCGGGTTCGTCGGGCCCGTCGGCGAGGTCGGATTGTTCGGGTTCGGGCCCGTCGGAGTAGTCGGATACCGCGGGTCCCCTCCGCCGGTGCCACCGCCAGGATTGGTGCCGGTCCTCCCGGGGTCGGTCGGATTCTTGGCAACGGCCACGGAAACGTTGGCGCTTTCTTCGCGCATCCTCAGCGACAGCTTGCGCAACTCGGCTTCCGGATTCTTCAGGCCAGCGGCGACTTTTTCGACGATCGCCTTGGCCTCCTCCTCACGCCGGTTTCCGAGGAACTTCCCGATCGTGTCGAGTGCGGTCTCCGCGGCCAGTGGCCCGAGAATCGGATGCACGATGACCGAGGCACCGCGCACCGCCGTGCTCCAGAAGGGGTCGATCGCAGCGGAAGGCAGTTCCCCGGAGAGTGCCGCAGTACGCGCACTGTTCCCGGAGTCGACGGCAGCAGTGATCTCGCCGACATTCCGATCGACGCTGTTGAAGTACGTGCGCAGTTCGCCCAGCATCGCCTTTGCGCTGTCAGCGGTCTCACCGCTCCACGCGGACGATTCCAGGACCGCTCCCAGGGTTCTGTCCAGCGATAACAGCGAGTTGCGCAGTGCGGTCGCCTTCGGAATGCTCCACTCTCGCGTCGCGCGGATTCGCTCGAGCTCAGCCTCGTATCTACCGGTCATTGGTTCCCCCCCTGTTTTTCGTCAGCACGTCGGGATGATCTCGACAAGACGACGGCCAGCACGATGACCCCGGCCACGACGAGCACTCCGACTATCCCGCCTCCGACAGCCCACGGCAGCCACGCCGGCGTCGCAGCATCGGATGCAGCGGGCGCACTGGTCGGTTCTGGCGTTGATTCGGAGGTAGCAGCAGTGGCCGCAGCCTCCACATCCGCGGCCGACGGCCGAGCCTGCGGATCGTCCATGTCGAAGATCGGGTTCACATCGGGATACTTCGCCGGATCCACCTGCAGCATCGCCGTCAACGAGATCGCACCGTAGCCCTTATCGTTGCCCCACTGCGGCTCGTGGTCCACGTTGCCGCCGGTGTTGTGGATGAGGCTCTGAATGAGCTGGTTGGCCGTGGCATCCGGATACTTGCTCTTCACGACCGCGAGAAAGCCCGCAGCGATCGGTGTCGCGTACGACGTCCCGTCGCCGAGCATCTGCTCATCCCATGATGTCGTGTACCCCTGCACCAGAATGCCCATGCCGGGCGCTGCGACGATCACGTCACTGCTCGTGTTGGGTGTTGGATCAAGGCCCTCCAGCAACGAAGAACTCTGGATGTTTCCCTCAGCATCGAACGCCTGCACGGCAACGACGCCGTTGGCACTCGCTGGGCGCAGAGCGACGCCGCCCACATTGGGAAGGCTGGCCACGACCACAACGTCGGCGGCAAGCGCTTTCGCGATTTCCTCGTTGATATCCAGAGATACGCTCAGCGATACCGAGATGATGTCCGCGCCGTCATCGACCGCGGCCGCAATCGCATTCCCGATACCCGTGCCGTTCGGTCCGAAAGCTTCACCGTTCTCCTGCGGACACGCATCGGCGTCATCCGCGGCCGCGGACACGAATGCCGAGTAGAAGCGCACATCCGCGCCCGGAGCCACGCCTTTCACACCGACGGGGGAAGTCGTCGTCTCCCCCGTGCCCGCGATCAGCGAGGCAACATTCGTCCCGTGACCGGCAATCGCATATTCGGTCGATACCGCCGGCAGGGGCTCGCCCGCCTCGTCAAAGCAGAACGACGGCTCCACGACCTCGAGATTCGCACCGCGCAGCCCCGGAGCATCCGGATTGATGCTGCCATCGATCACCGCGACGGCCACGCCCTCACCCGTGAACCCCGCATCGAACGCATCCTGCACGTGACCACGATCGAAGTACCACAACCCCGACTCGATCGTCCCCGCGTTCGCAGCGGCCGGTGCCCCCACGAGAACGGCGATGAGAGCAACGGCGCTGACAGTGACGAGTCGTCGTTTCACTTGAACTCGCCGTTATCAGACGCGGTGCCGCCATCCTGCTCGGCAGCCGAGTCCAGGAGCGAGAGGATCGTCTTCACCTCGTCCGAGATGCTGGAATCCTGCGCGGCGAGTTCCTCGACCGACGCTCGGATCGCCTCCTGCGTGCTGTTGAGCAGTTCGACGACCCGTCGCGTGCCCTCGCCCATCGCGTCTGCTGCACCGGCGACGGCGCTGCGGAAGCCGATGCTCACCTCGGAGGAACCGCCCTCGGACACCGCCACCTCTGCGGCCGCGGGGAACTCCTGCATCTCACGCAGGATCTTCCGGATGTCGATCCGCACTCCATCTATATCCATGAAGATCGTCATCGACGTGCCTCTCTCTCAAATGATGCGTCTCAGCGAACGCTTGCTCTGCCTTTCGAACCCTGAATCGAAAGACACAGCAAGCGGTGCGGGAGCGACGACTGACCGCCGATCCCGCACCGGAAGTCTTAGTTGATCAGGAACCGGCGCGAAGAGCCCTTATCCGTCTGCAGGTAGCTCCCTGCGATCTCCTCGGTCTTGGTCGAGATCTGAGCAAGAAGCTCCTGCATCTCGCTCAGCGACTTGTTCCACTTGATCTGCGCCTGGTCGTAGCTCGTCTGAGCCTCACCGCTCCATGCGCCGCGCAGCTTGGTGACCGCGGTGTCAAGGTTCTCGAGCTGCTCCTTGATCCCCTTCGCTCCCGTGCGAATCTGACCTGCCAGAACAGTGACCTGCTCTGGATTTACTGACATCGACTCCATCGTGTGCTCCTTAGAAGAATTCTGCGATCGGGTGATTACGCCATCATCGAGCCGAGGCCCGAGATGATCTGCTTGTGGCTCTCTTCACCCGCGTTCTGGTCGCGCTCCGTACCTGTCAGAGCATCTTCCAAGGTCACGAGGACGCCGTTGAGGCGGTTCGTCTGGTCGTCCCAGCGAGCCATGAGCGCAGTGAACGACACCGATGCCGGGCCGGTCCAGATGCTGCGCAGCTGTTCGATCTCGCCGCGGACCTTCCTGACCTCCCGCTCGATACCGGTCTTGGTCACGTTTACCGCCTGGGCGCCCGCTTTGAGGGCCCCCTCTTCAGCGGAGATGACGTCTGGCATATCTCACTCTCCCTCCGGTCCTTTCGGACGCATAGGCGGGGAGCACGTTGTGATTGCAAACGACTCGAAACACCCCCCGCTGTTCGATTCTCAATGATTACGCTAAGTCACTGGGGCACCTCATGCCAACCGCAGATGAGATATTTTCGTGTATCCCGCGGTCAACTAGAGTGATTCCGACACCATGTCCTCATATCGCTCACTGTGAGGAAACGTCGCAAACGTGGGGGGACACCACCGATATGAGTCAGAGCAGCGCCGTGGCAGGAGCCGTATTGCGGCTCTCCGTCGTCAGCGATGATCGTCGACTCGATGTCGGGGTGCCGTCACAAGTGCCGCTCGTCGAGATCATCCCGGGTTTCGCCCGCAGTCTCGGGGTTCTGGACCCTACGCTGACCCACGCGGGTTACGTGCTCCGGCGAGCCGATGGCGTAACCCTCGATCCTGCGCGCGGCGCAGCTGCCCAGGGCGTCCACGACGGAGAGCTACTCACCCTCGTGCGCGGCGGACTCGTCGCCGAGCCCCGGGTGTATGACGATGTGGTCGAAGCCGTCATCGACGCGACCGCCGAACAGCACGGCACCTGGAGCGCGAAGGACAGCTCGCGCACAGCCCTGTTCATCAGCATGACCTTCCTCGCGCTGTGCGCGCTGCTTCTCGTGGCAACACCGGCGACGTCACTGCTCCCCGCCATCATCGCGGGCTCCGGTGCAGTGATCCTCAGCGTGGCCGCGACCGTGCTCATGCGCCTGCGCCAGCCAGAGGCCGGACACGCACTCGGCCTCGCCGCTGCCGTCTACGGCGGACTTGCCGGCTACCTGGCCGTGCCGCCTCAGGACATCTGGGGCTGGCCCATCGCGGCCCTCGGACTCGGACTCGTCATCGTCGGCGGGGTGAGTCTCGCCGTCACGCAGGACAAGCCCGAGATCCACCTCGTTCCCATCGCCCTCGGCGCAACCCTCGGCATCACCGCCACAGCCGCTGCCGCTCTCGGTGACGCGGTCGCCCCCTACGCGATCATGCTTGCGGTCACCGCGCTGCTCGCCAACGGCATCCCCTGGCTCGCGCTCAGCTCCACGCGGATTCAGGTGATCTCGCCGCAGAGCGATGCCGATATGTTCACCGCCCCTGACCCGATCGACGCCGACGAGGTCAAGCGACGCGCTGCGGCGGGCACGCGTACGCTCATCGCGCTGCGCGCCGCACTCGGCGTCGCCGCCCTCATCGCCACACCACTCATCGCCGCAACCGGAATCCTCGGTGCGATCCTGTGCGTTCTGGCGTTCATCGGCATGATGTTCCAGTCCCGGCAGATCCATGCGCGGCTCGGTGTGCTCGTGCTCATGGCGATCGGCGCCATCGGTCTCGCCATCACCGGCGTCACCGTGGCCTTCGCCCTCCCCGACGTGCACACCTGGATGCTCATCGTGCTCATCACCGCCACGGTGCTGCTCGTCGGCCTCACGCTGCTCACGCCCAAGGCTCGCCTGCGGCTGGCGAGGGTGGCCGATACGGTCGAGGTCGTCGCGCTGGCGCTCCTGCTGCCGCTCGGCGTCGCTGCGGCGGGGCTCGTCTAACCGATGGCTACGAAGAAAGACCTCATCGAGGCGCAGGGATTCAGCCGCCGCAGGCTACTCTCCGCGTTCACCGGCGGCGCCCCCGGAGGCAAAGAGCTCGATCCGGCCAAACCGCTCCGCGCGGTCGTCGCAGGCGTTGCACTGACCGCCGGGATCATCCTGGCCGGTGTCTTCTACGGCATCATGCAGCCCGGCCTCCCGCAGGACTGGAAAGACAATCGGATGATCATCGCCACCGACACCGGTGCGCGCTACATCTCCTTCGATGGCACGCTGTACCCGGTCATCAACACCTCGAGCGCACGCCTGCTGATTCCGGCGAACGATTTCACGATCATCAAGACCGATGAAGGTTCGCTCGCCGACATCCCGATCGGGCCGGCGATCGGAATCCTCGGGGCACCTGATGACCTGCCGGAACCGGATGCTCTGCTGAACACCGCGTGGACGGCATGCGTCGATGAAGCTGAGGGAACAGCGGTCTCGATCTCGGACGCCCCCATCGCAAAGATCTCGGACGGCACGGGTGCTGTGGTTCGACGTGACGACGACATCTTCGTCATCTCGGGAGGCCTCCGCTATGCGGTTTCCCCGGATGAGGCGAACGCCGTGCTGCGCGCCGTCGGGCTCGGGACCAGCGACATCGTCGACGTAGATGGACTCTGGCTGAATCTTTTCCAGCCCGGCGAAGAGCTGGCGCCGATCACGGTGTCCGGGTTCGGTGATGCTGTGGCCGGCACCGACCTGCGCGCCGGCACGATCGTGCACGTGCAGGGCAGCGCTGAGGATGAACGGTACGTGGCCCTCGCATCCGGCGAGCTGGCGCAGCTCAGCCCCCTCGCCCATCAGCTCTACCTGCTCGGCAGCGGCGCGGATGCCGGGCCCGAGCAGGAGGTCTCGCCCGCCGAAGTCGCAGCGGTGCCCACCACTTCGAACGCCGGTGGGGCGGACTGGCCTACCCGCCCGCTCGAGATCCTGCCTTCCGGCGAGACGCCCTGCGCTGTTCTCGGCGGTGACGCGGTGACGGCCCTCGGGTCCACGGCGAGCGAGCTGCCGGAGGAACGCGGAACTGCTCAGGTGAGTGTCGGCGGCGGTGCGCTCGTGCAGATCGGCGTCGGCGGCGAGGAGTCGGTGAGCACCGCGGTGCTCATCGACGGATCCGGCACCGCATTCTCGATTCCCGCAGCGGGCACCGGCGATGACGGCGGCGACGACAGCATCCGCCGACTGGGCTACTCCGCAGCCGACGTCGGCCAGGCGTCGAACGAGTGGATCCAGTTCTTCTCGGCCGGCCCCGCGCTCACATCGGAAGCCGCTGGCATGTCTCCCGGGGAGGGCGCAGCGGAATGAGACGCCCGGCTCGGCTGATTCCCGCACTCGTTCTCGCCATCGCCGCGATCGTCACCCCGGCCGCGGCATCCGCATCGGATGCTCCGACAACAGTGCTTCCGGCAGCGACGAGCGGACAGACATGCACTGCGGAGAACCCGGTGCTCGCACCCCAGACGCCGGAAGCGCTGCTCCTGCTCGGCGCGGAAGACGCGCACCTCACAGCCACCGGTAAGGGGGTCGTCGTCGCCGTCGTCGACTCCGGCATCGACGCGAGCAACCCGCACCTCTCCCCCGCGGTCATCGGAGGCATCGACCTCGTCGGCGACGGGGAGCGGTCCGACGGGCTCACCGATATGACCGGCCATGGCACCGCGATCGCGGGGCAGATCGCCGCACGTCCCGTCACGGGATCGGGTGTCGTCGGTCTCGCTCCGGATGCTGAGTTGCTGTCCGTGCGCGTGTACCGCAGCGATGCGGATCAGGATGTGAAGGCGGGGTTCGGGCCCACCGCCCAGCGCATCGCCGATGGCATCCGCTGGGCGGCCGACCACGGCGCCGACGTCATCAATGTCTCGCTCTCACAGGCGACTGATTCCGTCGAGCTCCGCAGCGCCGTCGAGCACGCGGCAGCCGTCGGAGCTCTCGTCGTCGCCAGCGGCGGCAACCGCGCATCAGATCCGGAAGCACCGGACGGGCCGCGCTACCCCGCAGCGTACGAGCAGGCCCTCGGAGTCACGGCCACCGACGCGGGCGGACGTGTGACAGCGGACTCCATTCATGGACCGCAGGTCGACGTCTCCGCCCCGGGCATGAACATTCTCACCACAGCGATCGGTGCAGGCAACTGCCTCTTCGCCACGGAGACTCCCGCGGCGAGCTACGCGACCGCCTACGCGAGCGCAGCGGCGGCTCTCGTCGCCGAAGCTCACCCGGAAGACCCGGCCGCGGGCTGGGCCTACCGACTGAGCGCCACCGCGCTGCGCGCTGACCCGGATCATCGCGACGACGCGGCCGGTTGGGGTTTCATCCAGCCGTCCGCGGCGATTGCGCTGCTGCCCGACCGGAGCACTCGAGGTCCGGTCAGCCCGTTCTTCGATACGACCGAGGCCGAAGCGCGCCCACCGGCCGTTGCGATCGCTCCGGACCTCTCGTCGGTGCCGTTCATCCTCACTCGCGAGGCCGCCCTGTATGCCGCAATCGGCGGTGCGAGCCTGCTCGGCGTGCTCGGCATCCTCATCGTCTTTCGACGGCGACGCGCGGCATCGGACGATGCCCCGCCAGAGTTGGGCAGCGGCGGGCTCCTGGAACGCGACGAACCGGAAGAGCAGTACTGAGCACCGCGCCGGGTAACGGAGGCCCGCTCAGCCCGTGAACACCACGATGGCGAGAACCGCGAGGCCGATGAGGGAGACCACGCAGGCCGCCGCGGCGGCAGCGACCGCGTAGAAGCTCCACCGGCGCGACTGGCGTGCAACCGACGGACGATCGGGATCCTCGATCCTGGTGGGCGCGGCGGCCCCGGCGATCGCGGGCGGGCTGGCAGGTATCAGCGGCGCTGGCCGCGGCTTGTAGATGGACGGCGTCGCGGTGGCCTCATTCGTCGGCGCAACGGTGAGCGGGCGGATGACGGAGGCAGAGCCACCGTCCTCGACCCGCTGCGTACGGGGCACGGCACGATCGACAACGACGGTCTCATCCTCAGCGTCCGGCGAGTCCTCGGGTTTCGGAGTGTTCTCAGGTTCCGGGGAGCGCACGGGTTCCGAGCGAATTCCGGCTTCCGCGATCGACGATGCGGCGCGACGCCGCGCACGGCGCGTGAGCGCCACCGTCTCATCGGAATACGGTTCCTCGTCTTCTGCCACGTCAGACTCGCACTCGCACGGGAATCGTCGTGCCGTCGATCATGGAGTCCGTGAGCGCACCGGCGGCAATGCGGCCGGCGGTGACGTCGTCCGGGCGCGTTCTCGCGCCGCCGGAGATGACGTCGATCACCACGACCGAGACGTTGTCGCGCCCACCGGCTCGGAGTGCGCGACGGATCAGGGCGTCCGCCGCCGTTTCCGGGCGTCCGCACATCGTCAGCGTCGCGCGGATGCTCTCATCATTGACTTCACCGCTGAGCCCGTCGGAGCAGATGAGGAGGCGCTCGCCGTCGACGACGGGAAGAAGCCAGCTGTCGGCGACGCTCTCCTCGGCGCCGATCGCCCGAGTGATGACGTTGCGCTGCGGGAAGGTCGCGAGCTCCTCGGGCTTCATCCGACCGGCATCGATCAGCTCTTGACCGAGCGAGTGGTCGATGGTGATCTGCGAGAGCTCATTGCCGTGGTGACGGTAGACGCGCGAGTCTCCCACGTTGAAGACGAGCCAGTGCGGAGCGCCCTGATGCTCGACGAGCACGACACCGGATACTGTGCTCCCTGCCCCGCGCTTGAGCCCCGCAGACAGTTCCGAGACTTCTTCGTCCGCACGGCCGAGCGCCGCGCGGACATCTTCGACGGTGGCCGCGGTGGCGCACAGCGGCGCGAAGGCTGCGACGACCGCGGCGCTGGCCCGATCGCCGGCCTCGTGCCCGCCCATGCCATCGGCGACGAGGAACACCGGAGACTCCGCGAGAATGGCGTCTTCGTTCGCCGTGCGCTTCAGGCCGCGATCGGTCTGGCCGACCGCGTTCAGGATGACAGACGACACAGTCACGAATTGTTCTCCGCGACGACGTGCATCCCGACTTCACCGAGGATGAAGCGTCCGGTTCCGATGACGCTCTCCCCCGGGTCGAGCAGCGTCTCGGTGCCGTCCTCGGCGGCGACGACGACGCCGTTCGTCGAATGCAGGTCGGTCAGGCGCCATTCGTCGCCATCGACCACGAGGCGCGCGTGCGTCTTCGAGAGGGTCCGCGTGGTGTCCGCGACCGCGAGCCGCTGCTCGCCAGGCTCGCCGACCGGGTTGCGCCCGATGACGACGCTCGCACCGGAGAGCGCGAAGCGTCGGTCGTCATCGAGGACGAGGAAGCGCTGAACCCCGCGTCGACGGGGGACGATGACGGTCGAGTCGAGATCATCATCGGTGGGACGAGGCGTCACGACGGTCTTGTCCACCGTCTCAGCCAATCCCGCGGCGGGAACCGCTGGCGCGAGCGCGACCGGAGGAGCGAACGGGGCGGGGGGCGGAGTCGGCGGATCGGTCGGCGCGGGCCTGATCGACGGGGGCGCCGACACCTGTGCACCGTCGTGCTCCGTCGCGAACACCGGAGGTGTGGGACGCACTGCGGATGCCGCGGGCTCAGCGGGCGCAGCATCATCCGCGCTCGCCGGGAGGACAGCATCGCCGCTCATCGCGGCCATGATTCCGGTCTGCGGCGCCGGGTCGCGATGGGCCTCCGGCGGGACGGCAGCCGGTGGCGCGACCGGAACAGCCGGCGCGGCCGGAGTTGGTGGCGCAGCCGGAGTTGGCGGCGCAGCCGGAGTCGGCGGCACGGCAGCGGACGGTGCAGCCACGGGTGGCGGGGGCGGCGGGGCGACCACCGGAGTCCGCTGGGGCGCATCCCACGGCGACGGGGGCGCCGGCACCGGCTCGTCACGCACGGGCTCGTCACGCACGACGGGCTCCGAAATGACGGGCTCCGAAACCGCGGGCTCCGGGGCTGCAGTCTCCGAGACTGCGGGCTCCGAGACCGCGGGCTGCATAACGGGCTCTGAGGCTGCGGGCGGCACAGGAGGCAGCGAGAAGATGGTCGACGGCGCAGGCGTGTCGATGCGGTCGCCGGAGGGGGCTCGCGACAGCGACGGGATGGTGTAGCCGGAGGCATCCCGCGCGAGAGCAGACGGAACCTGAGCTGTGCGCCGTGGGCTCGGCTGGAGCGCCGCAAGGCGTTCTCCTTCCGCAAGAGGAGGCGCACCCCACGCGAGCACACTCGCCCAGACGGGCGGCAGGAGGATCGCGAGGATCGTCGCACCTGCGCCACGGTCGAAGCGCTCGTTGATGCGATAGGTGGCGACCACCTTCAGATAGAGGCCGTAGAGCTGCACGATGGGGATGAAGTAGAACACCACCGACCACGCCGGAACGCCGCCGCGTGCGAGGATCTCCGCCTCGTTGAGGATGGGGACCCAGCCCTTCCACCCCTCGCCGCCGATGCGCGGGAAAAGCCTCGCCAGCGCAACCGCGTACCAGATGTAGATGCCGAGAACGATGACCAGCGTAAGGCCACCGCCGACGATGAACGCCATGATGAGCCCCGTATCGGCTGGCGCTGTCATGAGTCCTCCTTCTTCGGGTCCGCGAAGGATCCGGCTACAGCGAGCGTACCCAGTGCGCGGCGACCACCTGGAGAGGGGACACCCCGTGCGGGGAGAATTCGTGCCAGGAATGAGGTCGGCCGCCAGCGGGCGCGAAGCCGCTGCCAGCGGCGGGTCTCACCGGCCAGAGCACTGCGCTCGGCGTCGACGATCGCCCAGGCGGCATCGGCATCCTCAGCAGCAGGGCCGTGCCCGGCGAACACTCCTCGATCGACGAGCGTCGCCAGCGCCGCGGCATCCGCACGACCGGTGGAGGCGGCGCGCTGCGCGCGCGTCCCGCGCGGGTCCATCTCGATGGCGTGATCCGCGTACAGGTCCGCCAGCTCTTCCCATGCGCCGGTCAGGCGCACTTCAGCATCCGGTGCGCGACGTCTGAGGCGCGCACGGCGACGCTTCGCGAATACGAGCACGAGGAAGGGCAGCAGAAGCAGCACCAGTGCTGCGAGGCCCAACCCGACGGCGCGGAGGATGGGGAGCAGGATCGCGAGCACGGCGGACGAGTCATCCGACAGCGGCACGGCATCGGCCTGCGAGTCGCTCTGCGCGAGAGGCGGGTCCATCGCCTCGCTGCGGGGCTGCTCGGGCACCGTCGGATGCTCGGGAAGCTGCTCGCCCTCGGTCAGCGTGCTCGGAAGCAGGGCGAACTGCGGTGTCACGTCGACCGTGCTCCATGCGCCACCCGACGCGCGCACCTCGACCCACGCGCTCATGCTCGCTCCGGTGCACACATCCGAGCACGCGGCGATACCGGGGACCTCCTCGGCGGACGCGAGTCGCGCGCCGATCACGACCCGGGACTCCAGCCCCCAGTACTGGGCGAGGAGCGCTGCTGCCGTCGCGAACTGCTCGTCGTCGCCGACGGCCGAGACGAGGAGTTCGGGGGCGGCACCCGACCCGGCACGGACTTCCTGATCGATGAGAGCGGTGAACAGCTCCTCGATGCGCGCGGCCGAGTGCCCCGCATAGCTCGGCGCGAAGGAGTACCCCTCGGACTCCTTCAGATCTGCGATCCATCCGGCCGCTGCTTCATCCTCGAGCAGGCCATGACTGAGGTAGCCGCGCGAGCGGAGGCGATCGATGAGCTCGAGATACCCCGCACCCGTACCCGGCTGATCCTGCATCGCCGCCCACTGCACCAGGGCCGGGTAGGCGTCGGCGTCGAGTGTCGATTCTCCGCCCTGAGAGCCGGCGATGCTCTCCGTCTCTCCAGGGGGATCGACGAGCACGGAGTAGCGATCGCCGGGAACGAGACCATTGCCGCCGCCGGGCACCGGCGCCACGGTGATCGCGGTTTCCCCACTGTCGTCGATGTGGAATCCGTCTGCCAGTTCGTCTGCGCGGCTGCCTTCGAACTCTGGAGCCGCGGCGAGGCCGCCGGGTGCGGGCACCCAGATGCCGCGGTATCCGTCGCCGACGGTGAAGCCGAGCTCGACCCGCCCCTCACCCGGCGCAGCCGCACGAGGCAGCCGACTGAAACGCGTGTCGAGCGAGATGTGGAAATCCTCGCCGTCGTAGGAGTCCAGAGTGACGAGGCGGATGCGATCCACAGCACCGGGATCGCCCTGCATCTGCACGACCGTGTCATCGAGCTGCGCGTTGGTGAACCACGACCGATATGCCGAGAGCGGGCTGGGCTGCTTCTGAACGACGATCATCGGCTCGATCTCGTCGCGGAGCACGGAGCGATCGGTCCAGCCCGCAGCCGTCGGCGCGATGACCATTCCGGCGATCAGCGCGATCACGACGATGCCACCGGCGAGGACGTGTCGGCGGATCGCCGGCCACACCGGCGCTCCGCGTCGAGATACGCTCTTCGCGGCGACGGTTCGTAGAGCGGATGCTCGCTGCAACCGGGTTCGGCCGATCAGGAACACCAGCGCCGAGACGAACACGGCGACGCCGATCAGCCACTCGCGCGGGGCGGGAAGCACGACCCACCCCACCGAAACCGCCGCACTCGTCGCACCGAGGCCGAACGCGATGCCGAATACGCTCATGCCCGCGACGACGACGACCGCGGCCGACGCCCGACGTCCGGGATGCATCGCGAGGAGGGTGGCCACGAACCCACCGAAGAGCATCACCACGAGCAGGGGCACGAGGACTGCCTGGTACTCCCCCAGCGGCGGGTTGAGGGTGAGCATCTGCTTCCACCCCACGACGACGCCGAGCACGGCGTCGCGCAGTCCGCCGAGGAAGGCGGGGATCGACGACATCGCGGATGGGATCGCGAGCGGCACGGCGAGCACCAGGTAGGCACCGACCGCCGCGAGCGACGCGACCAGGAGCCCCCACCGGAAAAGCCGGGCGCACACGGCGATGCCGACCCCGACGAGCCCACCCGCCACACCAACGATGATGGCGCGCGGAGATTCGTAGACCGGCCAGACCGCCGCGGTGGCCAGTCCGATCCCGACGATCACGTAGCCGACGGACCAGAGTGCGAGTGCAGAGATCGATACCGTCCGGCGAGCACGACGCGTGCGGCGCGTGCGGCCGGTGCCACGGCGGATCTGTCCTGCGTTCATCGCAGCGCTCCTCGCGCGAGCATCTGCGGAAGATCTCCCAGAGCGCCGAGCGTCATGACCGAGAGCTCTCTCGCCATGCGCATCGTGGGCTCTTCACCGAGTTCGCTGCGCACGACAACGGCCTCGACGGCCGCCGGCAGGCTGACCGCCGCACGCCGGAGCCGGTCCAGCGGCATGCGGGAACCGGTGAGCAGAAACGCGATCGACAGATCGGGATACGACTGCGCCGTCAGCGCCACAACGGCCTCGAGCCGCATCATCCGTTCGGCGGCGTCGATCGTGGAGGTGGCATCGAGCAGCGCCTTCGGCGTGACCGTCGGCAGGGTGCGGATGGAGAGAATCTCGGCACGGCTCTGCTCGGGAAGCTCATTGCTCACCGAGAGCAGCACGTCGCGCCCGTCGCGGACGCCCTGCAGCGCGAGGGATGCTGCGGCGCTGACCGTCGTCTCGAATTCGTCGTCGCTCTCATAGGAGTCGGCGGCGAGGTCGAGCATGATCGCGATCCGTGCGTGCCGTGATTCCTCGTACTGCCGCACCATGAGTCGTCCGGTCTTCGCCGTCGACTTCCAGTGCACGTGACGCTGCGAGTCGCCGACGACGTATTCGCGGACGGCGTGGAAGGAGAGGTCCGCGTCGACGAGGGTCGTGCTCGGCGTTCCCTCGAGGTCGCGGATCAGGCCCGCGCTGGTGCTGGGGAGGCGAACCGTGACGGGATGCACGTGAATGCGCTGCACATCGGGCCAGCGCAGTTCACGACGCAGGATGCCGATCGGATCGCCCCGCGTGATCGTCATGGGGCCCACGTCGATGACGCCGCGTTTATGGGCGGCGATCGTCAGCTCTTCACGGTGATGCGCTGCCGGCCTCAGCAGCGGAACGTGTGCTTCGACGAGGCCTTCACCCACGGGAACATCGACGATGCCGGGCAGCGAGAGTCGGGTGCCATTGTTGCGGACATCCAGGGTCGCGGTGATCTCGGCCCCCGCCACCACGCGGTCGCGATCCAGCTCCAGCTCGATGCCGTAGTCGTGCGCGCCGAGGATGAACGGGACGCAGGCGATGAGGAGAACCAGCGCGATCGCCGCGACTGTCCACCCCTCGACCCAGCCGAAAGCGACTCCGGCGACCGCTCCGAGAACGAGCGCTGCCACGACGAGAACACCGGCAGCGGTGATCGTCTCCCGCATCCACTTCGTCGTACGGCGCGCCACGCGTCGGGTGCGCCGCCATGCGACGCGCACGCCGAACACCGCGCCGCGGACGGGTCCGCGGCGCGTGCTGTCGTATCGCGTCACCGTGGAGGTGCGAGTGGAAGTGCTCGTCCCCGCCGTGGTGCGCGTGATACGCGACTCGGTGCTGAAGCTCACACAGTGCCGTTCTCGCTCGGCGGTTCGACGTCGAGCAGGATCTGACCGATCACTGCCACGGCCGTGACGCCATCGAATTCGGCCTCCGGCTCGAGCACGAGACGGTGCGCGAGGGCGACGACGGCGAGTTCGCGGACGTCATCCGGAGTGGCGAATGTCCGCCCGTTCTTCGCAGCCCACGTCATCACGAGGCGCGACAGCGCGAGAGCACCGCGCACACTCGCTCCGAGGCGCACCTCCGACGCACGACGGGTCGCATCGACGATGCGCATGATGTAGTCGGAGACCCGGGGGTTCACATAGACGCCGCGGGACATCTCGGCCATCGTGAGCAGGGTGTCGGTGCCGACGATGCCGTCCAGCACGTGCTTCGGCTGCGCGGCCCCCTGCAGGATGCGCATGGTCGCCGCCTCGTCGGGATAGCCGATCGACGTCTTGATCATGAAGCGGTCCAGCTGCGCCTCGGGCAGGCGATAGGTGCCGCCCTGCTCGATCGGGTTCTGCGTTGCGATGACGAGGAACGGGGACCCGACCGGACGCGTCACGCCGTCGGTGGTGACCGTGCCCTCCTCCATCACCTCGAGCAATGCCGACTGGGTCTTCGGGCTCGCTCGGTTGATCTCGTCGGCGAGCACGATGTTCGCGAACACGGGTCCCGCATGGAACTCGAACGTGCCCTCTTTCTGGTCGTACACCGTGATGCCGGTGACATCCCCCGGGAGCAGATCGGGCGTGAACTGGATGCGCGTGCTCGTGCCCGTCACGGTCTGGGCGATCGAGCGCGCGAGCGCCGTCTTGCCTGTGCCGGGGACGTCTTCCAGAAGCACGTGGCCATCGCTGATCGCCGTGGCGAGCACGAGCTCGACGACGTGCCGCTTGCCGAGGATCGCCTGCTCGACGTTGCCCGTGAGGATCGAGAACGTCTCGGCGAACCAGGAGGCCTGTTCGGGGGCGATGGTCATGAAACATCCTCTCGGAGGGTGGAGATGCAAGGAGATCTGTGAATGGAGCACGTCATCATGGACACTCCGTGAAACGCTTGGTGATCGGGGCCAGCGTGGCGTACGCGTCGGTCCAGGTGATCTTCACGACGAATTCAGGCTCTTCTCCCTCAGGGACAGAATCATCCGGGACAGAGGTGAAATCGTACGAATAGTTCGCAGCCGCCGAGACCGTCACGACGTCTTCGGAAATGGCGGGTAGACACTCGGCGAATGCGACTTCGACGGTGGTCGGCGCCGTGGTCGCGGTGATGTTCACCGCATCCGAACAGGAGTCGGGCTGGATCTCGTTGCATACCCGAGCGCGCACCTGCCCGGGGGACCCATCGGAGGTGAGGGCGAAATCACTGCGCCATGCCCCGTACATATCGTATTGAGCGGCGAAGCCGTCTTCGACGTCCAGCCGGGGAGCGGACTTCAACCCGTACGAATACCGGTTCCCGTCCTTTTCCCACTCCGTGTCGACCGTGTATGTCGTGTCTCCGCCCGGGCCGTCAACGAATGTGAACGTGAAGACGGTTGCGGTCTCCGACTCCGCCACGCCGAAGCCGTTCGTGACGCAGGCCTTGACGCGGTAGATCCGGTACGCCTGCAGCCCCTGCAGTGATGGCGAATCCGACTGCACCTCGGCTCCGGAGATATCGAGCCCGCCCTCTCCATCCGCACTGCACGATGCCGTTCCCGACTGCCAAGCAAGGTAGGTGACGCTCGCCCCCTGCGTACTGCCATTCGCCTGTGCGGCGATACCGGACACGTTGACGGAGGTGTTCGAGGCCGCGGTCGCCTGAGTCCATGCGGGATCGAAGTACGGAGCACCCGCGACCGTGACGGACGTCGTGAACGCACCCCCCTCATTGCCGCTGTCGCCCGTAGGCGGCTGGAACTGGCTGATCGGAACCAATGTGATCGACCGTTGGCCGGGTTCCAAGACGATCTCGGCTGTGGTTGCGCCGTTGGGTTTGCGGTTGATGACCTCACCGGTCTCCTGCACACGGATCGCGATGGCATCGTCTGAGGAGTCGATAGAGAGCGCTGCGACCCCTCGATACCGGTCGGTGACGCCGGCTCGGTAGACGGGTGTCGCCGTGGCGTTCGAGACGACGGGAGCCGCGTACGCCCAGCTCGTGACCGGTGTGGTCGATGGCGACGTGCCGACGGCATTCACCGCGGCGGCCGAGAACGTGTGCGGTTCACCGTTCACGAGCCCGCCCACCGTGCACCGGTACACGCCGCCGCCCGCGGGTGCGCAAGAGGCGTTGGCCGCGGCGCCATCCTGAAGCAGCGTGATCGACGAGACGGCGGGATGTGCGCGTCCGGCCTCGCCGAGCGCAACATCGAGTACGACCGTGGAGCGGGTAAACCCGGCGGTGGTGATGCTCGCGGGTGCCTGCGGGAAGCCCTGCAGGTCGAGCGTCAGGGTTCCGGTGCCGGTGCGCCCCTGCGCGTCCGAGACGGTGAACGGGACGATGCACTGCCCACCGGGCGCCTGGCCGCCGCTGGGCCAGCTCGCCACGACCGACCGGCTGCCCGACACCGAGATCGATGCCACGTCGCAGCGCGCGCCACCACCGAGTGAAACCAGACGCAGCCCGGATCCCGGCTTGCCTTCGAAGGGGTCGTACTCGCCGGCCACGTCGACGACGTCGATCGTGCAGTTCGGGTTCGTCACCACGCACTGGCTGGTGAAGGTCGCGCCCCGCGGCGCGTCGGGAGGAGCCGCACCGACAACGAGCACCACGGACGCGGACGGGTCGCCGTACGCGGGCACGGTGACGCTGATGTTCTCCCGGTTTCCTGGTGCGGCATCCGCTCGCGCTTCAACGCTGAGGGTGGACCCGTTCTGCGTCACGACGAACGCGGAGCCGGAGTAGACGATGCGGTAATCGAGCGAGCGAGCGTTTCCCTCGCGTCCGCCCTCCCACGCGGCCATGCTGTTGTAAAGATCGACGTTCTGCGTCGCGCCCGGTGCGATGGTGAACGAAATCGAGGACAGCAGAAGCTGCGGCTCCGAGGGGCGGATGCCGATGGGAATGTCCACGTACGACCACGTCGTCTGTCCCTGCAGACGCACGGAAACGAGGCAGGTGTCCGACCATGGCGCGTCCGTGCCCGCGCGGTAGAGCGCTGCGCCGGACTCTTCGGCCATGCAGCTCGCATTGGCGCGCTGGGCGACGAAATCACCCGTCCCGATCTCGACGGTGTCCGCGGCGGGCAGGTCGAGGAACTCCCGGATATCGAAGGACACCGACGCGTTCTCATCGACGGTCACCGGCGTCGCGTTCGGTACGAGCTGCACGCGCATGTCGTCGAACGCGGGAATCCGCAGGAAGCCGTAACCGGTGATATCGCGACCGCCCGAGCCCTTCCCCTTCAGCTGGAAGGGAACGAGGTCGCCCTCCGCGGGCGGGGTGCCGATGATGCGGTTGCCGCTCACGGAATAGTCCGGATTCTCGCCCCACAGGCTCAGCGTCAACGCACTGGTATCTCCGGAGGGCCACTGCACGCGGTCGGTGACCACGTCGATGCCGCCATCGGCCAGATCTGCCCGGTCGCGTGCGGTGAGGACCGTGTCGGTCACGCGCGGCTGATCGGCAACAGTTCCCTCCGTGACGGAAACGACGATGAGCCCCTGCGCGGTGCTGGATGTGACCGAGGATCTGACTGTGTAGAAGTAGGAGTTCGTCCCGACGGTGTCTCCGGCCTGCAGCACGACTCGCCCGTCCTCCAACGACGTGCTCGGATCGATGAGCGCATCCAGACGGTCAAAGAGCGGGTTGCCCGGAACCGGCGGCGCGTTCGGGACGAGCTCGACGAGCTCGAGTTCACCGTGAGCGGGGTCGAGGTCATTCGCTCGCGGGTCCAGGACCACAGGAATCGATGACCCCGCCTCCACCCGCACGTAGTCGCTGAAGGTGACCGGAGCCGAGTTCTCGACCTTTCCGTCGAGAACGCCGATCCGAACCAGACCGGTCCCTTCTTCGCCCTGCGTGTCGCGCACGGTGTACGGGAAGGTCACCTGCCCGCCGGAGACTCCGCCGGCGGGTGCCCGGTAGACGATCGTGTCGCCGCGCGACGAGATCGTCGCCGTACCGGAGCCCTTGCTGGGCTGCTCGACGGATGCGAGCACGACCGAGTCGCCGTCAGCATCCATTCCGGTGGTCGGCACGGACACCGACACGCTCTGTCCGCTCAGCGCTCTGGCGGTGAGCGTCTTGGGGATCGGTGCGCGGTTGGTGCCTGACGGCACGACGGTGACGATGACCGAGCCGCTGTCGTACAGGCTCGGATTGCGCTCCAGCGACGCCGAATACGAGAGCCGGTAAGTGCCCGGAGTGCTCGGGGCGAGGTAGCGCAGCGTGTTCCCCCGTGCGAAGACGAGCTCGCCCGACTCCCCGGAGCCGGTGACATCGGGCAGCACGACCAGGGGCTCGCCACGAGGGGCGACATCGTTCGCGGCGACGTTGATCGTCGCGAGCGCGCCGGCTCGGACGGTGATCGCATCGGGGAAGACGATCGGGCGAGTGACAGTCGATGACGGGGTGAGGAACACGGTGACGGTCCCCTCCACCGCAGCACCGGATCCGTCGGCGACCGTCACCGTTGCCTTGCCGACGACGCCCGGCACCCCCTCTTCGGTGCTGCCGCTGAGCCGGAGGCGGGCGTTGCCGACGACGCTGACGCTGAGTTGCGGCGTCGAGCTCACAGCATCGGCGAGGATCAGCACGCGTCCGCTCGTGTTCTGCACGGCACGGAGCACATCGACGGTCGTATCTTCGCCCTCGCGGACGAAGGCAGTGACCGGTGCCATCGTGAGCGCAGTCGCACCGTCGATGGCGGTGATGCGGATCACCGCCGATTGCTCGGCCTGCGTCGTCACATCCTGCGCGGTGTAGGTGATCACGTACTGCCCCGGCTCCGCGACGGTGAGCTCGACGTTCCCCGAAGCGGTGTTCGGCGTCACCGAGAGGCCATCGGCGGTCGCGGCCGTCTGTACGGCGTCGACAAGGCGATACGACCCGGAACCGCCGGCGAGATGATCGGAGATGCGGATCGACTGCGGTTCTCCCACGCGTGTGGTCAGCGCGACGGGTGAGGCGATCAGCGCCGCGCTTCCGGTCACCTGCACATCCAGCGTCTTCTCGGCGACAGCGCCGTGCACGTCGGTGACCACGACGGTGATCGAGATCGTGGCATCCGCGGCGTTGGGGTCGGTGTGGCGGATGGCGACGTGGCCGTCGTCCATCGGCACAACCATCACCGGTGCGGATGAATCGGTCTCGTAGGCGTCGCTGAGGATGAACGGATCACCCTCCGGATCCACCCACCCGGAGAGCGCCGAGACGATCGTGCTTCCGCCCGGGAGGATCTGCGGCGTCGGCCATTCCTGCTGGCAGGCCTCGACGCCGCACCACACCGGCGCGGAGTTCACCTCGGGAGCGGCGACGGAAAGAGTCACCGTCGCTGGCGGCGACACCGCGGAGCCATCGGTGACGGCGTACGTGAAACTCGTCTGGCCGGATGCCGCGCGCACGTTCACCACGAGGGACTGTCCGTTGGCGACGAGCGACAGGTCTCCGAAGTCCGGGTCTACCAGACCGCCCGCGATCGAGTCCGGGTCGATCGTGAGGACGTCCTTCTTGTTCGGATCGTGATCGTTCAGCAGCACCGGCAGCACGACCTGCTCGCCCTGGCGCACGCCGAAGGCATCGTCGACCGCAACCGGAGGCAGCTGCTCGGCGACGTCCTCGACGATGACCGTGCCCTCCTCCTGCTCGGTGTCATCCTCGATCGCCCACTGCTCGAGCGGTACGAGGATGCCATCGGGTGCGGTCCAGATCAGGCCGGTGCCGAGTTCTGTCAGCACCGCCCGGTCTCCGTTGGCGCGGAAGACCGGCTCGATCGATGCGGATTCGAGGACGTCGCCGGGAACAGAGATCGGAACCGTCTCGCCGTCGGCCCAGAGCGTTCCGGACCCGGTGTCCAGCCAGGCCGCGTACGTCGACGATCCGACGACGACAGGGACGGCGGGCGCACCGGATGCCTCGGCGATACGGGTGGCCTCTCCTGAGGAGAGGTTGACGGAGACCAGCCCCGCGGAGTCCGCGATCATGACCGCATCTCCGCGTGCCGCGCCGTCCTGCAGCACGGCATCCTCAGTGACATCCACCGAGACCGGCTCGTCCCGTCCCGAGATCCAGAGCGTGCCGTCAGCGGGCTGCAGCATCGCCCAGCGCTCGCCGATAACGCTGAGCATGAGTGCGCCGTCGCCCGTGGGCGCGGAGGAGATCGGTGAAGCGTCGCCGAGGAACTGGTGCTGCTCGATGTCGAAGCGGCGCATCGCGCCTTCTTCTGCCGAATACAGCGCGAGGATGCCGTCGGGAGACAGCCCGATCGCGTCGGCGGTGTATGTCGGCGGATCCTCGCCTTCGGCGACCTCGACCTGCGCGAACGGATCGACCAGCGCCGTTCCTGCGCCCGCGGCGAGCGTGGTCACCGACACCTGTCCGGTGTCGGTCCGATAGGCAGCGTACGGTCCCGCGGACACGATCTGCCGGGTGCCGGCCGGGGTGGGTTCTGAGGCGAGGGGTGCGCCCTCATCCTCACTGGCGGAGAGCAGATCGACGGGGTTGGCGGGGTCGAGATCCCAGCGCTGACGGTTTCCCTGGCTGTACAGCACGGCGTCGGAGCCGCTCTGCCACACCGCCTCCGGAGCATCCACGTTGCGCACGGTGTCGATTTCAGCGAGCTCGGTGTTGACGCGTGCGTACTGGCCGGAGTCGCGCATGACCCAGACCGACGATTCCAGGCGCGGGATCTCCTGAGTCTGGTATCCCTGCGCGGTGACGGCCAGTCCCACGACGACCAGCACTGCCGCTGCGCCGGCGATCGCTGCGATCAGACGCCCCCGCGATCGGGGCGCCGGGGCAGTGCGCGACCTGTCTCCGATCGCCATCAGATCACTCCCGTGAGGAAGAGCGCCGTCATACCCAGAATGGCGATCGCGGCCGCGCCGATGACGGCGCCGATCACGCCGGCCATCCAGGGCGACCGCCGACGTGCAGGGGCTGCGACGTCGTCCCGATCGCGCGGCCGCTCCGCTGCCTTGGCCGCGCGAGCAGCACGGCGGGAGTCAGCGGCGACCGTCGTGATCACCGGTCCCCGCGGGCCCGAGTCGGAGAAACTGACCGGCGCTGCGGCGGCCCACTCTGCGGATGCCGCTTCGAAGGCGGTCGGCGCGATCCCCAGCTCGTACTGCGCCCAGCGCAGCCGCTCAGCGAATGCGGCCATGGAGGGAAAGCGGCGTGCGGGGTCGCGGTCCATCGCGGTTGCCAGGATGTCGTCGATGATCGGCGGCATGTCCGGCACCGGCAGCGCCGTATAGCGCGCGCGGATGATGCGCTGAGTGAGCTTCTCCCTCGAGTTGGACTCGCGATCGGGCCGCTCGAACGGGCTGCGTCCGCAGAGCAGCGTGTACAGCGTCGCGGCGAAGCTCCACACTTCACTCGGGATCGAGCCGGACACCTTCTCCTGCAGCACCTCGGGCGAGCTCCACGGAATCGACATCGCGAAGGTCTCGGGGTCGCCCTCATCGACGACCGCGGCGGCGATCCCGAAGTCGGCCAGCACGGGAGCGCCGAGCGAGTTGATCAGCAGGTTGGAGGGTTTGATGTCGCGGTGCAGAAGCCCTGCGCGGTGCACGGTCTCCAGCGCTCCGGCGATCCGTACTCCTGCGTCGAGCACCTCGGCCAGCGGCAGCGGTGCCTTCTTGTATCGCGCGCTCATCGTGTCGGGGCAGTACTCCATCGCGAAGTACGGTCGGCCATCTGCCGAGATGGAGGCCTGGTAGATCGAGACGATCGACGGGTGGGCGCTGAGGCGCGCAGAGATGTCGGCCTCGACGTTGAACGTGCGCAGCACCTCGGGGTTCACGGCATCCGCCAGGAGGACCTTGATGGCGGTCACGCGGCGCGGCATGTCCTGCTCGTAGAGGAAGACGTCGGCGAATCCGCCGGAACCGAGCGGGCGCACGTAGCTGTATCCCGCCAGCACTGGCGGCGCCGAGGCAATCCGCTTCGCCACGCACCCTCCTCCGGCTTCATGAGGGGTGTACGGGCCACTCCACGGCGCCCTGAAGCAGACGAATCCCCCGATCGTCGAGTATATCCTCGCTCAGCCCGCATCGTATCGACAGGTCACCGTGCCGTTATCCGATGTCTCATCGACAACGACCTCGTCGTTCCAGGTGATCTGGCAGCTGACGGTCTGGGAGGCGGCATCTTCGGGAACTTCGATGGTGAGTTCGACCCAGGAGCCCTTTGTGTTGTAGTTGGCCCTGCCCTCCGCCGGCCATTTCACAGTGCGGTTCTCCGTGTCGTTGACGAATGTCGCAGACATTCCCGCGGGCCCCTGTCCGTGGAGTTCAACCCTGTTGAGAGATCTGGCGGAGATCATACCCACGATGAAGACGACCGTCAGAATGACGGCGATGATCAGCGACGTCAGCGCGCAGATCAACGCCCAGCCGCCGCGTGCGGAGGGGGATCGGCGGGCGCGGATGCCGAGCACGAGCCCGGTTATGCCGACCGCGGCCAGCGCGACAATTACGAGGATGCTGGGGAAGGGCAGTGCCCTGTACGGCACTGCGAGAAGGATGCAGAGCACGAGAGAAACGGCGGAGAGCCAGATGGCAACCGTGGGCATGCGCGGGCGGTGAACATTCTCGCCTTGTGCGGTGGGCGTAGAAGGGTTCTGTTCGCTCATGGAGTCAAACATCCTCTCTCACGATCACTGACCAGCATCCTGCGACGTGATCATCGACCATGCCGGTCGACTGCATCAGCGCGTACATCGTCGTCGGTCCGACGAAGCGGAAACCCCGCGCACGCAGTGCCTTGCTCATCGCGGTCGACTCTGCCGTCACGGCGGGAACGTCGTCGAACGAACGCGGGCGGATGCCGCGAACGGGCGCGAACGACCACATCAGTTCGTCGAGTTCTCCGGGTGCCAGTTCGCGGACCAGGCGTGCGTTGCCGATCGTGGCGAGGATCTTGGCGCGGTTGCGGATGATTCCAGCATCCGCCATCAGACGTTCGACGTCGCCGTCATCGAAACCCGCGACCGTCTCGGGATCGAATCCGGCAAACACCTCGCGGAACCGCGGGCGCTTGCGCAGGATCGTGATCCAGCTGAGCCCCGCCTGGAATCCTTCCAGCGCCATCTTCTCGAACAGCGCGCGATCACCGTGCAGCGCGACGCCCCACTCCTCGTCGTGGTACCGCTGGTACTCGGCATCCGTCCCGACCCATGCACACCGCGCGCGTCCATCGCTGCCGACGAGAAGAGAGGTCATGGGTTCAGCGGCTCGATTCCGCGTGTCGTGTCTTCCGCGACGACGCCATGATGAAGAACGAGTATCCGATGAGCGCCCACCCGAGTGCTGTGAGCAGCGCCATCGGCACCCACGCCCAGATCTGACCGCCGCGACGCCCGGAGACAGGCCGTATTCAACCGGTCGTCGCAACACCGGCGAATCGGGGTATCGGATGAGCGT
>NZ_JBQDSX010000021.1:0-49636 GCF_052099035.1 Microbacterium sp. | reverse complement strand
AATGAGACGACTGTCAACTCGAATGAGATTTAGCCAACTCGAGTGAGACAGGACAGTTTCGGCAACTTAAAATCTCCGTAACCAAAACGTTGCATTCGTTACCTCGCCGTTATACAGTGATCACACGGTGAATGTTTGCTGTGGCATCCACCGCATGTGATTGCAGGACACTCTTGGTGCAAGGGATAAGGGTCGGTCGGGAGCCTCTCCGACCGACCCTTCACCATTCCGTTATTGTTGTATCTCATGACGGACCGTAAGCTCGCGCTCGAAGCGTGGGAGGGCCTGTTCCGCGCGCAACACGAGTTACTCATGGCCATGTCGGCGGATTTCGAAGGCACCCCGATCACTCAGGCCGAGTACGACGTGCTCCTCACGGTCACCCGTGCCCCGAACATGACGGTGCGTCTGCGCGAGGTGACGACGAATATGCTCATCAGTCAGCCGAGCGTCTCGCGCCTCGTCGACCGGATGGTCGCGCGCGGCTTGATCACGAAGACCTCCGACCCCGAAGACGGGCGCGGTGCGGTGCTGACAGCGACGGATGCCGGGGCGCGCGGTTTCCGCGAGGTCGCCACCACGCACAGTCGCTCCATCGCCGAGCGCATGTCGGTACTCGAGGAGCAGGAGATGCGCCAGCTGTGTGTCCTGACCGACAAGCTCCGCGGACGCTGATTCCACAGCATCCACTTGACCTGACCCCGGGGATACCGTCTCTGGCATAGTCGACTGTGCAGTCGCCGCACACGCGGGCTGCGAGAGAGGGAAAAACATATGGAGATCGCCGGAGCAATCGGCATTCTGATTCTCGTCGGCATCATCGTCGTCGTCCTGATCGTGATCGGACTGGTCGTGCTGCTATTCGCACGCAGCTGGATCAAGGTCGCGCGAGCCGATGAGGCGCTGGTCATCTCGGGACGCAAGCAGAAGGTTCAGCGCACCGTTGAAAAGCGCAACGCCGACGGCAGCTTCTCAGGGCAACCCGAAATGGTCGAATCGCCCGTCACGGTCATCGTCAACGGCAAGTCCCTGGTCAACCCGATCACGCAGCGCCATGAGATCATCTCGTTGCGCTCGCGTCAGGTATCGCTCAACGCGGAAGCACAGTCACTCGACAGCGTCACGTTGAATGTCGACGGCGTCGCGATCGTGAAGATCGCCTCTGACCCGCTCTACGTGCGCCGTGCTGCCGAGCGATTCGCTTCGCAGGACAAGGCCATCGAGCAGTTCACCACAGAGCAGCTCGAGGGCGCCCTGCGCGGGATCGTCGCCACACTCTCGGTCGTCGAGCTCATGCGCGACCGCAAGAAGTTCTCCGATCAGATCGCCGCTGATGTCTCGCAGGACCTCGCCGAGCAGGGGCTGATCCTCGACTCGTTCCAGATCAAGGGCATCACCGATGCCGTCGGCTACATCCAGTCGCTCGGTGCCCCTGAGATCCAGTCCAAGCGCCAGTCCGCCGAGATCTCGCAGACCAACGCCGACCGTGCGATCAATCAGAAGGTCATCACCAACCAGGAATCGAACCTGGTGGAGCAGACGGCCCTCGACACGAACACGGCAAACGCGAACGCCGGCATCGGTCGGGCCCGCGCCGAGGCCGAGCAGGCCGAGCACCTCGCCCGTGCCCAGGCCGAGCAGGCTGTTCTTCAGCAGAACGCCGAGAACCGCCAGGCCCAGCTGGATGCTGACGTCAAGCGCGTCGCTGATGCACAGAAGTACGAAGCCGAGACTCGTGCCCAGGCCGACCTCTACACGCGTGAGCGCGCAGCAGAGGCTGCTGCGATCGAGCAGGTGAAGCAGGCCGAGGCCCGCACCCGCATCGCCGAGCAGCAGGCAGAGGCCGACCGTGCGCGTGCCGCAGGTGAAGCGGCCGCGGCCGAGTCGAAGGCCACCGGTGAGGCCAACGCCCTGCGTGCGCTCGCCGAAGCTGAGGCCGAAGCACGCCGCCTGCGCGCCAACGCCGAGGCAGATGCGATCCGCGCCGAGGGTGAAGCCCGCGCTGCCGCGACCGAAGCAGAGGCGAAGGCCATCGCCTCCAACCAGGAGGCGTTCCTCTCCCAGCGCGTCATCGAGGTGCTGCCCACGATCATGGGCGAGTTCGCCAAGGGCTACGCGACGATCGGCAACGTCTCGATCATCGGCGGAGGTGGCGAAGAAGGAGCATCCAGTGTCGTCGGCGGCGACAGCGCAATCGCACTGCGCTCGGTCTTCGACAGCGTGAGCTCGGCGACCGGACTCGACCTCGCCGGAATCATCCAGGGACAGGCAGTCGGCCGCGGAATCGGCGACAGCATCGCGAACGCGCAGGCGCCGGCGGCAGCTCCGGCATCCGCTCCGAAGAAGGCCAAGACCCCGAAGGCGCCAACGACGCCCCCGGCTCCACCCGCAGCAGCCGAGTGACACGGGATGATTCTCGTCGGTTACGGACGCCGATAACCGACGAGAACCATCTCGCATGGCACCGGTGATCGCAGGACAGTGGCGAGCGACGCGCGACACCACGCCCGACCCGCGAAGATGGAGTGGTGACCCGCACCCCGTTCGATATCGCGACGATCGGCGACGGCCTGGCCTTCGCAGAGTCCGTCGACGACGTGCGCGCGGCGCTCGACGACAGCCCTGCCGTCGTGGTCAGCGCTCCCCCGGGCACCGGCAAGACCACGCTCGTGCCGCCGGTACTCGCGAATCGTGTCACTGGCCGTGTCATCGTCACCCAGCCGCGACGGGTCGCCGCTCGTGCCGCTGCCCGACGGCTCGCACAGCTCGACGGCTTTCCGCTCGGCAGTCGCGTCGGCTTCACCGTCCGCGGCGAGCGCGAAGTCTCCCCCGAGACACGCATCGAGTTCGTCACCGCTGGCGTTCTGCTTCGCCGGCTGCTCCACGACCCCGCACTCGATGGCGTCGGAGCGGTCATCCTCGACGAGGTGCATGAACGTGCGCTCGAGACCGATCTGCTGATCGGGCTGCTCGGCGAGGTGTGCGAATTGCGCGATGATCTCGTCGTCGTCGCCATGTCCGCAACGCTCGATGCCGAGAAGGTGGCGTCGGTCATCGGAACGGATGCTGCCCCCGCCCCGATCGTGACGCAGACGGTGCCGCAGTTTCCGCTGGAGGAGCGCTGGGCCCCAAGCCCCCCGCCCCGCCTCGACGAACGCGGTGTCACCTGGGGGTTCCTTGACCATGTGGCCGGCACCGCGGCATCCGCTGGTCGAGAACTGCGCAGCGTCGATCCCGCCGGCGACGTCCTGGTTTTCGCACCCGGAGCACGCGAAGTATCCGAGATTGCCCAGCGCATCAGGGCGAGTGCCCGCGACGTCGACGTCCGCGAGCTGCACGGGCAGATGCCCGCGCGCGAGCAGGATGCCGTCATCGGTGGCCGAACCGCGACCGACCCGCCGCGCATCATCGTCACCACCTCATTGGCGGAATCATCGCTCACGGTGCCGGGCGTCCGCATCGTCGTAGACACCTGCCTCTCTCGATATCCGCAGCGCGATGCCGCTCGCGGGATGAGCGGACTGGTCACGGGCCCGACGTCCCGAGCTTCCGCCGTCCAGCGCGCCGGACGCGCCACCCGACAGGGCCCGGGCACCGTCATCCGCTGCGTGGAAGAACGCACATACGCGGCAGCGCCCGCACGACCGGCACCCGAAATCATGACCACCGACCTCACCGACGCGGCACTGCTGCTCGCCTGCTGGGGTGCGCCGGGTGGCGCCGGGCTCCGCATGCTCGATCCGCTCCCCACGGAGAGCCTGAACGATGCGCTGGTCGTGCTTCACGCGATCGGTGCGATCGATGCAGACGGACGGGCGACAACGGAGGGGCACGAGCTCGCCCGCATTCCCACCGATCCCCGACTCGCACGGGCGCTCCGCGACGGAGCGCCGCTGGTGGGAGCACGGTTCGCCGCCGAAGTGGTCGCGCTGATCGGCGGTGACATCCGCATCGCCGGCAGTGACATTGCGGCATCCCTCGTGGAATTCCGCAACCGTCGCGCACCGGATTCTCGCCGATGGACGCAGGAAGTCACCAGGCTCCTGCGCAACGCGACGTATGCGAATGCTGACCGTGCACGTGCGAGCACGGATGACGTCGGACTCGTGGTCGCGCTCGCCTTCCCCGAACGGGTGGCGAGACGTGTCGAGCGGACCGCGAGCGGGGCGACGTACCTGTTGGCATCCGGAACCCGCGCCGGCCTCACAGGGCCGCTTGCTGATGTCGAATGGCTCGCCGTCGCAGACGTGGCTCGCGCACAGAGCCGTGCCGCGGCAGGAACGGGCGCGGTCATTCGCGCCGCCGCCGCGATCTCCGAAGAACAGGTCGAGCTCGCCGCCGATCATCTGATGACCGACCGCGTCGAGGCCGAATTCTCCGGAGGTCGCGTCGTCGCCCGCCGTGAGCGACGCATCGGGGCGATCGTGCGGTCGTCCGTCCCGGTGCGTGCACAGGCCGGCGACGGCGGACGCGACGCCGTCCGCCGCGCGCTCTCCCACGACGGACTCGGCGTCTTCACCTGGTCGGATGCCGCGGACGAGTTGCGCCGCCGCCTCGCACTGCTGCATCGCGAACTCGGGATGCCTTGGCCGGACGTCTCTGATGCCGCGCTGCTCGACAATCTCGATGTCTGGCTCGCCCCTGAGCTTGACGCTCTCGCCACCGGCACAGCCGCTTCGCGCATCGATCTCACCTCGGCGCTGCGGAGACTGCTTCCCTGGCCGGCGGCATCCGAATTTGACGCCCTCGCACCCGAGCGGCTCGAGGTGCCCAGCGGGTCGCGCGTGCGCATCACGTATCCGCCGCTCGATGACTCGACGGCGCGTCCGGTGGTCGCGGTGAAGCTGCAGGAGTGCTTCGGATGGGCTGAGACGCCGCGACTGGTGGGCGGACGGGTACCGGTGCTGTTCCATCTGCTCTCACCCGCGGCGCGTCCACTGGCCGTCACCGACGACCTCGCGTCGTTCTGGTCAGGACCATACGCCCAGGTGCGCGCCGAGATGCGCGGGCGGTATCCGAAGCATCCCTGGCCGGAGGACCCGTGGCAGGCGCAGCCGACGCGGCATACGACCCGCCGCGCGGCGCGGGACTGACGGCCGCTCAGCACTCGATGACGTTGACCGCGAGGCCGCCCTCGCTGGTCTCCTTGTACTTCGTCGACATGTCGATTCCGGTCTGCCGCATGGTCTCGACGACGGCATCCAGCGATACGTAGTGCTCGCCGTCGCCGCGCAGCGCGAGTCGCGCGGCGGTCACCGCGGTGGATGCTGCGATCGCATTGCGCTCGATGCAGGGAATCTGCACGAGCCCGCCGATCGGGTCGCACGTGAGACCGAGATGATGCTCCATGGCGATCTCGGCGGCGTTCTCGATCTGCCGGTTCGTGCCGCCCATCACCGCGGTGAGGCCTCCCGCCGCCATCGCGCAGGCGGAGCCGACCTCGGCCTGGCATCCGCCCTCGGCTCCCGAGATCGATGCGTTCGCCTTGAAGAGCGAGCCCAGTGCCGTCGCGGTGAGGAGGAAACGGCGGATGCCGCGGCGGCGGTTCGCCTCGGTGATGTGCTGCTGGGACTCATCGTTTCGGCTCGCTGGCGCTCGCTCAACGCGTTTCGTCTCGCTTCGCTCGCTCAACGGCCCGCGGGAATTCTCGCTCGGCGACCCGCTCTCGGTCCCTGAGCCTGTCGAAGGGTCCGAGCTTGTTTCGGGCCCTGAGCCTGTCGAAGGGTCCGAAGGACCGTGGAAGCCGAGGAGGGCGCTGCCGACGAGCTCGCCGTACGGTGTGACGGCGTTGCCCGCGCCGAGCCCGGAATCGGCGAGGAAGCGCCACCAGTACATCGCGACGGCGGGCAGGATTCCGGCGGCGCCGTTGGTGGGAGCGGTGACGACCCGCCCACCCGCGGCATTCTCCTCGTTGACGGCGAGCGCGAACGCTCCGAGCCACTCCCCTGGGATCGCCGGGGACCCTTCGGCTTCGATCGCAGCGAGCTGCTCGCGGATCGCCGAGGCGCGACGCTTGACCTTGAGGATGCCGGGGAGCACCCCATCCGCATGGAGTCCGGCATCCACGCATTCGGCCATGGCGTCCCAGATCGCGTCGAGACCATCCGCGACGTCGGTCTCCGAACGCACTGCCATCTCGTTCTCGCGGGCGACGTCGGCGATCGTGATGCCGCGCTCATCGCAGAGCGCGATCAGGGAAGCCGCATCGGTGTAGTCGAGCGGGAATCCGGCCGCGGACACCTGTGGCTCCTCACCGTCGCGGCGAATAAATCCACCGCCGATCGAGTAGTAGGTGTCCTCAGCGAGGACCGTGTCGTCTGCCGCGTGCGCCCGCAGTGTCATGGCGTTCGGATGCCCCGGTAGGCGCGTGCGCGGCGCGAACTCGACGTCGCCCTTGGCGAACGGCACCGCATGGGCACCGGCGATGAGCAGGCTCCCGCCCTCCGGGAACGTCGTCCACGCCTGACGGACCTCGGCGGGGTCGCAGGATTCCGGCTCGAGTCCGCCGAGGCCGGCCACGACAGCATCCGGTGTGCCATGCCCGATGCCGGTGGCACCGAGCGAACCGTAGAGGGTGCACGTCACACGGGCGACCTCCGTCAGCATCCCTCCAGCCGCGAGGCGCCGCGAGAAGTCCAGCGCCGCGCGCATCGGACCGACGGTGTGCGAGCTCGACGGCCCCACCCCGATGGAGAACAGGTCAAAGGCCGAGACGTACGCTGTCACACCTCAAGGCTACGCTGATCTGATCGACAAGACCACGAATGAGAAAGTCCCCGCCGCTTTCGCGACGGGGACTCCAGTACTGTCTCAACACAGTGTGCGCCACAAGGGACTCGAACCCCTAACCTTCTGATCCGTAGTCAGATGCTCTATCCATTGAGCTAGTGGCGCATTTTCGGCCTGTTCCAACGCAACGGGCCTCAGCAAGAATACATGACGAATGACGCGAACGCGAAACCGGGCTCACGCGGTTGTCTCGCGCTTGCGCTTCGCGCGCTGCTGCGAGGACAGCGCTTGCAGATCGACCAGGCGCAGCGCCTGCATCCGGGCCTCGCGCATGGCGTCGTAGTCGGGGTCCTGATCCGGACGCATGCCCTCCACCACCAGGCGACGGTCGAGGTTTCCGCGCACGTCTGCCCATGCGGCGACCCGTGCCTCTTCGACGAGAACGCCGAGCTTCTCGGGGTCGTCGATCATCGCGTTCAGACGCTCGGCGACGCCCGCGGATTGCTTGGCGCGACGGCGGAGGTTTCGCACATCGCGATCGCGATAATCGTGCGTCCCCGCGGGGTCGGAGTGCCGACCACGTGCGCGCTTGCGCAGACGGGTGACATTCTCAGCCGCCTGCTCCGACTCCGTGGCCATCGCACGCAGGGCCTCGCGGGCAACATCGAGATACTTCTCGGCGTCGAAGACGCCGCCTCGGGCGATCGTCCCGACCAGGATCTGGTTCTTGACCGCCAGGCGCGCGGCAGCGGTGGCTATCGCGACGCCTTCGGCGATGGCATCCGCAGTTCGTCCCACCAGAACCTCCTGTCCAGATCGTACCGTTCCCAACTGACACAACTGTCGGCCACAATAGATGCTGACAGGTTCTCCCCACCTGCCGAAGACGTCACCCGCACTGCCCGAGTGCTCAAGGAGAACGAATGCAACGGCTCACCCTCGCCGGAAACACCACTGTGGTCACCGGTGCCGCCAGCGGCATGGGAGCCGCGATCGCGCGCCAGCTCTCCGCAGAAGGCACCAGCCTCGTCCTCGTCGACCGTGATGCCACCGCGCTGAAATCGCTCGCAGATGATCTCCCCGGACCCGTCGGCACCTACGTCGTCGACCTGCGCGATGACGATGCCGTCTTCGCGACCGCAGACGAGATCATGACCGCGCATCCCCGGATCAACGCGCTGATCACCTGCGCCGGCTCATCGATGCTCGGCAGTCTCGATCAGCTCACGCTCGAGGAGATGCGCTGGCTGATGGACGTGAACCTGTGGGGCACGGTGTCGATCACGAAGGCTCTGCTACCCGCTCTGCGGAAGGCACCCGCCGCGCACATCACTCACCTGGGCAGCCTCTACGCGCTCGCGGCCCCTGCGGGACGCATCCCGTACTCCATGAGCAAGTTCGCCGTGCGCGGGTTCTCCGAGGCACTGCGCCATGAGCTCGAAGGCACCTCGGTCACGGTCGGCATCATCCACCCCGCCGGGGTCCGCACCGGCATCATCCTGCATGGCCGCTACGCCGAATCGATCGACCCGGCGGTGGCCGCACGAGCTGCCTCCGCGCAGGCGGCGATGTACCACACGGAGCCCGGGAGCGCTGCGGCGCAGATCATCCGGGCCACCGAGCGGCGCCGCCGGCGCACCGTGATCGGCAGAGAAGCGCGACTCGTCGACGTGATCGTGCGCGTCGCTCCGACACGCTACTGGCGAACGATGCGCGGAACGCTGCGCCAGGCAACCGACACCACCACCCCGGCGGCGTGAGGCGCCGCGCGAGTTAGATCCGCACCACGTGCCCGGAGGGGAGAATTCCGTCAGCAGCGGATCGACCTCGGGTGTTCGACCACTGGCTCCACGACCCGGGATATACCCGCGCTCGGATCCCCACGTGTTCGAGGGCCAGCGCGGTGTGCATGGCGGCGACGCCTGTGCCGCAGTACACCGCGACATCGGAGTCGGTGTTCACACCCGCTGTGGCGAAGACGCGCTGCAGCACCGCGGTCGGGTGGAAGCGCCCGTTGCCGTCGAGTGCTGCCATCGCCGGCAGGTTCACCGCTCCAGGAATATGACCCCCGACGGGAGCATCGACCGTCTGCACTCCGCTGTACTGCTCGGGCGTGCGCACATCCAGAAGCACACCGGTCGATGCGAAGCCGTCGACCTCATCGATCTCGAGCACATCGTCCGGGGCGTCGGCGCGAAGCGTCACCCCACCGGATGCCGGAAGCACATCCCCCTGCTCGAAGGGCAGACCTTCTGCAGCCCAGGAGCGGATGCCACCATCGAGCACCCTGATATCGATGCCGGTGCGCTGCAGCAGCCACCACAATCGGGCCGCTGGAACACTGCTGTTGTCGTCGTAGGCGACGACAATGTCCTCGTCGTCGATCCCCCAGCCGCGGGCGGAGCGCTGCAGGTCGGAGATCGCAGGGAGCGGATGCCGCCCCTCCTGCGGCTGGCCGCGACGAGCAAGCTCGCGTTCGAGATCCACGTACACAGCTCCCGGAAGATGGGCCCGGAGGTACTCCGGCCGTCCCTCGGGACGATCGAGCCGCCAGCGCACGTCGAGCAGCCGCACCGGCGGGCCGGCACCATGCTCTGCGACGCTCTGCAGGTGCAGCAGCTGCGCCACGCTGACCAGATGACTCATGTATTCAGCATCCGCGTGGGTCGCCGTGCCGTCACCCACCTGCGACACGCGCGTTAACGGGGAGACACGCAACGTAACGTGCCGACCCGCTCGCGGTCGAGCGCGCGCTCAGGGCAGGCGGTTCCCCTTCGCGAGGTTCTCCGTCAGCTCCGCAGCGTTCTGACGCACCACGTATGCCGGACGGTCGCGCTCGACGCGCCACGACTCGCTCAGCGGACCGACGTTCACCGTGTCGAATCCGATCTCGTCGTAGAACGAGGTGACGAACGCCGCGGCGTCGTCGAAGTCGCTCGCGGTCGCCAGCGCCCGGCGGTTCTCCGTGCCGGCCGGTGTGCCATCGGTGGTGATCTCGTCGGATCGGATGTGATTGAAGGCCTTCGCGACCTTCGACGACGGAAGGTGGTCCTGCAGCATCTGCGAGGTCGTCGTCTCACCCTTGTCGAGGGCCTCGATGTGTCCGTCTCGCTCGAAGTAGTAGTTGTTGGTGTCGAGGACGATCTTGCCCGCCAGCGGCTCAACCGGAATCTCTTCCAGCGCCTTGAGTGGCACGGTCACCACGACCACGTCGCCGGCGGCACCCGCCTCCGCTGCGGTGGCCGCACGTGCACCGGAGCCGAGCTCGGCGACGAGATCGCTGAGCGTCTCGGGGCCTCGGGAGTTCGAGATCACGACCTCGTGTCCGTGTGCGAGGGCCGCACGCGCGACCTGGCTACCGATGTGTCCTGCGCCGATGATTCCGAAAGTTGTCATGGTGGGGACAACGTGCGGCGGGCTCGGGTATTCCATCAGTCGAGCTTGCGCAGTGCGTCCTCGGCGGCGACCCAGCCGAGCATGGCGCACTTCACCCTGGCGACGTAGCGCGAGACGCTGCCGAGGACTGCGGCGTCGCCGAGGAGCTCTTCATCGGGCTCGATCTTGCCGCGGGAGCGCATCGCCTCGCGGAAGGCATCGATCCGCTTCTGCACCTCGGGTACCGTCATCCCCTCGACGAGATCGGCGAACAGGGATGCCGAGGCCTGCGAGATCGCGCAGCCGTGGCCCTCCCAGGCGATCGCCTCGACGGTCCGGTCGTCTGCGAGATGCACCTGCAGGGTGATCTCATCGCCGCAAGTAGGGTTCAGCTGGTGCGACTGCGCCTTGACCTCGTCGCGCAGGCCGAAGCCGTGCGGGGTGCGCGAATGGTCGAGGATCAGCTCCTGATAGAGGTTCTGCAGATCGCTGGAAGTCATGCGCGCACTCCGAAGAAGTCGATGGTCGCGCTCACGCCGTCGAGAAACGCATCGACCTCGGACTCGGTCGAGTACAGATACGTGCTCGCGCGTGTGGATGCTGTCACACCGAGCCTGCGGTGCAGCGGCTGCGCGCAGTGGTGTCCGACCCGCACGGCGATGCCCTGGTCGTCGAGGAACTGGCCGACGTCATGCGAATGGATGCCGGGGATGTCGAAGCTCGCCAGTCCCACGCGCGGCAGGTCGATGCCGGCACCGAGCACTCGGACGCCTTCGATCGCGGTGAGTCCGTCGACGAGCCGCCGGCCGAGGGCGGCTTCATGGGCGGCGACCCGCGGCATCCCGATGCTCTCGAGGTACCGCACGGCCGCGGCGAGCGCGACGGCCTGCGACACCCGCTGCGTGCCGGCTTCGAAGCGCTGCGGTGGGGGAAGGTATTCGGCTTCGGTCATCGTGACCGTGGTGATCATGGATCCGCCGGTGAGAAACGGCGGCATCGCCTCGAGCAGCTCGCGGCGCCCGTACAGTGCGCCGATGCCGGTGGGCCCGAGCATCTTGTGACCGGAGAGGACGGCGAAGTCCACGTCGAGTGCTTTGACATCGAGCGGCATGTGTGGCGCCGATTGGCAGGCGTCCAGCAGCACGAGGGCACCGACGCTGTGGGCTGCGGTGATGAGGGCTTCGATCGGGTTGATCACGCCGAGGACATTCGAGACGTGAGTGACCGCGAGGATCTTGGTGCGCTCGGTGATCTGGTTCTCGCCCGGCCGGAGCGCGCCGTCGTCGTCGAGTGGGATGACGCGGAGGGTCGCTCCGGTGCGAGCGGCGAGCTCCTGCCACGGGATGAGGTTGGCGTGATGCTCCATCTCGGTGGTGACGATCTCGTCGCCCTCGCCGAGCCGGAATCGTTCGGCCGCTGCTCCCCCACGACCGACGGATGCGTTGGAGAATGCGTACGCGACGAGGTTGATGGCCTCTGTGGCGTTAGATGTCCAGACGATCTCGTCGTCATCAGCGCCGATGAATCGGGCGAGGGTGCTGCGGGCGTCTTCGAACACCTCGGTCGCCTCGGCGGCGAGCGTGTGCGCGCCGCGATGAACGGCAGAATTCAGCGTCGTCAGGAACTCGCGCTCGGCATCGAGGACGGCGAGCGGGCGCTGCGAGGTGGCCCCGGAGTCGAGATAGACGAGCGGATGCCCGTTCACGTCGGTCTGTAGGATCGGGAAGTCCGCGCGGATGCTGAGGATCTCAGCATCCGTCAGGGAGTCGGTTGCCGTCGGAGACGAAGTCATCCATCAAGCTTCTCACCTGCCAGCGCGTGCCGGGGCGGTGAGCCGTGGTCGGCCGGCGCGCTCAGGCCGGGGAGTCGTCGGGGTTCAGCGACTTCAGCATGTCTTCCTCGACCTCATTGTCCGCATCCAGCTGTTCCTCGGTCGTCTCGTCGCCGCCGAGGGGCGCGTTGTCACTCGGGCGCGCGGTGTCTTCGGCCGTGTCTCGCGGGCTGCGTTCCTCAGCGGGATCGGTTCGGTGCTCGTCCATACCCGCACCGTACGCCTGAACCCTCGCGAACGCCACACGCGCGCCCCACGTCCGTCATCCTGAAGTACCGCAGCAGTCGGTACTGCAGGAGGACGCGCACCGCACCCTGTCACCCGTAGCGTCGAAGCATGATCACAGCAGAAGGCCTCACGAAGAGGTTCGGAGACAAGACCGCCGTGCAGGATGTGTCGTTCACGATCCGTCCCGGCACGGTCACCGGCTTCCTCGGCCCGAACGGCGCCGGCAAGTCGACCACAATGCGCATGATCGTGGGCCTTGATCGGCCCACCGCCGGCCGCACGACGGTCAATGGCCAGGAGTACCGACGCCTGCGCGCACCGCTCAGCGAAGTCGGAGTACTCCTCGACGCGAAGGCCGTGCACACCGGCCGCAGCGCCCGCAACCATCTGCGGGCGATGGCGGCCACCCACGGCATCCCGACCTCCCGTGTCGACAAGGTCATCGACCTCGCGGGCATCGGCCCGGTCGCCCGCAAACGCGCTGGCAAGTTCTCGCTCGGAATGGGGCAGCGCCTCGGTATCGCCTCGGCGCTCCTCGGCGACCCGCACACGCTGATCCTCGACGAACCGGTGAACGGCCTCGATCCCGAGGGCGTCCGCTGGGTGCGCCAGTTCGTACGCCACGCGGCATCCGAGGGTCGGACGGTGCTGCTCTCCAGCCACCTCATGAGCGAGATGGCACAGACCGCCGATCACGTGATCGTGATGGGGCGCGGGCAGGTACTGGCGGATGCTCCGATCCAGGAGCTCGTGCGCTCATGGACGACGAACTCGGTGCACGTGCGCGCTCCGCGCGCCGCCGATCTCGCCGCAGCCCTCGCGGGCACGGACGTGGAGATCATCACCACGGGGCTCGAGACGCTCGAGGTCAACGGCATCCCGGCATCCCGTATCGGGGATGTCGCGGCCGCCGAGCGCATCGCGGTGCACGAGCTCACACCCACGACCGGATCGCTCGAGGATGCCTATCTCGCCCTCACCGGCGATTCCGTAGAGTACCGCAGCTCCATCGAGAACCCCGAGGAGATCTCATGACCACATTGACCGCCCCGGAGCGCACTACCCGTGCCGCGTCGCCCTACCGGCTGACCTTCCCCCGGCTACTGCGCAGCGAGTGGATCAAGCTGTCCACCCTGCGCTCGACGTGGTGGGCGATCGGCATCTCCGCCCTCCTCACGATCGGAATCGCCGTGATCGCGGCGGCGTCGCTCAGCGAGGCCCAAGGCTTCGAACCGATCCAGGCGGTGGTCTCGCCGATCCAGTTCACGATGCTGCTCGCGGGCATCCTCGGCGTCATCTCGGTCACCGGTGAGTACTCCACGGGAATGATCCGCTCGACGTTCGCCGCGCAGCCGGTCCGCGGTGCCGTGCTGGCGGCGAAGGCGACGGTGATCGCAATCGTGCTCTTCCTGTCGTCGCTGATCATCTTCTTCGCGGCAGCGATCGCCGTCACTCCGTTCTTCCTCGACAGCGGCATCCCGTTCGCGTGGGACGATCCCGCGAAGTCGACGCTCCCGATCCTCGCAGCCTCCATCTCGATGGCCGTGTTCGCGCTGATCGGCGTCGCGTTCGGGTTCCTGCTCCGCTCCGGCGCGGGGGCGATCGCCGCGACCGTCGGGCTGCTGTTCGTCCTCCCGCTGATCGCGAGCCTCTTCGCCGGAGCAGGCCCTGGGTGGGAGTGGATCGCCGACGTCGTGAACCACCTGCCGATGTCGGCCGCGCAGAGCGCGATCCTTCCGCAGGAGGACTTCGGAATCCCCGTGGTCGAGGCGTACGTCACCCTCACCGCATGGGTGGCCGCCGGCATGCTCGCCGCATGGGCGGTCCTGCGCACACGTGACGCGTAGAGTCGACCACGTGAACGCCAGCCGCAGCTCCACCGCCTTCACAGAGGCCGTCCTCACGGACGAGGAGCTGCGGCTGCCGCGCACCCCCGGGGTGATCCGCAGATTCTGGGCGCGGCATCCGTTGCTCGCCGACATCCTGATCGCCCTGCTGTGCTTCGTACTGACGACCGGACCGATGACGTTCCTCGACTTCTACGGCCCGCCAGCACGCGCGGACGCCCCCGTCCCATCACCCGCTTTGTACATCGTGCTTGCGGTGCTCATCGTCGGAGCCTCCGTGCTGACGGTATGGCGTCGACGGTGGCCGGCGCTCGTCTTCATCGCGGCGTACGCCGTATCGGTCGCGTACCTGTTCTCCCTCTCTCCCGCCGGCGGCATCCTGCTCCTCGTCGCGAGCTACTCCCTCGCCGTCTACCGCTCGACGCGCGCCGCCTGGATCGGTCTGGCATACGGGATGGCCGCGTACACACTGATCGCGACGGGGATGCTGCTGATCGGGGTCCTCACTCTGCAGGCAACCCTGAACGGTGTGGCGGGCCAGCTCACCATGGCACTGATCGGGACCCTCATCGGGGTCAACATCGGCGGCCGCAAACGCTACGTCGAGGCCATCATCGATCGCTCCCGCCAGCTGCTGGTCGAGCGCGACCAGCAGGGTCAGATCGCGGCCGCATCCGAACGCGCGCGCATCGCCCGAGAGATGCATGACATCGTCTCGCACTCGCTCACCGTGGTCGTCGCGCTGTCCGAGGGGGCCGCCGCCACCGATGACCGCGAGCGCGCGCGGGATGCCTCGACCGCAGCGGCCGCGACCGCACGAGCTGCCCTCACCGAGATGCGCGCGATGCTCGGCGTGCTGCGCGAGGGCGATGCGGATGCCCCTCTCGCACCATCCAATCCGGTATCCCCGCAGGACACGGTCGCCGCCGCGCAGCGGGCAGGATATCCGGCGACCCTCACGATCACGGGACCGGCCGCCGTGTCTCCCGCCGTCTCCCCCGCGGTCGAGTTCGCGATCGGGCGGATCGTGCAGGAGGGCATGACGAATGCGATGCGGCATCCACGCGATGCTCGCGTGATCTCGGTACGCATCGCGCACGACGCAGAGCTTGTCACGATCGAGATCGAGAACGATGGAGTCTCCGGCCCCGCCGCCACGTCCGGATTCGGCATCCGCGGTCTGCAGGAGCGCGCCGCTCACGTCGGCGGCACGCTCGCTTCCGGCCCGGCCGACGAGGGACGATGGCGGCTGCACGCCGAGTTGCCCGCGCTCACATCGAGAACCGAGGAACACGATGAGTGACAGCATCCGGGTTCTGCTCGTCGACGATCAGGAGCTGATCCGCGTCGGCTTCCGACTCGTGCTCGAAGCCGAAGCCGATATCGAGGTCGTCGGTGAAGCCGGCGACGGCACCGCCGCCATCGTCCAGACGCGCGCGCTCCGACCCGACGTGGTGCTGATGGACGTGCGGATGCCGGGAACCGACGGCATCGCGGCGACAGAAGCCATCGCCCGCGAGCTTCCGGAGAGCCGCGTGCTCGTCCTCACCACGTTCGATCTCGACGAGTACGCGTTCGGCGCGATCGCCGCGGGTGCGAGCGGGTTCCTGCTGAAGGATGCGCAGCGCCACGAACTGATCTCGGCCGTCCGTGCGGTGCACCGTGGAGATGCCGTGCTGTCACCTCGGGTGACACGACGGTTCCTCGAGCATCTCGGTCCGCAACTGCCTGCGCCGTCAAGCGGGGAGGACCCCACTGTCTCCCTCACCGAGCGCGAGCGCGACGTCTTCATCGCCATCGGCGAGGGCCTCACGAACACCGAGATCGCTCAGAAGCTCTTCCTCAGCGAGTCGACGGTGAAGACGCACGTGGGGCGCGTGCTGATGAAACTCGAGGTGCGCGATCGGATCCAGGCCGTGATCCTCGCGCACCGGCTCGGACTCGTCGCCTGATCGCTACGGCGTCGTGCGCTCGTTCTTGACGACCGCACCGGCGGTGACGAATGCCAGTGCGCCGATCACGCTTCCGAAGATCCAGACCAGCGGGTCGAGCGTGAGGGGGAACACCGGGTTCCAGATCACTGCCACCGCGACGAAGACGATGGTCCACCACCACTGAGCGGCCTGCAGCGCGAACCAGGCGACGATGAGCGCAAGGATCGCGACGACGAAGAGGATGATCGTCCGCCCGAGGCCTTCTGCGAACAGGGGCAGCGGAGAGATGATCAGCGCGATCGCAGCGATCAGACTGGGAACGAGAGCGTTGCGCTGCAGCTGCGGGGTGGGAGGAGCCATGCCTCTATCTTCCCGCACTTCCAGTTTATCAGCGAGGTGGGGGCTTGCGGCAAGGCCCCCTGCACGGCGCATACTGGTCGATCGTGCGTGGTGAGAACCGCCCTGCACACCGGATCGGAGCCCCGTGAATCACCCCACCCTCAGCGCCTTCCTCCTCTCTGAAAAACTCGCTTTCAAAGCAGACCCCGCCCTCATCGATCACGACGATGAGCAGTTCACTGCGATCGCCGACACGCTGCGCGACAGCCTGGCCGTGGCATCCGCTCGACTCGAGCGCATCCTCGCCTCGCCGAGCGGTGTCGGTGGCGCGGCTGTCGACCGCGATCTCGAGATCCATCGGCTCAATGCGCGGGTGACCGTGCTGCGTCGTTACGGCATCGACATGTGCCTCGGACGCATGGTGACGGATGCCGGTGAACACATCTACATCGGACGCATGGGCCTCGCCGGTGCAGACGGTCATCAGCTGCTCGTCGATTGGCGTGCGCCCGCTGCTGAACCGTTCTTCGGCGCCACCCTCGCAGACCCGATGGGCCTCATCAGCCGCCGTCGATACCGCTGGGCGAACGGACACGTCAGCGACTACTGGGACGAGGCATTCACCGCTGAGGCCCTCGCCGCCGGTGGCGCGCTCGATGATCAGTCGTCTTTCATCGCAAGCCTGGGCACATCGCGCTCGTCACGCATGCGCGACGTGCTGGCGACGATCCAGGCGGATCAGGATGCCATCATCCGCGCAGGGTCCGAGGGGACGCTGGTCGTCGATGGCGGACCGGGCACCGGCAAGACCGTCGTCGCCCTGCACCGCGCCGCGTACCTGCTCTACTCGGATACTCGGATCTCACGGGGCAGCGGTGGCGGCGTGCTCGTCGTCGGGCCGCACCAGCCGTATCTCGCCTACGTCGACGACGTGCTTCCGAACCTCGGTGAGGATCGCGTCCAGACCTGCACACTGCGCGATCTCGTTCCCGAGGGACGCGAGGCGCCGCCAGAACGCGATCCCGAGGTCGCGCGCCTGAAGGCATCCGCGCGCCTGATCGACGCCGTCGAAACTGCCGTCCGTCTGTATGAGCGTCCGCCCGAGCACGGCACGATCGTCGAGACGCCGTGGCTGGATCTGCGTGTGCGTGACATCGACTGGGAAGAGGCCTTCGGTATCGACACCGGTGCCCCGCACAACGAGGCTCGCGACGAGATCTGGGATGCACTGGTCGATATCGTCAGCGACCGGTTCTCCGGACAGATCCCGCGCGCACAGCTGCGCCGACTGCTCGGCCAGAGCGAGGTGCTCACGCAGGCGTTCAACCGCGCATGGCCGCTGCTCGACCCGACCGCGCTCGTCGCCGCCCTCTGGACCAACCCGGGGTTCCTCGCCCGCTGCGCCCCCTGGCTCACCGATGCCGAGGCTCAGACCCTGCAGCGCGGTGGCTCGGAGTCAGGCGCGTCCACGCCGTGGACGGCATCCGATCTCCCTCTCCTGGATGCTGCCCGGCGCGCCGTCGGCGACCCTGATGCCGAACGCATCGGGCGCGAACGTGCGCGCGCGCGAGCCGCCGAGCGCGCGTACCGCGCCGACGTCGCCGAGTCCCTGTCGGATGCGTCCGACGACGACCTCGGCCTCCTGTCGATGCTGGGCGGCGAGGACGTGCTGAACAGCCTGGATGATGACGATGCGCTCCCGGCTTTCGCGCATGATGCGCTTGCGGGTCCGTTCGCGCACATCATCGTCGACGAGGCGCAGGAGCTCACGGATGCGCAGTGGCGGATGCTGCGCAGTCGATGCCCGTCGGGGAGCTTCACCGTGGTCGGCGATCGGGCGCAGGCCCGGCACGGCTTCACCCAGACGTGGGAAGATCGACTCGCGGATGCGGGGCTGCGAGATATCTCACTCGCAGCTCTCACCGTGAACTACCGCACGCCCGAGGAGATCATGGCCGAGGCGGCTCCGGTGATCCGTGCTGCCCTCCCCGACGCAAACGTGCCGACATCGGTGCGCTCCAGTGGCATCCCGGTGCGGCACGGTGCGGTCGCCGAACTCGATGCGATCGTCAAGAGCTGGCTCGTCGAGAACGCCGAGGGCACCGGGGTCGTCATCGGCGACGAGACGTTCACCGGCACGGACCGGGTGCGCTCGTTGACTGCGGAGACCGCGAAAGGCCTCGAGTTCGACCTCGTCGTGCTCGTGCATCCCGAGGCGTTCGGCGACGGGATCGAGGGGGCCGTGGACCGCTACGTGGCGATGACCCGCTCGACGCGCGAGCTCGTGATCCTCACGTAGGCACGCAACGCTCAGTGCGACGGCGGGAAGTGCGGGATCGGCAGCGGCCGCGTGGCGCGAGAGGTGGGTACGGCTGCTTCTGCGGCATCCAGATCGGCGAGCATCTCGTCCAGATCGCGATACCGCGAGCGCGTCGGACAGGGGCTGCGCAACCAGAGCACGTCGAAATGTCCCGTGTCGTTCCGATCGACGTAGGCCACCAGCCGGGCAGCATCCGTCTCGGTGAGCGCGGCATCGCAGATGCGCCAGGAAGTGCGGGTCAGCTGGATCACTTCCCAGACCGACGCCGACCGCGGGGCTTCCGGTGCTGTCATGGTCATAATGGCTTTCCCCCGGTGACGGGAAGGATCGCCGCCGATGTGTACGACGACTCTGTGGAGGCGAGATAGACGTATGCACCGGCGAGTTCGGCCGGCTGCCCGGCACGCCCCAGGGGCGTGTCGCTGCCGAAGGAACGGATCCTCTCGTCGTCCCATCCGGTTCCGGGAATCAGGGGCGTCCAGATGGGGCCGGGGGCGACTGCGTTGACACGGATGCCGCGCGGTCCCGCCTCTTCGGCGAGCGCTCGCACGAACGCGACCTGCGCCGCCTTCGTCATGGCGTAGTCGATGAGACCCGACGACGGCTCGAACGATTGGATGGAAGCCGTCACGATGATGCTCGCTCCGGACTCGAGGCCATCGAACGCGGCCCGGGCAGAGAACAGCAGCCCTTCGAGGTTGGTCTGGAACACCCGGCGCATCTGATCGGTGCGCAGATTTGCGAAGCCGTCGACGTCGTGCTGGTAACCGGCGTTCAGCACGAGAACATCCAGCCCGCCGAGCCCATCCCGCGTCTTCTGCACCGCTTCTGTCGCGAAGTCCTCATGGCGCAGATCGCCCGCGATGCTGAGTCCGGTGCGCCCGGCTTCTCTCACGAAGTCGAGGGTCGTATCGGCATCTGCCTGTTCCTCGGGCAGGTGCGCGATGGCGACGTCCGCGCCTTCGCGGGCGAATGCGATCGCCACAGCCCGGCCGATTCCGGAGTCCCCGCCGGTGATGAGCGCTCGCCGACCGACCATCCGCTCGTGGCCCTCGTAGGTGTCCTCACCGTGATCGGGCGCAGGGCGCATCTGGTCGGTCTGACCGGGCTGATTCTGCTGCTGAGCGGGGAACTCTTCGTCGGTGTGCGCGTGGCGTGGGTCTGTATCGTGCATGCTGATCACCTCTCGCGATTGAGTGTGATTAGACTCTCAGCCGCTTCGGCGACGGTGCCAAGGGGGTTGACACGGTGAAGTTCGGATGTCAGCTGATTGGCGGAACCGTAGACATCTCCGCAGTGCCGGGAGCATCTCCGGTGTCGGCCGGCTCGGGAACCACGTAGAGGCCGGCGGGAGAGTTCGCTGTGAAGGCGAGAGCGTCGACCCATGCACGATTGACCGCGGGCTGACGTCCGCCGTAGTACTTGTAGACGATCGAGCTCCCGGGATGCACCCACACCGTGGTGCGGCCGCCACCCACACTGGCATCTTCACGCCAGCTGAACGCGAACGGCTCACCGCGCCGCAGTTTCGCACTGATCACGAGCTGCAGGTGCAGCAGCGCACGATCCTCGACTTCGACTTTGACGCCGCCCTCGTAGACGAACTTGCCCATGTTGGTGCCTTGCTCTCATGCCATTGACTGTTCGACTGCGACATAAGCCGCTATCGGACGCGAGGTCCTCTGGCTAGCCTAGCGTCATGGGCATGATTTACTACGGCGGCGATGCAGACCCGATTCCCGTAGAGGATCGCGCTCTCGCACATCTCAAGGTCGTCATCGCGACGAAGCTGCGACGCAATGAGAGCTTCACACTCTCGTGGAAACACCCGGAAGAAGATCACCCCGGCCGGTCCACGATCTGGTTGCATCCCTCGATTCCATTGCGCTTCGTATTCGAGACCCCGGAACCACCGTCGCTGAGCGCCGAGTGGATCACCGCGATGGCGAACTCCGCCAACTCCAGTGGTGGCATCACGCTGATCCCTGAGGACGTGCAACGCTCAGTCGACTAGCGTCGGGTGCCTCCAAGGTCAAGGCCCTCCTGGTCCGTGTCGTCACGGCATAACGTTGCGTTCCAGTGAGCGAGACCGAAGGGATGCGACATGACCGACCAGACCGCGCCAGGATACAAACCGACAACTACCCATGCTGCATGGGGTGCGGGCGATCCGAAGTTGCGCATCTCGCGCGACGACGATCGATTTATCCATCACATCACGACGGACACCGTGCGCATCGGCACGGCGGACGGGAACGAACTGCAGCTCGCAGACACCGATCCCGTGCATGCGACGATTTCCCATGACGAGCGGGACGAGTACGTGCTCACCCTTCATGGCGCAGGAGAGATGAACAAGAGCGCGGTCGACAGCGACGGCGGAGACCGCTCGGAAATCCTGCGCACGGGGGCGCGCTTCACGGCCGGGCCCTGGACGCTGGTGTTCGGCAGAGAAGAGTTCGCTGATCATGGACGTCCCTTCGGCGGTCGCGAGGGCGGAGAGCTCGATGACCAACCGCCGCAGCCGGCACGGCCGGACTACACGAACAGCTCTCCCGACGAACCCGAGGCCGATCTTGAGGTCAAGGACGGCTAGAGAGGAAAGACAATGACGATCACACGCGACATCATGACGCCCGGACCCCGTTGCATCGGAGAGAACGACTCTCTCAGCATCGCGGCAGCCATCATGTCCGAACTCGACGTGGGGGCATTGCCCATCTGCGGCGAAGACCGGAAGCTGAAGGGGATGCTCACCGACCGAGACATCGTGGTCCGCGCCGTCGCCGAGGGGCTCGATACAGAGAGCACGCCGTCACGGGCGCTTGCGCAGGGGAAGCCCGTCACCGTCGACGCATCGGATGACATCCACATCGCTCTCCAGAAGATGCAGGAGCATCAGATCCGCCGACTGCCCGTCATCGAGGACCATAAACTCGTCGGCATTCTCAGCCAGGCTGATATCGCACGCTCGTTGGCTGCGGAGACCACCGGCGTGACCGTCGAGAGCATCTCCCGCTAGGGCCGAGTGTGACTACTTCGCCGTCCACCGACATCGACCGCATCAGCGAGTTGGCGCGCACGCGCCATCTTCGTATCGCTGTGGTCGAGTCCCTCACCTCTGGAGCCCTCGCCCACACGGTCGGTGCCGGCGAGGGAGCCAGCGACTGGTTCGCCGGTGGCATCGTCGCGTACATGACCGACGTCAAGCAGCGCCTGCTCACGCTGGAGCCAGGGGTCGACCCGTGCTCTGCCGAGTGCGCCGAGCAACTGGCCGCGGGCGGCCTCGCACTGTTCGCGGCCGACGTCTGTGTCGCGACGACCGGCGTCGGCGGGCCCGATCCTGAAGACGGTCACGAGCCAGGAACGGTCTATCTGGGCTGGGCGACCCATGACGGTGTCGGACACGTTCCTCTCCAGATCGATGGCGGAGCGGATGCCGTACTGACGGCGACAGTCGCCGCAGCCAGCCATCTGCTGCGTGCGCGCGCCGAAGAGATCGGCCAGCCAGAGCACATCGAATTGCAACCCAACCCCTGACCGACACTGAATCCGAAGGAGAGAACCATGCCACGTGGCGCGAACTCACGACTGAAGGATCCCGAGCTCTACGAGGAGCTTCGCGACGATGGAGCATCCAAAGAGAAGGCGGCCCGCATCTCGAATGCGACCGGCGGAACGAAGAAGGGTCGCTCCGAAGTCGGCCGCCGCGGCGGCGAGGCCGGCGATTACGAGGACTGGACGGTCGACGAACTGCGCAAGCGCGCGAAAGAACTCGGCCTCACCGGCTACTCCGGCAAGCGCAAGGCCGAGCTGATCAAGGCCCTTCGAAACCACTGATCGTCGCCCGGCTCGTCACTGTCGCGGCAGCACCGTGAGCACACGCTGGATGTGCTCACGGAACTCCTCCATGTATGCACGCAGGAAGTCCTCGGTCTCCGGCCTCGTGATGGTCCCGTCTTCGCGGAAGACCTCCGCGGTGAAGTGGATGTACGCCTCCGGCGCGGTCATCTGACGGGCGTTGCAGAACGCCAGCACCGCACGAAGGCTCTGCTGCGCGACCGCGGTGCCGATAACGCCGATGGATGCTCCGATCACGGCCGTCGGCATGTGATCGAAGGAGTTCTGCCCCCACGGGCGAGAGGCCCAGTCGATCGCATTCTTGAGGGCGCCCGGGATTGAGCGGTTGTACTCGGGCGTGACGAAGAGGATCGCGTCGCTCGCGGAGATCGCGTCCTTCAGAGCACGGGCCTCTGCCGGATAGTTCCCGTCATGGTCTGGGCTGTACAAGGGCAGGTTGCCGATGGGGATCTCGACGAACTCGAGGTCGTCCGGTGCGACCCCGAGCAGCGCCTTCGACAGCACACGATTGATCGACGTGGATGAGAGGCTTCCGACGAAGTATCCGACCTTGTGCGACATGGTTGCTCCTCCTGATTGAGTGACGACGTTGAGTGACGACACCAGTGTGCGCCCCGAATGCCGCGGGCGGTAGCCCCCCTCCGTGCACGAGTGGTTCCCGAGATGGCGCTTGTCAAGGGTGCTCCCTCCCGGCTGCTTTCGCGGCAGGATCGTCTCAGCACGGAGAGGAGCTCGACATGTCGGGAAGCGAAACGGGGGACGCACAAGCACGGGTGCCATGCGGGTGGCGTTCTGGTCGTGGACGGTGATCATCGTGGGTGGGCTCGCGGTCATGATCATCCTCCCCCTGGCTGGGCGGTGACCGACGTGCGTCATTTTCTGCGCAGCAGCAGCCTGAGCCTCGTCTTCCTCGCCATCTTCGTGTTGGCGCTGGTCGGACAATCGATCGCCGGGTACGCCTACAACAACGAGGAGCTCGCCCAGCATGGTGAGCCTTCGGTGACCTTCATCGACTTCGTCACATCGTCCGACTTCCTCGTCGACGTCGCGGAGAACTGGCAGTCGGAGTTCCTGCAGTTCTTCCTGTTCATCCTGGCGACCATCTGGCTTATCCAGCGCGGATCACCCGAATCCAAGAAGGCCGGCGATGAAGGCGTCGGAACCGATGAAGAGCAGCTCATCGGCGACCATGCACGTGCGGATTCGCCGCCGTGGGCGAAGGTGCGAGGCGCACGCCTATGGATCTACTCCAACTCTCTGCTTCTGGTCATGGGCGCCGTCTTCCTGTTCTCCTGGCTGGCGCAATCGCTCGCAGGACAGGTCGTCGCCAATCAGGAGAACGCGCAGCACGGGATGCCGCTGGAGACGTGGGGCGAGTACATCGTCTCTGCCGATTTCTGGAACCGCACACTGCAGAACTGGCAGTCCGAGTTCCTTGCCGTCGGCGCGATGGTGGCTTTCTCCATCTATCTCCGCCAGCGCGGCTCGAGCGAATCGAAGCCGGTCGGCGTGCCGCATCACACCAGCAGTGTGGAATCGGAGTGAGCATGTCGACTCGCTTGAAGGGCGTTCTGCTGACGCTGATCATGGCTGTGAGCTTGGTGGGGTGCGGCATCTCGCTGCCCACTGACCCGGACGGCACGCTCGAGACGGTATCCGGAGGCGAACTGCGCGTGGGTGTCTCCTCGGACGACAGGCTTGTCGATGTCTCTTCGAGCACGCCTACCGGACCGCTCGTCGACCTCGTCGATGCATTCGCCGATTCGTTGGATGCTGATGTTCATTGGACGATCGACGGCGAGGAAACACTCGTCGGCATGATGGAGGAAGGCGAGCTCGACCTCGTGATCGGTGGCCTGACCGATCAGACGCCATGGGCCGACCGCGTGGGCGTCACGCGTGGGTACACCGGCATCGATGGAGCAGGCGATCGCAGCATCGTGATGTTCGTGCCCCTCGGTGAAAATGCCTTCCTGTCCGATTTGGAAGGCTTCCTCGACACGGAGGTCGGCTCGTGAGCCGTTACCACCAATTCGGGCGCACCGACCTGCCCCCTGAGCAGACGGAGGCCCTGAAGAAGGCAGTGAAGTGGGAGTGGGCCACGATCGCCTACACGATCGTCACCATAACTCTGGTCGCATTCGTCGTCGGAAACTCGCAGGCGATGCGGACGGCGTGGATCGAGGACATGCTCTCCCTCCTCCCGCAGATCTCGTTTCTCATCGCGCTGATCTTCGTGCGTCGCCCACCGACGCTGAAGCATCCCTACGGCCTGCGCCGAGCGATGGGTGTCGGACATGTCGTCGCTGGCGCCGCGCTCCTCGCGGTCGGTCTGAACCTCGCATACGAAGCCATCTCCGGACTGATCGCCGCGGAGCACCCCACGATCGGCACCGTCGACCTCTTCGGACAGACCATCTGGCTGGGGTGGCTGATGGTCATCGTGATGACCGTCATCGTGATCGGACCGTTGGTGTACGGCCATGCCAAGGCGAAGCTCGCCCCGGTGCTGCACAACAAGATCCTCTACGCGGACGCCGACATGGCAAAAGCCGACTGGCAGACGAATGCCGCCTCGGTCATCGGTGTTCTCGGTGTCGGCCTCGGCGTGTGGTGGCTCGACGGTGCGGCCGCGCTGTTCATCTCACTCAGCATCATCTGGGACGGCATCCGCAACACCAGGGGTGCCGTCGCCGATCTCATGGACCATCGTGCACGCACCTACGATGACAAGCATCCGCATCCGCTCGCGCGCGAGATCGTCGAGCACCTGCGCGCACAGCGATGGATCGCTGATGCCGCAGTGCGGATGCGCGATCAGGGCCAGGTGTTCCACGTCGAGGCGTTCATCGTTCTTCGAAAGCGCCGGGTGTCCGCGGCTCAGATCGACGAGATCTCCGAGAGCATCTCCGAGATGGACTGGAAGGTGCAGGATGTCGTGGTGATCCCCTGCGCCCGTCTGCCTGAGGAGGCGGACGCAGGAGCATGATCTACGAAGTTGCCGGATAGCTCGACTGCCGCAGCAGCCCGGCGAGATGGATCGCGTTGGTGACCGACGTCGTGATCGAGGCGCTGACCTTCTCAGGTGTCTCCTCGAGATCCTTGTAGTCGGTGGTGTGCATCGCCTCGCCGTTCCAGTAGACGCTTCCTTGCGCCGGCACGGTGAAGCCCACGTCGTTGAGTGCTTGGAACAATACGGCTGTGATGTGGTGCGCACCGTCTTCGTTTCCCACGACAGCCGCGACAGCCACCTTGTCGAACAGGATCGGGCGTCCTGCGACGTCGGTCTCACTCAGTTCGGCGTCGAGACGCTCGAGCACCCGTTGAGCAACGCTCGAGTGCTGTCCGAGCCACGTCGGCGTCACGAACACCAGGATGTCTGCGCCGAGAACCTTCTCGCGCAGAGACGGCCATTCATCCCCCTCTCCCATATCCTTCTGCACGCCGGGGAGGATGACGTGGTCGACCGCGCGAACGCTCTCGCACGCGACATCGTGTGCGGTGAGGAAATCCGCGAGCTGACCTCCGATCACTTCAGAACTCGACGCGGCGGGCGACGGCTTGAGGGTGCAGGTGATGATGAGCGCGCTGAGTCGTTCGTCGATATTGGGGTTCGACATGATGGGATCCTTTCGATTGATATTCCGGAGGTAAGGCGCGTTTCACGCTCACCGCTCGTGGGACGTCGCTTCTCGACGACGTGCCCACTGGGCGAGCGCGAAGAGCCCCAGACCGACGACGAGCAGGGCCCCGCCGAAGAGCCACACGATGCCGCGCTGCTGGGTCAGAAGCAAGATGCACGACGCGATGCCGAGCACAGGAACGAAGGTCCAGACGCGGAAGTGCTCGTGTTCGACACGATCCCGCCGCAGGACCAGGACGGAGACGTTGGCGCTGAGGAAGACGAACAGCAGCAGGAGCACGACGGTTTCTGCCAACGTCGCGAGATCTCCGACCAGCGTCAGCAGCATCGCCACGATCGTCGTGGCCACGATCGCGACCCACGGCGTCTTCCGACGAGGGAGCACTCGCGAGAGCCCACCTGGCAGGAGCCTCTGCTCTGCCATTCCGTAGGCGAGTCGGCTCGCCATGATCATGGTGAGAAGCGCGCCGTTGGCCACGGCGATCAGGGCGATCAGGCTGAACAGCCAGGACGGCACACCGATGCCGGTCGCCTCCACGACGGCGAGAAGCGGCCCGGAGGACTCCTGAAGCTCATCGGCAGGAAGCGCCACCGCGCTGGCGAGACCTACCAGGAGGTAGACGACACCCGCGGTGATAAGAGCGGCGAACAGCGCTTTCGGGTAGGTCTTGGATGGCTCCTTGACCTCCTCGATCACGTTCGCTGAGGTTTCGAAGCCCACGAAAGAGTAGTAGGCGATGATCGCGCCTCCGAGCACGGCGACGCCGACGCCGGTGTTCGCCGGTGTCTCTATGACTCGTGACGCATCTCCACCACCGCCGACGAAGAAGACGCTCACCACGGCTATGACGATCACGAGTCCGCTCAGCTCGATCGCCGTCATCACAAGATTCGCACCCATCGATTCGCGGATGCCGCGCGCGTTGAGCGCGCCGACGATCAGGAGGAACACCATGGCAGCGGGAATCGGCGGGACCGGCAGAAAAGTCTGAAGGTAGTCACCGGCGAATGCGATGGCGAGTCCGGCTGCACTGACGACGCCAGCGGCGAGCATGCTGAACCCGATCAGGAATGACACGATACGGCTCCGGAACGCCCGCTCGGCGAACACCGCCGCGCCGCCGGCGCGTGGATACTTCGTGACCAGCTCGGCATAGGAGCCCGCCGTCAGCAACGCGAGCAGAAGTGCCAGCAGCAGCGGTGCCCACAGCATCCCGCCCACCTCCGCCGACAGCACGCCCATGAGTGCGTAGATCCCGGCACCGAGGACGTCACCGAGGATGAAGGCGAAGAGCATCGGGCCAGTGATCGCACGGCGCAGCCGTGAGGGCGCCTCTGTCTCGTTCGTCATCGCCCAAACCTAGAACGTGCGCAAGTGACACTCACGACCCTTGACAGCAGGCCGTACTCATGCGCCGGATCCGTCTTCGTCTGACTCAGCCTGCGCCTGCCGACGGATACGGCGGGCCACGGCGGCATCCGCTCTGTCCTTGCGCACCGTCTTGGCGATCCGAGTGGCATCACGCAGCGGCAGCTGCACCTGCGTCTCAGCGGGCACTCCAGCGCGGAGCTCGCGGACGCGCTCCAGCTCTCTGTCGAATTCCACCCCGACCAGGAGGGACATGTTCGCGATCCACATCCACAGGGCGAACACGATGACGCCTGCCAATGGCCCGTAGACGCGGTCGTAGTCCGAGAAGCCCGTGATGTAGAAGCCGAACCCGATCGACGCGATCGTCAGCACCAGAATGGCCACGGCAGCGCCCAGGCTCATCCACCGAAATCGCGAAGGCCGGATGTTCGGCGCGAAGTAGTACAGCAGCGCCACGACGAACACGACGAGCAGCACGAGCAGCGGCCACCGCGCGATACGCCAGATGAACAGCACGACCTCGCCGAGCCCGAACGCGTCTCCCACTGCCTGGGCGACGCGGTCCGATCCGGCGATGAGCAGCGCGGCGATCACACCGCAGACGATGATGACCACGGCGATGGCCAGCTGGCTGAGCTTGAGTGCCCAGATTCGGCGCCCCTCCTCCACGCGATATATCCGGTTCATTCCGCGCGCGAAGACGCCGACGTAGCGCGCCACCGCCCAGATCGACAGCAGCACCCCGCTCCCGAGCAACAGGCCCGACATCCGCAGGTCGGCGAGTTCCTTGAGGAAGCCCTCGACCCCCTCGGCCGCCTCCTCCGGCGCGACAGCACGCACGATATCGAGGGATATCTGTGCGGTCTCCTCGTCCCGCCCGAGCACGCTGAGGATCGAGAATCCGACCATCGAAGCAGGCAGCAGCGCGAGAATCGCGTAAAAGGCGAGGCTTGCGCCGACGTCGGCACAGCCGTCTGCGGCGAAAGCTCGAAAGATTCGCCTGACGGCGAAGGTCCATGATCGGGTGGCCATCTTCACACCCTCGCGGGTCCTCGCCGCAATGCCATGCCCCTTGACACTGCGGCGGGTTTCGGCGCTCAGCCCTGTGTTTCGAGCACCTCGTCGACCAGAGTGATGCCGCCGGTCGAATTCACCGAGTGCATGAGCTCTTCGATCCAGCGTGCGTTCAGTACAGTGGCATCTGGATCATCGAAGACGAAGCGCAACGGAATCGACGGGTGCACCCATATCGTGGAGCGGCCGGCGGCATCCCCGTCCGCGTGCTTCCACGACAGAGTGAAAGACTCCTGTCGCCGCAGCTTCGTGGCGATGACGACCTTGAGATGCGCCAGAGCGCGGTCTTCGATGTGGATCGGGTCCTCGCACCCGCCGTACTGAATTGACCCCATACGCTGACCGTAGCGCATGGCGCATGCCGTCTCGCTGACAGCGCGGTCTCGGTCATTCTCGCGCCTGCAGCAGCAGCAGTATTCGTCGCAGGTGCATGCAGATGAGGACTCCGGGCCCGATCGACTGCCGTGAACTGACGATAACCTCGTTCACCGCTTCGAGCAGAACGCGAACGGCCCGTGCTGCGCTTTCGCGCGCCCGGTGCGCCTGTGCACTGTCGACTTCGTCCTGCTCGATGCAATCCGCGACGCGATGACACGCCTCGCTCAGCGGTTCGGCCAATGTCTCGTTCAATCCCAGACCGCCGGGGCGTTCCCAGATGGCATCGGCGAGGGCCTCCGAGATGTCGCGGATGCGCACGGCGATCAGGTCGAGCGCCTCCAGCCGATCATGCACATCGGAGGTCCCATGCCGTCCGCGCATCGCCCTGAGATTGCCCTTGCGACTCGTGTCGGCGTTGTCCAGGGTCTGCCGCACCTCGCGTGACGTATCTGCCAGGGTCGCAGCATCCCGAACCCATCCATCACGCTCAGGTGGCCACGAGTCCGACACCGCGTCGCCGATCTCGTGCAAGTGCCGCGCGAGATGACCACGGAAGGCAGCCACGCGAACCGATGCGACGGCAGTAAGAGTCGCTGGAGCGATGAGCAGGTTCACGGCCAGCCCCACAGCGACGCCGACCGCCATCTGACTGACATACCCCAACGAGTAGTCATCCGAATTCTGACCGCCGATGATCAGCACGAACAACGCCGCGATCGGTACATATTCGCGTCCCACACCGAACCAGCCCGTGCCCGACAGCAGCACTCCGACCCCTGCGACGATGGGAATGCTCCACCAGTTCGGTCCGACCGTCACGACCACCACGAGCGCAAGCGCGATGCCCGCCACCAAGCCCAACAGCGTCTGCAGAGCTGACTTCGCCGACTCCATCAGAGTCGGGTACATGCTCAGCAGCGCGCCGAGCGGCGCGTAGTACGGATATTCATCCGTCACGCCGGGCATGTGCGGCGCAACGGCCCAGGCGATCCCGACCGCAAGGGCGGCTTTCGCCGCCAGCAACAGGCGTGCCGGCCCGACCGCGTTCTTCAGCGGCTCAAACCGTTCGCCACTCATGCCCCGTGATGTCTGCACCTGCCTGCGGTCCCATCTGGAGCATCCCACCGTCGATCACCAGCGAGGTGCCGGAGATGTACGCCGCCTCCGGCGACGCCAGAAAAGCGATGAGCGCCCCGACCTCGCGGGCATCTCCTGGTCGACCCAGAGGGATACCTGGCTGATCCACCTGCCTCGGGTCGATGTCGGCCTGACCGGACGCGGCCGTCGCGATCGCCCCCGGTGCGACGCTGACCGCACTGATGCCGTACTCCCCGAGCTCGAGAGCCAGGTTCTTCATCAGCCCGCTGAGCCCATGCTTTGCGGCGTCGTAAGCACTCGATCCGACCATGGGCTGATGCGCGTGTACGCTCGTCACCGCGATCAGCCGTCCTCCTCGTCCCGCGGCGACCATCGAGCGCGCGGCGCGCTGCAGGCAGAGGAAGGCTCCGGTGAGGTCGGTGTCGAAGACACGATTCCATTCTTCGAGCGACATCTCGAGGAACGGCGTCTTCGTGCCGATACCCGAATTGTTCACGAAGACGTCAAGCCCGCCGAGGTCGTCGATCATGCCATCCACGACGTCACCGCAGGCGGGCATGTCCGTCACGTCGAGCTGAGCGACGACCGCCCTCGCGCCGTGGCTGCGCACCTCGGCGGCGGTCTCCTCTGCCCCTTCCCGATCGGTATGCCAGGTGACGCCGACGTCGAGACCTGCGGCGGCGAGGGCGACCGCAGCGGCGCGGCCGATGCCCGAGTCAGAGCCCGTGACGATCGCATGGCGCACTTCGTGATCAGTACTCATCGTCATCCACCGGAGGGATTGTCCAGTGGCATCCCGTTCTCGTCGGTCGTATCCGGGAGCCCATCCGACCTCGGCGACCGGTCACCGACCGAGGCCACGTCATCGTCCGGCGCGCCGCCATCGGTGATCACACCGGTGGGAACCGCGTTCTCGACGGAGTGCTCAGACCCGTGCTGCTCAGCGAAGTCGCGGCCAGCCGCGACAGCCTCATCCCGGCTGCTGAAGCTCTGCGAGAGTTCGTTCGCGCCCTCGACCTCGTTCACCCACTGGCCCTGCTTGTCCTTGGTGACAACATCCAAATGCGACAATTCCGTACCTCCCGGCCATCGTTTCTGTGCTTCTGAATTGCCGTAACGCTAAGCCGGTTCGTCCACATCATCGAGGCCCTTGACACCGAAGCGATGCGCGGCGAAAGTCCAATCCGCGATCGCGGGAATGTCGACGCCGTGCTCGCGGGTGTACTGACGCGCCCGCTCACGTGCCGTCACCAGCTGCGCGCGAACATCCGCATGCTCCTCGGCGAGGCCAGGCACGCGATCGATCGCGTCGATCGCGAGCTGATATCGGTCGATGTCGTTGAGCATGAGCATGTCGAACGGGGTCGTGGTGGTGCCGCGCTCCTTGTATCCGTGCACGTGCAGGTTCTGATGTCCGTTCCGCTTGTACGTGAGCCGGTGGATCAGCGAGGGATAGCCGTGGAACGCGAAAACGACGGGGCGGTCGGTCGTGAAGAGCGCGTCGAAGGCATCATCATCGAGACCCTCTGGGTGCTGTTCCGGTGTCTGCAGGGTGGCGAGGTTGACGACATTCACGACGCGGACCTTCAGATCCGGGATGCTGTCACGCAGCAGTTCCGCGGCGGCGATGACCTCCTGCGTCGGGACATCGCCGGCGGCGGCGAGCACGATGTCCGGGGTCTCATCCGCTCGCGCGTTTCCGGCCCACGGCAGCTCTCCGATTCCCCGTCGGACGTGCGCGCGGGCCTCGTCGAGGTTCAGCCACTGCGGTGCGGGTTTCTTGCCGGCGACCACCACGTTGATGCGGTCGGTGGCCTCGAGGCACTGCGCCATGGTGACCAGCAGCGTGTTCGCGTCGAACGGCAGATACACGCGCACGATGTCGACGCTCTTGTTCAGCACAAGGTCGATGAACCCAGGGTCCTGATGCGTGAAGCCGTTGTGGTCCTGCTGCCACACATGGCTCGAGAGCAGATATGTGAATGCGGGCAGCGGTTCGCGCCACGGCACCCCGGCGGATGCCTCGAGCCATTTCGCGTGCTGGTTGAACATCGAGTCGACAATGTGGATGAACGCCTCGTACGAGGTGAACACTCCGTGCCGCCCGGTGAGCGTGTACCCCTCCAGCCAGCCCTGGCACTGGTGCTCGCTGAGCACCTCCATCACTCGTCCGTGCGGCGCGAGATGCTCATCGACGGGTTCACCGAGGGCGTTCCATTGCTTGTCGGTCGTCTCGAAGACCACAGCGAGACGGTTGGACTCGAGTTCATCCGGACTGAAGATACGGAAGGTCTCCGGATTGCGGCCGATGACATCGGCGAACCAGCCGCCGAGAACTTCGGTCGCACCCGCATCGACACCGCCAGGGGCGTCGATCGAAACGGCATGGCCGTCGAGTCCTGGCAGATCCAGTGCTCGGCGGGCGGCCCCGCCATTCGCCTGCGGGACAGCGCTCATGCGTCGGGTGCCCCGCGGCCCCCATCCGGCCGTCGCTTCCTGCGGCACCCCTGCGTCGTCGAACAGCTCGGCCGGCCGGTACGAGCGCAGCCATTCCTCCAGCATCCGCCGGTGGTCCTGATCGTCGCGCACCTCGCCGAGAGGCACCTGGTGCGATCGCCATGTGCCCTCGACTGGCTTGCCATCGACCTCTTCGGGACCGGTCCATCCCTTGGGTGAGCGGAGCACGATCATCGGCCATGCGCGGCGTTCACCCTCGGCGGCGGCGGCGCGCACCGCGTCGATGCCCTCGAACGCGCGATCCAGCGCCTCGGCGAATCGTGCGTGCGCTGCGGCCTCTGGCTCTGACGCTGCGATCGTGACGAAGATCGGGTCATAGCCGTACCCGGTCATGAGCGCGGCCAGCTCTTCCTCGGGGATGCGCGCGAGGATCGTGGGATTCGCGATCTTCCAGCCGTTGAGGTGCAGGATCGGCAGCACCATGCCGTCGCGGCGAGGATCGAGGAACTTGTTTCCGTGCCAGGCCGTCGCCAGCGGACCCGTCTCTGCTTCACCGTCTCCGACGACGCATACGACGGTGAGGTCGGGATCATCGAGAACAGCACCAAAGGCGTGGGCGAGAGAGTAACCGAGTTCTCCACCCTCCTGGATGGACCCGGGCGTCTCCGGTGCGGTGTGGCTCGGCACGCCGCCGGGGTAGGAGAACTGCTGGAAGAGCTCTCGCATACCGGTGGCATCCCGGGTGACGTCGGAGTACAGCTCCGAATAGGTGCCCTCGAGCCAGGCGTTGGCGTTCATCGCCGGCCCGCCGTGCCCGGGTCCGGCGACGAAGAGCACCGGCTCATCGCGTTCGACGATGATGCGGTTCAGATGCGCGTAGATGAAGTTGAGGCCCGGAACAGTCCCGAAGTGGCCCAGCAAGCGCGGCTTGATGTCCTCCGTGCGCAGTGGGCGGGCCAGCATCGCGTCGTCCTGCAGATAGATCTGTCCGACACTCAAATAGTTCGCCGCACGCCACCAGCGATCGATCTGTTCCAGCATCTTCTCGTTCGTTGCCATGCCCCCCTCGATACGCACGTTATCCAGTGCTGTCAAGGGGGACGACACAGCCCCGCCTACTGTGGTGGGTTCACAGTTCGACGGGAGGCGCCGGCTCCGTCTCCGCTTCCTCAGGATGCCGCGCAAGGTTCACGATCGCGGCGATCAGACCGCCCCAGACCGTGACCATGGCGATGATCATGAAGGTGATCGCCATCGGAGTCATTCGCCTGCTCCCTTCATCGTCCGGATCGTGCCTGTCTCGGCATCCGGCTCGTAATGCTCCTCTTCGAGGAAGTCGTCGTACTCCGGGTCATCCTTCGCGTGCGAACGCTTGTTCCACGGGATGAGCGAGAGCAGGATGGCGAGGACGACGAGCGCGATGACCATGCCCCATCCGAAGATCGACAGGAACCACTCGGGGTAGCCCTCGTACGGGTTCTGGATCTTCGTGATCAACTCGCTGATGAACAGGTACCCCAGCACGATCGGGGCGAGCAGGCCCACCAGGATCTTCCAGATCAGACCGACGCGGAAACTCGATCGACGGTTCAGATGCTCCTGCAGGACGGGCAGCTTGTGCAGCAGCCAGGCCACGACGATGACCGCCACGAGGGCGACTGCCATGATGCCGAAGGCGTTGACGAAGGCATCTGTCGTGTCGAGCACGGCGAGCGCGGTCGTCGTCGAGAAGAACGCCATCGAGATCACCGCGAGAGGGATGGTGACGGTGAGAGTTGCGCGCACGCGTCCCCACCCGAGCTTGTCCTGGATGGCGGCGACGATGACTTCGAGGATCGAGATCATCGACGTCAGCCCCGCAAAGGTCAGAGCGCCGAAGAAGAGCACACCGATGATGGGGCCGCCAGCGGCCTGCGAGACGATCGTCGGAAAGGCGACGAACGCGAGGCCGATCCCGGCGGATGCGACATCTGACACCTGGGCGGACTGAGCCTGCGCCATGAAACCGAGCGCTGCGAAGACGCCGATGCCGGCAAGGATCTCAAAACCCGAGTTCGCGAATCCGACCACGAGGCCGGAGCCGGTGAGGTCGGTCTTGCGCTTGAGGTACGACGAGTACGTGACCATGATGCCGAAGGCCACCGACAGCGAGAAGAAGATGTGGCCGTAGGCACTCGCCCAGACCGCAGGGTCGCCGAGGGCCGCCCAGTTCGGGGTGAAGAAGGCGTTCAGCCCATCCATCGCACCGGGGAGGAACAGCGACTGGACGACGAGCACGATGAACATGACAGTCAGCAGCGGCAGCAGCACCGTGTTGGCGCGGCCGATGCCGCGCTTGACGCCGAGCCCCATGATCACGATGGTGACCAGCCACACGATCAGCAGCGGAACGCCGACCTGCGGGACGAACTCCATCGAGACACCGGTGGACACGTCGCCCATGTTCAAGAACTCGCCGAAGAAGAAGTCGTTTTCGTTGCCGGCACCCCACGACAGCTGCGCCGAGAACCACGTGTACATCGCTGCCCACGCGATGATCACGGCGTAGTAGACGGAGATCACCACGCAGATGAGCACCTGCCACCAGCCGAGGGGCTCGGCTGCGCGATGCAGACGGCGGAACGCGAGCGGCGCGGAGCCGCGGAAGCGGTGTCCGATCGCGTAATCGAAGAACAGCAGCGGAATACCGGCGGTCAGAAGTGCACACAGGTACGGGATGAGGAACGCGCCGCCCCCGCCTTCGTACGCGACGTACGGGAACCGCCAGATATTGCCGAGGCCGACGGCGGAACCGATGGCGGAGAGAATGAAGACGTTACGGGAGCCGAATGCCTCGCGCTTCGGGGCCCGCGATGGTGCGGTGGTCATGCGGCGACTTTACCGGAACCTGGCAATAGACTGTGGGGGAACTTCGGGGGGGACGACGCGCGTATGCGGCGACACACATCAGCGATCGGCATCGCACTTCTGATCGGCACGCTTGTGCTCAGTGGGTGCAGCTCACCGTCCGCGGCGGACGACCCCAGCGGCCCACGGGTGCACGCCACCGCCACGATCCCGCCGCCGCCGCCGCCCAACGACCTCGGCGACGAACGGATCGCGCAGATCGTCACGGTCGAGTGCCCGGGAGCTGTGACCGAGGATGTCGTCCGCGCACTCGTGCAGCCCCAGGCGGATGCCGTCGACTTCTTCGCCTCCACGCAGCAGTGCGGTGACATCGCCTCGGTGATCGCCGTGGGCGACGGCGCCCCCTCGTTCGTGTCGCCGATGCAGTACGTCGATGCGCCCTGCCCCGCGGGAACGCTGTTCACTATCTGGGCGCACTACGACGATGATCTGATCTTCGGCAGCCCCACGATTCCGCAGGCCCTCGATGCCGGCCAGTGCGTCCGGAACCTGTACCTGACCGGGTCGGATGCCGGTATGGGGCTGGACTACGGATACGGCCGCGAGGACGGCCTGCGCGATGCCTACGACATCCTGCTCGGTGCTCCGTTGGAGTGGGAGCAGCGCACGGTCACCCTTGCCAATGGGCTCACGCTGGCGACCAGCCGCCCGATCGGTGACGGGCGCGTCACCCTCTTCTTCCTGAGGCTTCCCGACGGAGGACTGAATGCCGGCGGCTTCCCCGCCACCGGATGGGAGAGTCTCCCGCAGCTCCTCAATGGCACCCTCAGCGAGCTGCACATGATCGATGCCGGAACGCCTGTGTCGCTGGACAGCATCAGCTCCACGGTGGTGGAGCTGTACAACGCCTATCAGCCCGAGACGGTGATGGCCCATCTGCCGGGCAGCGCCGAGGGGACCAGCGGCGATCACCCCGATCATCAGGTCACCGGCGACATCGTCATGGGCACAGCGGACTCCGGCCAGGTCGACCCGGCCCGCGTGATCTACGCGCAGGGGTACCCCAGCGAGGGGCGGGAACAGAACCTCGATGGCGACGTGCTGCAGCGCAAGCTCGATGCGTTCGCCGCCTACGCCGCGCACGACCCGGTGATCCACTGCTCAACAGCGGACTCCTGCGTCAATGTGCGACACTTCGGGGCGTGGCTGCTGCGCCAGTACCTGATCCCGCACGCGGAGATCGTGCGACCGTAGCGCCTCTCCCCACGGACCGTGGGGCCATAGCGCCTCTCCCCGCGGGTCGTTGAGCGAGCGAAGCGAGACGAAACGCGTACTGTGAGGGGATGCCCGAGACGACGACGTCCCTGACTGACCGGCTGATCGAAGCACTGCCCGATGGAGCGATCATCACCGATCCGGCATCGATGGATGCGTACCGGTGGGACCGCGCGAACGACCCCCTCGCGGGAGTCCCGCTCGCCGTCGTGCGGGCGACCTCGACCGAGGATGTGCAAGCCGTTGTGCGGCTGGCAGCAGAAACGGGAACAGCGGTGATTCCGCGGGGCGCAGGCTCAGGGCTCTCCGGTGGCAGCTCGGCGGTGGACGGTGCGATCGTGCTGTCACTGGATCGGATGCGTGAGATCCGCATCGACGCGGACACGCGGATGGCGGTAGTGCAGCCGGGAGCGTTCAACGCCGAGGTGAAGGCCGCGGCATCCGCTCAGGGGCTCTGGTATCCGCCCGACCCGTCCTCGTTCGAATTCTGCTCGATCGGCGGGAACGTCGCGACGAACGCGGGCGGGCTGTGCTGTGTGAAGTACGGCGTGACGACGGATTACGTTCTCGGTATGACGGTCGTGCTCGCTGATGGGCGCGCGGTGCGCCTGGGCGGGCCGCGCGTGAAGGATGTCGCCGGGCTCTCGCTGACGAAGCTGTTCGTGGGCAGCGAGGGGACGCTCGGTGTGATCACGGAGGTCATCCTCCGGCTCGTTCCTGCGCAGCTTCCCCCGACGACGCTGGTCGCGATCTTCCCGACGCTCGATGGTGCGACCCGGGCGGTTCTCGACATCACGAGGGCGACGCGCCCGTCGATGCTGGAGTTCATGGATCGGCCGACGATCCAAGCCGTGGAGGCCGCGACGCGGATGGGACTGGACGTGGATGCTGCGGCGATGCTCGTCATCCAGTCGGACAACCATGCGGATGCCGCGGCCGAGGAGATCGCGATCATCGAGGAGATCTGCCTCACCCGAGGTGCCACGGAGTGCTTCGCGACAGCGGATCCGGATGAGGGCGAAGCATTCGTGCAGGCGCGGCGCATGGCGATTCCCGCGGTCGAGCGGATGGGCACGATTCTGCTCGAAGACGTCGGTGTGCCGATCCCCCGTCTCGGCGACCTCGTCCTCGGGATCGAGGAGATCGCTGCTCGGCGTGAGCTGACCATCGCTGTTCTTGCTCATGCGGGTGATGGCAACACGCATCCACTGCTCGTGTTCGATCCGGCCGACGACGCACAGCGCGAGCGCGCGCACGTCGCCTATGGCGAGATCATGGATCTCGCCATCTCACTGGGCGGCACGATCACGGGTGAGCACGGCGTCGGCCGGCTGAAGCAGCCCTGGCTCGGCGACTACCTGGGCGAGGACGTGCTCGAGCTCAATGAGCGGATCAAGCACGCGCTGGATCCGCAGGGGATACTGAATCCGGGGGCAGTTTTCGCCACACCGCTCGACGCGGAGAACGGAGCGCACCGATGACGAATCTCGAGAAGAGGCCTGAAGAGGAAGTGCTCGCGTCCGGCGAGCCGTGCATCGGTGTCGAGGTGCTCGACCCGCGGGAGGTTCCGCTCGGTGGTCCGCGGGCGATGACCGTGTACCGCACGCTCCCGTCGAAGGGGCGCTCGTTCGTCGGCGCGTGGTGCTTCCTCGATCACTATGGTCCGGATGATGTCGCGGACACCGGCGGGATGGAGGTTCCGCGGCATCCGCACACCGGGCTCGCGACGGTCTCGTGGCTGTTCACCGGAAGCATCGACCACCTCGATTCCGGCGGCAATGCCGCCGAGGTGCGGCCGGGTGAGCTGAACCTGATGATCGCGGGACGCGGCATCACGCACTCCGAGATCAGCACGCCCGAGACCCGCACCCTCCACGGCGTGCAGCTCTGGTACGCGATGCCCGAATCGACGCGGTTCGGCGACAACGCGTTCATCCACTACGTGCCGGATGCTGTGACGCGCCCCGGCCTGTCGGCACGCGTCTTCGTCGGCGAGCTGCTGGGCAGTTCCGCTCCCGTCGACACTCGGACGCCCGACCTGCTCGGCGCGGAGCTCGTGCTCGAGCCCGGAGCATCCATCACGCTCACCGTGCGCACGGATTTCGAGCACGGTGTCCTGGCGGAAACCGGCACGGTCTCGGTGAATGGCACGCCCCTCGCGCATCGCGCGCTCGCCTACGTGCCGACCGGATCCGACACGCTCCAGATCACGGCGGGCCCAGAAGGCGCGCGCGTGATTCTGCTGGGTGGCGTACCCCTCGGCGAGCGCATCGTGATGTGGTGGAACTTCATCGGTCGCTCGCACGAGGAAGTCGTGGAGTTCCGCCGCCGCTACCAGTCAGAGCTGGGATTCGAGCCGGTGGATCCGGCCGATGCGGGCAAGCCGAAACTGTTCGGGGACTTCCCCGCCGGTCAGCGCGATCCACTGCCTGCACCGCCGCTACCCATGGTGCGGTTGAAGGCGCGGGAGTAGGTTGCCCGGCTTTACTCGTCGCGGTCGACGGTCGTCCTGAGCGGCACTTCCTTGATGAAGCAGAGCAGGATGAGGGCGATGACGGCGAGCGGTGCCATGCCAAGCAGGAGTGGGGTGAGCGCGTCGCTGTAGCCGTGCACCACGATGTCGCGCACGGGGCCGGGGAGATCGAGCACGCTGTGCGGGGTGAGCGAGGCGACGTCTCCGATCTGTGCGCTGGCGTCATCCGACGGCATCCGCTCTCCGATGATGTTCACCAGCCGCACGGCGAAAAGGCTCCCGATCACCGCACTGCCGAGCGATGCACCGATCTGCCGGAAGAAGTTGTTCGACGCGGTCGCTGTGCCGACCACTCGATTCGGAAAGGTGTTCTGCACGATCAGCACGAGGATCTGCATGTTGGTTCCGAGGCCCATGCCCAGCAGGCCCACATCGATGCAGAAGCGCCAGAGGGGCGTCTCGGGCGTCATCATGCCCAGTTGCACGAGCCCGAGTGCGACCAGCGCCGCGCCGGCGATCGGCATCCATTTGTAGCGGCCGTACTTGCTCACCAGCCATCCGCTGGCGAGCGAGGTGACCAGCATCATGCCCATCATCGGGACCATGAGAATGCCGGCCGTCGTCGCATCCTCGCCGAACGACATCTGCAGGTACGTCGGCAGATAACCGATCGCTCCGAACATCGCGACGCCGATGAGCAGCCCCGCCGAGGTGGTGAGGATGAAGTTGCGGTGCCGGAACAGCTCCAGGGGGATGATCGGTTCCGTCGCACGCCGCTCGGCAACGATGAAGAGGGCGGTGAACAGCACGGTCGACGCGATGAGCCCCAGGATGACCGGGGACGTCCATTCGTAGTCGTTGCCACCCCAGGAGGCGACGAGGATGAGGCTCGCTGTTGCCGCGGCGAGCGTCATCATGCCCCACACATCGACCTTCGGTCTCGAGGTCGTACCGCGCGGCAGGCGCAGTAGGAAGATCGCCGCTGCGAGCGCGAGGATGCCGAGCGGAATATTGAGCCAGAACGTCCAGCGCCAGCCGACGCCCTCGGTGAGCCAGCCGCCGAGGAGAGGGCCCGCCACCGACGACACGGCGAAGACCGCGCCGATGATGCCCATGTACTTGCCGCGCTCGCGCGCAGGAATGACGTCGGCGACGATGGTCTGCGACAGGATGATGAGCCCGCCGCCGCCGAGTCCCTGCACGACGCGTGCGGCGATGAGCATGGTCATATTGGGCGCGAGCGCACCGATGACGGAACCCGTCATGAAGATCAGGATGGCGAAGATCATCGGTCCCTTGCGGCCGATGAGGTCGCTCATCTTGCCGTAGATCGGCATCATGATCGTCGAGGCGAGGATGTAGGCGGTCATCACCCACAGCATCTGGTCGACACCGCCGAGCTCTCCCACCATCGTGGGCATCGCAGCGCTCAGCACCGTCTGACTCAGCGAGGCGAGCAGCATCGCGAGCACGAGGCCGATGAAGAGCAGGACGATGCCTCGGCGCGATTCGTGGGAGCGGGGGCGTGTGGTTGCGGTCATGGCAGCGTGTTCAGCACCTCTCGAAGCATGCGCAGACTCTCGTCGGCCTGCGGGCGGATGCTGGCGGTCGATGTGTGGTCGGCGACGATCTTGCGGATGCTCAGGCGAAGAACCGCATTACAGGTGACGACCAGGGCACGGGCGGCGTCGTCGATGTCGGGAACGTCTCCGAAGGTGCCGGCAGCGCGCATCCGCTCCGCGACGACCTCGCCGATGCGCTGCTCGACGCCGATCATGCGCGCCCACTGGCGCTGCATGAGGTGCGGATGCTTGTGCATCAGCTCTTTGCGCTGAGTGATGAGCGTCTCGTCACTCGGTGTGAAGACGCCGATCATGAGGGTGAGGATGTCGCCGATGAGATCGTCCGAGGTTCCTTCCCTCAGCTCGGCGAGTTCGTCGTCGCTGGGCAGCCCCTCGTGCACGCCGACGAACGCGTCCTCTTTGCTCGGGTAGTAGTTGAAGAACGTGCGCGGCGAGATGTCGACACGGGCACTGATCTCGGCGACTGTCGCCGCGTCGGGTCCGAGCTCGATCGCCAGGTCGACCGCGGCGCGGTGAATCGCATCCCGCGTCTGCCGCTGCTTTCGGGCCCTCAGGCCTTCGGGTTGTTGCACCTGGCAATCATTGCACGCTCTGCAATCTTGCGCGAAATGCAGGTTCGCCGATCACACTCCCGCCTGCACTCCCTTACGGACGCCTTCCGAGCACATCTCGCGCTCGGGCGGGGGAAGTAGCGCCGCGACTGTGTCGAGGCGTCAGAGCCCGAGCCGCTGCAGGTACGCGTTGACGAATCGGCGTTCGGGGTCGAAGTCGTTCCGCAGCGCTGCGAAGTCGTGCCACCGGGGGTAGCGAGCGCGCACGTCGGCGCCATCGAGCGTGTAGACCTTGCCCCAGTGCGGGCGGGCGGATGCCGGCAGCGCCGCCTCGAGGGCCGGTAGCAGCGCGCGGACCGCCGGCTCGTCACTTCGCCAGGTGAAGTGCAGTGCGACAGCCTCCGTTCCGTAGGACGAACTCAACCACAGGTCGTCGGCCCGTACCGTGCGTATCTCGTTCACGAACAGCAGCGGGGCGATCCGGTCAGCGAGCGAGCGCACGGCCTCGATCGCTGCCACCGCATCGGCGCGCGGCACCAGGTACTCCGTCTGGATCTCTGCACCAGCCGACGGAGTGAACTCCAGGCGGAAATGCGGCAGCCGCTGGAACCAGGGCCCGGCAAGTCCGCCCTGATCGCTAGCTGCAGCGGGGTCTGCGCCGAGAATCGGATGCCGCGGCCCATCTGCCGGCTCAGCCTCGAGCCTGTGCGCGAGCTCCGCGCGGTCGCTGGAGCGCGCGTCCGGCTGCCGCTGCTTCACCCAGATCTGATCGGCGGCGTCCGTGCGCTGCCAGGTGGAGAAGATGCTCACGCTCGTGCCGGCGCCGGTCACGGCATCCAAATCGTCGAGGATCGCATCCCACTTCGGATGCTCGTACACGAACTGCGCGACCTGATAGGTCGGCTCGACGTCGAGAGTGAGGTCGAGCACCGCGCCGAGGGCACCCAGGCTCACGACCGCGCCGTCGAAGCCCGGTTCCCCGCGTGAAATCCGGCGAATCTCACCGCTTGCTGTCATGATCGTGAGCGCCCTCACCGCAGAGGAGAGCGATCCGGTGCGATCGCCCGAACCATGGGTGCCCGTCGCCACCGCTCCGGCGATCGAGATGTGCGGGAGGGAGGCGAGGTTCGCGAGCGCAAGCCCCTGCTCCTCGAGCACGGGAGCGATGTCGCCGTAGCGCGCCCCACCGGATACCCGCACGGCATCTACGGTGTCGGTGACCTCGATCTCGATCGGCAGGCGATCCAGCGCGAGCAGCGTTCCGTCCGTGTCCGCGATGTCGTTGAAGCTGTGGCGAGTGCCGAGGGTGCGCACCTGGCCGCCCCGCGTGATGAGGCTGCGCATCTCGTCGATCGATGCGGGATGCTCGACAGCGACCGCTCGGTAGCGGAAGTTGCCTGCCCAGTTCTGCTCGATGCCCATTGCGTAATCGTAGCGATGGGAGCTCTAGGTAAAGAACGGGTCCGGTCACCGCACGCTTGGGCAAACCGCGGAATCTGTGTTCTGACCAGGAAATTTTCGGCGGAGACGAGGGGATTCGAACCCCTGGTCCCCTTGCGAGGACTCCACCTTAGCAGGGTGGTGCACTAGGCCTGACTATGCGACGTCTCCAGGCATCCGAACCTTACGTGCGGACGCACTCAGCAATCATAACGGGTCTCGAAGACAGGGTCGAACCGCGGCTCACACACCGAGCGTTGAGGCCCTGGCCACGAGCTCCGGTTCGAACAGCACGTGCTGGTCCGCAGGCCGTTCCGCACCGAGAAGGAGGTCGACGCCGGTCGAGCCGATCAGACCCGCTGGCTGACGCACGGAGCTGAGCGGGATCACCGCGGCCGCTGCGTAGTCGATGTCGTCATATCCGATGAGCGCGATGTCTTCGGGTACGCGCGCGTGCCCGGTCATCACCAGGCTCTGGAGCATCCCGAGTGCGAGCAGATCGTTCGCCGCGAAAACAGCGTCGGGGCGGTCGGCCGCGCTCCGCGCCAAAAGCCGCTCGCCGGCCTTTCGCCCTTCGTCGACGCTGAGCGCGTCGGTCGCCACGAACTCGATGCCCACACCACTCTCCGCCGCGGCATCCTGCGCACCACGCAATCGATCCGAAACCTGCCTGAGCGTGACTGGCCCTCCGACGAAGGCGATCCGGCGGCGCCCTTGTTCGAGCAGATGCTGTGCGGCGATGCGGCCGCCCATGATGTCATCGACGGCGACGGATGCGAACCGCGAATCTTGGGACTCACGGTCCACGAGCACCGCGGGGATGCCGTGATCGCGCATGCGTACGAGCCGCGGCAGCGCCTCCTCCACCGGCGTGACCAGCACCCCGGCGACGCGCTGCTCCTCGAACAGCGCCAGATGCGTGGACTCTCGCTCCTGCTTCTCGTCGCTGTTGGCCACGAGTACGGAGTATCCGAGTTCGGCAGCCCTCTCTTCCGCTCCGCGAACCACTTCCGCGAAGAACGGGTTGCGGATGTCGAGCACGACGAGCCCGATCGACTTGCTCCGACCGGCACGGAGCTGCCGTGCGGCATCGTTGCGCACAAAACCAAGCCGAGCGATGGTCTCATGCACCTTCGCCACCGTCTCGGGGGCGACCTTCTCCGGCCGATTGAGCACGTTCGACACCGTGCCGACGGAGACCTGCGCGTCGATCGCCACGTCTCGCACACTCACCACGTCGAACCACCTCCCGCCAACACAGACCGCCGAATGAAACGAATCAGTCACGGACGAATCCGTCGCCTTGACATGTAATCAAAGCACAGTCTAAGTTCGAACGCATACCTTGATGAAACGATTCATTCATACTCAACGAAGAGAGCGACATGCCCCCAGTGTCACCGCAGCCGGTGCTGGAACTCGTCGATGTCCAGAAGGCGTTCGGTTCCGTCATCGCCCTCCGCTCCGCCACGATCGCGGTCGACGGCGGATCGATCCACGCACTCGTCGGCGAGAACGGTGCCGGAAAGTCGACCCTCGTCAAGATCGTCGCAGGCCTCTACCAGCGCGACGGAGGAACGTTCCGCCTCCACGGTGAAGACGTCGACTTCACGTCGACCGCCCAGTCGAAAGCATCCGGAATCGCGGTCATCTACCAGGAACCGACGCTCTTTCCCGATCTGTCCGTGACCGAGAACATCTTCATGGGACGCCAGCCCACGGGGCGCTTCGGCCGAATCGACCGCAAGGCGATGCGTCACGAGGTCGAGCGCCTGTTCACCCGGCTCGGCGTGACCATCGACCCGGACCGCCCCGCCGAGGGCCTGTCGATCGCCGACCAGCAGGTCATCGAGATCGCCAAGGCCGTCTCCCTCGACGCCAGCCTGCTCATCATGGATGAGCCCACCGCCGCTCTCTCCGGCGTCGAGGTCGACCGGCTCTTCGCGATCGCCCGGAGTCTGCGCGATGAGGGCCGCGCACTCATCTTCATCTCGCACCGTTTCGACGAGGTGTTCGCACTGTGCGACACGATCACGGTCATGCGCGACGGTGCCTACATCGCCACGAACGCGATCGCCGACACCGACGTCGATGAAATCGTTCGCCAGATGGTCGGCCGCGAAGTCACCGAACTCTTCCCCAAGCAGGAGACCACGGTGGGCGAGCCTCTGCTCGAAGTCGACGGGCTCGATCAGCCCGGCGTCTTCCACGACATCTCTTTCACCGTCCACTCCGGCGAGATCGTGAGTCTTGCCGGACTCGTCGGCGCCGGCCGCAGCGAGGTCGTCCGCGCCGTCTTCGGTGTCGACCCCTATCGCGACGGCACGGTGACGATGCGCGGACGCCGCATCCGCCGCGGCAACCCCACCGAGGCCATGCGAGCCGGTCTCGCACTCGTCCCCGAAGACCGCCGCAAGCAGGGCCTCGTGATCGAATCGGGCGTCGGCGGCAACATCACGCTCGCCATCCGTCGGCAGCTCGCGCGTGCCGGTCTCATCACGACGGGCATCGAGAACCGCGCTGCAAAAGAGTGGGCCAGCCGCCTCGAGGTCAAGACCCAGGCCCTGGACACCGTCGCTGCCACGCTCTCCGGCGGAAATCAGCAGAAGGTCGTTCTCGCCAAGTGGCTCGCCACGCAGCCGCAGGTGCTCATCATCGATGAGCCGACGCGCGGAATCGATGTCGGCACCAAGTCCGAGGTGCACCGGCTGCTGTCCGAACTCGCCGGTCAGGGAATGGGCATCCTCATGATCTCCTCCGAGCTGCCCGAAGTGCTCGGCATGGCCGACCGCGTCCTCGTCATGCGCGAGGGGCGCATCACCGCCGAGATCTCCCGCTCCGACGCAACGTCCGAGAACGTCATGTTCGCCGCAACCCACGCATCGGAGGCGCACTCGTGACCACCGGCATCCCCGTCTCCTCGATGACCAAGCACCTCTCGGTGCTCGGTCGAGCACGCGAGTTCGGCATCCTGCTCGCCCTCGTCCTCGTCGTCGTGGCCGCCACCCTCGGCAACCCGAAGTTCCTCTTCAGCGCCGACGGATGGCGCGACCTGCTGCTGACGCCGTCGATCCTCGTGCTCGTCGCCGTCGGTCAGGCCATCGTGCTCATCACCCGCAACGTCGATCTCTCGGTCGGCTCCGTGATGGGCTTGACCGCCTACCTCACCGGCCGCCTCTTCGTCGATGTGCCCGGCATTCCGATCGTCCTCGTCGTCATCGCCGCCGTCGTCTTCGGCGCACTGCTCGGACTGATCAACGGCGCACTCGTCGCCTTCGCCAAGGTCCCCGCCATGGTGATCACCCTCGGCACGCTCTACGCCTACCGCGGCATCAACGTGCTGTGGGCGGGAAGCGATCGCGTGAACGCCTCCGACATGCCGCGCGGGTTCCTCGGGCTCGGCACCGCGCAGATCCTCGGCATCCCGCTGCTCGCGATCGTCGCCCTCATCGTGCTCGCCGCCGCAGCCTGGTATCTGAAGAACACCCGCACGGGTCGGGAGTACTACGCGATCGGTTCGGATCCCGCCGCCGCCGAGCTGTACGGACTGCAGGTCACGCGTCGCGTGCTGACAGCATTCGTCCTCTCCGGCGCTCTGGCCGGTCTCGCCGGAGTGTTCTACGCCGCCCGGTACGGAACCATCAGCTCGCAGGCCGGATCCGGTTGGGAGCTCGACGCGGTCGGAGCCGCCGTCATCGGTGGTGTCGCCATCACCGGCGGCATCGGATCCGTGTGGGGTGCCGCCATCGGCGCCATGCTCCTGCTGACCATCAACCGCGCCCTGCCGATCCTCGGCATCCCGGACTTCTGGCAGCGCGCCGTCGTCGGCGCCCTCATCATCGGCGCGATCGTGCTCGACCGGGTCCTCGCAGTACGACAGAAACGGCAGCTCATCGAAGCGAGGGACCGATCATGACCACCGCTCTGGCATCGACCGCCTCCACGCGCGTCATCCGCGACTATGACAAACCGCTCTGGCGACGGCTGCTGTTCACTCCGGAAGCGGCGATCGTCGCGCTTCTTCTCCTGGTCGTGATCGTGTCGTCGGCCAGCATCCGCGGGTTCAGCCAGCCGATCACTCTCAGCTACCTCATCCTCGACATCGCCCCCATCCTGCTGATCGCCCTGCCGATGACGCTCGTCATGATCACCGGCGAGATCGACCTCTCGGTCGGCAGCATGGTGGGCCTGTCCAGCGTCGTCACCGGTGCGCTCGTCCAGGGCGGGATGCCGTTCGAGCTCGCCGCTCTCGCGGCACTGCTCGTCGGCGTGATCGGCGGCGCCTTCAACGGCTTCCTCGTCACGGTGGTCGGCCTGCCCTCACTCGCGGTCACGATCGGAACGCTCGCGCTGTTCCGCGGGCTGGCAGTCGGGATGCTGGGAAGCACCGCGGTGACCTCATTCCCACCGTTCTGGACCGACATCGCCAAGGCGAAGATCGCCGGCACACCGATTCCGCTGATCACCGTGCCGTTCCTCGTGCTCGTCGCCGTGTTCGCGATCCTGCTGCACTTCACCCCGTTCGGTCGCGGCATCTACGCCATCGGCCTCTCCAAAGAGGCAGCACGGTTCTCCGGCGTGCACGTCGAACAGACCAAGTTCATCCTGTTCGTGCTCTCCGGAACCGTCGCCGCATTCGCCGGCATCTACTACACGCTCCGCTTCGGAAGTGCCCGCGGCGACAACGCGACCGGCCTCGAGCTGCAGGTGATCGCCGCCGTCGTCCTCGGTGGGGTCTCCGTCTTCGGCGGCCGCGGCAAGATCTACGGCGTCATCGCCGCGGCGTTCCTCATCGGCGCGCTCGCCAGCGCCCTGAGACTGATCAACGTCACCTCCGACGTGATCAACATCATCACCGGCACCCTGCTGGTCATCTCGGTCGTCGCCGCCAGCATCCTCACCTGGTTGCAGAAGGCGCGCCGCCGACCGAGCCGTTCGACTCTCGGCGCACACAGCTCCACAACGCCGAAGGATGCTGCGCCCGCAGCATCCACCCACGAAAGGAAAGAACAATGACGTTTGCACGCAAGCGTGTGACCGCGTTCGCCGCCCTCGCGGTGGCCGCCGCGGTCGCTCTGACCGGATGCGCCGCCAGTGACGGCGGCGGCAGCGACGGCGGTTCCGACGGCGGAGACGCCAACCTCGCGATCACCTTCCTCCCCAAGAACCTCGGCAACCCCTACTTCGACACTTCCAGCAAGGGCGGCAAGGCAGCGGTTGAGGAGTTCGGCGGAACCTTCCAGGAAGTCGGCCCCTCCGAGGCGACCCCTGACGCACAGGTCAGCTACATCAACACCGCGACCCAGCAGGGCGTCGGCGCCCTCGTCGTCTCGGCGAACGACCCGCAGGCGATCTGCGATGCGCTCAATGAGGCTCGGGATGCCGGTGTGAAGGTCGTCACCTTCGACTCCGACACCAACACGGACTGCCGCGACCTGTTCATCAACCAGGCCGACTCCGAGGGCATCGCGAAGGTGCAGGCGGACCTCATCGCCGAGCAGATCGGTGGATCGGGCGAGATCGCGATCCTGTCGGCAGCGGCCAACGCGACGAACCAGAACGCCTGGATCGACCTGATGACCGAGTACATCGCCACCGAGTACCCCGACATCTCCATCGTCGAGACGGTATACGGCGACGACGACGACCAGATCTCATTCGATAAGACGGCAGCGCTGCTGCAGTCGCACCCCGACCTCAAGGGCATCGTCTCGCCTACCACGGTCGGCATCGCGGCAGCCGCGCGCTACCTCTCGACCTCGGACTACAAGGGCACGGTCGCGCTGACCGGTCTCGGCACTCCGAACCAGATGCGCGAGTACGTCGAGGACGGCACCGTCACCGCGTTCGCCCTGTGGAACCCCGAGGACCTCGGTTACCTCTCCGCCTTCGCAGCGCAGGCACTGATCGCCGGTGACATCACCGGCGCCGAGGGAGACACGTTCGAAGCCGGCGAGCTCGGTGAGTACTCCGTCGGCGCCGACGGAGTCGTGCTGCTCGGCGACCCGTTCGTGTTCGACGCGGACAACATCGGCGACTTCGACTTCTGAGTCGCCCGCCTGGCCGGCACACGCGTGCCGGCCAGGCCACACCGGAGGATGATCATGACCCGCCACTGCTTCCAGCTGCAGATCCGGCCTGAGATGCAGGACGAGTACATCGCACGACACTCCCCCGTCTGGCCCGAGATGCTCGCCGAGATCGCAGCATCCGGCCGGCGCAACTATTCGCTCTTCCTCGCCGACGGCGGGCAGCTCATCGGCTACTACGAGACCGATGATGACGAAGCCGCCCAGGCCTACCTCGCACAATCAGGGGTCGCCAGCCGCTGGGAAGCCTCGATGGCGAAGTTCTTCGTAGGCCTGGAAGGGCGTCCAGATCAGGCCGCGTCCCCTCTCACCCAAGTCTTCAACCTGGCGGACCAGCTCTCCGCCGTCGCATCCGATCACGAAAGCAGTGAACTATGAGCATCCTGTCTCCGGCCGTTCTCGCCGAGCTCGAGAAACAGTCCATCGAGCTCCCCTCGTGGGCGTTCGGCAACTCCGGCACCCGTTTCAAGGTGTTCGGGACGCCCGGCACACCGCGCGACCCGTGGGAGAAAATTGCGGATGCTGCGCAGGTCAACAAGTACACCGCTCTCGCGCCGGTCGTCGCGCTGCACATCCCGTGGGACCTCGTCGACTCCTACGATGACCTGCGCAAGCACGCTGAAGACCTCGGCGTCGCCCTCGGCACGATCAACTCGAACACGTTCCAGGACGACGACTACAAGTTCGGCGCCCTCACCCACGAGGATGCCGCGGTGCGCCAGAAGGCGATCGATCATCACCTCGCCTGCATCGACGTGATGGATGCCACGGGCAGCCGTGACCTGAAGATCTGGCTCGCCGAGGGCTCGAACTACCCCGGTCAGGCTGATCTGCGCGGTCGCCAGGACCGCCTGCATTCGTCTCTCGAGCAGATCTACGCCCGCCTCGGCGA